>NZ_CP108067.1:8402787-9040574 GCF_036178145.1 Streptomyces sp. NBC_00273 | reverse complement strand
TTCGACGTGTCGGTGTGGGAGTTCTTCTGGCCGCTCGCCGAGGGCGTCCCGCTGGTCATCGCCCGTCCTGACGGGCACAAGGACCCGCTGTACCTCGCCGAGCTGATCCGCGCACAGCGCGTGTCGGTCCTGCACTTCGTCCCCTCGATGCTCGCCGCCTTCCTCGGGGAGAGCGCCATCGCCGACTGCCCCGCACTGCGCCTGGTCGTGTGCAGCGGCGAGGCGCTGCCCAGCGAGCTCGTCACCCGCTTCCACGCCTCGGCCGCCGGCGCCCCGGTGGCACTGGAGAACCTCTACGGCCCCACGGAGGCGGCCGTCGACGTCACCTCCGGTGCCTGCACGGAGCTCACCGCCGCCGAAGGACGGGCCTCGGCCTCCATCGGCCTGCCGGTGTGGAACACCCGCGTGTACGTGCTCGACGAGCGGCTGCGGCCGGTGCCCGTCGGGGTCCCCGGCGAGCTGTACCTGGCCGGCGTCCAGCTGGCCCGCGGCTACCTCGGCCGCCCCGCGCTGACCGGCGAACGCTTCGTCGCCGACCCGTACGGCGCCCCCGGCACCCGGATGTACCGCACGGGCGACCTCGTACGCCGCCTCGCCGACGGCCGGCTCGACTACCTCGGCCGCACCGACGACCAGGTCAAGCTGCGCGGGTTCCGCATCGAACTCGGAGAGATCGAGGCGGTCCTGACCGGCGCGCGGGAGGTGGACCGGGCCGCGGTCGTGGTCCGGGAGGACCAGCCCGGCGTACGCCGCCTGGTGGCCTACGCGGTCCCGGCGCCCGGCGCGACCGTTGACCCTGCGGCCCTGCGCACCCTGGCCGCCGCCCGCCTACCCGAGTACATGGTCCCGGCCGTGTTCACCGTGCTGGAGCAGCTGCCGCTGTCGGCCAACGGCAAGCTGGACCGACGGGCGCTGCCCGCGCCGGTGATCGCCGTACCGGCCGCACCGCTCCCGCAGGCCGCTCAGGTCCCCGCCGGGACCCCCGAGCAGATCCTGTGCGCCCTGATGGGCGAGGTGCTGGGCCTGCCCGAGGTGGGCCCCGACGCCAACTTCTTCGAGCTCGGCGGCGACAGCATCGTCTCCATCCGGCTGGTGGGGCTGGCCCGCAAGGCCGGGCTGACCGTCTCCGCCCGGCAGGTCTTCACGCACCCGACCCCGGCCGCACTGGCCTCGGTGGCCACGGTGCCCGAAGGTGCGGCCGCACCCGCCGCCCGTACGGCCGGCGCGGGCCCCGGCCCGCTGCCGCTGCCCCCGGTGGCCGCCTGGCTGGCCGAACGGGGCGGCCCGTTCGCCTCGTTCGCGCAGGCCCGGCTGGTCCGGCTGCCCGCCGGGGTCCGGCGCCCGCACCTCACCGCCGCGCTGCAGGCCGTACTGGACCACCACGACGGGCTGCGCCAGCTGCTGACCGTGCCCCGCCCCGGGGTGTGGAGTGCGGAGATCCGCCCGGTGGGTGCGGTGGACGCCGCCGCCGTCCTGGAGGGCGTGGACGCGGCGGGCCTGTCGGAGGCCGCCCTGCGCCAGCTGGTCACCGCCGAGTCCGAGCGCGTCTGGCGGCTGCTGGATCCCGAATCGGGGGCGCTGGTGCGCGCCGTGCACCTCGACCGGGGTCCGGCCGAGCCGGGCCGGCTCCTGCTGGTCGCCCACCACCTCGCGGTGGACGAGGTGTCCTGGCAGATCCTGCTGCCCGACCTCCAGGCGGCCCACGAGGGCGCCGCCGCGGGCCGGACACCGGCCCTGGAGCCGGTCGGGACCCCGCTGCGGGCCTGGACCACGCACCTGCTGGCCGAGGCGCAGAGCCCGCGCCGCACCGCCGAGCTGGACCGCTGGCTGGCCGCCGCCCCGGGTGGGCCGCTGCTCGCCGGACGTCCGCTGGACCCGGGCACCGACACGGCGGCCACCGCGCGCCGGCTGTCCGTACGGATCTCCGCCGAGCGCACGGCACCGCTGCTCCAGGCCGTTCCGGCCGCCTTCCACGGCACGGTCGGGGACACCCTGCTGAGCGCGCTGGTGCTGGCGGTCGGCGACTGGGCGACCCGCTCGGGCCGGCCCCGGCCGGACGGGTTCACGGTGGACCTGGAGGGTCACGGCCGGGAGCAGGAACTGCTGCCGGGCGCCGACCTCACCCGCACGGTGGGCTGGCTGACCAGCATCCACCCGCTGCGGTTGCCGGTGGGCGCGTACGACCCGGCGGCGGTCGCCGCCGGACGCACGGACGCCGGGGCGCTGCTCAAGGAGGTCAAGGAGCTGCTGCGGGCCGTGCCCGACGGCGGGCTCGGCGCCGGCCTGCTCCGGTACAACAACCCGGCCACGGCACGCCTGTTCGACCCGACGGCCCGGGCCGAGATCCTGTGGAACTACCTGGGCCGGCAGACCGGCCGGGCCGATTCCGCCTGGGGCCCGGCCCCGGAGGCGGACGCCCTGTCCGCCCGCCCCGACCCGGCGATGCCGCTCTCCCACGTACTGGAGATCACCGCGGAGATCACCGACGGGGACGGCGGGCCGGAACTCACCGCGCACTTCACCTGGGCGGGCGAGGCGCTCTCCCAGGACACCGTGGGGCAGCTCGCGGACGGCTGGACGGCCGCCGTGGACGCCCTCGCCGCCTGGGCCGACGGCGGCACGTCCGCGGGGCACACCCCCTCGGACCTCGACCTGGTCGATCTCGACCAGGACCAGATCACCATGCTCGAAGAAATGTGGAGGGCCCAGCAGTGACGCAGGCTCGAATCGAGGACATGCTTCCGCTGTCCCCCTTGCAGCAGGGCATGCTGTTCCATTCCGTCTACGACGCGAGCGCGCCGGACGTGTACACGGTGCAGGTCTCCGTGTCGCTGGCCGGCCCCGTCGACGCGGACCGGATGGAGCGGGCGGGCGCGGCGCTGCTGCGCCGCCACCCCAACCTGCGGGCCGGCTTCTGGCACGAGGGGGTGCCGCAGCCGGTGCAGTTCGTGCCGGCCGAGGTGACCTTCGTGCTCGGCCGGGCGGACCTGTCGGCGGACCCCTCCCAGGCCGCCGTGCGGCGGGTGGAACGGGCCGAGCTGGACCGCCGGTTCGAGCTGCACCGGCCGCCGCTGCTGCGGCTGCTGCTGGTGCGCCGGGGCCGAGGCGACCACCTCCTGGTGGTCACCGTGCACCACATCCTGGTCGACGGCTGGTCGATGCCGCTGCTCGTCGGGGACCTCCTCGCGCTGTACGAGAACGACGGCGATTCCTCGGCCCAGCAGCCGGTGCGCCCCTACCGCGACTACCTCAAGTGGCTGAAGGCGCAGGACGTGCCGGCCGCCGAGGGCGCCTGGCGGACCTCGCTGGCCGGGCTGGACGAGGCCGTGCTGGTGGCCCCGGCCGACGCCTCCCGTACGGCGGTGCGGCCCGGTGTGCACCGCGTGGAGCTGTCCGAGGCGGCCACCGCCCGGCTGACGGCGGCGGCGCGCTCGCTGGGCACCACGCCCAGTACGGTGATCCAGGCGGCCTGGGGGCTGCTGCTCGGCAGCCTGACGGGCCGCCGGGACGTGGTCTTCGGGCTGACGGTCGCGGGCCGGCCCGAGGAGATCCCCGGCGTCGAGTCGATGGTCGGACTGTTCATCACCACCGTCCCGGTGCGGCTCACGGCGCGGCCGTGGGAGAGCGTCGCGGACCTGCTGAGACGGTTCCGGGACGAGCAGAACGCCCTGCTCGCCCAACACCACTTGGGCCTGCGCCTGATCCAGAAGCAGGCGGGCGGCGGCGAGCTGTTCGACACCCTCGTCGTCATCGAGAACTATCCGGTGGACCCCTCCGCCCGCCCGGCGCTGTCCGACGGGGTGCGGGTGACGGGCGTCGAGGCCCGGGACGGCACGCACTACCCGCTCACCCTGTCCGTGTCCCTGGACGAGCGGGCCGAACTGGCCCTGGAGTACCGGCCGGACCTCTTCGACGCCCGGACCGCCGCCCGGGTGGCCGAGCGGTTCACCGCCCTGCTGGACCAGGTCGCCGGCGACCCGGGCCGCCCGGTGGGCACGCTGGAGCCGCTGACCGCCGCCGACCGCGCGGAGCTGCGTACCGCGGAAGCGGGCGCCGCGCGGGACGTGGCCGACGGTAAGGTCGCCGACCGGTTCGCCGCGCAGGCCGCCGCGACGCCGGACGCGTGCGCCGTGGTTGCGGGACCCGACCGGCTGACCTTCGCGGAACTCGACGACCGGGTGGACCGACTGGCCGCGCTGCTGGCCGCGCGCGGCGCCGGACCCGAGTCGGTGGTGGCGCTGGCCGTACCGCGCTCGGCCGCGTCGGTGGTGGCCGTCCTGGCCGTCCTGAAGTCGGGGGCCGCCTACCTGCCGCTGGACCTGGACTACCCCGCCGAGCGGATCGCCCTGATGCTGGACGACGCGGCGCCGGTGTGCGTGCTGACCACAGAGGCGGCGCTCGCACTGCTGCCCGCCGCGGCGGCGGGCGGACCGGCCCGGATCGTCTTGGACGCGGCGCGGACGACCGCGGAACTCGCCTCGCTCGGCGGGGGTTTCCGGCCGCCTCGCACGGAGTCCGGGCACCCGGCCTACGTGATCTACACCTCCGGGTCCACGGGCCGCCCCAAGGGCGTCGTCCTGACCCACGGCGGTCTGTCGAACCTGTACGCCAACCACATCGCGGACGTCTTCGCCCCCGCCGTCGCGGCGGCCGGCGGGCGGCCGCTGCGGGCCCTGCACACCGCCTCCTTCAGCTTCGACACCTCGTGGGAGCAGCTGTTCTGGCTGGTCTCGGGCCACGAGCTGCACGTCCTGGACGAGATCGGCCGCCGCGACGCCGAGTTCACGGTCGGCTACGTCCGCGAGCACCGGATCGACGCCATGGACGTGACGCCCACCTACGCCGGCGCCCTGCTGGAGTGGGGGCTGCTGAGCCGTTCGCACCACCGGCCGGGGCTGCTGCTGCTGGGCGGCGAGGCCGTTCCCGAGGCGCTGTGGACCGAGGTCCGGGCGGCGCCCGGGGTCATGTCGGTGAACCTGTACGGACCCACCGAGTACACGGTGGACGCCCTCGGCGCCGACCTGGCCGACTCGACCACCCCGATCGTGGGCCGACCCATCGGCAACACCTGCGCCCGCGTGCTGGACTCCGCCCTGCGGCCCGCGCCGGCCGGGACCCCCGGCGAGCTGTACCTGGCGGGCCACGGACTGGCCCGGGGGTACCTGGGCCGGTTCGCGCTGACCGCCGAGCGGTTCGTGGCCGATCCGTACGGCCCGGCGGGCTCGCGGATGTACCGTACGGGCGACCTCGTACGGCTGCGCGGCGACGGGCAGTTGGAGTTCCTGGGGCGGGCCGACGACCAGGTGAAGGTCCGCGGCTACCGGATCGAGCTCGGCGAGGTGGAGTCGGCCCTGTCCGCGCTGCCCGGGGTCGGGTCCGCCGCCGTGGTGGTCCGCGAGGACACCCCCGGCGTGAAGCGGCTCGTCGGCTACGTGACCGGCCCGGTCGAAGGGTCGGCGCTGCGCGAGGCTCTGGCCTCCGTACTGCCGGACTACATGGTCCCGGCCGCCGTGGTGGTCCTCGGCTCCCTCCCGACGAACGTCAGCGGCAAGCTGGACCGGGGCGCGCTGCCCGCGCCCGAGCTGGGTGCGGCGCAGCTGTCGCGGCCGCCGCGCGACGCCCGCGAGGAGGCGTTGTGCGCCGTCTTCGCGCAGGTGCTGGGGCTCGCCTCGGCGGGGATCGACGACGACTTCTTCGCACTGGGCGGGGACAGCATCGTCTCCATCCAGCTGGTGACCCGGGCCCGCAAGGCCGGCCTGGTCCTCACCCCGCGCGACGTCTTCGAGCAGCGGACCGTGGAGCGGATGGCCGCGGCGGCCCGCAACGCCGGCGACCAAGAGGGCGGTTACCTGGCCTCGGCCGGTCCGCTCGTCACCCTCGACGCCGGGCAGGAGGCCGCGCTGGCTGCGGTGTTCCCGCACGTCGAGGAGGTGCTGCCGCTGGCGCCGCTGCAGGAGGGCCTGTACTTCCACGCCGTCTACGACGACCGGGCCCTCGACGTCTACCTGATGCAGAACTTCGTCGAGCTGCTGCACGCCGTCGACGGGCCCGCCCTGCGCGCCGCCTTCGACACGCTGCTGCGCCGCCACCCCAACCTGCGGTCCGGTTTCTGGCACGAGGGCCTGGACGGCCCGGTGCAGGTGGTCCCGGGCGAGTGGGAGCTGCCGTGGCGGGAGATCGACCTCAGCCATCTCGACCGGGCGGCGCAGGACGAGGCGCTGCGGGAGTTCTCCCTCGCCGACGCGGCGGCCCGGTTCGACCTCGCGGCTCCGCCGCTGCTGCGCGTGGCCCTGATCCGCTTCTCGGCGGAGCGCTGGATGCTGTGCGTGACGCAGCACCACATCCTCACCGACGGCTGGTCGGAGTCGCTGTTCTTCGAGGAACTGTTCGCCCTGTACGGGCACGGCGGCTCGGCGGACGTGCTGGCGCCCGTCACCCCCTACCGGGACTACCTGCGCTGGCTGGCGGCCGTGGACCGGGAGGCCGCCGAGCAGGCCTGGCGCACCCACTTGTCCGGGCTGGACCAGGCCACGCTGGTGGCCCGGGCCGATCCGGACCGGCAGCCGGTGACCGCCGAGGTGGTGGACCTGTCCCTGGACGAGTCGACCAGCGACCGGCTGCGGTCCTTCGCCCGCGGCTGCGGGGTCACCCTGAACACCGTGCTCAGCACGGCCTGGGCTATGGCACTGGCCGGGATGACGGGCCGCGACGACGTGGTGTTCGGTGCCACCGTCTCCGGCCGTCCCGCGGACCTCGCCGGCGTCGACCAGATGATCGGCATGTTCATGAACACGCTGCCGTTCCGGGTCGCCCTGCGCCCCGACGAGCCGCTGCGCGAGCTGATGGTACGGGTGCAGGGCGAGCACGCGGCGCTGCTGCCGCACCACTACGTGGGACTCGGCCCGATCCAGCAGCTGACCGGCCTCGGCCAGCTCTTCGACACCCTGTACGTGTTCCGCAACACGCCGCTGAACGACGCCGCCCGCGAGGAGGCGGTGGCGGCGCACGCGATCGGCTGGACGCACAGCGTCGACGGCACCCACTACCCGCTGACCCTCGCCGTCACCCCCGGCCCGGCGCTGGAGCTGAGCCTCGGCTACCGGCCCGACCTGTACGACGAGGGCACCGCCCGGCACCTGGCGGGCCGGCTCGCGCTGCTGGTGGAGCAGCTCGCCGACGGCGGGTCGGTCCCGGTGGGCCGGCTGGTCACCCTGGACGCGGTGGACCGGGCCGAACTGCTGGCGACCGGCGACGACACGGGCCACGCCGTCCCGGACACCACGGTGATCGACCTGTTCGCCGAGCAGGCCGCGCGGACGCCCGCGCAGACCGCGCTGGTCTTCGAGGACCAGCGGCTCAGTTACGCGGAGCTCGACTCCCGCGCGAACCGGCTGGCCCGGGCCCTGGTGGCGCGGGGTGCGGGGCCGGAGGCCGTGGTGGCCCTCGGGCTGCCCCGGTCGGCCGACTTCGTGGTCGCGCTGTTCGCCGTACTGAAGACCGGCGCGGCCTATCTGCCGCTGGACCTGGACCACCCCGTGGACCGGCTGGGCGCGATGGTGGCGGACGCCGCCCCGCTGTGCTTGGTCACGACCTCCCCGGTGACGGACCGGGTGCCGGTGGTGGAGGGCGTACCGGCGCTGCTGCTGGACGATCCGGCGGTGCTGACCGAGCTGGCCGGACAGCCTGACGGGCCGCTGGCGGAGTCGGAGCTGAAGGGCGTCCGGGACGGCCGGCACCCGGCGTACGTCATCTACACCTCGGGCTCCACCGGGCGGCCCAAGGGGGTCGTGGTCCCCTACTCGGGTCTGACCAACATGCTCCTCAACCACCGCGAGCGGATCTTCGCTCCGGCGGTGGCGCTCGCGGGCGGGCGCCGGATGAAGGTGGCGCACACCGTGTCCTTCGCCTTCGACATGTCCTGGGAGGAGTTCTTCTGGCTGGTCGACGGGCACGAGGTGCACGTCATCGGCGAGGAGCTGCGACTCGACCCGACGGCCCTGACCGCGCACTACGACCGTGTGGGCATCGACGTGGTCAACGTGACGCCGTCCTACGGGCTCCAGCTGGTCGAGGCGGGCCTGCTGGACGCGGACCGGCACCGGCCCACGCTCTTCCTGCTGGGCGGCGAGGCGGTGCCGGACGGGCTCTGGGAGCTGCTGAAGCGCACCGAGGGCACCATGGGCTACAACCTGTACGGCCCGACCGAGTACACGATCAACGCGCTGGGCGCCGATGTCGACGACAGCATCAGCTCGTGCGTCGGGCGGCCGATCTACAACACCCGGGCCTACGTGCTCGACAGTGCGCTGCGGCCGGTACCGGCGGGTGTGGCCGGTGAGCTGTACCTCGCGGGGGCGGGCCTGGCCCGCGGCTACTTCGGGCGGCCGTCGCTGACGGCGGAGCGGTTCGTCGCCGACCCGTTCGGCGAGCCGGGGACGCTGATGTACCGCACGGGCGACCTGGTGCGCTGGCGCGGGGACGCACAGATCGACTACCTCGGGCGCGCCGACGACCAGGTCAAGATCCGCGGGTTCCGCATCGAGCTCGGCGAGGTCGAGTCGGCCGTCGCGGCCGAGCCGGGCATCGCCGCGGCGGCCGTGGTCGTCCACACCGGGCCGACCGGGGTCAAGCGGCTGGTCGCCTACACGGTGGCGTCGGCTTCGGACGCGCCCGAGCCGGCCGCCCTGCGGGCCCGGCTGTCGGCCGCGCTGCCGGAGTACATGGTTCCGTCGGCCTTCGTGGAGCTGTCGGCGCTGCCGCTGACGGTGAACGGCAAGGTGGACCGGGCGGCGCTGCCCGCCCCCGACTTCGGGGACGCGGGCGGCGGCCGGGCGCCGAAGGACGCGCGCGAGGAGCTGCTGTGCGCGATCTTCGCGGACGTGCTGGGCCTGGAGCGGGTCGGCGCCGAGGACAACTTCTTCGAGCTCGGGGGCCATTCGCTGTTGGCGATGCGGCTCGTCGGCCGGATCCGCGCATCGCTCGGCACCCCGGTCCAGGTCGGTGCCGTGATGGCCGCGCCGACGGTGGCCGACCTGGCCGCCCGGATCGGCTCGGACGCCCGCCGGGACGCGCTGCGGGTGCTGATGCCGCTGCGCGAACGGGGCACGGCCGCACCGCTGTTCTGCTTCCACCCCGCGTCCGGTTTCGCCTGGCAGTACACGGGCCTGCTGCGTCACCTGGACGCGGACCGGCCGGTGTACGGGCTCCAGTCGCCGGGGCTCGCGGGAGAACAGCCCGAGGTCGCCGACGTGGCCGCCCTCGCGGAGCTGTACCTGGAGGAGATCCGTACGGTGCAGCCCCAGGGTCCGTACCACTTCCTCGGCTATTCCTTCGGCGGGACCGTGGCGCAGACGCTGGCCGCGCTGCTCCAGGAGCGCGGGGAGGAAGTGGCCTTCCTGGGGCTGCTGGACGCGTACCCGCCGGAGATCGAGGACTGGTCGTACATCGACGCCCCGGACTGGCGCGAGCGGCTGGAGCGCGAGGAGAGCGGCTTCCTGCTCTCGGTGGCCGGGCTCAACCAACCAGAGACGGACGCTCCGGTGGACCGGGCGGAGGCGGTCGGCGCGATCCGCGACAGCCAGGGCCTGCTGGCCGGCTTCGACGAGGCTCTGTTGGGGGCGATCGTCGACACGAACGTGCACTGCGTACGGCTGCTGTCGCGCAGCCGCACCCTCCGCTACCGCGGTGACGTGCTGTTCTTCACCGCGTCCCGGTCCACTCCGGCCGAGGAGGCGCCGGGTCTGGTCTGGCCCGCGCACCTGGACGGTCGGATCGAGGAGCACGTCCTGGACTGCTCGCACGACGACCTGATGTCGCCCGCCGTCCTGGCGCAGATCGGCCCGGTGCTGGCGCGTGCGCTGGCGTCGGGCGGGCCGGCCGCCCGGGACTGACCCGCCGGGCGGGGGCGCTGTACAGCGCCCCCGCCCGCCCCCTCCCCTCCGAGGAAGAGAGACCGTCATCACCCGGGAGTACACGGACGTGGACGGCTTCTGGAAGCGCGGTGTCGTCGGCCTCGACCACCACGAGCCCCAGGGCGACGAGGACGGGGACGCGTCCCCGGCGGACAACGCACCTGCCGCGTAGTGCCGTTCAGCATTTAATTAGGTTAGGCTTACCTAAGAACCGAGAAGGGGGCGGCATGTCCGACCACCGTGTGCCCGGCATCCCCGGGACCAGCGGATTCACCGGCAAGGTCGCGCTCGTCACCGGCGCGGGCCAGGGCATCGGCGAGGCCGTCGTCCGTACGCTGTTCCGCCTCGGCGCCACCGTTGCGGCGACGGACGTCTCGGCGAAGGCCGTCACCGCGCTGGCGGCCGAACTGGACCCGGAGGCCGGACGCGCGCCGGACGCCGGCGACGGGGCCGTCCGCGCCTACGAACTCGACGTCACCGACCCGGCGGCCGTCGACCGCGCCGTCGGGCGGATCGGGCGGGAACTCGGCCCGATCGACGTCCTGGTGAACGTGGCCGGGGTCCTGCGCACCGCACCGGTCGCAGAACTGACCGACGAGGACTGGGCGGCCACCTTCGCGGTCAACGTCCAGGGCGTCTTCTTCACCTCCCGCGCCGTCGTCCCCGGCATGGCGGCCCGCGGCTGCGGCAGCGTGGTCACCGTCGCCTCGAACGCCGCCGGGATCCCGCGCACCGGCATGGCCGCGTACGCCGCCTCGAAGGCCGCGGCCGTCATGTTCACCAAGTGTCTGGGACTGGAGTACGCCCGCAGCGGGGTGCGCTGCAACATCGTGGCGCCCGGCTCCACCGACACCCCGATGCAGTGGGGGCTCTGGACCGACCCGCAGGCGCCCGCCCGCGTGCTGGACGGGGACCTCGCCAGCTACCGGACGGGAATCCCGCTGGGCCGGATCGCCGACCCGCAGGACATCGCGGACGCCGTCGCGTTCCTCGCCTCGGACCAGGCGCGCCACATCACCATGCAGGACCTCTACGTGGACGGCGGAGCCACCCTGCGCTGACCCCGCGGCCGCCCCCGTCCTGCCCCGCGCACTCCGCGCGATCCCCGCAACACGCGTACCACCCGCGCCACGCGCACCTCCCCGCACCTGCGCACCACCCCGCAGCCGGCGACCGCCCGGCCGCACCCACCTGCCCGCACCTGCCCCCACCCTGAAGAGGAGTCACCGTGCCGACGGTCCACCAAGTCGCCACGCCCCCCGCACCGGCCGATCCGGTGCACCCCTCCGTCGGTGCCGCCACCACGCTGCTCGACGCCTACCGCCCCGGGGCCCGGTTCCTCGCGACGCCCACCCGGACGCTGCTGGCCCGGGGCATCCGCCAGGAGGTCGCCCACTGTGCCGAACCCCTGCCGCACCGCGTCGCCCAGGCCCTGGCCGAGGCCCGGCGGGCCGGGCACCCCTACCCCGTGGTGATCGGCGCGATCCCCTTCGCCCCGGACGCGCGCGCCGCCCTCGTCGTGCCGGAGTCGCTGCGCAGCGGCCCGCCGCTGGCCTCCGACCCGCTGATCGCCCTGCCCGCCGCCGGACCGGCGCCCGCCGACTGGGCCATCGCCTCCGTCCCCGAGCCGGACGTCTACGCCAAGGGCGTGTCCTCGGCCGTGGACCGGATGTGGCAGGGGGAGTTCAGCAAGGTCGTACTGGCCCGGACCCTGGAACTCGCCTCCGACGGACCACTGGACATACCCGCCATGGTCCAGCGGCTCGCCCGCCGTGACCCCTCCGGCTACACCTTCGCGCTCCCCACCGGCCCCGGCCGCAACCTGCTCGGCGCCAGCCCCGAGCTCCTGCTGTCCCGCCGGGGCGACCGGCTCATCTCCAATCCGCTGGCCGGGTCGACCCCGCGCAGCGCGGACCTCGCCGAGGACGTCCGCCGGGCCGCCGCCCTGCTCCAGTCCGCCAAGGACCTGCACGAGCACGCCGTCGTCGTCGACGCGGTGCACCAGGCCATGGCCCCGTACTGCACCTCCCTCGACGTCCCGGAGCGGCCCACCCTGCTCCGTACGGCCACCATGTGGCACCTGTCCACCACCGTGACCGGAGTGCTCGCGCGGCCCGACGTCTCCGCTCTGGAGATCGCCTCCAGCCTGCACCCGACCCCGGCCGTCTGCGGCAGTCCGACCGACGTGGCCCGCAGGGTGATCGAAGAGACCGAGCCCTTCGACCGCGGCTTCTTCACCGGCATGATCGGCTGGGAGGACGGCACCGGCGACGGCGAGTGGGTCGTCACGATCCGCTGCGCCGAGGCCGAGGACAACCGGCTGCGCCTGTACGCCGGGGCGGGGATCGTCTCCGCTTCCGAGCCCGATGCCGAGACCGCGGAGACCGCGGCGAAGTTCCGCACCTTCCTGCAGGCCGTCGGAGCCGAACTGTGAGCGACCCCCGCGACCCCCGCGACCCCCGCCACGACCACGGCTCCGCCGCCGCCTGGCGGCCCTGGCCCGCCGAGTTCGCCGAGCGTTACCGGGCGGCCGGCTGGTGGCGGGGCGAGACCTTCGGATCCGTCCTGCGGGAGCGGGCCGCGGCCCACCCCGACCGGATCGCCGTCGTGGACCCGGCCGGCGGCCCGGACGGCGGCCGGCGCACCTGGAGCTACGGCGAACTCGACGCGCGGGCCGACCGGATGGCCGCGGGCCTCACGGCGCGCGGCATCGTCCCCGGCGACAAGGTGGTCGTACAACTGCCGAACACGGCCGAGTTCTTCGAGGTCGTCTTCGCGCTGTTCCGGATCGGCGCCCTGCCCGTCTTCGCCCTGCCGGCGCACCGCCGCACCGAGATCTCCTACTTCTGTTCCTTCACCGGGGCGGCGGCGTACGTGATCCCCGCGGTGCACGGCGGCTACGACTACCGCGAGCTCGCCGCCGCCGTCCGCGCCGAAGTCCCGGGACTGCGCGAGGTGTTCGTCGCGGACGCCGACCCGGGTGATTTCACCGCGCTGGCCGAGGTCCCGCTGGACGTACCCGCCGCAGGGCTCGGCCCCGGGCCCGCCCCGCACGACCTCGCCTTCCTGCAGCTCTCCGGCGGCAGCACCGGCGTGCCCAAGCTGATCCCGCGCACCCACGACGACTACATCTACTCGCTGTGGGCCTCGAACGAGATCTGCGCGGTGGACGCGGACTCGGTGTACTTGGTGGCCCTGCCCGCCGCCCACAACTTCCCGCTGTCCTCGCCCGGTTCGCTGGGCGCCCTGTACGCGGGGGGCCGGGTGGTGCTGTGCCCGCAGCCGGTGCCCGACGTCGCCTTCCCGCTGATCGAGTCCGAGGGCGTGACGATCACCGGCCTGGTCCCTCCGCTGGCCCTGCTCTGGACGGAGGCCGCCGCGCGCACCGACCGGGACCTCGGCAGCCTGGACGTCCTGCTGGTGGGCGGCGCCAAGTTCAGCGAGGAGGCCGCCCGCCGGGTCCGGCCGGGCCTGGGCTGCACCCTCCAGCAGGTGTTCGGGATGGCGGAGGGGCTGGTGAACTACACCCGCCTCGACGACCCCGAGGAGACCGTCGTCACCACCCAGGGCCGGCCGATCTCCCCGGGCGACGAGATCTTGATCGTCGACGCCGAGGACCGCGAGGTGCTCCCCGGCGAGTCCGGCCACCTGCTGACCCGCGGCCCCTACACCATCCGCGGGTACTGGAACGCGCCCGAGCACAACGCCCGGTCGTTCACCGCGGACGGTTTCTACCGGACCGGGGACATCGTCCGGATGACGCCCACCGGGCACCTGGTCGTCGAGGGACGCGCCAAGGACCAGATCAACCGGGGCGGGGAGAAGATCGCGGCGGAGGATGTGGAGAACCACATCCTGGCGCATCCGGCCGTCCACGACGCCAACGTGGTGGGCGAACCGGACCCCTATCTCGGCGAACGCACCTGTGCCTACGTGATCCTGCGCGAGGGCGCCGCAGAACTGCGGCCCGCCGCCGTGAAGAAGTTCGTGCGGGAGCGCGGCCTCGCGGCCTACAAGGTTCCGGACCGGGTGGAGTTCGTCGCCGCCTTCCCCAAGACCGGCGTGGGCAAGGTCTCCAAACGCGACCTGCGCACCGCCACACCCGCCGCCACACCCGCCGCCACACCCGCCGCCACACCCGCCGCACCCGCTGCCGCCCCCGTCCCCGTACCGCCCCATCAGCACTGAACGGATGAACCCATGGCCCTGCCCGCCATCGCCCCCTACCCGCTGCCGACCGCCGCGGAGCTGCCGGCCAACCGCGTCGACTGGACGGTGGATCCGGACCGCGCGGTCCTGCTCGTCCACGACCTGCAGAACTACTTCCTGTCGGCCTTCGACACGGACGCCCAGCCCGTCACCGGCATGCTCCAGCAGGTCGCGCGGCTGAAGAAGGAGGCGGGCCGGGCCGGGGTGCCCGTGTTCTACACCGCGCAGCCCGGCGGCCAGAGTCCGGCCGAGCGCGGGCTCCAGCAGGACTTCTGGGGGCCCGGTCTGCCCGCCGACCCGACGGCCGCCGCGATCCCCGCCGCCGTGGCGCCCGGCCCGGACGACACGGTGCTCACGAAGTGGAAGTACAGCGCCTTCGTCCGGACCGACCTCCTGGAACGGCTGCGCGCGATGGGCCGGGACCAGCTGGTGATCACCGGCGTGTACGCCCACATCGGCGTCCTGATGACGGCCTGCGACGCCTGGATGCAGGACGTCCGGGCGTTCGTGGTCGCCGATGCCGTCGCCGACTTCTCCGAGCGTGAGCACCGGATGGCCCTGGAGTGGGCGGCGGGCCGCTGCGCCGTGGTCACCACGGCCGACCTGGTCTGCGCACAGCTGTGAGACCGGCCCCGCTCCGGGCCCGACCGCGGCCGGCCGCCGCTCACGTACCCCCCGTGTATCCCGTGCCGCTGCCGGTGGCCCTGCCCGGGCAGACCCGCGTGTGGGCGGCATCGGTGGCGGAGAACGCGGCGGCCGCCACGGCCCGGCGGGGCGAGCTCGACCGTACCGAGTCCCTGCGGGCGGACCGTTTCCGGCGGTTCGCGGACGTGGACCGCTTCCTGGTCGCGCACGTCTGCCGGCGGGACGTCCTGGGCACGGTGCTCGGAACACCGCCGGCCCGCCTCATCATCGACCGGGAGCCGTGCGCCGCGTGCGGCGGTCCGCACGGGCGCCCCTACCTGCCGGGCCGCCCCGTCCACTTCTCCCTGGCGCACGCGGGCGACCTGGTCCTGCTCGCGGTGGCCCCCGTACCGGTGGGCGTCGACGTCGAGGACCTGCCGTCGGACGCCCTGGTGCACGAGACCATGGCCGGCCTGCACGAGGACGAACGCGCCGAACTGCTGGCCCTGCCCCGGCCCGCCCGGGCGGCCGCCTTCGCCCGCTGCTGGACGCGCAAGGAGGCCGTGCTGAAGTCCACCGGGCAGGGCCTGGCGCACGGCACGCGCCAGCCCTACGTGGGCACGGCCGCGGAACCCGGCGCACACCACCGAACACCGGGTGTACGACCTGCCGGTGCCCGCCGGCGGGGCCGCCGCCCTGGCCCTCTGGACCGGCTGACGGTCCTCCCCCCGCTCACCCCCGCTCCCCCGCCCCACGTGCCCGTTACCCGACGAAGGATCTCCCCATGACGGAACGTCTGAACGCCGCCCGGCCCTATGCCCTGGGCCTCTACCGGATCGTCACCGGCCTCCTGTTCGCCTGCCACGGCGCCGCTTCCCTCTTCGGCGTCCTCGGCGGCGCGCACGGCGGCGGCACGGTCCCCCTCGGGGCCTGGCCGGGCTGGTACGCGGCGGTGATCCAGCTCGTCGCCGGCGCCCTGGTGCTGCTCGGCGCCGGAACCCGCAGCGCGGCCTTCCTCGCCTCCGGCTCGATGGCGTACGCCTACTTCACGGCCCACCAGCCGGACGCCCTCTTCCCGATCCAGAACAGCGGCGAGTCCTCCGCGATGTACTGCTGGGCCTTCCTGCTGCTCGTCTTCACCGGCCCGGGCGCCTTCGCCCTGGACCGCTTCCTGCCCGCCCGAGGGAACCGGGCCGCGGAGAGCGAGCAGCGGCGCCGGCCGGCCGCCGCCTGAGCCCCGCCCCCACGCTCCCTGAGCCCCGCCCCGATTCCCCCGGGGGCGGGGCTCAGAGCTGCTCAGGGGCGCTCAGGGCTGTTCCAGGTAGCCGGCCAGGGCGGCGCGGCTGTGCCGCAGGCCCTCGATGCGCGCGTCCATGGCGGCCAGTTCGCCGTCGAGGACGGACCGGATCTCCTCGCACCAGGCGAAGCGCACCCCCTCGCCGCGCACGCACGGCAGCACCGCGCGGATCACCTCGGTGGACAGGCCGGCCGCGAGCAGGGCGCGCACCTTGCGCACGGCGGCCACGGAGTCCGCCGTGTAGTCGCGGTACCCGTTCGGGCCGCGCTCCGCGTCGAGCAGCCCCTGCGCCTCGTAGTAGCGCAGCAGCCGGGAGCTGACCCCGGTGCGCCGGGACAGTTCGCCGATCAGCATGTGCCGTACCTCTGCATCCGGTTGACCTTCACATTGATGTCAACGTCTAACGTCGGCCCCACCGGCGGGCATTCCGCCGGCCCGACCGCACTCCGCTGGAGTGATGTTCATGTCCGACCGCTCGTTCCTCTTCGTCCTCGGCAGCTCCCGTTCGGACGGGAACACCGAGATGCTCGCGAGGGCGGCCGCCGAACAGTTGCCGGCCGGTGTCCGGCAGCGGTGGGTCGACCTGGCCGGGGCGGCGTTGCCCGACTTCCAGGACGGGCGGCACGAGGCCGAGGATTGGACGCCCTCGGCGAGCGAGGAGGCCCTGCGGCTGGCCACGCTGGAGGGGACCGACGTCGTCATCGCCTCGCCCCTGTACTGGTACGCGCTCTCCGCGCACGCCAAGCGCTACCTCGACTACTGGTCGGGCTGGCTCACGACCCCCGGCTCGGACTTCAAGCAGCGGATGGCGGGCCGGACCCTGTGGGGCGTGACGGCCATGGCGGACCACGACGAGGTCCGCGCCGAGGGGCTGGTGACCAGCCTTCACCACACCGCGGCCTACCTGCGGATGGGGTTCGGCGGGGTGCTGCTCGGCAACGGCTCCCGGCCGGGCCAGGTGCGGGACGACGAGCGGGCGATGCTCCGCGCCAAGACCTTCTTCGCCCAGGACGCCCCCCTGGCCCGATTCCCGTAGGGGTCCAGCGCTTCGGGGGTCAGCCCGTGGTGGCCCGGGGGATGAGGCGGGTGCCGCACCAGCTGCAGTACCGGGCGTCGGCCTCGATGGCGTGCCGGTGGCACTGCTCGCAGACGAGGTGGAGCGGGCACTGCGGTGTGCGGGGTTCGGTGCGGGGCGGCCGGCCGATGGCCATGCCGGCCCGTCTGCGGTGCGCGGTGAGGAACACCAGTCCCTCGGGGCCTGCGCGGAGCGAGCGGGCGGAGCCGCGCGGCAGCAGGGTGAGGGAGCCGGGCACGACCTCCACCACGGCACCGTCCAGGGTCAGGGAACCGCCGCCCTGTACGACGGTGAGCAGGACGTCCACCTCGGGTTCCCGGTGCACGGCGATCTCGGCGCCGGGCAGCACGCGCACCAGATTCGCGTCGAGTTGTCGGCCCTTGTGCCGTAGTCGCCACAGGGCGCCGCCCTGGCCGTCCGCGGCGGCCTCGACCAATCCCGTGACCGTGACACCCACGGCTTCCCGCTCGACCACCCCATGTCCTTCCCGCGTGTTCGGCCGCTCTACCGACCTCGTGTTCGCCCATGAGATCACTTCGGTAGGTGTCCGCACCAACCGCCGGGGTGCGCAGCGGTCGCCCGGGCGAAGGCGAGTTGGGAAGGCATGCCGACCGTTGGGGTCAAGATCTGCCGGGTCACGGGTCTGTCCCGGCGCACGAAGACCTCGTACGGGTGCCCGGGAGCGACGCAAACCGCCGTACCGGCCGGTTGGAGGCGTCCCCGCACCACTGCGGGCGCGTCGGGTTCGACGATACGTGTAACAGGAAGGTACGGGTGGGCGGTCGGGTGGAACGGCGGCGCGGGTCGGGCGACTCCTGTTGGTCGAAGACACCCTCCCGAACCGATCCGCACCGCACCGACCGCCCGCACCTCCGTCCGATCGATCCTGAGGAAGAAACGATGCGCGTTCACCAGCTGACCCTCGCCGCCGTGGCCGTCGCCGCGAGCCTTTCGCTCACGGCCTGCCAGAACGGCGACGACGGGGCGGCGCGGAGCACCCCGTCGGCTTCGTCCACCGCGTCCGCCCCGTCCACCGCCTCGCCTTCGGGGGGCGGTTCGACTCAGGGCGGCGGGAAGCCCTCGCAGGGGACGGGCGCCGACGGCAAGGGTACGACCGGCGCCGGGACCGGCTCCGACGCGAGCGGCAAGGTCGGCAAGTGCCGGACCGACGAGCTGGCGATCACCGCCGCGGAACGCACCATCGGCGGCGACAAGGACGGCACGGTCGCGGTGACGCTGAAGAACCGCGGTACCCGGGACTGCACGATCTCCGGGTACGCGGGTGTCGACCTGAAGACCGACTCGGGCTCGCTGTCCGCGCAGCGTACGGGGCGGCAGGCCGACACGGCCGTCCTCAAGAAGGGCGAGTCGACCTACTTCGGCATCAGCTACCCGCTCAACACCTCGGGCGGCTCGGGCGTCCGCGTCACGGGGCTGGTGGTGACCCCGCCGGACGAGACCAGGTCGGTCACCCTCGCCTGGCCGGGCACCGGCACACTGCCGGTCACGGAGGGCGGCGGCGCCCCGGTGAAGGTCGGCCCGGTGGGGAGCGCCGGCCAGGGCGGCTGAGCCGGACACCCGAATGCCGACTGCCCCGTACCCGGGTCGTGACCCCGGGTACGGGGCAGGTCAGTTTCGGGCCCGGCCCGGCCCGGTCAGGCGGACCGGTCCAGCGAGCTGCGCACGTACGCGCCCGGGGTCTGCCCGAAGTGGCGGCGGAAGGCCAGGATGTAGCCGTTGGTGCTGACGAACCCCACCCGGGCGGCCACGGAACTGACCAACTGGCCCTGCTCCAGCAGGCCCAGCGAATGGTTGAGCCGGAGCCGGGTGCGCCATTCGGAGAAGGCCATCCCGGTCTCCGCGCGGAAGGCCCGGCGCAGGCTGGTCGAGCTCGTGTAGAGGTTCTCCGCCCACTCCGTCGCGGTGCGCGGGTCGCTCGGCGTCCGGGCCAACTCCCGCGCCACGGCGCCGGCGGTGTGGCTGGTGGGCTGGGGCAGCGGCAGGCAGTTGCGGTGCCCCGCGGACAGCGCGGCGAAGACCTCCGGGTCCTCCTCCTGGGCGCAGGTGCTGCGCATCCGCCCGAGGACGAGTCTGCGCTGGGCGTCGGTGACGTTGATGGTGGTGACGTCCCGGTACGGCAGTTCGAACCGATCCGCGTCGAAGGACTCGACCGCGATGACGGAGTCGGCTCCGAACCGTGCGCTGTGTGCGATGCCCGCCGGGATCCACAGGGCCACCGAGGCGGACAGTTCGTAGTCCCGGCCGAGGGCGGTGACCACGATCCGGCCGACCGGCACGTGCAGGAACTGGTGGAACTCGTGGACGTGCAGCGGGTGTCCGCCTTCGGCGATGAAATCGTCATCGGCCACGATCGCGTCCTCCGCACGGGTCTCCTCGGCCCGCACGCTGCGCAGTCCCGTCTCGGCCACAACATCCTCCCCTACCGCAGGGTCCGCATTCTTGACCCCTGATTGTGAGCGGTTCGACTCCGGCATTGGACCGGGCCCCGCTTCGGTAAGGCTAACCTAACTTCGAGCTTGAGCAGGTGAGGAGTACCCGAAGACCCATGAAGCAATCGGCTTCGCCGGCCGCACCACCGACCCCGACGCCCGCGCGGCCCCGTGCCCCGCGCGCAGCGGTGGTCGTGGTGCTCGCCGGCCTGATGCTGGCCGCCGTGACCATCGCGAGCATCGGCCTCGGTGCGCGTGACATATCCCCGCTGGAAATCGTGCGGATCCTGCTGCACCCCGGCGCGGAGGGCTACAACGGCGACGTCCTGTGGACGGAGCGGATACCCCGCACGCTCCTGGGCCTGACCGTCGGGGCCGCCCTCGGCGCCTCTGGGCTCATCATGCAGGCGCTGACGATGAACCCGCTGGCGGAGCCGGGCGTCCTCGGCGTGGAGCAGGGCGCGGCCGTGTTCGTCGTACTCGGCATCCTCTTCCTCGACACGTCCGGCGTGCACGGCTACTTCTGGATGGCGCTGACGGGCTCGGCGGTGACCGCGGTCCTCGTCTTCCTGATCGGGACCCGCACCAACGCGGGCAGCAGCACGATCGGACTGGTCCTCGCGGGCGTCGCCGTCGCCGCGGTGATGTCCTCGCTCATCACCCTGCTCGTGGTGCGCGACGAGGCCGTCTACGCCCACCTGCGCTTCTGGTCCGTCGGCCAACTCACCGGCCGGGGCCAGTTCCTGGGCCAGGTGCTCCCGTTCGCGCTCACCGGCCTGCTGCTGGCGCTTCCCCTGGGGCGCACCCTGAACCTGCTGAGCCTCGGTGACGAGACCGCCCGCGGGCTCGGCATCCGGGTGGAGCGGGCCCGGCTCGCGAGTGCGGCCGTGGCGGTGCTGCTGTGCGCCGCCGCCACCGCGGCCGTGGGGCCGGTGGCCTTCGTCGGACTGGTCGCCGCACACACCGCCCGGATGCTGGTGGGCGCGGACCACCGCTGGTCGCTGCCGCTGTCCATGGTGTGCGGAGCCGTCCTGCTCGTCGGCGCCGACACCGCGGGACGCCTGGTGATCGACCACGGTGAGATCCAGGTGTCGGTGATGACCGCCCTCCTCGGCACTCCCTTCTTCGTGTGGCTCGCGCGACGCCGCGACCTGGTCCGGATGTGAGTGACATGCCACAGACACACGCGCCCCGTACGGACGGGGCCCGGGACCTCGGACGGGCCTCCCGGGACACCGCGGCCGAGCTCAGGGCCGCCACCGCGGCCCGGCTGCGCGGTGCCCACCGGGCGGGGGTCCGCAGGGCCCGCCTCGTCGTCTGCGTACTCGTCCTGATGCTGCTCGGTCTGCTCGCCGCCTCGCTGCTGCTCGGCGGGGTCAAGCGGATCCCGGCGGGCGACGTCCTGCCCGCCGCCTTCGGGCTGCGCACCGGACTGGCCGACTACGTGATCTTCCGCATCCGGATGCCGCGCGCACTGGCGGCGCTGCTCGCCGGAGCCCTCTTCGGTCTCTCCGGCGCCCTGTACCAGCGGCTCATCCGCAACCCGTTGGCCACCCCGGACATCGTCGGCATCTCGGCGGGCGCCGGGGCCGGCGCCACCACGATGCTGCTGTTCGCCCCGGCGGTTCCCTTCGGGACCTCCCTGGCCGGCCTCGGCGGTGCCTTCGCCCTGGTGGCGACGGTGCTCGCGCTGAGCGGGCGCGGCGGGGGCGTGGACACGTACCGCCTGGTCCTCGTGGGCATCGGCCTGAGCGCCGTGTGCACCGCGTACGTGAACTACCTGTTCACGGTGGCCGGTCAGCACGGGATCGCGCAGGTGATGCGCTGGTTGGTCGGCAGCGTCAACGATGCCACCTGGGAAGGGGTGTCCACGCTGGCGGGCGCGCTCGCCGTGTGCGGGCTCTGCGCCGCGCTGCTGGGCCGCTCCCTGGGTGGCATGGCCCTCGGTGACCAGCTCGCCCTCGGGCTCGGCACCCGGGTGGGCGCCGTCCGGATCGCGACGCTGCTGGTCGGGGCCGCGGCCGCCGCGCTCGCCACCAGCGTCACGGGCCCGATCGGATTCGTCTCGCTGATCAGCGGTCCCATCGCGATCCGGCTGGTCGGCGCGGACCGGTCGGTCGCCCTGGCCGTCCCGATCGGCGCCGTCATCGTCCTCGGCGCCGACGTCCTCGCCCAGCACGGCCCTGTGATCAGCCCGGTACCGACGGGCGTCCTCACTGCACTGCTCGGCGCCCCCTACTTCGTCTGGCTGATCCTCCGGCGCAGGCAAGGAGCCCCCGCATGAGCGCACGACCCGCACCCGCCTCCCCCGACGCCGGCTTCCGGCTCGAAGCCCGCGGCATCAGCGCCGGGTACGAGCGCAAGCCGATCATCGAGGAGCTGTCCCTCGGGATCGAGCCCGGCAAGATCACCGCGCTGGTCGGCCCGAACGCCTGCGGCAAGTCGACCCTGTTGAAGTCCATCGCCCGGCTGCTGCCCGTCGCGGCCGGCTCGGTCCTCCTCGAAGGCCAGGACATCCACGCCCTGTCCACCCGCGAGGTGGCCCGGCGCCTGGGCATCCTGCCGCAGTCGCCGATCGCCCCGGAGTCCATCACCGTCGGCGACCTCGTCTGGCGCGGCCGCCATCCGCACCGTCGGTTCGGGCAGCGGCGCACCGCCGCCGACGACGTGGTCATCGCGGACGCCCTGCTGGCGACCGGTACCGCCGAGCTGGTCGACCGTCCGGTCGACCAGCTGTCCGGCGGCCAGCGCCAGCGCGTGTGGATCGCCCTCGCGCTCGCCCAGGACACGCCGACGCTGCTCCTGGACGAGCCCACCACCTACTTGGACATCGCGCACCAGATCGAGGTCATGGACCTCCTCGCCGACCTCAACGAGCAGGCCGGCAAGACGATCGTGCTGGTGTCCCACGACCTCAACCAGGCGGCCCTGTACGCCTCGACGATCGTCGCCATGCGCGACGGCCGGATCGTGCGCCGGGGCACTCCCGAAGAGGTGCTCACCGAGGAGACCGTGGCCGAAGTGTTCGGCCTGGACTGTCTCGTCGTCCCCCATCCCCGCTCAGAGCGGCCCCAGATCTTCCCCCTGGGCCGTCGAATCCCCGCATAGGAGACACCACCATCATGTCCGTTCTGCACAGAACGCGCCGTCGCCCGGTCCGCGCCCTCGCCGCCCTCACCGCGGCCGCCGCCTGTCTCGGCCTGCTCACCGCGTGCGGCGGCGGGGATTCGACCGCCGCCAAGGACAAGCCGGCCGCCGCCGGAGCCGACGCGTCCGCCGCCTTCCCCGTCTCCCTCACCAACGCGTGGGGCAAGACCGAGGTCAAGAAGAAGCCGGTGAAGGTCGCTACGGTCTCCGACGGAGACACCGCCATCGCGCTGGCCCTCGGTATCGTCCCGGTGATCACCCCGGACGTGGAGGACGGCGCCAAGGTGCCCGAGTACAAGCAGCGCGCCATCGACAAGCTCGGCGCCGGCAAGCTGAAGACGTACGACGACAGCGACGGCACCGCCTACGAGGCCATCGCGGCCGAGGCCCCCGACATCATCCTCGGCATGAACACCTGGGAGATGGACGCGGACTACGCCAAGCTGCAGCCGATCGCTCCGGTGGTCACCTTCACCGACAAGGCCCACGCCGACACCCTCACCTGGCAGGACCGGCTGAAGACGGCCGCTAAGGCCCTCGGTCTGAGCGCCAAGGCGGACGAGGTCATCGCGGCGAACGAGAAGGCCACGACGGAAGCCGCCGCCGCGCACCCCGAGTTCAAGGGCAAGGCGTACACCTACGCGGTCGTCCACCCCGAGCAGGTCAGCTTCATGTCCTACGCCGACCAGGACCCGGGCGTCTTCGAGAAGCTCGGCTTCACCAAGACCGACAAGGCGAAGAACTACGCGCCGAACAAGAACGCCGTGAGCCTGGAGAACCTGGACCAGCTCGACGCCGACGTCCTCCTCGTCACCTACCCCTTCGGTGACCGCGGTGTGATCGGCGCGACCGAGCTGGAGTCCAACAAGCTGTTCCAGTCGCTGAACGCGGTGAAGACCAAGCACTTCACGGTCATCCCGTCGGACAACTCGCTCTCCTCGGCCATCGCCTACCCGGACCCGCTGAGCGCCCCGTGGGTGGTCGAGCAGCTCGCCCCGCTCCTCGCGAAGGCCGTCGCCGGCCAGTGACACCCGCGCTCACGCGGCCCGCGGGCGGGCCCGGCTCCTCGAGGAGCCGGGCCCGCCGCGGCGGTTCCGGCCGAGCACCCCGTCGTGCACACCGGGGTGGACGACGTGCTGCCACCGACCACGGGAGACGAACCTGCACTCAGTGGTGCCAGGCGTGGCCTCCCGTGTTGTGGATGAACCGCTGGAGGACCTTGAGCGTGATGACGTACTCCTCGTCCGGGATCCCCCGGTGCCGCTCCTGCCACAGCTCCGCCTGCGTCGCGGCCACCCGGGCGTGGAAGTCCGTTCCCGCGGCCGTGAGTTCGAGGTGTCCGTCCGCGTCCTGCGTGACCCAGCCGCGGCCGACGGTGGCGTCGATCTCCTCGTCGAGGTCGTCGATGCCCACGGCTGCGTAGCCGCTCAGCACGCCGGTCACCCCGTCGCGGGTCGGCGGCACCTCGGCATTCGCGATCTGGGCCAGGATCCATGCCTGCGGCTGAGTGGTGCCGATTCCGGCGAGGACGGCCCTGATGCGGGTGACCACCGCGTCCGAGGCGGCCCAGCTCCAGTAACCGATGGGCTGCCGGACCAGTTCGGCATCGTCGTGCGAGTACTCCATGGCGGATCCGCTCCGTTCGCTCACTTCGAGATCGTCTGCGCACGACACCGTAGGAGCTCGAGCGCGCTTGAGGTCCAGCCCTCAGGGTCGGGTCGGTGCGGGGAGCCGGACGGTGAGCTCGCCGGAGGGCATCGTGAGGAGCCGGTGGCCGCGGGCGATGGTGTCCGCGCGGTGCGCGATCACGATGAGGGTCCGGTCCGCGGCCGCCGCCGACAGGGCCTCCTCGATCCGGCCCGCCGTGTCCTGGTCGACCCCGGCCGTGGCCTCGTCGAGGACGAGGACCGCCGGATCGGCCGGCGCCGCCCGGGCGATGGCCACCAGTTGACGCTCACCGGCCGACAGCGTACGGGTGCCCACGCGGGTATCGAGGCCCTCGGGGAGGGAGCGGATCCAACCCATGAGGCCGAGCCCGGCCACCGTCTCCTCCATGCGGGCACGGTCCGGGGGTACGGCGGTCATCCCGAGGTTCTCGGCGAGGGTGCCGTCGACCAGGGCGACCTCCTGCGGGACCAGCGCGACGCGGGACCGCAGCCGGGCCGGGTCCAAGCCGGCCAGGTCGTGTCCGGCGAAGGCCACCGTGCCCCGGTCCGGCGGGTAGAGCCCGGCCAGCAGCCGGCCCAGGGTGGACTTGCCGGATCCCGTCTCCCCCCACGATGACCAGACGATCGCCCGCGGGCACCGTCAGGGACAGCCCGGCAACGACGGGCGGCCGGTCGCCCCGGCACCCGTAGGAGAACTCCACGCCCGTCAGCCCGCCCTGCTCCTCCTCAACCGCTTCTTCCCGCCCCGGGGCGCAGCAGGGCGGGCGGTGGGGTGGGTGAGGGGGACACCGTGGCCACGCTAGGAGCGCGTCCGGCACCGGCGTCGAAGCCTGCGCACCGGATCGTGGAAGCGGGCGTCCGGATTGCGCGCGGGGTGGCAGTGCCGTGGTCCGCGGGTTGGATGCGGGGCGCGCGCAGCGCCGTAGCGTGGCCGCATGCCGGATCTGCCGGACGGATGTGAAGGAGCAAGTCGGATGTCCACCCGTAGTCCCCGCTCGGTCGTCACCTTCCCCATCGTGCTCAGGGAGCTGACGGTGCTGCGCGTCTCGGACGTCACGCCCGGGATGCGGCGGGTGACCCTGGGCGGGCCTCAGCTGCACGCCTTCGAGCACGCGGGCCTGTCCCTGCCGCCGCTGCGCACGGAGGGCTTCGACGACCACGTGAAGTTCTTCTTCGCGGAGGAGGGCCGGGATCCGGTGCTGCCCCGGCAGAACGTCAGCAGCCTGGACTGGCCTTCGGACGGACGGCCGATCTCCAAGGACTACACGCCGGTGCGGTTCGACCCGGTGGCCGGGGAGATCGACTTCGACTTCGTCCGGCACGACGGCGGGATCGCATCGTCGTGGGCGCAGCAGGCCGTTCCGGGCCAGGTGACCTGGATCGCCGGGCCGAAGATGTCGCACGGCCACCCCGAGGGCGCGGACTGGCTGCTGGTGATCGGCGACGAGACGGCGCTGCCCGCGATCGGCCGCTGGCTCGACGAGATGCCCGAAGGGACCCGGGCCCGGGTGTTCGTCGAGGTCGGCGAGGAGAGCCACCGCCAGGAGCTGCCGACGCGCGCGGAGGCCGAGGTCACCTGGCTGGTGCGCGCGGGCACGCCGGCCGGGCGCAGCGATCTGCTGGAGCGCGCGGTGCGCGACATGGAGTGGCTGCCGGGCACGGTGTTCGTCTGGGCGGCCGGGGAGGCCGTCACCCTCAAGGGCATCCGGCGGCACCTGTCGGTGGAGCGGGGTGTTCCGCGCGAGCAGACGCACATCACCGGGTACTGGCGGCGGGCCGAGGTCGCGCCCGGCCTCGCCGAGCCCGCCGACCCCGATGTCCTGGAGGGCGAGGACGCGCACGGCCGGCTCCACGAACTGACCGACCTGGCACCGGGGCTGGCGATCCGCGTGGCCGTCACCCTGGGCCTGGTCGACCTGGTCTACCAGGGCGTACGGGAGCCCGGGGAGCTGGCGCGGCGCAGCGGGACCGAGCCGCGCTCGCTGGGCGCGCTGCTGAAGTACCTCGTGGAGATCGAGGTGTTCGAGCAGGCCGAGGACGGCTACCGGCTGACGCCGGTGGGCGAGGAACTGGTCGAGGACGACCACTCGTTGGAGGAGTACGACCTGCGCGGCGCGCAGGCCGCCTTCGACCTGTCGCTGGCGGGGCTCGCCGAGCGGCTGCGTTCGGGCGCGAACGGCTGCCGGACGGCGTCCGGTGAGACCCTGGCGGAGGCGCTGCGCACCGACGTGCGCCTCGGCGGTTCGGCCCGTACCGCGATCGAGGACGAGGCGCGCTGGGTCTCGACCGGGGTGGCCGGCGCCTACGACTGGTCGGCGGTGGACGTCCTCGGTGCGTCGGGCAACGGCGCCGGCACGGTCGTGAACGCGCTCGTCAAGGAGTTCCCCGGACTGCGGGTGCGGCTCGCCGCCCTGCCGTCGGTGCTGGGCGTCCTGGGCGGGCAGATCCTCGATCCGGAGGTGCTGCCCCGGGTGGAACTCGTCGCGCAGACCCACCCGGTGCCGTCGGGTGCGGGGACGCTGCTGCTGTGCCGGCTGCTGGAGTGGCTGCCGGACGAGGACGCGGTGCTGACGCTGACGGAGGCCGCGGCCGCGCTGCCGGCCGACGGCGTCCTGGTGCTGGTCGAGCAGGTCGAGGCGGCCGACCCGGACGACATCGACGCGGCCCTGCACCACCTGCGGCTCACGGCGGCGTTCGGCTCCGGGCTGCGTTCGGTGAAGGACGTGACCGTGCTGGCGGAGCGGGCCGGGCTCGCGGTGCGCGCCTGCCGTGACGTCGGCTGGGACCACCGCCTGTGGGTGCTCGCGCCGACCGCCTGACCCCGGACGCGGCGTGCCGCCCGGCCGGGCACGGTAGCGATCCATCCGGTTTGTGCCACTCTGTGCTCATGATGTCTGAGGTCACGGCCACGGCCTGGGCCGGGCAGCAGGTCGCCGCGGTCCGCGATGACCCCGCCGGGCGGATGGCCCTGATGGAGCGGTGCTACTCCGGTCCGTTCGGCAAGGCGCCCCGGCACCTGCCGTTCCGCCGGGCGGCGATGTCGTTCATGCGCTGGCAGGTGCGGCGGGGCGTGCTGCAGCCGGCGTTCGCCGACCGGCCCGGCAGTCCGTGGTGGCGGGCGGTGAACGAACGGATCCTTCGTGACGGCTGCGAGGCGGTGGGCCTGAGCGGCGGGCTCGCCGGGCCCGCCTCCTCGCGGACCGTCGACCACTGGCTGTCCTTCGCCGACCACCCCACGGCCCGGGCCTGGTACAGGGCGCACAACGGGAGCGTGGTCGCCGCCTACCTGGAGCACCGCGACCTCGCGGAGGCGGAGAACGAGACCGAGCGGTTCTTCATGAACGTCGTCCTCTGCCGCGTCCTCTACGCCCACGCCCTCGTTGCGGCGCCTCGTATCGCCCTCGGCCGGCTGCGTCCGCTCGCCCCCTTCCTCGGCGATCCGAGAGTGGAGATGACCGGGATCTTCTTGCAGCTGTCCCGTGTGCTCCCCGACGCGTACCCGCTCCACGACTCGGTGCGGTCCCACCTCGACCGGGAGATCGGCTTCGGCCGCCTCCTCGACTTCGGCGTGATCGCGCCGAGACTGCAGCAGCTGTACGAGTGGTCGGCCCACGAACTCGCGGCGCCCGGCCTGCTCGACTGCGTCCGCGACGGATCCCCGGTCTACGCCTGGTCGTTCGCCGACCGGACCGTCTGGCAGCCCCCGGATTCCTTCGTCCTCCGCGTGATCCACCGGGCGCTCCCGCCTCCCCCGCGCACCCCGTACCGATGACGGACGTCCGGGCTCCGGTTCAGCTCCGTCCGGCGGCGGGGTCCGGTGCGCCCGCCCTGCGGGCGTGCAGCACGTGCGCGTCCAGGGGCAGGGGCTCGTGGCCGACGAGCTGGAGGCCCGCGTCGGCGAACAGGCGCGCGTAGTGGTCGGCCCGGCGTTCGCGGCCACCGACGTTGCACAGCATGTGCAGGTCCCAGGCGGTGGCCAGCGAGGGGGAACCGTCGACGGGCAGGAGGCGTTCCACGACGAGCAGGTCCGCGTGGGCGGGCATCGCGCGGACGCAGGTGCGCAGGATCTCGCGGCAGCGGTCGTCGTCCCAGTCGTGCAGGACGCGGGACAGGACGTAGACGTCGCCGCCGGGCGGTACGTCGGCGAAGTCGCCCGCGCGGTAGTCGCAGCGCGCGCCGCAGCCCGCGGCGTCCAGCAGCCGGCGGGCGGCCTCGACGGCGTGCGGCCGTTCGAGGAGGACACCGCGCAGGCGCGGGTGCGCGGTGAGGATGCGGCCGAGGAGCTCCCCGTTGCCTCCGGCGACGTCCACGACGGTCGCGGCCGCGGGTGCCTGGGCCGCGGCGGTGATGACCGGGTGGGCGGGGAGCGGCTCGAACATCCGTGAGCTCGCGGCCATGGACAGGTCGAAGAGCGCGGCGAGTTCGGGGTCGCGGGCGAAGTGGTCGAAGTGGTTCTCGCCGAAGAGGTGGTCGAAGGCCGGCCGGCCGGTCCGCACGGCGTGGTCGAGGCCGCCGAAGGAGCGGTAGAACGGGCCTCCGTACATCAGGGCCAGCGGTCGCATCGACCCGGGCGCGTCCCCGCGCAGCAGGGCGCCGAGCTCGGTCAGGCGGAATCCTGCGGGCTCCGGGGCGGGTGCCGAGTCCACGGCGGGAACGGAACCCGGCGTGACGACGCCGAGCATGGCGAGGTAGCGCAGGAGCGTGGCGAGACTCCGGGGGTGGGTTCCGGTCAGCCGGGCGAGGTCCTCGGTGCGGTGCGCGGTACGGGTGTCCATGGCGTCGGGCAGGCCCAGCCGCGCGGAGGCGGCGAGCGCCTGTGTCGTCCACGCACCGGTGAGGAGGTGAAGGAGCGTTTCGGCGGGCTGCCGTGCGTCGTGGCCGGGTCGGTGGTGCTGCTCGGGGTGGTCCAGGTGGGCGGCGAGGGTGTCCCGGTGGTCGCCCCGTGCGTAGAGCTCCAGCCGCTGGTAGTCGCAGGCCGCGTCGGCAGGGAGGGTGAAGTAGAGGACGGTGCCGTCCTCGTGCGGGTTGTAGCCGCCGCCGTCGGGCCGCGCGCCGTGGCGGACGAGGATCGCGCACAGGCCGCGCAGGGCCAGTGGTTCGGGGCGCTCGATCTCGAAGGCGAGGTGCGCCTCGTGCCGGTGAGTGCGTTCATGGGCGGCGATCGGTTCCAGGTCGGAGTGCGGGGGCACGGTCAGGGCGAACACCTCGACCGCGCGCCGTTCGCCGATGGCGCCGGGCACCTGCGGGCGCAGGATCTGCACGTCGAGCTCGGCCGGGTCGCGCCGGTGGCGCCGGGCGAGGCGTTCCCGGACCACCACGCTGGGGTGGGAGGGAGTGTCCACGGCCAGTCCGCAGGCGGCGAGTTGGGTCCGCAGGCCGTCCGCGTCCGGCGGGAAGAGCAGCAACCCCGCGTGGGCGAACCGGCAGTGCCCGGCCAGCGCCCGCAGGTCCGGGCCGTCGAGGCCGGGCAGGAGGAGGGGGAGCAGGGCGGCGCTGTCGTGCTCGCGGACGAACCGGGCCGCCGCGCGCAGGCAGGCCGTGTCGTCCAGGAGCAACGTTTCGTCGGGGAGGGTCGTCGTCATCGTGGAGGTGTCCTCGGGCCGGTACGGGGCTGAGCGGGGCAGGGTGAAGCGGTGGGCGGGTGGCCCGGTTGGTGCGGGGTGGAGCGAGCGGTACGGGAGCGGGGTGCCGCAGCGGTCACACGCCGACGTAGTTCTCGGCGAACCAGTCCTGGTGGATGCGCGAGGTGCGCAGCGAAGCGAGCCGGGAACGCCGCAGGGCGGCCTGGAAGGGCGCTCCGGCATCCTGGTCCCGGTCGGGGGTCGCGTGCAGGAGCCGGGTCATCCACCCGGTGAACTCCTGTGCCCGCCAGATGTGTGTCAGGCACCGGTCCGAGTACCCGTCGAGTCCTGTGGTGTCGCCCCGGGTGAGGGCGTCGACGAGGGCTTCGGCCAGGATCTCGGCCTCCAGCACCGCGAGGTTGGCGCCCTTCGCGGCGGCCGGGGCGAGCAGGCTCGCCGCGTCGCCCGCCAGGAAGAGCGCGCCGTGACGCAGCGGTTCGACGACGTCGCACGCGAGGTCGAAGACCCCGCGTTCCAGGAGTCTGCCCCGTCGGAGCGGGCCGTGGTCCGCGGCGCGCATCCGGACGTCGAGCTCGTCCCAGATCCGCTGCTCGGGCCAGGCGTCGGCGGGCGTGCCGCGCTGCCACTGGAGGTAGTAGCGGGTGACGTGCGACGTGCGGGCCATGTGCCCGGCGAAGCCGCGGTCGTGGACGGCGTAGCCGACGGCGTCCAGACTCGCAGGGGTCTCGGCGAGCAGGCCGAGCCAGGTCACCCCGTGGTCGTACTGGTGGTGCCGGGCGGCGCCCGGTGGCAGTGAGCGGCGGGCCGCCCCGTACCGACCGTCGCAGCCGGCGACGTACCGGGCGCTCCACCGGGTGGAACGGCCGTCGGGCCCGCTCGTCGTGACGGACGGCCGGGTGCCGTCGGTGTCCTGCACGGCGAGCGCCTCGGTGCGGAAGCAGATGCGTCCGCCGAGGTCGAGGTAGTGGTTCAGGAGGTCCGTGACCAGGTTCTGTTGCGGGTACACGTGATGCTGCCCGCCCTGGCCGAGGGCTCCGTAGTCGAGGCGGAACCGGCCGTCCTCCGTGCGGAACTCGCACGTTCCGTGGCGTCGACCGTGCCGGTGCAGGCCGTCGGCGAGGCCGTGGCGGTCCAGGATCCGCACGGTGTTCGGGGCGAGGAACCCGGCGCGGGCCCGGGTCTGAACATGGGTGCGGGAGGCACGTTCCAGGATGACGCAGTCGATCCCGGCGGCGTGCAGCAGGATTCCGAGGACGAGTCCTGCGGGGCCTGCACCGAGGACGACCACGTCGGCCGATTCACGTAACGTGCGTGAGGCGTTACTTTCCGTCATAGCGGGTGAAGCATAAGCACGTGAAGATCCACAGACCTACCTGAACCATCCTTAGGCGGGAATAGAGTGACAATCGCCATGGATGTTCCCACCCGGGGTGACGGGGGCAGGTACCGGTTTCCGCAGTCGGCCGGTGGTGCGCTCCGGGCGTGCGGAGGCGGACGCGCTCTCCGGCGCACGCAAAGCCATCGGGCCGCCGAGCCGTCAGCGGACGGGCCGGTCAGCGGACGGGCCGGTCGGCGGTTTGCGGGAGGGCCCCCGGGACATCCGGGCGTGCGCCTACGGCCGGTCCGGCACCGTCCGCCGACTCCGGCCGCCGAGGCCGACCACGGGCGCGGCCCCGGACCGCACGGTCGCGGTGATCCGCCGGGTCGTGGTCCGGAGCGTTACTCGCCGAGCGGGGAACGCCCGCGCGCGCCCGCGCTCCACACCGGCTCCGGCCCCCGCTCCCACTCCGGCTCCGGTAGCCCGTCGAGTGCCGACCGTGCGGCTACCTCGCCCTCCTCGTAGGCGTTGGCCCGGGCCTCACGGACGGCCTCGTGGAGCTGCCGTACGGCCTCGCCGGTCCGCCCGAGGGCGGCCAGCGCCTCACCGTGCAGGGTGCGCAGGACCACCCGGCGCGGGGCCGCCAGCAAAGGCGCGGCGAGGGCCAGCCCCCGGGCCGCGTGTTCGGCGGCTTCGGCCGGGGCGCCGACCGACAGCAGGTGCTGGGCGAGGTGTTGGTGCGCCAGGGTGACGGTCTCGGTGAGGCCTTCCCGCTCGGCCAGGGCGAGCGCGTCGGCCAACAGGCCGCCGGGCCGCTCGCGGTCCCCGTACCGCATGAGGGCGACGGCCAGGTTGATCCGGGCGACCGCCTCCCCGGCGAAGTCCCCGGCCCGGACGGCGAGATCGGGGGCGCGCTCCAATCGCGTCAGGGCTTCCTCGGGCCGGCCCTCCTCGGACAGCACCCAGCCGAGCAGCGCCGACGCCCGGGACTGGGCCGCCGGATCGCCGTCGAGTTCCGCGGAGGCCAGGCCCTGTTCGAGCAGCGGCACCCAACCGTCGCGGACCTGCCACACGATGAGCGGCCACTGGAGCAGGACGAGCCGCCAGGCCCGGTCGTGGAGGCCCGCCGCGACGGCGGCCTCGACCGCCGCCCGCAGGGTGCCGCGTTCGGCGGAGTACCAGGCCAGGGCTGCCGTTCGGTTGGCGAACCGGCGGATCTCGGCCGAGCGCCGGGCGCCGGGCGGGAGGGCGCAGCACGGCTCGCCGCCGGGCTCCGCGGCCGCGCACGCCGCGAGCAGGGTCTGCACCCAGTGGTCGAGCAGGCGGAGCAGCCCGGCGGGTTCGTGATCGGGTGCCAGGCTGCGGGCGAAGAGGCGCACCAGATCGTGCAGCACGTAGGACCGGGGGCCCGTCTCGACGACCAGCTGGGCCGCGGCCAACTGGTCCAGCGCCCGGGCGGCCTGGAGCGGCGGACAGTCGGCGAGCGCGGCCGCGGTGCAGGTGTCGAGCGTGGCACCGGTGTGCGGGCCGAGGTGGTGGAACAACCATCGTGCCGGTTCGGGCAGGTGCCGCAGGCTGAGGCCGAGCGCGGCGGCGACGCCGGTGTCCTCCGCCCGGAGCAGGTCCAGCCGGTGCTGCTCGTCGGCGAGTTCACCGGCGAAGGAGGCGAGTCCCCGGTGCGGACGGGTGGCGAGCCGGGCCGCGGCGACGCGCAGCGCGAGCGGCAGTCCGTCGCACAGGCCGGCCAACCGCGCGGCGGCTTCCGGTTCGGCGGCCACCGGTTCCGGGCCCAGCACGGCGGCCAGCAGCGCCGTCGAGTCGGCGGCGGGCAACGCGCCGACCTTCACCGGGCGGGCGGCGTCGGTGGCCACCAGCCCGTCGAGCCGGTCGCGACTGGTGACGAGGGTGACGCACTCGTCCCCGCCGGGCAGCAACGGGCGGATCTGCTCGGAGTCGACGGCGTTGTCCAGTACGACCAGTAGTCGGCGCCCGGCGGTCAGTTCGCGGTAGCGGGCCCCGAGGGCGGCGGGCGACCCCGGCATCCGCTCGACCGGGACGCCGAGCGCGAGCAGGAACTCGCGGAGCACGGCGCGGGTGTCGCGGGCCGGGGTGGGGCTGAAGCCGCACAGGTCGGCGAAGAGCGTGCCGTCGGGGAAGTCGGCTCGTCGTCGGTGCGACCAGTGCACGGCGAGCGCGGTCTTTCCGACGCCGGCGCTGCCCGTGAGGGTGACGATGGAGCCCGGCGCCGCGCTCGTGATGCGATCGAGGGCGGCGAGTTCGTCCTGCCGTGCGATGAAGCCCCGTGGCCGGCGGGGCAGCAGCTGGGGCGTGGTGGCGGGCCCCGCGGCGGCCGCGTGGGCCATGGCGGCGGGCGGCAGGGCGGTCCCGTTGTCGACGTCCGCGTGGGCATGGGCGTGGGCATCGGCGTCCGCGTCGGTGTCGGGGTGGGCCCGGGCGTGTGCGTCCGTGCGCAGGAGGGCGTGGTACGCGTCGATGAGCACCGGTGCGGGGTCGACGCCGATCTCCTCGGCGAGCAGCTTCCGCGTGCGGTGGAACCGGTCCAGCGCGTCCGCCTGCCGGCCCGCCCGGGCCAGCGCCAGCATCAGTTGCGCCACGAGCGGCTCGCGCAGGGGGTGCGCAGCGGCCTCGGTGCGCAGCACGGCAGCGGCCGCGCCGTGGTCGCCCAGCTGCCCGTACGCGCGCGCCAACGCCTCCACTGCCGTCAGCCGCAGCTCCTCCAACGCCTGCGCGGGTGCCTCCAGCGGTGCACTGTGCACGGTCCCGGCGAACGCCGGCCCCTGCCACAGCCCGAGCGCCTCGCGGAGGACCGCCACGACCTCCCGCGGGTCCGAGCTCCGCCGGACGAGCCGGAGCGACTCCTCGAAACGGTGGGCGTCCACGAGCGTCTCCGGCAGGCGCAGCCGGTACGCCGCGCCCTGGGTGAGGAGTTCCACGCCGTGCGCGGCGGCGTCGTACTGCGCGAAGACCGCCCGGAGCCGGGAGACGTGCCCCTGGAGCACGGTGCGCGCGTGTCGCGGCGGCTCCTCGTCCCACAGGGCCTCGGTGAGCCGCTCGACACCGACCGGCGCGTTCGGGTGGGCCAGCAACATGGCCAGCAGGCTCCGTCGTTTGGCAGGGCCGAGCGGGAGCGGACCTCCGTTCGCCGTCGTTACGGAGACCGGCCCCAACACACGGAACTGCACAGACCCCACCCTTGTCGATCCGTACTGCTTCGTACCGTTCTGTTCACGTAATGACGGCCCCCGCCCGAGGATAAGTCGGATTGTTCCGGCGACATGAGTACGCCCTCGGCCAAACATGGAACGCATGTTCCGCTCTCGAATGCACAGGGGGTCGATGCGGCATCGGCGGAGCGTTAGCGGACCGTTAGAGCATCGTTTGCGGCCGGTGGAAGTGTTCGGGGCGTCAAGTCGTTCCGTCATCCCGATTGGGGAGTACCCACATGACCTTGGCCATCCTCCGCCGCTCCGCCCTCGCGGTCACCACGCTCGCGCTCTCCGGGGCCGCCCTCGCCGGCGTCACCGCCGCCCCGGCGCAGGCGGCGGCGCCCGCCGCCGCTGCCGGCTTCTGTCACGTGTCCGGGCTCGGCGGTGACTACATCTGCGAGTACGGCGAGGCCTGGATGACGTACCCGGCCGGAAACCGTCAGGTCTTCATCGTCGGCACCGACTTCGCGGTGTGGACCCGCTGGCAGTACGCCGGGGGCTCGTGGAGCGACTGGACCTCCATGGGCGGGACGGTGCGCAGTGGGGTCCGCATCGAAGGCAACAACACCTGGAACCCGACCATCTCGATCGTCGGCATGGACGGTGAGCGCTGGTCCCGCCACCGCCTGAACAGCGGCAGCTGGACGCCCTGGCAGAACTGACCCGCGCACCCCCGGCGGGCCGCCACCCGCCGCGCCCAGGGAGAGAGCGGTACGCCCGTGACGGGGGTGTCCCTGGCACGGCGGCCCCACCCCGACCCCCCGTGCCCGACCTCCGACCCGCCGGGGCCGGCCGCCACCCGAGGTGGCCGCCGGCCCCGCGCCGCGCCCGCCGCATCCGATCGGCGCCGCCCGCATCCGGGAGCCGCGCGCGGGCGGAAGAGAGGGCACGGGAGGCGGCCGGTCGATCCCGGGTTCCGGGCCCTCCCCGCGCCGGGTGACGTCGAGACCACGGGGAGGCCGGACGTGACATCGTCCGCAACACCTGCACCGCCACCGCACAGAACCGGAAGCCGACGGTCTCTCGTCGCGTTCCTCGCCGTGACGTACGGCGTCGCGTTCGCCGGCGCCCTCGCCTCGGCCGACGCGGGCACGGTCTACCGTTCGCTGGAGCTGCCGTCGTGGGCACCGCCCGCCTGGGTCTTCGGCCCGGTCTGGACCGTGCTGTACGCCACGATCGCAATCGCCGCCTGGCTGGTCTGGCGCCGTCCGGACCGCCCGCGCGTACGGCGGGCCCTCACCTGGTGGTCCGCCCAACTCCTCCTGAACCTCCTGTGGACACCGCTGTTCTTCGGTGTCCACAGGTACGGCTTCGCCCTGGCCGACATCCTCCTGCTCCTGGTCGCCATCGGCGTCACGGCGGCCCGCTTCCGGCCCCTGCACCGCGCCGCCGCCGTGCTGCTCCTGCCGTACCTGCTGTGGGTGGCCTACGCGACGGCGCTCAACGCGGCCATCTGGCACCTCAACCCGTAGACCGGGGCGGAAAGGCGAGAGGCGAGAGGCAGGAGCCGGGAGGCGGGAGGCGGGAGCGTCAGAACGCGTAGAGGGCGTTGCCGTTCAGGGTCGCGGACATCACGCACGCATTGCGGAAGGTGTGCTTCCATGCGACGCGGCCGTCACCCCATGCGCCGTCCGCGGTGATGGTGACGGGGTCCTGGCGCCTCGAGCACGCCCGGCCCGGATCCGGAGCGGCCAGCAGGCGGTCGAGCTCGCCTTCGGTGGCGTTGAGGGCGTCGCACGCGGCCCGGGGGGCGGGGTGCGTGCCCTCGGCGGTGTAGCCACAGCTGAGGACCACCGCCCGCAGGACCGTGCCCGTGGCGACGTCGTCCCCCTGCATGACGGTGAGGACCATCGCGGAGGGTCCGTGCGGGCTCGCGGGGCTCGCCTCCGCCAGGCCCGCGGTGCCGGCGAGGCAGAGGAGAGTGGCGGCGGAGACGGCGGCTAAGCGGTGGCGCATGACAAGGCCCACTTTCGGATCGAAGGCTGTTGGGGGCGCTAGAACTTCCATGTAGCGCTCAAGCGAGCCTGAGCCTGCCAGGCGTGAAGGACCTCCGCACATGGGCGGTCGAATTACGGACAGTCCGTTCGGATGTCGGAGACTCGAGGGACGTTCCCGCAGCTCCCGCCGGGTGCCCGCAGGCCCGCGCCACGCAGAAGCGCGGTGCGTCGACCGGCGTGACGCGACCTCCCGCACCTGCGGCCCAGGTGGCGGCCGCGCACGGTGCGCCGAACGGCCCACCAGGGTGACCGGATCGATGCGGTGACGAGCCCGCGCGCGGGCCCGGACGGTCCGCGGACCGTTCGGCTACCGGGTGAACCGCCTGACGGCGAGCCGGCTTCCGCGCGCCCGCTCCGGTCACCCGGTCCGGTCAACCGGTCCGGTCAACCGGCCTTCAGACGGCGGCCGATCTCCTCGGTCATGCGGCGCTGGAGTTCGGCCAACTGCTCGTTCGTGTAGCCCGTCAGGTCGCCGGGGTCCCCCGGGTTCTTCGCGCCCTCCTGCTGCTGTTTCTGCTGCTCCCGGCGTTTGAGCTCCTGCTCCTCGGGCGATCCGGGCACCGCGTAGGCGCACCGGATGAGTCCGCCGTCGGCGGCCTTCAGACAGGTCGCCTCACGGCCGCCCACCTGGCCCTTCCCCTCCACCCGGTAGCGGACGTTCTGCTCGCTGCCGACGGTGGCCGTCCACGTTCCGCCCCCGGTGGGCACGACCTCGAACACCTGGTCGTCGTTGTAGCAGCAGACGTCCCGGTACTCCGCCTTGATCAGGGCGACGAGCGCCTTCGGGGACGACCACGCCGGATCGAGGCGATGGACGGTCATCGGGGCGAGCCCGCCGCCCTGGTGGCGGGTGGGCACCGTCGACACGGCCACGACCGAACTGGCCTCCCCCTGCGGGGTGAGCGGAGTGACGTACGCGCTGCGCCCGGCTTCTGCGGCGTACCGCATGGTGAACTCGGACTCGTTGCCCTCGTTGGCGCCGTCCTCGGAGGCGTCCCACCCGCTGCGCTCGAACCACCAGTCGCTGAAGCCGCCCACCGCGGCCGTTCCTTCCCGCTGGCGGGCCGCGAGGCTGATCGGATAGGACGGGCCGGGAACGGCGGAGGTGTCGGTGGTGACGGTGAGCTTCCCGGTCCGCCCGTCGTAGAGCGCGACACCGGCCGGGCGCTCGGTCACCACGAGGATCCCGGTCTGCCGCTTGAGCGGGACCACCACGACCGGCGTGCCCTGCGAGCAGGTCACGTAGGCGTCGTCGGCCTCGAACCGGACCCAGCGCTTCTCGGCGGAGATCTTCCTGCCGAGGTTGTGGGTGAACCAGCCGCTGATCCGCGCGTCCGCCTCGGACACGTCGAAGGGGCAGCGCTCTTGGCTGCGGCTCTCGCCGCCGAGGGGGACGTCCTGCACGAGGCCGACCTCGTACCCGGCCAGCCAGCCGCGCCGCTCGACCAAGGTGGCGAACCGGTCCGAGTCGGGCAGGTAGGTGATGTCGGAGATCTCGCCGGTGACATCGCCGAGGTGCGGGGCGGCCTGCGCCTTGCCGGCCACGTACGGCACCCGGGCCGCCAGAGCGGGTACGGGCTCGGTCACGACCTGCGCGGTGGCCATGTAGGCACGGTCCTGCAGGTACGAGCCGTACACCAGCCAGCCGATGGTGAGGCCCAGCCCGACGACGGCGCCCAGGCACCCGAGGGCGACGGCCGCGTTCCCGGCGCCCGCCCCGTGCCCCGCACGCCGCCGCAGCCAACCGACCACCAGCGCGGCCACCGCGGTGGCCGCCGCGGCCAGCAGGGGCAGCGCGAACCAGGCGAAGAGCTTGCGCAACTCCCAGACCGCGATGGTGGTGTAGTAGGAGGCGTACCAGAGTACGAACCCCACCGGCAGAACCACGATCCCCACGCGCAGTGCCCGACCCATCAGCGCCCCCGCCCCTCGGCCCCACCCCAGTGCGTCCGATTCTCCACCCCGGACCGGAGCATGTCACCGGCTCGTGCGGACGCACGGGATTCCACTGACCGCCCTCCCCTCGGGGGGCTACTGTACGAGCACGACGAGTTGCACACGGTCACCCGAGGAGGAATCCTGTGCCATCGCCCTGTGACTCCAAGCACGCTGCCGTCGGCGATGTGGGTGCGGCGCTCATGATGATCGACTCACGGCTCAAGGCCATCTACTCCGGCAAGGCCGGGACCGACCCCGAACAGCAGCAGCTGATCGACCAGTTCACCGCGTCACTGGGCCCCGAGGAGGCCGAAGACCTGGTGGACGGCGCGTGCACGCTCATCTACATGTTCGTGCAGTGGCTGCGGATGGCCCACGAGGAGCAGGACAGCGACGTCATCGAGTACGTGGTGCCCAGCTTCGTGGCCTCGCTGCGCATGATGCCCAAGAGCGTCCGCCCCGAGGTCATCCCCACCATGGTCGGCCTGGTCGTCGCGGCCGCCACCGGCCTCAGCCCCAACCTCTGGCGCAAGCAGTACGGAGATTGGACCGGCGACGAGATGAACTCCCTGGAAGCCACGGCCCTGCTGCTCGCGGAGCACATCAACCGGCTGACCGGAGACCACGACTTCGCCACCCGCATGGTCACCGAAGCCCTGTCCCGCTCGAACCAGGACTGACCGACGCCGTCTTCGCGCGTGCCCGACGCCCCTCCGGCCCCTGGACGGCCCCTCCCCTCACCACCGCCCGTCGGTGCGGGACCGGCGGGCGGGGCGGCCGTCGGGGGCTTCGGCGAGCCAGGAGCCGTCGCCCAGGGGGACCCCCTCGTACGGGTGGGTCACGCCGAGGGCGATCTCGCCGCCGAGCGTGCCCGTGCGCACGTCGACGAGGTGATGGCGGAACCATTCCTCCGCGTCCGGGCGTTCACCGCCCAAAGTGACCACGGCCGTGTCCGGAGTCAGGTAACCGCCGCTCCATTCCACGAAGGTGTCCTGCGGGTCGTACCCGAAGGCATCGACGGACAGGGTGAACAGCACCTCCCCGCCGGGGTGGTGGTGGAAGGCGACGTCCTCCTGCCCGTGGTCGACGGTCATGAACTGCTGCCCGCCCGGCGCCAGGTCGATGAGGCAGCGGTCCGGCCACGGGTACGTCACGCACTGCGGTACGCCGTCGGCGCCGGTCACACCCCTGAGGACGACGGACCCGTCCTGACCCTCGCCGATGCTGAGGTACACGCTGCCGTCCACCGGGTGCACGCAGTGGGAGCCGCCGTGCCCGACGGTCTCCAACTCCCGATCGGCGAGGAGCTCCCCGGTGTCGGCGTCGTACACGACCCACCGGTCCGCGCGCCCGCGCCCCGCCATCACGTCCGGCCGCTAGACCCACACCGTGCGGCCGTCCAGGGACAGCGAAACGCCGGTCCGGTGGCCGTGGCGGACGTCGGAGTGCGGCTCGAAGGACGACGCCCACACCACGTCACCGGGGCGCGCGAGGCAGACGACTCCGTTCGGCGTCGCGTACACGACCCGCTCCAGATCGGGGCCGGACCACGGACTCCGCGACCTCGTCGCCGGCGCGCGGCCGGAAGACCGCGGCGGGCTCCAGCGTCCCGAAGGCGCCGGGGACCACCGCGTAGGCGTGGATCTCCCCGTCGCGGTGCCGCGCGATGGCCTTCGGAGGCTGCTCAGGAGTCATCCGCCGAGGCTAACGCGCCGGCTCTAGACCTTCGTCAGGGGGAGGCTCCGCGGGTCGGCCGGGCGGGGTACGAAGACCGGGGAGTCCGATTGGTAGAAGAGGTCGATGTCGGCCTCCTCGCCGCCGACGATCAGGGTGTCCCAGGCGCCGCTCTCCCGCAGGGTGCGCAGGGTCGCGGGGGCGATCGGGGCGAGGTGGGAGCGGAGTTCCCCGTCCGTGGGCAGGCCGGGCAGCCGGGATCCCAGCCGGTCGCGGATACCGGCCATCCGGTCCAGCAGTGCGTCCAGGTCGCTCCCGTCCGCGGCCCCGGCACTCGCCCCCGCACGGGTACTGGCGCCGCCGGCCTCCGCGCTGCGCGCGATGATGTCCTTGATGGCGCGGGTGACGCCCTGGTCGTCGGTGGTCACCATGGCGTTCCAGGCCCGGCTCTTGTGCCGGTACTGGAGCATGGACATGGCGGCCTCGTGCCGGATGAAGTCGACGTCCCGCAGCGGCTTGCCCTGCCAGGCGCGGCTGAGCGAACGGGCCAGCGAAGTGGCCGAGGCGAGGCCGCTGTTGAGGCCGCGGCCCGGCCAGAAGTGGATGGCGTTGGCGGCGTCGCCCAGCAGGAAGCCGAAGGTGCCGGGGCTGGTCGCGGTCGGCCGGTGCAGCTGCGCCGTGAACCGCGGACGCTGCACCATGTCCAGCCGGAACGAGGTGATCGCCGACAGGTCCTCTTCGGCCACGCCGAACAGGCGCAGGCCCTGCCGGATCTCCTTCCACAGCGGGGAGCTGCGCAGCAGGGCGGGCAGGAAGAGCGTGCCGTGGGTGGGGCAGCGGAACTCGTTGTCCTCCTCCTGCCGGCTCATCAGGCAGGGGCGGGTGGCGATGCACTCTTCGAAGACGTGGCGCACCGGGTCGATGCCGATGACGTTCTTGGCCTCCTCCCGGGTGAGCCGCATGTTCAGGAAGCCCTCGCCGCGCAGCGAGTTGAGCAGGAAGCGGTTCTGCGACACGGTGAGCAGCACGCTCATCGGGTCGGGCAGCTTCGACGTGACCCGCAGCCCCAGCACGACGTCCTGAAGGTGTTCGCCGTCGAGGGAGTAGATCGAGGCGTCGGCCGCGCCGAAGCGGTCGGCGTAGTGCTCGCGGGTGCGGGAGCGGCCGCCCTCGCAGATCACGAGGACGTGTTCCTGGGTGAGCCGGTTCTGCTGTTCCGTCACGTCGAAGCGTCTGGGGACGAGGCGGATCGCCGTCCGCCGGTTCGCCAGGTCCAGCAGTCGGTCCTCGATGTGGGCGATCCGGATGTTGCGGGGCGGACGGCCGTCGACCGAGTCCGGGCCGACGGGCCACATCTCGGAATAGGAGCCGCCGTCGTCGAACAGCGCGCCGAGGACCTCTTCGGACAGGGCGAGGTACTGCCGGCTCTGGACGGTCACCACCTGCTGGCGGCGGAAGTTGCCCTGGGTCTCGTCCTTCCAGACGACCGCGGAGCCCCTTCTGGTCCAGCGCCCGTCGTAGAGGGTGATGGCGGTCCTGCCGGGCAGCATCTCGTCGAGCGCCAGGGCGAAGGCGAGGCCCACCGGGCCGCCTCCGGTGATGGTGACCCGTAGCGTGCCGGGGTCCGCGGCACCGATCCGGGGGACGTCCAGGAGGGAGAGGTCCATGACCGTTTCCATGGCGTCCTGCGCCTCATAGAGGAACGTTTCGTCACCGATCCGGATGCAGTCGTTCGGGCGCAGCACGTGCCGGGTGACGCGCTGGTCGTTGACGAACGTGCCGTTCCGGCTGTCCCGGTCGTAGAGGACGAACCCCGGCGCCTCCGTGAGGATCTCGGCGTGCAGCCGGGAGGCGCTGGGACTCACGATCACGACGCCGTTGTCGTTCTTGCGCCCGAAGCTGAGGGGCTCGCTGCCCAGAACCACGCTCTGCCCGGTGAACGGACCCGTGCGCCCGACGATGACCGATGGCACTGCACACCCCTTGGAAAACGACACTGCTGCTGACTCGTACGACAAGAACACGCCGTCGAGAACGTGTTCGGTTCAACCATTTCTTGGAATCTTTTGAGTCCTGCTGAACCGGGGGCCCGGTCGGTACGTGATGCTCGCGTCGGCCGGCGATAAGAGGAGAACCACCCCCATGTACGACGAGGAAACCGAGACCGTGACGGAGACCGCGCTCGCGGCCACCACCCCGGCAACGGGTCCGGTGGGCGGGGAACCGCTGATCGCGGGCCGTTACCGGCTGTTGTCCAGGCTGGGCGAAGGCGGTATGGGCACCGTGTGGCGGGCCCTCGACGAGACCCTGTACCGGGAGGTCGCCGTCAAGGAGGTGCGGGCCCCGGCCGGTCTCGGGAGCGATGACATCGCCCGCATGTACGGCCGGCTGCAGCGGGAGGCGTGGGCGGCGGCCCGGATACCCGACCGGAATGTGGTCACGGTCCACGACGTGGTCATGGAGGACGACCGGCCCTGGATCGTGATGGAGCTGATCCGCGGGCAGTCGTTGGCCGATCTGTTGCGGGCCGAGGGGTCGCTCACCCCTCGGTACGCCGCGCACATCGGCGCGGAGGTACTGGGCGCGCTGCGCGCCGCCCATGCCGTCGGGGTGGAGCACCGGGACGTCAAGCCGGCGAACGTGCTGCTCGCCGACGACGGACGGGTGGTGCTCAGCGACTTCGGGATCGCGATGGTCGAGGGCAGCACCCATCTCACCATGACCGGCGAAGTGGTCGGCTCCCCCGAGTACCTGCCGCCGGAGCGCGCGCTGGGTCGCCCCTCGGGCCCCGAGTCGGACCTGTGGTCCCTCGGCGTGATGCTGTACGCCGCCGTCGAGGGGGTCTCCCCGTTCCGGCAGGACAGCGCGCTGAACACCCTGCGGTCCGTCGTGGAGGAGGAACCGCCGGCAACGACGCGCGCCGGGCCGCTCGCCCCGGTGATCGCCGGACTGCTCCGCAAGGAGCCCGAGCAGCGGACCCCGGCCGCCGAAGCCGCCGAGGCCCTACGGGGCATCGCCCACGTACCGGACGCCACGACCGCCGCCGCGGCCCGCGTCCTGCCGACCCCTGCGGAAGGGGCCGCGGCCGAGGCGCCCGCCGAGACCTCCACGGTCACCGCCCCGCCCCGCAAGCGCCGTACGGCGGCCTTCGTCGCGGCCGGCACGGCCGCCTGCGTACTGATCGGCGGCGGGATCGCCTACGCACTCGCCAGCAACGACTGGAACACCGCTCCCGGTTCGGGCGTACAGGTGTCGGTGGCGGGCTCGAACACGGCCTACACCGGCAAATGCCCGATCCCCGAGGGCCGGGCCCCGTCGTTCACCGCGACGTTCACCGCGTCCGAGCCGACGCTGATCTCCTACCGCTGGGTGTCCGGCGACGGCTCGGTGGTGGATCCGCACTGGCGCACCCTGTCGATCGGGGAGAAGACCGACCCGACGGGACGCGACACCGTGAGCCTGACGACCTATGCGAAGAGCGGCACCCTGGCGACCGGCATGGCCGTGGAACTCCAGAGCCCCGTCCGCACCACCTCGAACCCGGTCCCCTTCAGGATCACCTGCACCAGCTGAATCCCGCACGGGCCCGGCCGGCGCCGGCGTTCGGGACCGTCACGTTGCCTGGGTCTCGGCCGCCTCGACGTTGGCGATCATCCTGCGCAGCACCTTGAGGGCGGCCACGTACTCCTCGTCTCCGATGCCCCGGTGAATCACGGCGCGCTGCTCGGTCACCAGCTGCCGCAGTCGCGCCCGGGCGGTCTCCCCGGCCTCGGTGAGGTGGAGGAGCTGCCTGTCGTCGGTCGCGAGCCAGCCACGGTGGAGCAGCTGGTCCACGACCCGGGCGATCTCGTGCGGTCCTTCCGCGAGCGGTGTCAACTGGGCGACCACTTCCTCACGGCCGGGCGCGGGAAGTCCACTGTTCACCCGGTTGAGCACCCAGTACTGCGGCTGGGTCACGTCGATCCTGGCCATGGCGTCCCGCAACTGCCGGGTGACCGCCGTGTGGGCCAGGCCGCTCCAGTACCCGATGGGCTGGGTGGCCAGCATCTCGTCGGTGGCGGCCGGATCGGCCGGCGCCTGGTCGGTGGTGGTCGTACCGGTCAGCGGTTTCATGTTCACGACGCTACACACCCCCGGGCGCCGTCTTCACCGGCGGCCACCGGCTCCGGCCCCGGTCGTAGGAGCCGGCCAGGTGGCGACGTCCCGGAAGCCGGAGGTGGTGGCGAGTGCGCCCCAAGTCCCCTCAGCCAACACGTCGATGCGGTGCGTCCCCTTGGACGGGGGGAGGTCCGGGACGGCAGGGGTCTCCCGAGCGCCGAGTCGCCGCTAGGGCGGGGCGAACGCGGCCGTCTCGTAGGACGTGGGGGCCGTGCCGTCGTCGCGGTCGTCGCCGACCCCCGGAGTTCCCGGCCCCGCTGGAGTAGGAGGCGCCGCGACCGGCCCGCGTCCGGTGGGCGACCTGGGACCACCACCGTGACGGCACGCTCCTCGGCGAGACGCCGGTCGCCCCCGCCCCGGACGGCTCGGTCCACCGGTTCGTCCCGGCGCCGGAACGCGCGGCCGCCGGCTTCCGCTGGACCTGGTGGCCCAATGCCGGGGTGGGCCGTTCCGGTGGTCCCGTAAGCGGGTTCGCCGCCGGAGCGCGAGGGGTACGGCGGCCTTCCCCGGTGCGGAGACCATCCTGAGGGTGCCGTGCGGCCCCGCCGCTGCCCCCGCCCCTCGATCCCGGCCCGCCGGGAAGCTACGGAGACCGATGTCCCCGACCGTCGCCCCCGAAGCCACTGCCGCGGCCCTGGTCCGCCGCCCCCAGCTGTGGCTGGTCCCCACGATCCTGACGGGGCTGCTCGCCCTGCTGCTGTCGCTGCTCTACATGGGCGGCATCGTCAATCCCAACGCCGAACTGCGCGACCTGCCCATCGCCCTGGTCAACGAGGACACGGGCCAGCCGCCGCCGGGGCAGCAGCAGAACCTGGGTACGCAGATCACCGCCGCCATCGCCTCGGACCCCGCGGGCGGCAAGGCGGACTGGCGGGAACTGAGCCTCGCCCAGGCCCAGGACCAGCTCGACTCCGGTCAGGTCTACGGCGCGCTGGTGGTCCCGGCCGGCTTCACGGACTCCGTCACGGCGCTCCCCACGTCCGGCGCCACGAAGCGGCCGACCATCACGGTGCTCACCAACCCCGGCAAGGGCAGCCTCGGGTCCTCGTTGGCGAGCCAGATCACGACGCAGGCCGCCCACCGCGCGTCCGGCGCCGTCGGCGAACAGCTCACGGCCGCGGCCGGCGGCCGGGCGAGCGCCACCGCGAAGCTGCTGCTGGCCGATCCGATCGACGTCGTCACCCGGGTCGGCCACCCGATCGGCGCGCACAGCGGCCTCGGTCTGACGGCCTTCTACTACACCCTGTTGCTGGTGCTGGCCGGGTTCATGGGCGGCAACGTCATCAGCAACGGCGTCGACACCGCCCTCGGCTACGCCGACAACGAGATCGGCCCCTGGCACACCCGCCGCCCGACGGTGCCGATCGACCGCACCCAGACGCTGCTCCTCAAGATGCTGATGACCGCGGGCATCACGCTGGTCAGCGTTTCCCTGGTGATGCTGGCCTGCATCGGCATCCTGGGGATGGACGCCTCCCACCTGCCCCTCCTGTGGATCTACTCCTACTGCGCGGCCCTCGCCGTCGGCCTGGGCGTGCAGGCCATCAACGCCGCCTTCGGCGGGATCGGCCAGCTCGTGTCGATGTTCGTGTTCATCGTGCTGGGTCTGCCGTCGTCGGGTGCGACCGTCCCGCTGCAGGCGGTCCCCGGCTTCTACCGCTTCCTCTCCCACTTCGAACCGATGCGTCAGCTCAGCGACGGCGTGCGCGCGATCCTGTACTTCGACGCCCGCGGCGACGCGGGGCTCAGCCGCTCCTGGATCATGATCGCGGTCGGCACCGTACTGGCCCTCCTGTTCGGTTTCGCCATGACCGCCTACTACGACCGCAAGGGCCTCAAGCGGCTCACGCCGCAGCCCGCCTGACGCCTCGGGCGGGCCTGCCGTCGACGTACGTGGCGACGACCTCGATGGCTCCGATCCGCGAGGGCTCGACCCGCCTCGGGTCGTCGCCCAGTACGGCCAGGTCCGCGCGCCGACCCGGGGCGAGGGTGCCCGCGCTGTCGTCCCAGTGGGAGGCGTAGGCGCCCGCCACGGTGTAGGCGTGCAGGGCCTCGTCCACGGTGATGCCCTCGTCGGGACCGATGAGGGCCCCGGAGGCGGAGGCCCGTTCCACCATGAACTGGACGGCCCGCAACGGCGACCCGTCGGTGACGGGGCGGTCGGAGCTGCCCACCAGGGTGACTCCGTGGTCCAGGAAACCCCGGCCCCGGTACATCCAGGGAGCCCGGTCCGGGCCCAGCACGGCCGCGTAGTCGTCGCCGAAGGAGCGCAGGAAGTGCGGCTGGACCACTGCGCTCACGCCGAGGCGGGCGAAGCGCGCCAGCTGGTCGGGCCGGACCAGGCCGGCATGTTCGATGCGGTGCCGGGCGGTGGGGCGGGGCCGCAGCCGTTGGGCGCGTTCGATGGCGTCCAGGGCCAGGTCGGCGGCGCGGTCCCCGATGGCGTGCACGGCGAGCTGCCAGCCGGCCAGGTGACCGTCGACGATGGTGTCGGCGATCCGCTCGGGGTCGTCCTGGAACTCCCCCGTGTGGTCGCTCCCTTCGTAGGGGCGGGTGAGTGCGGCCGTACGGGCCATCATCCCGCCGTCGGTGTAGACCTTGAGCGCGCCGAGGGAGAGCCAGTCGTCGCCGAAGCCGGTGCGCAGGCCGAGGCCGAGCGCGCGGGGGATCCCGTCCGAGGCGTGCGCGGCCACGGGCCGCAGGGTGTCGGCGGCCGCCATGAGCTGGACCCGCAGCGGCAGCCGCCCCTGGTCGCGCAGGAGTTGGTAGGCGCCGAGCTCGACCGGGCTGTGGCCGAGCAGGCCGCCGCCGATGCCCGCCTCGGCGCAAGCGGTGACGCCTTCGGCGAGGCAGGTGCGGCCGGCGTGCTCGATGGCGTCGGCGATCTCCTCCTGCGCGTAGGGCAGGCGCAGCCGGCGGGCGGCGGTCATGGCGCTCTCGGCGAGGAAGCCCTCGCCGTGGGCGAGTTCGCCGGGGAGCAGGTCGAGGACGGTGGTGTTGACGACGCAGCCGTGTCCCGAGTCGTGCAGCATGAACACCTTGCGGCCGTCGCTGACCTTGTCGAGTTCGGCGGCGGTGAGGTGGCGGCCGAGGGCCCGCTGGTCGTAGCCCCCGACGTCCACCCATGCGCCGCGCGGTTTCCGGGCGACCGCCTCCGCGACGACGGCGAGCACGTCGTCGACGCGTTCGCAGGGCGCCACGCTGGGGGTGGTCGCCTTGAGCCCGGTCCAGGCCAGGTGCACGTGGGAGTCGATGAATCCGGGCAGCACGGTGGCGCCTTGGAGGTCGACGACCTCACGGGCGGGCAGCGAGGTGACGGCCTCGTCCAGGCCGACGATCCGGCCGTGCCAGATGCCCAGGTCGTGGGCGACGGGGTGGTCGGGGTCCATGGTGAGGAAGGTGGCGTTCGTCAGCCTGGTGCAGAGCATGGGTGCTGGTCCTCAGGGGGTGGGCGCCGTACGGGAGGCCGGTACCGGGACGCGGCCGTGGGCGACGATGGACTGGAGGATCTCGCCGACCCTGACGGCGGTGTTCGACAGCAGGGAGGACGTGATGCCGTGCGTGTGCTCCGTTCCTCCCTGGAGGTAGATGCCGCAGCGCAGTTCGGGCTCGCTCTCGACACGGTAGTCGCGTGCCACGCGGACGCGGCCGAGTCCGTCGCGCCGGCAGTACTTCTCGACGTCCCCGAGCAGTCCGAGGCCGTCCGCCGAGCGGTATCCGGTCGCGTAGACCAGCGCGTCGGCCGCCAGGGCCTCCTTCTCCCCCGTGACCAGCGACTCGACGGTGACGCGCACGTGGTCGGGGGTCTCGGTGACGTCCGCGAGCCGTGACACCTTCAGGAAGCGCAGCCGCTCGGTGCCGAGGACCTTCTCCTGGTACTCCTGCCGGTAGAGGTCGTCGATGAGGTCGATGTCCACCACGGAGTAGTTGGTGTTGGCGTGGTACTCGATCAGCTTGCGCTTGATCTCCTCGGGGGCGGTGAAGTACTCGTCGACCGCCGAAGGGTCGAAGATCCGGTTGGCGAAGCCGCTGTCGTCGGCGGGGCTGTAGCCGTAGCGGGAGAAGACGGCGCACACCTCGGCCCGGGGGAAGGTGCGGTGCAGGAAGGCCACGTTCTCCGCGGCGCTCTGGCCGGCGCCGACGACGACGAACCGGGAGGGGTCCGCGCCCCCCAACGCGGCGACCCGCGTGAGCAGTTCCGAGGTGTGCCAGATCCGCTCGGTGCGGTCCACGCCTTCCGGCAACTGCGGCCGCAGGCCGGTGCCGATCACCAGGTTGCGCGCCCGGTGGACCACGAGCTCGGAGCCGGAGCGGGCGGTCACGTCCACGTACTCGATCGCCCCGTCGCGCAGGACGGGACGTACGGCGACGACCTCGGACCCGTAGGAGACCATGTCGTCGACCTTGGCCGCTGCCCACTCGAAGTAGTCGTGGAACTCCACGCGCAGGGGGAACAGGCTCTTGTGGTTGACGAAGTCGATCAGGCGGCCCCTGCTCTGGAGGTAGCAGAGGAAGCTGTACTCGCTCGCCGGATTGCGCAGTGTCACCAGGTCCTTGAGGAAGGACACCTGCATCGTGGCGTCGTCGATGAGCATGCCGCGGTGCCAGCCGAAGCGGGGCTGCTGCTCGAAGAAGTGGGCGGTGACCGCCTCCTGCGGTCCGACACCGGCGTTGTGTTCGCTGAGCGCGATCGCCATGGCCACGTTCGAGGGGCCGAAGCCGATGCCGATGAGGTCGTGGATCAGTGGCGCATCATCGGACAGATCCTGTGACATGTCACTCCCAATCGTGCGGGGGGCAGCCGATTGCCGTGCGTGGGGGAACCGGGGGCAGGGCACGCCGAAGGAGCAGAGCCCGAGGAGAACTTAGGGAAGGCTAACCTGACAACGTGGTGCTGTCGATGGGCAAATCAGATCGAGCCTTCATCGACGGCGAGCTGAACTCTCTTCAAAACAAGGGATGTTGCACAGTTAGGTAAGGCTTGCTTTACTCGTTGTGAAATCTGTCGCCGCTCCAAGGAGGAACCCCATGCGGGTCGTCATGTTCGGCTATCAGACGTGGGGGCACCGCACCCTGCAGGCCCTGCTGGAGTCCGAACACGATGTCGTTCTGGTCGTGACGCACCCGAAGAGCGAGCACGCGTACGAGAAGATCTGGAGCGACTCGGTCGCCGACCTCGCCAACGACCACGGCGTCCCGGTGCTCATCCGCAACCGCCCCGACGACGAGGAACTGTTCACCCGGCTGAGGGAGGCGGAACCGGACATCATCGTGGCGAACAACTGGCGCACGTGGATCCCCCCGCGCATCTTCAACCTGCCCCGCCACGGCACCCTCAACGTGCACGACTCCCTGCTGCCCAAGTACGCCGGCTTCTCCCCGCTGATCTGGGCGCTGATCAACAACGAGCCCGAAGTGGGCGTCACCGCCCACCTGATGAACGACGAGCTCGACGCCGGCGACATCGTGGTCCAGCGCGCCGTACCGGTCGGCCCGACGGACACCGCCACCGACCTGTTCCACAAGACGGTCGACCTGATCGCGCCGGTCACCGTGGGCGCGCTCGGCCGGATCGCCGCCGGCGAGACCGACTTCACCCGCCAGGACCGGTCACAGGCCAGCTTCTTCCACAAGCGGTCGGCCGAGGACATCCGCATCGACTGGAACTGGCCGGCCGAGGACCTCCAGCGCCTCGTCCGCGCCCAGTCGGCCCCCTATCCGGCAGCCTTCACCTTCCACCGCGGCAAGCGTCTGGAAGTGCTGGCCGCCGTCGTCTCCGAGGGCCGCTACGGGGGCACGCCCGGCCGCGTGTTCTACCGCGAGGGCGAAGGCGTCGTGATCGTGTCCGGAGCCGACGCCCGCACCGGCCGCAACCACGGCCTCGCCATCACCCGGGTGCGGACCGAGGAGGGCGAAGAGATGCCCGCCACCGACTACTTCACGACCATGGGCGGATACCTGACCAGTCACTGACCCTCGAGGTCGACCCGGTACGTCCCCCTCCCCGGGGAGGGGGACGTACCGGTGAACACGCTGCGTCTCGAGCGACCTGGTCGTGCACCGCCGCGTACGGACGTGCGTCCGCCGCTCCATCCGTCTCCTGCGGGAAGGCGTGTTGGTACAGGGTGGGAGTGCCCACGTTCGTTCGATAACATCCCCACCATGACGCGCGTAATATACCCAGGCTCTTTCGACCCGGTTACAAATGGACACCTTGACGTCATTAGGCGCATCGGCGCCATATATGACCAAGTAGTGGTCGGCGTTATGGTCAACATAAACAAGAAGTACCGCTTCACCGTCGAAGAACGCGTGGACATGCTCCGCGAAGTGACCGCGGACCTGGACAACGTGCGTGTGGAATCGTCCAGCGGCCTGCTCGTGGACTACTGCCGCAGGGAGAAGTCCACGACGGTCGTCCGGGGACTACGAACGGTCAGGGACTTCGAGGGTGAGATGCAGCTGGCCCAGATGAATTACGGTCTCGCCGGCGTGGAGACCGTATTCATGATGACGAGTCATCAGTACAATTTCTCGTCCACCCTCGTCAAGGAGGTCATGGACTCGGGCGGTGACGCGTCCCACCTCATCGCGCCGTCGGTCCTGAGCAGGATGAAGGCGAACGCTGCCGCGTAAATGGCCCCTCTGGCCATCCGGCGGTACCCGATCCTCACACTTGGGATCCCGCTTTCTTGCATCTATTCCATCATTCGATGAAGGGTTAACCCGACCATGATCGGGAGCGAAGCGGATCTGCTGGCGTTGCTGAGCGAGCTCGATGATCCGGAGCGGCTGGAGTGGCCGCGGCACTACGACCGCGGTGAGACCGCAGCACTCTTCGGTCGTCTGGTGACCCGTCTCGAGAGTGACTTCGCAGCTCGCTGCCCGGCCGAGCAAGACGCTCAGGACTCCAGCGAGTACGGACGCGTCGTCGTACCCGGGGACGCGACTGCATGCGGAACCCGAATCGTCGTCTGCGTGAGTAAGTTCGGCTCACTGGCCCTGGTCTGCGCTGGTGGCACCGCTTCATCGGTGTCTTCTGAGGATCAGACCCACAGGACCAGACCGGTACCCGCCGGGCAGCCGTCGATCACCTCCGGCCCGCACCATGATCAGTACCGGTAAGGTGATACGGAAAGTCCCTTATGCCTTCCACCGGTTCACCGCACACGCCACACCCCACACACCGAAGCGACGCACACCTGTGAACGAGACAGACCGAGCCCCCATCGAAGACGTCCTCTTCGGCGCGATCACCGTCCGCCAGGACGGCCAGGACCGCCTTGAGGTCGACGGCGAGGCGATCCCCCGCGTGAGCCTGGAGCGCGACCCGGCGGCCGAGGCGGACCCGCAGATCGCCATCGGCACCCGTGAACCGGCACACCTCACCATGCGGGTCGACGGCGCGGTGGTCGTGCTGCTGCCGGCGAAGGGCCGCCTGAGCAGGCACTCGTACCGGGTGGACGTGACGTACGACGGAGCGGAATACCGCCTGGTCCCGGACTCCGTCCCCAGCAGCCGCCTGACCCGCGACGGCGTGCACCTGGGCGACTTCTCCTCGGACGGCGACGAGACGGTCATCGCCGAATGGCGGGAGGACCGCGAGGTCCGGCCGGCGGACGCGGCGATCGGCTACGCCCTGGCCTCGGCCTTCGGCACGGGTGCCCAGCCCCTGTGGATGATGGTCGTCGACGGCGTGACCAGCGCACTCCCCTGAGCATCGCCGCGCTGGGCGGGGTCGTTCAGCGCGGAATGACCCAGCCCGGCGCCCAGGTCCCGGCGGCGGCGCGGCCGGCCGCCGTGGCGGCCAGATGGGCGCGGAGGGTGACCAGGGCCGGGTGGGGGTTGTCGCGGTGCCACAGGAGCGAGTGCGGGTAGACGGGCGTCGGGTCGGTCACCGGGATGCGGCGCAGGCCGTGGTCGGCGGGCCAGATGAGGCGGGTGTGCTCGCCCATGAAGGTGGCCAGGGCCGGGGTGTCGGCGATGGTGTCCAGGAGCGCGTCGGAGCCGAAGTTGGGGCCGGTCGCCTCGATGGTGAGGCCGAACTCGGCGACGAGGTCGTCGTAGTAGGCGCCCCACTCGGTGCCGGGGACGATGCCGGGCATCCAGATCCGGTGCCCGGCGAGCTGGGCGACGGTCACCGACCGGGCGCCGGCCAACGCATGGGCGGGGCCGGTGAGGAGCTGGAGCGGCTCGTCGAGCACCCGGACGGACTCGATGTCCTCGGGAAGGGGCCGGCCGGGGGCGGCGACGGCGCGGAACGACGCGTCGATCGCACCGGACCGGATCGCGGCGAGGGCCGTCTCGATCTCGAACAGCATCACCACGTCGAGGTCGACCTCCGGGTACGCGCGGTGGAAGCCGCGCATCAGGCCCGCCTGCGCGCCGCGCGAAGCGATCACGTCGACGCGTAGCGGACGGCGGCCGGGGCGTACGGACGTGACCGCACGCTCGGCGACGCGCAGCAGCTCCCGCGCATGGGGCAGGAACGCCTGACCGTCGATGGTCGGCTCGACGCCACGGGGCGCGCGGGTGAACAGCCGCACGCCGAGGCTGCGTTCCAGTGCGGCGATGCGTTTGGAGACGGCCTGCTGGGTGATCGACAGGTCGACGGCGGCCTTCTGGAACTGGCCCGCTTCCGCAACGGCGACGAAGGTGCGTACTGCTTCGAGATCCACGTCGATCCACCTTAGTGAACAACGGATGGTTGTGGACAGCTGGCCGTGCAGTTGTTTGACCTGCTGCTGTGCTGCTCGGTTAGCTCTCCCGGTCAACGTCGGTTTGTTCGGTGGGGAGCTGAGCGGGGTGGGCAGGAGACGGTTGGGCCGGCGGTTCGGCTGGCTGTGGACGGCGTATGCGGTGAGCGCCTACGGGTCCGGACTGGGGTTCGGCGCATTGCCGCTGATCGCCGTGCTGGCGTTGCACGCCGGTCCCGCCGAGGTGTCCGCGCTGTCCGCGGTGGGGCCCGCGGTGGGCGCGTTGATCGCGGTGCCGCTCGCGCCGTGGGTGGAGTTCCGGCACAAGCGTCCGGTCATGATCGCGATGGACCTGACGCGGTTCGCGGTCATGGCGACGGTCCCGGTCGCCTACTTCCTCGGACGGCTGGGCTTCGTCCAACTGCTCGTGGTCTCGGCCGTGGTCGCGGCGGCCAAGATCGCTTTCGGCGCGGCCGGCGGCGCCTACCTCAAGGCCCTCGTCCCGCCGGACGACCTGCTCGTGGCCAACGCACGCTTCGAGTCCACGAACTGGAGCTCCCTCGCGGTCGGGCCGCCGCTGGGCGGGGCGGCGATCGGCCTGTTCGGGCCGGTCACCACCGTGGTGGCCGATGCGCTCAGCTACCTGTTCTCCGCGCTGTGCCTCACCTCGATCCGAGGCCGGGAAGGGGCGCCGCACCCCACCGGCAAGGGCACGGTCCGGGCGGGCGGGCTGCTCGACGGCTGGCGGCACATCATGGGCCATCCCGGTCTGCGGGCGCTCTACCTCAACAACATGCTCGTCTCCGGCCTGATCATGGCCACGGAGCCGCTGCTGGCCGTGCTCCTGCTGCGCCGGCTCGGCTTCCCGCCCTGGCAGTACGCCCTCGCCTTCGCCGCTCCCTGCATCGGCGGACTCATCGGGTCGCGGCTGGCCGGCCGTACCGTGGCCCGCCACGGCCGGCACCGGGTCATCCGGACCGTCGGCGCCCTGCGGGCCGTCTGGCTGATCGGCCTGGTCTTCGTCCGCCCCGGCGTCGTCGGCCTCCTCACCGTGATGGCGGTCCAGCTGGCGATCGTCATCAACATGAGCCTGTACACCCCGGTGCTCGCCACCTACCGGCTCGAACACACCCCCGCGCATCTCGTCGCCCGCACCCTGTCGGCCTGGTCGATCGGCCAGCAGGCGTCCGTCGCCGTCCTCACCGCGCTCGCCGGTCTCCTCGCCGACGTCACCGGCCCGCGCACCGCCCTCACGGCCGCGGGACTGCTCGTCCTGACCACCCCGCTCCTGCTTCCGGCAGCCACTCGTGAAACAGCTGACGGTCGGACCTAGGTCCAACCGCGTATGGCAGGGGCGGAGACAGGTTGCGAGACTGCCGGGATGGAAGAGCTTCCCGCGTCACGCGTTGACGCGTACCTGCGGCGGATCGGGGCGGAGCGGCCCGGGGCGGCGAGTGCGGCCGCCCTGCGCGACCTGCACCTGCGGCACCTGCGGACCGTCCCCTTCGAGAGCCTGTCCATCCACCTGGGACAGGAGATCGTGCTGGAGGGGGAGGCACTGCTCGACAAGCTGCTGCACGGCGGCCGCGGCGGATTCTGTTACGAACTGAACGGTGCGTTCGCGCTGCTGCTGCACTCCCTGGGCTACCGGGTGGAGCTGCTGCAGGCCCGGGTGCACTCGGCCGACGGCGGGCAGGGCGTGCCCTACGACCACATGGCGCTGCGCGTGGAGTGCGAGGACGGCCGCCCGTGGCTGGTGGACGTGGGCTTCGGCGACCACAGCCACTTCCCGCTGGCCTTCGACGAGCGCGGGGAGCAGACCGACCCGGGCGGCGTGTTCCGGATCGTGCTGACCGGTGGCCCGGAGGGGGATCTCGACGTCCTTCAGAACGGCGTGCCCCAGTACCGGCTGGAAACGCGCCCCCGGGTCCTGTCCGACTTCGTGACCGGCGCCTGGTGGCACAGCACCTCGCCCGCGTCCGGTTTCACCCGCAAGCCCGTGTGCTCGCTGCTGACGGAGACCGGCCGGACCACCCTCAGCGACCGCGTACTGACGGTCACGGCCGACGGGGAACGGACCGAGCGGACCCTGGCCGACGACGCCGAGGTCCTGGCTGCCTACCGCACCCACTTCGGCATCGACCTGCCCCGCGTCCCGGTCCCCCTGCACCCCCGCCCCTGAGGGCCGGTCACGGGCGGCGCACGGCGCGGCCGGCGCGCACGCGTCAGCTGCGTTCGAAGCCGTGCGCGTGGCCGATGACGGCGAAGCCGCGGCGCTCGTACCAGTGGCGCGGCCAATCCGTGGCATCGGCGGTCAGGAAGCGGAACTCGCTGCCGTGGGCGGCGGCCAGGCGCAGGGCGCCCGCCAGGACGGCGTCGGCGTAGCCGCGTCCGAGGTGGGCCTCCGAGGTGATCAGGTCCTCGATCTGGGCCGTGCCGGTCGCCCGGTCGACGTAGAGATCGGCCCATGAGGCGACCTCGCCCGCCTCCGTACGGGCACCGATGAACTGGACGACGTCCGCCCCGCGCCGTCGGGCCTCACGCCGGTCGACGAGCTGGCGCAGGACCTCGTCGTCGGCGTCCGGGAGGAATCCCCGCCAGCGCCGGGTCAGCGGCACGCGCAGTGCGTCGAGGTCCACCTCCTGCGCGGGTCCGGCGTCCGGCACCGGGCCCGTGTGCAGCATGACGAGGTAGGTGGAGTGGGTGTATCCGGCCCGGATCAGCGGCCCCGCGCACGCCCGGCCGGTCTCGTCGTCGAGTACGGAGATCAGCCGGTGCGGCAGGTGCCCCAGGGCTTCCTCCGCGAGGGCGGGCAGCGCCTCGGGGTCGACGGCCGCGTCGATGACGACCTGGTTGTTGGCGTAGGACTGCGCGAACGCGTCGTCGTACACGGCGAACCCACCGGGAAGGGCCGTGGCGCGCGAGGCCTGGCGGCGGGCGAAGTCCGAGAGGAAGGCGTTGACGCGCTGGAGTGCGGGGCTCGACATGGGCCGAGCCTATGCGGCCGGGGGTCGTGGACGCCTTCGAATTCTCCTCGGGGTGGCCGTCACAGCCGGAGGACGACGAGCGCGGTGTCGTCGGTGATGCCGACGGCTGGGATGAGATCGGCCAGCAGGGCGTCGGCGAGGACGTCGGGGTCGGCGGCACGATGCCGTACGAGGGCGTCGGCGAGCCGGCCCAGGCCGACGTCGATGTCCTCGCGGCGGCGTTCGATGAGCCCGTCGGTGTAGAGGACGAGGGTGGAGCCTTCGGCGAAGACGATCTGCTCCTGGGGACGGGGGGCGTGTTCGGGCCGGGCGCCGAGCGGGGGGTCGGTGGCCCGGTCGAGGAAGGTGACCGTGCCGTCGGGGTGGCAGAGCAGGGGCGGGGGGTGGCCGGCGCTGCTGTAGGTGAGGGTGCGGCTGTGCCAGTCGATGAAGACGGACACGGCGGTGGTGGACTCGGCGCCGTCGACGGCGCGGGCGTACAGGCCGAGGACCTCCAGGGCCTGGGCCGGGCCCTCGGCGACGTGGGAGGCGGCCGACAGAGCGCTGCGGAGCTGGCCCATGACGCCGGCCGCCCCGAGTCCGTGGCCGACGACGTCGCCGACGGACACGGCGGTGCGGCCGGGCCGGTCGACGAGGTCGTACCAGTCGCCGCAGACGTTCAGGGCCACGGTGGCGGGCCGGTAGCGGACGGCGGCCCGGTGGTGGCCGAGCGGGCGCGGCGCGGGCAGCAGGGCCTCCTGGAGGTGGAGGGCCACCTCGCGCTCGTGGGCGTGGGAGCGGCGCAGGCGTTCGTTGAGCTCCTGGAGCTCCCGGCCACGGGTGTAGATCTCGGCCTGCAGCACCTGGGCGTGGTCTCCCCCGCCGCGGGAGCTGGCCCGGATGAGCTCGGTGACCTCTTCCACGCGGTGCAGGAGCAGGGCCACGGCGCCGTCGGGGGCGAGGACGGGCACGTTGACGGGGCTCCAGTAGCGCTCGTGCCAGACCCCGGACCCATCGGGGTACTCGACGTCGTAGCGCTGGACGGCCATGCTGTCGGGCTCCCCGGTGGCCGCGACCCGTTCCAGGGAGGCGCGCAGGTTGCGCATGCCGTTCGCCGCCGGATCGTTGGGGTTGTCGGGGAAGACGTCGAAGAGGTAGCGGTCGATGATCTGCTCGCGGGTGCGGCCGGACGTCTCCAGGAACGAGTCGTTGACGTCCAGGTACACCAGATCAGGGGTCAGCAGTGCGACCGCGCCCGGAAGGGCGTGGAAGACCGCGTGATAGTCGATCCCTGATCCGTCCACATCCACCTGTCCGCGCGCCACCGCCGGTCATGAGGTCGTTTCCACGATAGGCGCGGGCGTGCGGGGCGGGCCCGTCGTCGGCCCGGCATTGAGCCGTTCGGCTCAATGCCGGGCCGACGCGGGGCGGCTCAGGGGGCGATCGGCAGCTGTCGCTTGTGCTCGGTGAGGCGGTAGCGGGTGACGATGGCCGCGAAGGCGGTCCCCGCGACGGGCTTGCCCTCCAGCAGGTCGTCGATGTCGTCGTAGGTGACGCCGAGCGCGTCCTCGTCGGGCTTGCCCGGGTCGAGGGTCTCCAGGTCCGCGGTCGGGGTCTTGTGCACCAGCTCGGCGGGCGCGCCGAGCTCCTCCGAGAGGGCGCGCACCCGGCGCTTGGTGAGGCCGGTGAGCGGGACGACGTCGGCCGCGCCGTCGCCGAACTTGGTGAAGAAGCCGGAGACCGCCTCGGCAGCGTGGTCGGTGCCGACCACCAGGCCCTCGTGCGCGCCCGCCACCGCGTACTGGGCAATCATGCGCTGTCGGGCCTTGATGTTGCCGTGCACGAAGTCCTGGTGGTGCGCGTCGCGGAAGACCGTGCCGCCGGCCAGTGCCGCTTCCAGGGCGGCGTCGCTCGCCGACTTCACGTCCACGGTCAGGACCCGGTCGGCCCGGATGAAGTCCAGCGCCAGCTGCGCGTCCTTCTCGTCGGCCTGGGTTCCGTAGGGCAGGCGCATCGCGAAGAACGTCGCCTCGTGCCCGGCGGCGCGCACCCGCTCGACGGCGAGCTGGCACAGGCGGCCCGCGGTCGTGGAGTCCACGCCGCCGCTGATGCCCAGGACCAGTGCGCGCAGGCCCGTGGAGGTCAGCCGCTCAGCGAGGAATGCCACTCGGCGCTCGATCTCCTGCCGGACGTCGAAGGACGCGCTCACCTGGAGATCGCGGGCGATCTCCTGCTGCAGGGATATGGACGCCAGGTCGGTCACGGTTGCTCCTCGCTCGGGCCCGTGCGCGGGTCGGCACGCGCCGCCCGGCCGGGGTCACAGTCACGTGTACGGGACGGAAGCACTCTAGAGGAAGGCCGGGAGACCATGGCCCGGAGGCCGGGGCCCGGAAGCCGTGGTCGTGGCAGGGGCCGGGGCCGGAAGGCCGTGGGCGGGGCCGCTCCGCCCCGGCCGGGTCGTATCAGTGGCCCGTGCGACGATGCGAAGCATGATCGTCTCGCTCGATGCCCTGTTGCCCGCTTCGCGTCTTCACGCCTCCACCACGTACGCCGACTGGGTCGCCGCCCACGACCCGGGTGCGGCCGGGGTCGCGCGGGACCTGATCGAGGACATGTACACCGAGCTCGGCCGGTCCCACGAGAAGCCCGGCCGGTTCGTCGACACGATGACGGCGTGGGCGCGGCGGCTGCCGCCGGCCCACCTGCCCTGGTTCTGGGACACGGTGGGCCATCGCCTGATCGGGTACGGGAGCCGGCCGGGCGGGCGGGCCTACGCGGCGGCGCGCGCCGCCGAGGCCGAGCACGGGCTGCCGGTGGATGCAGGCTACCGCCGGGCCAACGCCCTGCTGTTCGCGGCGGGTGGAGCCATGCCGGCCAAGGAGTTCGGGGCCCATCAGCGCTTCCTCGCCGAGACGCTCGATCCGGCGGCGGCGCACACCGCCCTGGAGGCGTTCCTGACCGCGTGGGCCGGCTCGCGGGCGGACCTGCCGGCAGACCTGGTGCGCCGGGTACGGGCTTCGGCCAAGGCGGCCGGGCACGGTGACGGCGAGGCCGCGCGGATGGTGGGCGCGATCCTGTCGGTCACCCGCGGGAAGTCGGTGCCCGAAGCACTGCTGACCGCCGCGGGGGCCGTCCTGACGGCGCATCCGCCGGCGGACGCCGTCCTGGCCGGACTGGTCGAGGTCTTCCCGGCCGGGGTCACCGACGGCGGGTCCTGGCTGCGGGTGCTGATCGGCTGCGGCGCGACGGAGGCGATGGCGGCCGGGCGGTTGGTGCCGGAGGGCGGGCTGGCGCACTGGGTCGGACAGTTCGTCCGCATGTACCAGTACGCGCTGCAGTCCGGCGGCGGGGTCTCCCGGCAGCCGCTGCCGGCGGAATTCCTCGACCTGGTCGTCCGGTTGGGCCCGCGGCTGCGGGCGGCGGGCACCCCCGTCGCGGTGCACACCACCCGGTACCACTACCAGGGCTTCGACGCCGACGTGCTGGACGCCTGCCTGGCGGCCGGGGCCGCGGTGGTCGACCCGGGCGTGGAGGTCCGGATGCGGTTCTGGGGGGAGCGGTCCCGGCGGGACCTCGTCGCGCTGGCCGCGGACCCGGTGTTCGGCCCCCGCCTGGAAGGGACGGTCCACGCCGATCTGCTCCCGGACCACTGGACCGCGCGCGGGCGCCGCACCGGGTCCGCGGTGACGCTGCTGCCGGGCAACGAGGGCATCGCCCACGAGGTGGCCGGGCGGGTCGGCAAGCTCGTCGGCACGGTCGGGGGCGGCGGCATGGCGGGGGCCGAGGAGGCCCTGGCAGAGCTGGAGACCCTGCTGGACCGGCCGACGGTGACGGCCCTCGGCGGGATCGTCGACGCCCTCGCCGGGGCGGGCACGGCGGACACGCTGCGGCGCTCGCTGGCGGCCGGCCTGCCGGAGGAACTGGCCTGGCCGGCCCTCGAGTCGGTGTACGCGGGGTTCGCGGCGTCGGCCGAGCCGTCCGCGTCCGCCGAGCCGTCCGCCACCACCGTGTCCGCGGTGAACCCGCCGCTGCCGGGCGTCGCCGGGGTGACCTGTACCTGGCCGGTGCTGACGGTGTTCGGGCGGGACCGGGCGGTCGCCGTCGCCCCGGACGGGGAGCGGGGCTCCTGCCGGTTCACGGTTCCCGAGGACGCGACCCTGTTCGCCGTGCACTACGTGGGCGGCTCCTTCCTGGTGAGCTGGACCCTCAAGCCGAACCCGCACTTCTGCGACACCGCGATCTGGGCCGACCGCCCCGAGGAACCCTTCGAGCCCGCCGAGTTGGGCGGGATGGTGCCGTTCGGCGGCAGCCTGGACGGGGCGTACGGCTTCCAGTTCGAGAGCGCCGACGGGGGCGGTCGCCACAGCGGCCTGCGCATGCTGCGTCCGGGGGACACCGAAGGCATCGACGGCGAGGAGCTGTTGCTCGGCGACGGCTCCCGGATCTGGACCAACACGATCTACGGGCGGAAGCCGTGGGAGGTGGTGGACCCGGTCACCGGAGTGCGGCGGGGAGCCGCGGCGCTGCCGGACTTCCCCGGCCGCGCACCGGGCGCCGATCCTGCCGCGGAGCCGTCCGAGGTGGGAATGAGCCTGGACTCGGAGGCGCTGCAGCTGGCACCGCTGCCCGCCGGGCTGTCCGAATCCCCGCTCGGCAGCCGGGACGGACTGGTCGGGACCCGGGTGCTGTTCCGCACCCGGCACCGCGACCACGCGCCCGACCACTACCTGGTCGAGAGCGTGGACGGACGTACGGCCCGCTTCGACATCGACCGGCCGGGGCAGGAGCCCTGGGGGCTGTGGGCCGCGCCGGAGGGCGCGGTGGAGGACGTGGTGCTGGCCGAGGCGCAGACCCGTACGGGTGTGCGCGCGTACACCGCAGACGGCGTCCTGCTCTGGGAGTTGGACGGGCACCACTCCCCCAAGCACCCGCGGGTGGGGCCGCCCCGGCAGCTCACCGTGTCGGCGGGCGTGGCCCTGCCGCCCGCCTTCTGGTACCTGCTGCGCACGCGTGACGCGGCCGGGTCCCGGGCGCTGCGGAGCGTGGACCGGCGGACGGCACGGGCGCTGCTGGCGGCCGCCCTCGCCGGCGGGGAGGCGCTGCGCGCGCTCGTGGCCCGGGAGTTGCCTGAGGTCACCGACCCGGTACTGGTCGAGGCGGTCGTGACGGTGGCCGGGCGGGCGGCCCGGGTGGAGGAGCGACGGCGTGCCCTGCACCGGCGCGTGTCCTTGCTCGCCGAGGCCCCGCCGGTCGTGCTGCGCCGGTCCGCGCGGGACACCGAGCTGCTGCCCGCGCTGTTCGGGCTGGTCTCGGGCGGGGAGGAGGACGCGCGCGGTCGGACCCAGGACGTGGCCCTGCCGGCGACGCTCGGCGCGCTGGCCGCCGACGGCGCCTGCCTGGCCGGGACGATCGTGGAGGAGGTGCGGCGGCTGTCGCCGCCCGCGCCGCCGCACGACTGGTCGCAGCTGCTGGGTTCGATCGACGCCGTGGCGTGGCGGGCGGCGGTGGCACCGACCCCGGACGCGGATCGGGCCGCCCTGCTCGCGCTGCTGGACACCTGGGCCGACCAGCCGTTCGCCCGTGCCGGCAGCCGGTGGTGGGTGGGCCGGACGCCGGGCTCCGCGGACCTGGACGGGCTGCGGGCGGGCGGGACCGCCGTAGCGTCCGCCGCGCTGCGGTCCGGCGCACTGCGGTCCGACGGGTCGGCGTGCTGGTTCGTGGCGCCCGCCGTCGGGGATCCGGACGGCGACCCGGTGCCGGCCGCGCTCGCACAGGCCCGCCCGGTCCGGGTGCAGCGGGACGACGCCACCCGGCTGCGGGCCCTGGTGGCTGCGGTCGAGGCGCACGGGCCGGTCCCGGTGCCCGAGTCGGCAGCCGCACGCTTCGCGGAACTGACCGGTGTCCGGCGGGCCGTGGCCCGGCTCGTGGTGGCCGGTCTGGTCGGCCGGGCCCACCGGGACGAGGACCGCGCCCTGGTGGGCAAGGCCCCGTACCGGGCGACCGCGCTGACGGCCGGGGCGTACGAGGAACTGCGCGCGCGGCTCGGGGGCGCCGGGCAGCGGGCCGTCCTGGCCGCGGCCCTGCCCGAGGACCCGGCCGAGCTGTGGCGGCCGGGCGGGGTCGACGCGGCGGCGGAGCGGATGGCCGGGGTGTGGCGGGAGCTGCTCGGGGCGCTGCCCGCCGTGCACGACGAGGCGGCGGACGCCCTGGAGGCCGACCTGGGACTCGGCGAGGCATGGGCCCGGCGGCTGGCGGGTGGCTGGGAGGCCGCCACGGAGACGAGCGTGAACGCGCCCGTGGAGGCGGCCGGCTGGGAGCTGGCTGCGACCCGGTACGGCATCGGGGTGGAGGTCCGGGCCGTGCCCCCGGCCGGTCCCGAGCTGCCGCACCGCACCGCGGTGGGACTCGACCTCCTCGGGGTGGCGAGCGCGCTGGTGTGGGCCTGGACGGACCGGCCCGTCGGGGATCCGGCGGTGGCCGGCGCCATGGACGTGTACGAGCGGCTGCGCGCCGAACTGGCGCGTCCGGAGCTGCTGCTGGCGCTGCCCGGGGGCCGGGTCCAGGACACCTCGGCGCGGATCGCGGAGCGGTTCGGGCCCGGGCTGCTGCCGGTGGCGATGGCCGACGGCAAGGCGGAAGGCCCGGTTCCGGTGACCGCGTACGACTCCGGCTCCCTGGTGGTGTGCGCGCCCGGCGGCGCCTCGTTCCTGCGGCCCGCGGCGGTCGCCGACCCCGAGGCCTGGCGGCGGGTCCGCGAGGTCACCGACCTCGCGGAGGAGTTGGACCGGGCGGCGCCGCTGCTGGCCGGTGGCGGGCTGGAGCGGATGATGCTCCGGGCCCGCTCCGGACCGGTGCCGGCCGGTGCGTACGAGGCGGATCCGCAGCGGTCCTGCCCGGAGCTGGTCACGCGGGTGGCGGGTGAGCTCGGCGTCGGCGCGGACGCGGCGGCGCTGTACCTCCAGGTGGCGGCGCTGGCCGCCCCCACCGACCGGAACGTACGCCGGTGGAACGGCTGGTCCGCCAAGCGGCACAAGGAGGTCCAAGCGGAACTCCTCGCCACCGGCGCGGTCATGGAGGCCAAGCGGGCGCGGGCGGGCCGGACCGTGTTCCTGCCCGGGGAATGGACCGAGTTGAAGGCCCCTAACCTGCCGCTGGAGACGGTGAAGCTGGCGACCCACCAGGTGCGCCCGCTGTGGAACGACTCGGTCCGCGCCCCCTTCGGCCGGGTGCTGCCGACAGAGCCCCTGCACGAGGTGTTCGCGCGGGCCTGGGAGGGGCGGTCCGCCGACTGCTAGGTGGCCTGTCCGGCACTCGGACGGAAATGGGGTGCGCACGGGCTACGGCGTTGGCAAGCTGCCCCGGTGAATCATGAACAGATCTCCAGGATCGCCCACGCCGACCACCCCATCAAGGCCCCGCTCGGTGACGCATCGGTACGCCGCCTGCTCGAACACGGCGCACCGCGCGACGGCGAGCGGGTGCTCGACCTGGGGTGCGGTACTGCGGAATGGCTTCTGCGCGCCCTGGCCACGCACCCCCGTCTGCACGCCGAGGGCGTGGACACCTCGGAGGAGTCCGTGACGCAGGCCCGCCGGTCGGCGGGCCTGCTCGGCGTCCAGGACCGTCTGGTCGTGCACCAGCAGAAGGCCGCGGACTTCGTCTCCGACCGGCCCTTCGACCTGGTGCTCAGCGTCGGGGCCACCCACGCCTTCGGCGGCCTGCTGCCGACCCTCGCGGCGGCCCGGGAGCACCTGGCTCCCGGCGGCCGCGTGCTGCTCGGCGAGAGCTTCTGGGACCGCGCGCCCTCCCGGGAGGCCGTCGAGATCTTCGGTGAGCTCGACGACCTCGCGACCACCGTGGACCTCGTCGTCGACGACGGGTGGGCTCCCGTACACGCACACGTCAGCACGCGCGAGGAGCTGGACGCGTACGAGTGGTCGTGCTTGGGATCGCTGGCCTCATGGGCCCTCGACCACCCCGCCGATCCGGACGCCGCCGAGGTACTGCGGACGGCCACCATCCGGCGTGCGGAATGGCTGCACGGCTACCGGGACAGCTTCGGCTTCGTCTCCCTGGTCCTGCGCCCGACCTCCTAGGCGAGACCGTCGGCGACCAGGCCGGCCAGGACCGCCTGCCCCAGGGCCTGCACGGCGGACTGCGGGCGGACCATCACGGTGAACTCCTTGATCCGGCCCGCCTCGTCGAAGTGGAGCATGTCGATCCCGTGGATCTCCCGGCCGTCCACCGCCGCCCGGAAGAGCAGGACCTCCGCCGGGAGCTCCTGGCCGCCGGCGCTGGTCTCGGCCGCGCCCTCGAAGTCGCCGACGTAGCGGAAGTCCTCGAAGACGCGCATCAGGACCCCGAAGAGTCCGAGGACCATGGGCCGACCCTCGAAGGGCGTGAACTTCACCGGGCTGTAGAACCGGACGTCCTCGGTGAACAGGCCCTCCAACGCAGTGAGATCCCGCTTCTCCACGGCGGCGCGGAAGCGTTCGGCAGTCTCCATGACCCCTCCTGGCATTCATACTCATGAATCTGACTAGTCACTTTCATGAGTATGATGCAGGGGTCGGCGAGGAAGGGGAAGGGGCGAGCGCGATGGCTCTGCGACATGCCGTACTGGCGGCGCTGCTGGACGGCGAGTTCAGCGGATACGAACTGGCGAAGTCCTTCGACATCGGCGTCGCGAACTTCTGGCACGCCCTGCCCCAGCAGCTGTACGCCGAGCTGGCCAAGCTGGAGAAGGAGGGGCTGGTCGAGGGCCGCGAGGTGGTCCAGGAGGCCCGGCCCAACAAACGTCTCTTCCAGGTCACCGAGGCCGGCCGCACCGAACTGGAGGAGTTCGCCGCGGCCCCGCTCAAGTCCTCCGTCATCCGTGACGACCTCCTCGTCAAGGTCCAGACCGCCGACCGGATCGGCATCGGACCGGTGATCGCGCAGCTCGAAGCGCGCGCGGCCGCCGCCGACGCCAAGATCGAGCTGATCGGCAAGGTGCTGCGCAAGATGCGCGGCGACATGGACGAGGACGAGTTCCTGCTCCACGGCGAGCGGATCGGCGGATACCTGACCGGTCTGCGCGGCCTCGCCTTCGAGCAGGGACACCGCGACTGGTGCCGCCGGAGCGCGGCGATCCTGAAGGAGAGGCTGGCCCGTGCCGAACGGTGAGTACCTGCGCTACGTCGCCCTGGGCGACAGTCAGACCGAAGGCCTCGGCGACGGGGACGACTCCGTGGGCCTGCGCGGCTTCGCCGACCGGTTCGCCGAACACCTCGCCGCCGTCAATCCCGGCCTCCAGTACGCCAATCTGGCCGTCCGGGGACGTCTCGCCGGCCAGGTGCGCGCCGAACAACTGGGCCCCGCCCTGGCCCTGCGCCCCGACCTGGCCACCGTCGTCGCCGGGGTCAACGACATCCTCCGGCCCCGGTTCGACGCCGCGGAGGTCGCCGGGCACCTGGAGGAGATGTTCGCCGCGCTCACGGCCGCCGGGGCCCGCGTGGCGACGGTGACCTTCCCCGACCTCAGCGTGCTCGTGCCCCTCGCCCGACCTGCCGCACCGCGCATAGCCGACCTCAACGACCGCATCCGCGCGGCGGCCGCCCGCCACGGGGTCGCCGTCGCCGAGACGGCCCGGCCGGCCGCCGTGACCGACCCGCGGATGTGGACCGACGACCGCCTGCACGCCAGCCCCGTCGGCCACGAACGGATCGCCGCGGCCCTCGCCCACGCCGTCGGCCTGCCCGGCAGCGACGACACCTGGACGCATCCGCTGCCACCGCGGCCGACCGCCCCGGGGGGCTCGACCGTGGCGGCCGAGCTGCGCTGGGCGGCCGCGTTCCTCGGCCCCTGGCTGGGCCGCCGCCTCCGCGGCCGCTCCTCCGGCGACGGCCGCACCGCGAAACGCCCCGCACTGCTGCCGCTGGCCTCCGCCGTCGACTAGAGACGGCCCAGGGCCGGGTGCTGTCAGTGGGGTGGCGTAGCGTCGGAGGCATGATCTCCGAGCCGACGGGCCGTGCCGCGGGCCCCTACGACGCCGCCTTCCTGCCGCGGCTGCGGATGTCCTTCCGGGCTGCGCGCGAGCCGGTCACGGAACCGGTGTCGAAGTTCGGCGGGCAGCCGGTCTGGCTGGACGGACCGGCCTGGCCGGTGCATCCGCGTACGGGCGAGGCCCTGGTGTTCATAGGCCAGTTCCGGGTGCCGGGAGACGAGGTGCGCCTCGCGTACCTGTTCCTGCACGAGGATGACGTGGTCATGGGCGGTAACACTCCGGACGACGGCGAGGCCGTCGTCCTGGTCCAGCCCGGTGGACGAATACCGCCCTTCGCGTCGATCGGCTCCCCCGGCACGCAGGGGCGCACCCTGTGGCGGTGGGGTCCGGAACACACGGAGGTCCCCGTCGAATGGCTGACCGAGCTGACTCCGGTACCGCCAGAACTCGACGAAGCAGCGAACCAGGCCGCCGCGTGCTCCCGGTACCTGCGGGGCGAGGGCCCAGAGGCCGAACATCCCGAAGAGGACTGGCCCGCGGACTTCCTTGGGGGTGAGGCCGTCTACCCCAACTACCAGGCCTTCGGCATCGACCCCTCCTGGCTGTTCCTCTGCCAGTTCGAGGACCGAGGTGAGGCGGCAGATGATCCGTTCTTCCTGAACTTCGGATACGGAAGCGGCTTCGTCTTCGTCAGCTCCGACCACCTCGAGGGCCGGTTCATGTGGGACTGCAGCTGACGGCCGCACTCCTTGCGGCGCCCCGTGCGGTCGCTGACCGTCGTGGGATCAGACATCCCCCCGGACCAGGGCGTGCAGGTGCTGGTCGTGCCACCCGTCGGCGTGCAGCAGTGCGCCGCGCATGGTGCCTTCGAAGGTGTATCCGGCCTGGTCCGCCACGCGGCACGACGCCGGGTTCGCCACCGAGTGGCACAACCGCAGACGGTGCAGGCCGAGGTCGTCCAGTGCCCACCGGCTGACCCGCCGTGTCGCCTCGGCGGCGACGCCCCCGCCACGTGCCGCGGGCAGCAGCCAGTAGACGATCTCGGCGCTGCCGCCCTGGAGGTCGACGTCGTTCCAGCCGATCAGGCCCACGGCCGGACCGTCCGGCCGGGCGACGGCCCAGATCGCGCCGAGCTCGGCCCGCCAGCGCCGGTGCATGCGCTCGATGCGCTGACGCGCCTCTTCCGGGGAGCTCACCGTCAGCCGGTTCCAGAGGCGTACGGCCCGGTCCTGGCCGGCGGCGCACAACGCGTCCGCGTCGTCCGGGTGCCAGGGGCGCAGCTCCCACCCACCGGTCAGCGCGAGCACGGGCTGTTCCGACCGGGCCATGCGACCTGCGGGAACGACGTGCGGTATCGGCGAGTTGGAGATCATCACGGCATCCTGCCACGGCTCCCGCGGCTCTCCCCGTCCACCATCGCCCCGGTGGGCCCGTGCACGGTCATCGCGTGCGCGGCCACCACCGCGCCCGCCTGCGCGAGCCGCGCGGTCCGCGCTCGGGCGGCGCGGGCGGTGCCAGGGCGAAGACCACGGTGATGTGCGCGCCTCCCTGCGGGCCGTGTGCGATGCGCATCGTGCCGCCGGTGACGGCCGCGGCCCTGCGGGCGATGTCGAGCCCGAGCCCCGAGGAGCCCGTGCTGCTCCCGCGGGAGAGGGCCCGGTCCGGTTCCGGAATGCCGGGCCCGGAGTCCTCCACCACCAGTTCCACGGCCTGGGCGGTGCGGGCGACGCGGACCCCGAACGCGGTGCCGGCCGGGGTGTGGCTGAAGACGTTGCCGATGAGCGCGTCCACCACCGCGGCGATGTCGTCGTCGCTGAGGCTGACGGCCGTGGGCTCCTGGGTGAGGTCCAGGGAACAGGGTCGGTCCTGTTGCTCCGCCAGGACCGACCAGAAGGCGGTCCGGCGCCGCACGACCTCGGCGGCCTCGGACCGGGGGCACTCGGGCGACGGCCCCGCCCCGGTCGTCTGCCGACCCGTGTTCGTCTCCGCGCTGCGCATGCCGTGGCCCATCGGGCCCACGGCGAGCGGTGTCCGCGCCGTGGCGATGATGGCCTGGAGTTCCGACTCCAGCGCGTGGACCGCCGCCTCGACCCTGGCCGACTCCGGTGTGCCGGCCATTCGCTCCGATGCCAGGTGCAGGGCGGTCAGCGGGGTGCGCAGCCGGTGGGACAGATCGGCGACCAGTTCGCGCTCGATGGCGAGCAGTTCGGTCATGCGGTGGGCCATGGCGTTGAAGGCGACGCCGGCGTCGCGCAGTTCCTTGGGGCCCATGGGCTCCACCCGGGTGTCCAGATTGCCCTGACCGAGGGTGTGCGAGGCCTGGGCGAGCTTCTTGGAGGACCGGACGACCTTGGCCCCGAGCCGGTCGGCGACCAGCACCGAGCCGCCGACCAGGCCGACCGCGAGCAGGAGCATGACCGCCCAGGAGGCCTTGACCCCGCGGGTCAGTTCCTCGTCGGGGACGAAGTTCTCGATGACGGCGACCCGGTCGCCGGGGAGCACCACGGGCTGCAGGCAGATCCATCCGCCGGGGGTCTTCTGGGAGATGGACTCGCGTCCCTGCTGGGCCCGTTCGAGCAGTTTCACGGGAGCCTGGGAGTCGCCGAGGCTCTGCGCGTCGGGGAGATGGATGACCAGGTGCTCGGCCGCGTCGAGTCCGGCGGCGGATTCCCGCAGCGCGGACGGATCCGTGGTGAGCGTGAGGACGGGTGCGAGGGCTGCGGCGCGCTGCTCGGCCGCGGTGACGCTCTGCTCCTTGACCAGCGACATCACCAGTGCGCCCAGGGGTATGAGGAAGGAGAGGGCGACCATGGACGTCACGGCGAGCGCGACTCCCGCCAGTGAGCGTCTCACCGCGGGGCCACGAGTTTGATGCCGACGCCGCGGACCGTCAGCAGGTAGCGCGGGGCCGCCGCGCGTTCGCCGAGCTTGCGGCGCAGCGACGACAGGTGCACGTCGACGGTCTGGTCGTCGACGTACGGCTCGCGCCAGACCTCGGTCAGCAGCCTGCGTTTGGAGACGACCTGGCCGGTGTGGTGGGCGAGGAAGGCCAGCAGGTCGAACTCCCGCCGGGTGAGGTGGAGCTCCCGGCCGGCCAGGTACGCGGTACGGGCGCCGGGGTCCACCGCCAGCTCGCCCACGGTGGTGGCGCCCAGCGGGTCGGCGGCCGGCGCCGGCCGTGCACCCGGCCCGGTGTGGGCGGCGCCCGCGGGGGGCACGTGGCTGGTGCGCCGCAGTACGGCGGAGAGGCGGGCTATGAGCTGTCCTCCGGAGAAGGGCTTGACCAGGTAGTCGTCGGCGCCGGCGTTGAGGAGCTTGATGATTTCGGTCTCGTCGTCGCGGGCGGTGGCCACCAGGACGGGGACGGAGGATATCCCCCGGATCATGCGCAGTGCGTCTCCCCCGTCCAGGTCGGGCAGGCCGAGGTCGAGGACCACCGCGTCGACGGGCGTCTGGGTGACCTCGCGCAGGGCGCCGAACCCGTCGCCCACGCTGCGTACGGCATACCCGTGCTCCGCCAGGACTTCGATGAGTGACTGGCGGATGCTGGGGTCGTCTTCCACGACCAGGACGCTGGGCATGGGCACACCTTAGGGGTTCGTTCCGGGGGCCCTCCTAGTGGGCGGCGAACGTCGGACCGTCGTCCGTGAGGCGCAGGTGCACGGGGTGGTCGGCGACCGGAATGGTGCAGCCCTCCTTCGCGCTGCAGCTCGCGTATCCGAGCAGCACGGTCGCGTCCCCGTTGCCGTCGGCGCGGACGGGCAGGGTGGTGGTGACGGGGCCGTCCGGGTAGACGGGCATCGGGGCGTCGACGCCGGGCACGCTGATGGACCGTACGTCGGCGCCGGCCGTCAGCTTCCCGTCGGCCTTGAGGACCCCGGTGACGTCCATCGCGGTCGGCCGGCCCACGCCTTCCACACCGGTGGGCGGCAGTTCGGTGCTGTACAGGTGGAAGCCCTTCTTCTCGGGGGTGAAGACGGCGGTCAGCGTGCCCTTCGGCGCGTGCCAGTCGGACACCGAGAGGGTGACGGTGACCCCGTTCTCGGTGAAGCCGGTGGTGGGCGGCGGCGCTGCGCCCGCGGCCGCGTCGTCCTCGGCGGACTGGCCGCCGCAGGCCGTGAGCGCGGCCAGGGTGAGGAGGGCGACCACGGTCCGGGCCGTCCGGTTATGCGTCGTGCGCCTCGTGCGCCTCGTACGCGAGGAAACGTTCATCTTGGTCTCTGTGCCTCTTGGGTCGGGAGAACGGATCGGTTCTCGGGTCTTCGGGTCGGGCCCGTACGGGGAGCCGCTCACACGGCGGTGGTGAAGTCCGCGCTCCACAACTGCAGCCGGTACACCAGGTCGTTCCACACCCCGGTGGCCAGCAGTACGCCGACGAGCACGAGCATCCCGCCGCCGATCCGCAGGACCCACGGGTAGTGGCGTTTGACCAGGCCGAAGGCGCCCAGGGCCCGCCTGAAGGCCAGCGCGGCCAGGACGAACGGCAGCCCCAGGCCGAGACAGTACGCCGCCATGAGCAGCGCCCCGCGGGCCGCGCTGGCCTCGCTCCAGGCCAGCGCCTGTACGGCGGCCAGCGTCGGGCCGATGCAGGGCGTCCAGCCGACGGCGAACACCGCGCCCAGCACGGGGGCTCCGGCCAGTCCGAGGGCGGGCCGCCGGTGGCTGCGGAACTCCCGCTGGGTGAAACCCGGCAGGAACCCCATGAAGGACAGCCCCATGAGCACGGTGAAGACACCGAGCACCTGGGTGACCACCTCCTGGTGGGCCAGCAGGGTGCGGCCGAAGTACCCGAACAGCGCTCCGCCGGAGACGAGGACCGCCGTGAAGCCGAGGACGAAGAGAAGCGCGCCGGCCGCCATCCGGCTGCGGCGCCCGCCGCGGGCCTCGGCCAGGTCGGAGACCGACAGGCTGGTCACGTAGCTGAGGTAGCCCGGTACGAGCGGCAGCACGCAGGGCGAGAGGAAGGAGACGAGTCCCGCCAGGAAGGCCACCGGGGCGGCGACGGCCAGGGTCCCGTGCAGGAGGGAGGGGGTGTCCGCGGCGGCGAGCACCGGGAACGCCGTCATGACGCCTCCTCCAGCACGCGCGAGAGCAGCGGACCGAGTTCGTCCCCGGTGACCGCTCCGCCGATGCTGACGGCGATGCGTCCGCGGCGGTCGATCACGAGGGTCGAAGGGATCGCCTGCGGGTTGAGGAGGGCGGGGGGAAAGCAGAGCAGGAGCTCGCCGGTGGGGTCGTGGAGGCTGGGGAAGTCGATGCTGTGCGCGCGTACGAAGGACCGGGCCGCAGCGCGGTCCGGGTCGCGGGTGTTGATCCCGAGGAACCGGACGCCTTGGTCCCGGGTCTCCCGGTCGATCCGCACCAGGTCGTCGGCTTCCGCCCGACAGGGGCCGCACCAGGAACCCCAGACGTTGAGCACGACGACGTGCCCCCGGAACCCGTCGAGGGCGACCCGCTTCCCGTCGAGGTCGTCGCCCGCCAGCGCGGGCGCGGCAGGTCGGTCGGCGGGGTCGATGACCGTGGCCCCGGCCGCGGTTCCGACCGCGGCCCTGACCGCGGTCGCCGGTCCGGCCGCCGCCTCCGCGCGGCTGCCGTCGGCGGCGACCGTACCGACGGCGGCGAATACGCAGCCGGCCACGGCCGCCGCGAGGGCGGCTGCGGCCAGGGCCGCGGTACGCACCCGGAACCGGCGCGGGTCCGCTGGTCTCACGAGGCCCACTTGCGCAGGAAGGCGTTGATCCCCTCCGCCGTGAGGGAGGGGTTGCCCGTGGCGTGGGTGTCGGTGCGCACCTTGCCGGACGAGTTCACGACGACCAGCACGGGCATCGTGTAGGTGCCGCCCGAGGGGCTGTACTTGCGCAGGAGCGCGGAGTTGGCGGAGCTGTTGCCGCCGATGTCTATCTTGACCAGGTGGTACGAGGCTCCGAGGATCGCCGCCGTCTGCGGCTGGGCGAACACCTTGTCGGCGGCCTTGCAGTTGCCGCACCAGTTGGCCCCGAAGTCGAGCAGCACCGTCCTCCCGTCGGACTTGGCCGCGGCCAGTGCTGCGTCGATCTGCTTCTGCGCGTCGGCCGAGCTGTCGTAGCCGGGCCCGGGGACCCGGGCCGGCGCGGGCGCGGCGGACGTACGGGCCGGCTTGGGGGCGGCCGAACCGCTCTGGGTCCGGGAGGGGGTCGGCGAGGAGGAGGCCTGCGCGGTGGCGGACGCCGACGGCGAGGCCGAAGCGCTCGGGGATGCCTCCGTGGACGCGGAGGCCGACGGCGTGGCGGCGAGGGCCTGGGTGGACGCACCGACCGTGGTGGGCGATGCGGAGCCGACGGTCTCGGAGGACGGTCCGCAGGCGGCGCACAGACCCGCCGCGACCACGGCAGCGGCGACGAACGGCAGTCGGGCGGCCCGGGGCGCGGCGGAGCGGGGCCGCGCGGCGTGGCCGGCACGGACGGGTCGAAGTGTGCGAGAAGTCATGACGAAGACACCCCAAGGCGCGCTGAGGACTACGGGAAGGGCGAGCAGCCTCCCGACTCGATGAAGCCGGCGGTCCTGCGGTTCGCCGGGGCGGTGTGCCCGGGCGCCGGAGGCCGGTCGGCTGACGTGAGCATAGGACCGCGGCGGGCCCTGCGAACCGGCTGGGCGCGATCTTGAGGTTCCCCTAAGGAACAGCTCACCTTCCGCTTCACCGGGCCCCCTCCGATGAGCGCATACGGGGAGGGGAATCCCGCGAAAGCGAGCAAGAGGGGCCGAGTGGTGCCGAGTGGTGCGGACCGGCCGAAGCGGTCACGCCGCTGCCGTCCGGCCGATCAGCCGACCCGACCACCGACCGACTGCCCGGCCGCCCGGCCGGGCAGTCCTCAGAACGACGTCTCGCGGACGCTGGCCTTGGCCATCGGGTCGATCGTCGCCGTGATGACCGACCGGTGGTCCGAGCCGCTGAACGTGACCGTCAGGGTGTCGTCGTCGGTCTGTGCCGTGGTGGCCTTGAAGCCGCGGCTCGGGACCGCGGAGATCAGGCACACGCCGCGGCTCCCGTACCGCACCGTGACCTTGCCGCCCTGCGAAGGGACGGTGTGCAGACCCGGCCCGCCGTTCTCGCAGTCGACTCGGGGTTTGGGCGAGGGGGTCCGGGCGGCCGGCGAGGGCTTCGCGGGCGGGGAGGACGGGGCCGAGGGGGTCGGAGCCTCGGTCACGGTGGGCGAGGGACTCGGGGACGCGGAAGCGGTCGGGGACGGCGGGCCCGGCGACGGTTCCTGCGCCAGCCACGCCGGCGGCGAGTCGAAGACCATGGGGGCGGAGCGGGCCACCGGCGGCGTATGGCGGGTGGAGCCGACCACGAACTGGACCGTGCCGAGCACGGCCGTCACGCTGGTGGCCGTGCACGACAGCCATATGAACAGGTAGCGCGGAAATCGAGGCACGGCCCCATAGTGGCCGACGGACCGGGCCGCGCGTTACCCGCTCCCCCGCACGGCACGACGGAACGCCGCCGCCCCGTGGTGCCACGGGCACGAACACGGACGTCCTCCGACCCGCGTACGGGTCGGAGGACGTGTGCGGCCCGGCAGCCGGTGGGGGGTGACCGTTGCCAGGGGCCGGAGGGAGGGACCGGAGGGAGGAACCGGGGGGAGGGGGAGGGTTCCTACTTCGACGTCCCGAAGTCCTGCGTCCACCACGGGCCGCCGTCACCCTTGTGGACGCCTATGCCGATCTCCTTGAAGGAGCAGTTGAGGATGTTGGCCCGGTGGCCGGAGCTGTTCATCCAGGCCTTCATGACCGCGTCGGCGTCCGACTGGCCGCGGGCTATGTTCTCGCCGAGGCGGGACCACGCGTAGCCGGCGGCCTCCACGCGGCTGGTCATGGTGGACCCGTCGGGTCCGGTGTGGGACATGACGCCGCTGCGGGCCATGGTGTCGCTGTACGCGCGCGCCGCGGCGCTCAGCTTGGAGTTCACGGTCAGGGGGCCGCAGCCGGCCGTGGCCCGCTCCTTGTTGACCAGGGCGAGGACCGCGGATTCGGCGTCGCTGGAGGAGCTGCCGGAACCGCCGGACGAACCACCGGAAGAGCCGCCGGACGAGCCACCGGACCCGCCCGACCCACCGGACGTACCGGAGCCGCCGCCGGTGCTCCCGCCGGACGTACGCGGGGGCTTGCCGGCCGGGGCGGACTTGGCCGCGCTGTCCTCCTTCGCCGCGGGCTTCGCCGGAGCCGCAGACTCCGTCCCTTCGGCGGCCGGCGTCTCGGGCGGCAGCGAGCCCGTGGCGGCCGCGGCGTCGGCCGTGACCTCAGGCAGCGGAGCGGTGGGGCTCGCCGTCCCGGCGGTGTCCGCGGGGGTCGGCGTCCCGGCCTTCGGTCCGGAGGCGCCGTCGGCCCGCTGGTCCACCTGCGTACCGCCGCCGGTATCGGCAACGGCGACGCCTACCGCCACCGCCGCGGCGGCCGCGGTGAGGGACAGGACGATGCGCGTGCGCACCGCCTTCTTCCGCCGCGCCTCGACGCGGGACGGCGTTGCGGGAGTTCGGCTGCTCATGCCTGTAGCACCTCACAGAGGGAAAGGGGGTGGGGTGCGATCGAGCCTAGGCTCGTGATCAGTGAAATCCGCACGCTGGAGGGGTTCTTCAAGTTCTCTTAAGGAAGCCCGCAGGGTCGGTTCAGGGGACGAACCGGGGCACTCCCCCGTCGTTCGGTCGATACGGACCCGACGAACCGGTGACGAACCCTCGGCGAACCCGCGCCGAGCGCCCGTGCGTAGGGTTCGCCGCACGTCACAGCGCGTACAACTCGTCCTGGGCTCGGGGTTCCGCCGCGGGCGGGCGCGCACCGGCGGCGTGTGATCATGTCCGTCGACAGATCCGCACCTCATGGGGGGACCATGCGCACCCGCACCACCACCGCCACGACCGGTCTCGTGACCGCGCTCGCCGCGCTGCTCGCCCTCGCAGGCTGTACCGCGCCGGGGGACAGCAAGCCCGCGGCGTCGAGCTCCGTGGCCACCGTGCCCGCGCAGAGCGGCGGCGGGTCCGGCTTCGAGGGCCCGCGGCCGCAGGACCAGAACCTGCTGGCGTGGACCGGGGACCCCAATGACGCGGGGCACGTCACCGCCCAGTCGCCGGCCGGGGTCGGCGGTCGGGTCACCCTGGTACGGATCGTCCTGCGCGAGCAGATCACCTGGTCGAACGTCTGGCTGGGCCTGGCCGGCATCGACCCCAACGCCCAGCTCGCCAACTGCTACCTCGGCGTGTACGACGCCAAGGGCGCCCTCGTCGCGACCACCCCGGACATTTCCCCCCAGCTGATGACCGACGCGATCGCCAAGCCGTTCGCCCTCGGCAAGCCGTTCACCGCCGCCCCCGGGACCTACTTCATCGCGCTGCTGCTCAACGGCACTTGGGCGACCAACGGCCTCACCCTGAAGTCCACGGGCGCCGGCATCTCGGTCAACGCGGGTCTGACGCCGCCGAACCTCCGGTACAGCACCCTGCTGACCGGTCAGACCTCGCTGCCGCCCACCGTGAACCTCGCCGAGCAGTCCACGAGCACCATCAACACCGGCTGGGCCAGCCAGTGGTACGCGATCTCCTGAGTCCGCCTCCTCCCGCTTCCCCAACTCCGTCCGGAGCGGCTCCGCGAGGGAGGAACGGCCGAAAGGTCATGCCTGCGGCCGCACCGGGCCGGTCAGCGGCCCGCCCGCGTGCCGATCGGCGTCGTACGGCGGCGCGATCGCGTCCTTCGACCGGGCGACGATCGCCGCGGGGCGGAATGCCGTAGCCGGGGCGGGGGTTGGTGCGGACGCAACACTGATCCCGGACGCACTGGAGAGCTCATGAAGATCGGCATCATCGGCGCGGGCAACATCGGCGGCAACCTCACCCGTCGGCTCACCGCCCTCGGTCACGAGGTCTCCGTGGCGAACTCACGCGGCCCCGAGACCCTGGCCGCGCTGACCGAGGAGACCGGCGCCACCCCCGTCACCGTGGCGCAGGCGGCGCGCGGTGCCGAGATCGTCGTGGTCACGATCCCCTTCAAGAAGGTGCCGGACCTGCCGGCCGGCCTCTTCGACGGGGCCGCCGAGGGCTTCGCGGTCATCGACACCGGCAACTACTACCCGCGCCAGCGCGACGGCCGGATCGCCGGCGTCGAGGACGAGGGTCTCACCGAGAGCCGTTGGACCGAACGGCACCTCGGACACCCCGTCATCAAGGCCTTCAACGGCACCTACGCCCAGGACATCCTCGACCGGCACCGCCCGGCGGGCGCCGCGGACCGGATGGCGCTGCCCGTCGCGGGCGACGACGCCGCGGCGAAGAAGACCGTACGCGCCCTGATCGAGCAACTCGGCTTCGACACGGTCGACGCGGGCGGCCTCGACGACTCCTGGCGCCAGCAGCCCGACACGCCCGTCTACGGACTGCGAGAAGGCGTCGACGCGGTCACCAAGGCCCTCGCCGAGGCCTCGCCCACCCGCCCGGAGGCCTTCCGCGGCTGACCGCCACCAAAGGTTCCGGTCCCGGGGGCGCTCTCCGCCGAGCCGCGGCGGGGCGCGTCCCATCGGGCGGCATATGCCGGTGGGTGACCTACCATGCAGGCATGAGTGATCGTGCGATGCAGGAACCGACCCTCCTCCTCCTGACCGCGCTCGCGGACGAGCCCCGCCACGGGTACGCGATCGCGCGCGAGGTGGAGTCGATCTCGGGCGGACGCGTCAAGATGCGGACCGGCACCCTGTACGGAGCCCTGGAGCGGCTGCTGGGTCAGGGGCTGATCGAGGTCCACGAGGAGCAGATCGTCGACAGCCGGCTGCGCCGCACCTACCGCCTCACCGCCGAGGGCCGGCAGGGCCTGGCCGCCGAGGCGCAACGGCTCGCCGCCACCGCGCGCGAGGCGGCGCGCCGCCTCGGCGTCTCCGGAGGGGCGGCCACGGCGTGAACCCCCTTCTGCTGCGCCTGTATCCCGCGGGTTTCCGCCGCGCCTTCGGCGACGAGATGGCCGAGGCCTACCGGGAGGCGACCGCGGATGCCGGGCCGCTCACCCGGCTGCGGGAAGCCGGGGACATCGTGGCGCACGCGCTGCGGCTCCGCCTGGGGGTGGGTTCGGCGCAGCGCGGCGGGCGCCTCTTCGCGGCGGCGGCCCCCTTCGCGCTGGCCGCCACGGGCGCGCATGCCGCTTTCCTGCTCGCCTCGACCCTCAACCGTGCGTACGTCACCGGCCGTGCCGACGTCGAGACCCCGTTCGGGTACGTGATGAGCGGCTTCTCCGTACTGACCCTCATCGGCGCCGTGGTGGCGCTGAGCGGGCGCTTCGCCGCCGGCGCGCGGACCACGTTCGCCGGCGTCGCGGGAAACACGGCGTGCTTCGTCATCGCGGTGCTTCCCGGCGCCCTGGAGATGCCGCTGGAGCACCTGGCCTACCTGGCCCCGCCCCTGGCGATCGCCGCGCTCCCGCTGCTCTGTCCCCCGGACCTGCACCCGCCCCGCCGGATCAGGACCACGACGGGGCTGGTGGCGCTGATGCTCTGGGCCCCGCTGTCCGTGGTGCTCCTGGGCCTGCTGGACGCGGGCGGGTTCGGCATGATCGTGCTGTGGCGCTTCGCCGTTTCGGTGACCGCCGCCCTGGCCCTGGCGGGTCGCCCCGCGCTGTCGGGGATCCGTACGGTCGGTCAGTTCGCCCTGGCCGCGACCCCGTTCCTCGTCCTGGGGCATTTCGCGGGTGTGGTGGGCGAGGACACCGCGCTGCCGTGCCTGGTCCTGCTCGCCTCCGCGGGCCTTGCCGTGCGCCTGTGGCGCCGTAGGCACTCGGACACGGCCGGCCACGCCTGAGCCGACGGAGTCAGACCTCGGCGTCGACGTCGGATCCGGCGACGCTGACGCGGATCTTGGACTGGCCGTGGCCGAGTTCCTCCCAGTCCTCCATGAAGCGCGCGGAGAGCCCGTGTCCGGCGGCGAGGTCGATGAGGGTCTCGGTGCGGTAGTAGAAGTCCTCGCGCAGCACCTGGTGTTCGGTGCCGGTGGTGCGGTCGAAGGTGAAGTCGAAGTGGCCCCCGGGCGCCAGGACCCGACCCACGTGGGCGAAGCACTCGTCGATGACGTCGAGCGGTGAGTGCGAGAAGACGCTGTGGGCGTGGACGACGTCGAAGTAGCCGTCGGGCAGGAAGTCCAGCGTCAGGTTCTTGGTGAGGGTCAGGTGCGGGACCTTGGCCTGGAGCCCCCGCTCGGTCAGGGTCCGCTTCGCGGCGATGAGGATGTCGGGCGAGATGTCGATGCCGTAGTAGTGGCCCGCGTCGAGGTGGTCGATGAACCGCCAGCCGGCGCGGAGGTTGCCGCAGCCGATGTCCAGCATGCGCGCCCCGGGCTTCAGGCCGTGCCCGATGAGGTAGTCGAACTGCATCTGTCCGAGCGCGAGCCAGCGTTCGTGGCTCTGGCTGCCGACCGCGGCCTCGGGGTTTCGGCGGGTGTCCGAGGCCATCACGGCCCGGTAGTAGCTGACGTGGTCGGGGTGCTTGAAGGCCAGCCACCGGTCGCGGGCGGCCCGCTTCAGGTACGGGGCGATGCGGTGGGGACGGCTCGCGGCGTAGCGGACCTTGTGGACGAGGGATTCCCGGTTCGCGGTGAGGTTCTTCCTGGTGGCCATGAGCACTCCGTCTCCATCGCAACGTGAATCCCCGGCGGCGGGCAGGAGCGGCTGCCGCCGGGAAGGATCTTCAGAACCCACCATACGTCGGCTACCGACATATACAAATCACTGGACTATCCAGAGAAGCGGAAGGTGCGGCGCGACGCACGCCCGAACAGTTCACGAGATTGGACATTTACGGCGATATCACCCAGGTTGCCATTCGATGACCCACGGGTCCACGCAACGCGCCCGGCGGCGTGACGCCTCGTCAGCCGCGCCTCTGGCAGCATGAAGAGATGGCAGACATACATCGGAAGGTCGGCTCGGGATCGCCGCTGGAGCCTCGGATCGGCTTCTCCCGGGCGGTGCGCGCAGGACAGTACGTCGCCGTCGCGGGGACCGCTCCCCTCGCGGACGACGGTTCCACCGTCGGCCCAGGCGACGTCCACGCCCAGACCGTACGGTGCCTGGACATCGCCGAAGGGGCCCTGCGGGAGGTCGGGGCGTCACTGGAGGACGTCGTGCGGACCCGCGTCATGCTCACCGACGTGACGCGGTGGCAGGAGGCCGCGCGGGCGCACGGTGCGCGGTTCGCCTCCGTGCGGCCCGTCACCACCTTCGTCGAGGTGTCCCGCTTCATCGACCCCGGCTGGCTCGTCGAGGTGGAGGTCGACGCGGTCATCACCCGGGAAGGGGCCTGAGGGGTCCGGCCCCCGTCGGACGAACCCGTCACACGGCAGGAGCGGGCCGTTCCCCGAGCAGCCGGGTGCGGAACAGGTCGAGGACGGTGTCGAGCGCCTGCCGGGTGGGCTGTCCCGGTTCGTCGATGAGGTGTTCCGTCAGGACGGAGTGCGGTGCGAGGGCGCTCTGCGGGTTCGCCGCGCTCGCGTCCAGCTCGATGGCGACGAAGGCGTCCCCGAGTTCCCGCCGGAGGTGGGCGAACCGGTCGCCGGGGACGAGCCGGTCGCCCCGGAAGCGCAGTCCGAGCACCTGGAGCCCCTCGCGTTCGCAGCGTCCGCGGACGACCGCGAGGTCCTCGGGGCTGATGTCGATGGTGCCCGCGCGGCCCGCGGTGCAGGCCAGCGGGAGCGAAGGCTGGGAGAGCACCGGGGCGACGAGGCGCTCGTCCGTGGCCATCGCCAGGGCGAATCCGCCCGTCAGGCACATCCCTACGGCGCCGACTCCTGGACCGCCGCAGCGCTCGTGTTCGGCGGCCGCCAGGGCGCGCAGCCATTGCACGACGCGCGAACTGCGCCCCGTGGCCAGCAGCGTGAACTCGCGGCTCACGCACACCCGCCACAGCGACGAGGCCATGTAGCGGCCGGCACTCGACCGACCGACCGTGCCGGGATCCGCATCACGGCCGGGCTCCCCGAAGAGCACCGGAAGTACGGCCGTGCAGCCGGACGCCGCGACGTGCTCGGCGAACTCGATGACCTTGGGGGTGATGCCCGGGATCTCCGCCATGACGATCACCGCGGGGCCCGTGCCCCGGCGCAGGATCCGGCGGGTGGCGCCGTCATGGGTGAACGTGCTCTTCTCGAACCCGCTCAGGTCGTGGTCTGCCACGCGCCCCGCTCCTTTTGACGACCCTCTCCTGGACGACATCAAGTTACCGAGAAGTAGAGCCCTGTGGTCAAGCGAACGGGACACGTTTCGGTACGCCCCCCGAGGACGGGGGCGAGCAACACGGTGGCCCGGGGCCGCCCGGCCCCTCCCCCACCACCCGGACGGCGGAACGCGCCGGGCGTGCGGGGTGCGGCCGGGTGAGGCTGGGGTGGAGCGGCGGCGCCCGCCGTGGGCCCCTCGCCCGGCCCGGCCGGGGCCGGTCAGGCACCGCCCGAGGAGGCTCACCCGATGGAGAACGGCCCCGGACACGACGCTTGCGAATCGATCGGCGCCGCTCACCGCGCGGCGCGCGGCAACGCCGCCTTCGCCGACCGCGCCGACTTCGACGACGCCACCCGCGGCTTCGTCGCCGCCCTGGAGCCCTGCGTGATCAGGGCCGAGGACGGGAGCGTCGTCTGGGACGGCGACGCCTACGCCTTCCTCAACGGGGACCGTCCGGACACCGTCCATCCCAGCTTGTGGCGCCAGAGCCGCCTCGTCGCCCTCCAAGGCCTCTTCCAGGTCGTGGAAGGCGTGTACCAGGTGCGCGGCCTGGACCTGTCGAACATGACCCTCGTCGAGGGCGAACACGGCGTCGTCGTGATCGACCCGCTGATCTGCGAGGAGACGGCGGCCGCGGCCCTCGCCCTGTACCGGGCCCACCGCGGGGACCGTCCGGTCACGGGCGTCCTCTACACCCACAGCCACGCCGACCACTTCGGCGGCGTCAAGGGCGTCACCACCCAGGCCGAAGTCGACGCGGGCCGGGTCCCGGTCCTGGCGCCCGAGGGCTGCCTCGAACACGCGGCCAGCGAGAACGTCTACGCCGGCACCGCGATGGCCCGCCGCGCGGGATACATGTACGGGGCCGGTCTGCCCAAGGGCCCGCGCGGCCAGGTCGGTGCGGGCCTGGGCCAAACCACCTCCACCGGCCGGGTGACGCTGATCCCGCCGACCGTCGACATCACCCGTACCGGCCAGGAGGAGACCGTCGACGGCGTGCGCATGGTCTTCCAACTGACCCCGGGCACCGAGGCCCCGGCGGAGTTCAACCTGCTACTGCCCGACCACCGGGCCCTGTGCATGGCCGAGAACGCCACCCACACCCTGCACAACCTGCTGACCCTGCGCGGCGCCCTGGTACGCGACCCGCACGCCTGGGCCGCGTACCTCACCGAGTCCATCGCGCTGTTCGGCGACCGGTGCGACGTCGTCTTCGCTTCCCACCACTGGCCCACGTGGGGCCGCGAGCGGGCCATGTCGTACCTGGCGCAGCAGCGGGACCTGTACGCGTACCTCCACGACCAGACGGTCCGCCTGCTCAACCAGGGGTACACGGGCACCGAGATCGCCGAAACGCTGCGCATGCCGCCGGCGCTGGAGGCCGCCTGGCACACCCACGGCTACTACGGGTCCGTCAGCCACAACGTCAAGGCCGTCTACCAGCGGTACATGGGCTGGTTCGAAGGGAACCCGGCGCTCTTGTGGCAGCACCCGCCGGAGGAATCCGCCCGCCGCTACGTCGAGTTCATGGGCGGTGCGGCAGAGGTCCTGCGCCGTGCCCGGACCTCCTTCGAGCAGGGCGACTTCCGCTGGGTGGCCCAGGTGGTCGACCACGTCGTCTTCGCCGATCCGTCGAACGCAGAGGCCCGGGAGCTCCAGGCCGATGCCCTGGAGCAGCTCGGCTACGGCGCCGAGAACGGCACCTGGCGCAACTTCTACCTCACCGGCGCCCAGGAACTGCGCGGCGAGCAGATCGGGACACCGGCCACCGCCGCGTCCCCGGACGTACTCGCCGCCCTGAGCCTGGACCAGCTGGTGGACTCCCTCGCCGTACGGATCGACGGGCCCCGGGCCTGGCACGCGGACGTCGCCGTACGGTTCGTCCTGCCCGGCTCGGACCCGCTGACGCTGCGCCTGGGCAACGGCGTACTGACCGGCGTCCGCGGGGACAACCCCGCGGCCGGCCGCCCGCACGCCGTCCTCGTCCTCGGCGAACCGCTCCTGCGCGGGCTCCTGCTCGGCGCCGTGCCGCTGGACGACCTCCTGCGGCACGAGGGGGTGGCCCTCGACGGTGACCCCTCGGTCGTCGCCGAACTCTTCTCCTACCTCGACTCCCCCGACCCGGACTTCGCCATCGTCACCCCCTGACGGCACCCACCAGGGCCGGGACCGACCTGCGTCGCGCCCCGGATCGGCCCCTATGCTGCGGGAATGATCAAGCCGATTGAACTCGTGATATTCGACTGCGACGGAGTGCTCGTCGACACCGAGCGCATCGCGCTGCCCCTCCAGGTCGCGTTGGGAGCGGAGCTGGGCTGGCCGCTGACCGAGGAAGAGGTCATGGACCGCTTCATCGGGCGCTCCAGCGCCTCCATCCACAAGGACATCGCCGGCCGGCTCGGCGACGAGACGGCCGGCCTCTGGCGGGAGCTGTTCGAACAGCGCCACCGCGTGGCGGTGGACGCCGGGTTGTCCGCCGTCGAGGGACTGCCGCAGGCACTCGGTACGATCACCCTGCCGACCTGCGTCGCCTCCAGCGGCTCGCACGAGAAGATGCGCCACACCCTCGGTCGCACCGGCCTCTACGAGCACTTCGAGGGCCGCATCTACAGCGCCACCGAGGTCAGCCGCGGCAAGCCCGCCCCCGACCTGTTCCTGTACGCGGCTCAGCGGATGGGCGTCGACCCGGCGGCGTGCGCGGTGGTCGAGGACAGCCGCCCCGGTGTCGAGGCAGCCCGCGCCGCAGGCATGCGGTCCTTCGGCTACGCGGGGGGACTGACCCCGGCCGAACGGCTCGAAGGCGCCGGCACCGTCGTCTTCCGCGACATGCGCGAACTGCCCGGCCTCATCGTCTCGGGGTGACCCTCGGCGGCCTGGTCAGAGGTGCGCGTCGCGGGCGAGGGCCGTCATGACGGCCTCGGTCTTGCGCTCGCCGAACGGCGGCGGGGTGATGTCGCGGTCCCGCAGGGCCTGTTCGAGCTGCGCCTGGACCTCGGCGGCATCGGCGATGTCCGACCGCACCGACACTTCCAGGAAGCGCAGGCCGTTGTCGGTGCGCCATTCCTCGATCGCCACCTTGCCGGGCAGCTCGTCCCAGTCGTCCTTCCACTTCACGGCGCGTACGGGGCCCAGCCCGGTCAGGTCGGCGAGATCGGCCTCGGTGAGCCTGGCCACGCCCAGGAGTTCCCGCTGTTGCTCGATGAGCAACAGCTCGGGCGGGCCGCCCTCGGCCTCCAACGAAGCCGACACCATCGGCGTGAACTCCGGGCCCGTCCGGTCGTCCTCGATCTTGAACTTCCAGCCCTCGCCCTCCCGATCCTCCCGCCAGCGCTCCGGCAGCGGGGGGCAGGGACGCAGTTTGACGGTCAGGTCGGTCTCCCGCTCGGACTCGGGCCCCTCGTCGTCCCGGCGCCGACGCAGGATGATGCCCCGATCCAGCAGGGGCAGGGTCACCGTGCCGTCTGCCGCCCACTGCGGTCTGTCCCAGAAATGGATCAAGCGGCGGCTCCCCTCGTCCCGGTCGAGCTCCAGGGCGTCGAAGGCTGCCTTCGCCTCCGCCCCGGCGAAGCTGATCTTGATTTCCGCGGCCGTGGCCGTCGGGAGCTCGTTCATGGTGCCGTTATCCCACGCGGGGCGCAGGCCCGCATCTCACGCGCCGGCGCGCCCGGGGGACGGCGGACGGGCCCGCCGCACCCGGGGCGCGTCGGGCCCGTCCGCCGCTGTGGCCGCTCTCAGGCCGTCGGCGACAGGATGATGCACTCCGGCCGCCGTGCCGTGGGCGGGGTGCTACCGGCGACGATCAGGGCGAGTAAGACCGCGGCCGCCTCGCTCTGCAGGAGCCGGGCGGCCTGCTTCAACCGGCTGGGGTCGGGGACCGGGATGGACAGGGCCACGCATTCCGCCTTCGGGCCCGCGGTGATCGGCACCGCCGCGCACACCGTGCCGACCGCGTACTCCTGCAGGTCGAGGAGGGGGGTGTTCGGCGGGCGGTCGTCGAGCTGGTGGAACAGGTCCTGTTGGCTGGTGAGGGTGTGGGGCGTGAACCGGGTGAGCCGGTGGCGGGCCAGGTGGTCCTTCCGGTCGTCGTGGTCGAGTTGGGTCAGCAGCGCCTTGCCCACGGCGGAGGCGTGGGCGGCGACGCGGAAGTCGACCCACTCCTCAACCACGGGTGCGGCAGGTCCGTCGGCGTACTGGGTGATGGAGACCTCGCCGTCGGTGTAGCGGGCGACGTAGACGGCGGCGCCGACGGCGTCCCGCACCCAGGCGAGGGTCTCGTGCAGGTGCCCGCGTCCGTCTCCGTTCGCCGATTCGGCCAGCAGGAGGGCGCTGCCGGCGACGTACGCGTCCGGTCCGGTCGGGGTGGCGAGGTTCGCGCGGATCAGCTGCTCCATGGCCCGGGCGAGGACCAGTTGCGGCAGTGCCGTTTCACGGGCGATCTGGGTCAGGTTCACGCCGCCCGAGTAGCGGTTGATGACTTCCAGGACGCGCAGTGCCTGGTGGGCGGATTCCAGTGCGGCGGGGGCGGGGCTCCCTTCGGGGGGCTTCCGGGCGGCGTGGGTCGGCCGGGGGCGTTTCAGTGCTTCGAGGGCCCAGGAGTTCGCCTGGTCCGTCAGGTGCAGGGTGTTGAGCCGGGCGTTCTGCGCGACGGCGACCGCCACCTGCGGGCCGGGGGTGACGACCTCCCCCAGATCGGGGTGCTCCTTGCGGGGGCGGGCCGTGACCGCCTGGCGCAGTCGTGCGGGGAGCCGGCACGGGGACCGGCCGGCCCGTCCGGGTCCGGTGGTGAGGGCGCTGAGGTCCTGGGTGGTGATGGGCGGGGTGGTCCAGATGACCGAGGCGCCGAGGGCCCCTTCGAGGTGTTCCGGGAGCGGTGGCAGGGGCGGCAGGTGCTCTTCCGGGGGCAGGGTCTGGGCCTGGCCCCTCCAGTGGCGGGCGGTCGCGACCTCGGCCCGGGCGAGGTGCAGGAGGTAGAGGCAGTGGGCGGCGGTCTGCGAGCCCGCCCCGGCCGCGTACTGGAACCAGAACTGCGCGTCCTCCATCCGGTCGGCCAGGTGGAGCAGGCAGCCGAACAGCAGGGCCGAGTCCACGCCGTGCGGCCAGGAGTCGGCGTCGAGGGCGAGTTCGGCGAAGGGCCGGCTCTCCACGAGGCACCAGGTGAGGTCGTCCAGACCCCGGGCGGCGCGCACGTGACAGGCGGCGTCGAGGATGAGGTCGTCGGCTGCTGTGGCGAATGCGGAGGCGCAGGCGGATGCGGATGCGGCCGGTCCCCGCGGCGGCGGGGTGGCAGCACCGGGGGGGCCGGTGGTGCCGATCGCCGAGCGGGCGCGGTCGGCGACGATCCGGCGGGCGATGCGACGGCGGGCCGCGCCCTCGTCGTATCCGGCGTACTCCTCCGCGAATACCGTCGCGTCCGCAAGGGCCGCGTCCAGTTCGCACAGCGGCATGTCGCGGTGGCGGGGCATGTCGCTCACTAGTCCTTCTCCTCTCCGGGGATCCATTCCACCCCGAGCTTGCGGGACAGGGTTCGGCGTGCGCCGCGGATGTGCGAGCGGACCGTCGCGGGGGTGATCCCCATCATCCGGGCGACCGTGTCGGAGTCGTTGCCCAGGAGGAAGGCCAGCAGCACCACGTCGTACTGCCGCTCGGACAGGCCCGCGATCGCCGCGTACAGCCCGAGCTTCGACTCCAGCAGTTCCAGCCGCTCTCTGGAGGAGCGGCGCAGCGCTGCGAACCACGCCGTCTCCACCATCGCCACCTGCCGGCCCAGGGCCGCCAGCCGCCTTTCGACGTGCTCGCGCAGCACCGCCCACGCGAAACCGTGGAGGCTCGCCTCCTTCAGGGCCTGGCGCCACACCTTCAGCAAGAAGGTGAACACGTCGTCGACGACTTCCTCGGCGTCCTTGGGGTTTCCCAGCTGCAGGTGGGCGTAGCGCAGGTAGGCACGGTGCTGTTGGGAGTGGAACGCGGTGAAGTCCACCGGCAGCACGCCGGCCAGTTCGCTGGAGACCGCCTGGTCCCCCGATGGATCGAAATCGCCTTCGCTCATACGCTCCCCCACAGCAGCTGCTCGTCGCCGCGCTCCGGGGCGGCGGGGACCTCACGGTGGCGGGCGCGGGGAGCGGCACGGCGGTGGCCGGCGGATGGTCCACCGGTTCCCGTCCGCACCCCCGCACCCGGCAGGCGCATCGGCGCCCTGAACACATCGATGACGCGACAACGGGCACTGGTGGCTAACAGCGCGAGGGCGGTCGTCTCGGCAACATTCACGTCGGCGCGGAACCTTTCAAGTGGATCATGAGCAACCGGCACGCCTACCCCCCGAACCGGCTGCCGTGGAGCAAGAGGCGCTCCTATTCACCACCCCATCGGAAAGCGAGCCCGATCGTGCAAGCCGGTCCCTGAAAATCTTCCGAAGCAAGCGCATCCGCTTCTTCGCGCGCCCCCGTCCGCTCGCGCGCGCCCCGGCGTGCCTGCCGAGCGCCTCCACCGACACGCGCCCGACCGGGGCCCCTTCCGCTGTTCCCGTCACACGATCGGATGTCACTGCGGCCCCATCCGGTGGGACACGTCCCGACTCCCCCCGCCCCGGTGCCCCGTACCTGCATGGTGGGTCCAGCTTTCGGCGCCCCGGCCCCTGCGCCCCGCGCGCCCGTCGAGTAGGAAGGGGCTGTACAGATGGCGTTCGCGAGGACCTTGCTGCCCGCCGTGCTCTGCCTGGCACTCACCGGGGTGCCCGCCGCGCTCCCGCACGCCGCGGCTGCCGCGCCCTACGACGGCCAGGTCGGCCACGAGAGCGCGCTGTTCAGCGTGAAGGCCACGAACAACGCCGCGGCCCAGGAGTTCACGGTGGACGGCACCCGGCTGTCCCGGGTGAGCGTCTGGCTGGGCAGCGGGGCGGCGACGGGCACCGTGACCGCGCAGGTCCGCCGGGTCCGCGAGGACGCGGGGTCGGTGATCGCCTCGACGACCCTGGACCTCGCGGCGCTCGGCGGCGCCGGCGCCGGCTGGGTCGAGTTCCCGCTGAACGCCACCGTCACCGCGGGCACCACGTACCACCTGTTCCTCCAGGCGAGCACCGCGGAGAGCGGGCCGATCGCCTGGTACGGCACCACGCGGTCGGTGCCCGGCTCGCTGACCAGCTGGAACTACGACAGGGCGTACTGGGGCGGCTGGCACGCCTACGGCTCCCGGCTCGCCTTCCACGTCAATCCCACCGGCAGCGAGCGCTGCGGGGAGACCGAGCCCTGCTACGTGCCCGCCTCGTCGCTCGCCGCCCGCACGTCGGGCCTGCTGACCAACCGGGTCGCCGCCGAAGCCGTCCTGCCCTCCTTCGCCGTGGGCGCCTCCTACGTCGACGGGAGCAACGTGCTGCGCCTGCCGTCGGGCCGGTGGCGGTACCTGCCGGACGGGGCCTCGGCGTCGGTGGTGGTCGATGCGGACGATCCGGGCGCCCTGGCGCAGGTCGAGGAGAGCCGCGCGTGGCTGGCGGCGGGCGCGGTGCCGGGGACCACCGCCGAACGGCGGGCCGCGTCGCAGCGCGCCCTGCTGTCGATGCGGGCGCTGCTGAGGCCCAATGGCGCGTTCGCGGCGGCGTGGGCGCCGCCGTGGGAGTACTCCTGGCCGCGCGACGGCGCGTTCGCGGCAGTGGCCTTCGCCGCCACCGGGCACGACGAGGAGGCCTACCGGATCCTGGGCTACGACGCGCTCACCCAGCGGGCCGACGGGACCTGGGAGGCCCGTACCCTGCTGGACGGCAGCGGGCCGCCGGACGCGCGCAAGTGGCAGTTGGACGCCAACGGTTGGGTGCCCTGGGCCACGTGGCAGTGGTACCGGGCGGCGCCGCCCGGCGGGCGGGACGAACGGCTGCGCGCGCTCTACCCGATGGTCCGCAAGGCGGCCGACCACGCCGCCCGCTCCCTCGGACCGGACGGGCTGCCTCCGGCGTCCCCGGACTACTGGGAGCTGGACACGACCACGGCCAACATCGGTACCGCCGCTCCCCTGCTGGCCGGGCTCAACTCCGCGGCCGACCTGGCCTCGGGACTGGGCCTGGGCGCGGACGCGGAGCGCTGGGGGGAGGCGGCCCGGCGGCTGTCGGCCGCGATCGCCACCTCCTTCGCCCCGCTGGGGTACCAGCGGACCGTCGACGGCGAGCACGGCCGGGACAGCGCGGTGGCGTTCATGGCGCCCCCGTTCAACGCCGCCCCGGCCGGTCTCGGTGAAGCGCTGGACTCCACCTACCGGGCGCTGCTGCTGCCGAACGGCGGGGTCTCGCCCGGCAACGACCCCTCCTTCAGCTGGGGTTCGTACGCGTGGACGGCCAGCACTTCCTTCTTCGCCCTCGCCTGGGCCGGTACCGGTGAGCCGGCGAAGGCGGGCGCGGTGCTCGACTGGGTGCTGTCGAAACGGAACGGGCTGGGCGAGCTCCCGGAAACGGTGAACGGTGCCGGGCTGCCGTCCGCCGTGGCGCCCTTGGGCTGGACGGACTCGCTGGTCGTGCTCACCGCACTGGCCCTCCAGGGTGCGGTGCGGCCCACTCCCCCGGCGACGCGGCCTTCCGTGCGATGACCGGCCCTGTGAGGGTCACTGACGTGCTGTACATCGACAGGAGGCGGAGGCGGTTATGCGCGGTGGAACGATCGCGGTGGTCGGCGGGAGCATCGCGGGGTGCGCCGTCGCGACGGCGGCGGCGCGGGCGGGCGCCGATGAGGTGGTGGTGCTGGAGCGCACGGGCGGGCGGTTGCAGGACCGGGGCGTCGGCCTGTGCATCCACGACGAGCGGGCCGCCGAGCTCGGCGCGAGCGGCGCGCTGCCCGGTGGGATCGCCGCGCACCGGCTGGAGCAGCGCCGCTGGGTGGTCCGCGACGATGCCCACGGGCCGGGCGGCCGGGTGATCTGGGAGCAGCCGTTCCCCTTCCACTCCTACCACTGGGGCCTGCTCTGGCACGGCCTTCGGGAGTCCGTTCCGCAGTCGGTGGTCTACCGGCAGGGGGAGGCGGTGACGGGGGTCGAGGAGACCGGGACCGCGGGCGCGCGGGTGCGGCTCGCGGGCGGGTCCGTCGAGCGGTACGACCTGGTGGTCGGTGCCGACGGGTACCGGTCGGTGGTGCGCACCGCGCTCTGCCCGGACTCCCGGCCGCAGTACGCCGGCTACGTCTGCTGGCGGGGCAACTTCGACGCGGCGCTGCTCGCGGGGCTCGGCAGCGTGGCGGACTCGGTGCCGGAGGCGGGGACCACGGTCTGCTTCCCGGGCGGTTCCTGCGTCATCTACCGGATTCCCGGGCCGGACGGACCGCGGGTGAACTGGGTGCTGTACGGCTCTCCGCCGCAGGACGGGCAGCTGCGCCGGGGCGATCCGACGAGCTTCCCGCCGGGCGGCCTCACCCCCGAGCTCGCGGGGCATCTGGCGGCGCTGCTCGATCGCGAGTTCCCGCCGTACTGGGCGCGGGCGCTCGCGCTGACCGACCCGGCGGACACCTTCGTCCAGCCGATCTACGACATGGAGACCACGCGCACCGCCGCCGGTCGGCTGCTGCTCGCGGGGGACGCGGCGAGCGTCGTACGCCCGCACAACACGAGCGGCGCCGCCAAGGCGCTCCAGGACGCCACCGCCCTCGCCGACGGCTGGCGCCGCTGCGGGTCCTTCGAGGAGCTGCTGCGCGGATACGAGGAGACCCGCGGCGCCGCCGGACGGGAGCTGGTGGCACTGGCCCGCCGGCTGGGCCGCGCCCAGGTCGAGCGGACCCCGGCGTGGGCGGGCATGGACGGCGGGGAGATGGAGGCCTGGTGGCGGGGCCAGCTCGGCGGGGCCCCCGGCATCGGGGGCCGCGCCATGACGCCGTAGGCCTTGGTGGCCCATAGCGGTCCCTAGTGGTCCTTGGTGGTGTTGCTGGTGATCGTGCCGTCCGTGCCGGACACGGTGACCGCGTGCCGGACGCCGTCGGAACCGATGACCACGGCCAGCCAGGCGCTGCCGCCGCCCTCCTGGGCAACCGCGCGCAGGCCCGCGACCTTCCCGCCCGGCACGGCCGCGGCGGCCTTCTCGGCCGCCTCGCCGATGGCCAGGGAGGGGATGGGCGCGGGCGCCGGGGCGTTCCTGGCGGAGCCTGCGCGCCCGTCGGCGCCTCCGGGTCGGTCCTGCTCCCCGGGTGCCTTGGGGCCCGCGGGGCGGCCGGGCTCGCCCTGCTCCCGCTCGTGCCGCGGTTCGGCGGCGTGCGGGCCGCCCCGCAGGCCGCCCTCGGGTCCCGGTCCGGCCCAGGCCATGTGCGGGCCCCGCTCGACGCGCATGTGGTGGTCGTGGTGTCCGGCCGCGGCCACCGCTGCTCCACCGACGACCACCACCGCGACCGCGCCCGCCGCCACCCAACGGGCGCGCTTGCCACGGGGGACGAGGCGGCCCGGGGCCGCGGACTTGCGGGCCTTCGTCTCGGGAGCGGTCACCGGGGCGGTCGCCGGCGCGTTCACGGCGGCGGTCTCGGCCGGCTCGGACGGCGGGACGGAATCAGACATACAGGCACTCCTCAGGACAACCGGGCGCGGTGCGCGGCTCGTTCCAGAGCATGCTGAGCGGAAGCTGAAGCCCCGCTGAAGCCACCTGAAGACCTCTTCAGGTGGCGGCGGGGAGGGCCTGAGATCCTGTCCGGCATGCGCGTACTGGTGGTGGAGGACGAACGGCGGCTCGCCGTGGCCCTGCAGCGAGGGCTTCAGTCGGAGGGGTTCTCGGTGGACCTGGCCCACGACGGGAACCAGGGCCTGTGGATGGCCGCGGAGCACGACTACGACCTCATCGTGCTGGACATCATGCTGCCCGGGCTGAACGGGTACCGGGTGTGCGCGAGGCTGCGCGCGGCCGGCAACGAGTCGGGGATCTTGATGCTCACGGCGAAGGACGGCGAGTACGACGAGGCGGAGGCGCTCGACACCGGCGCCGACGACTTCCTGTCCAAGCCGTTCTCCTACCTCGTCCTGGTCGCCCGGCTGCGCGCGCTCGGCCGGCGTACGGGCCGTCGGCGGCCCCAGGTGATGCGCTTCGGCGACCTGCTGCTCGACCCCGCCCGTCACTCCTGCTCCCGCGGCGGCACGGAGATACGGCTGACCGCGCGGGAGTTCGCGGTCCTGGAGTACCTGGCCCGGCGCTCGGGCGAGGTGGTGCCCAAGCGGGACATCCTGGAACAGGTGTGGGACAGCGCCTTCGACGGCGATCCCAATGTGGTCGAGGTCCACGTCAGCGCCCTCCGCCGCAAGATCGACGCACCGTTCGGCCGCACCGCGGTGGAGACCGTGCGCGGAGCGGGGTACCGGCTGGCGGCCGACGGTGGCTGAGGCCGAGCGTCCCGGCCGGCGCGGACGCGTGCGGGCCGCCCTGCACGCGGTCCCGGGCGCGGCCCTGCGCCGGTGGCCGGTGCTGCGCCGGCTGTGGCCGACCACGGTACGGGCACGGGCCACCGTGGGCGCGAGCGTGGTGGTGGCCGCGGCCCTGGCGCTCGCCTCGTTCGCCCTGCTCGGGCTGCTGGAGGCGAACCTGATCCGCAACGCGGAGAACGACGCCCGGCGCCAGGCCGAGACCGTGGCGCAGCTCGCGTCCGCCGGGAAGCTGGGCCGCGTCCGGCCGCCGGCCCGCGGCATCGACTTCGTCCAGGTGGTGGGCGCCGACGGACGCGTCCTGTTCGCCAGCCCGAACCTGGCCGGCGCGCCCGCCTTCCCACCGCCCGGTCCCGGCGCTCCGGGAACCCGGTTCCACACGTGGCGGGTCCGGCCGGTGGACGGTGAGTACCGGCAGCGGGTCGTCCAGGTCGTCACGCAGACCCCGGACGGCATGGCCACCGTCTACGCCGGCGCCTCCCTGCGGGACGCGGACGCGGCGGACGACACGACCACCGCCGCCCTCGTCATCGGCATGCCCCTGCTGCTGGCCACCGTCGCCCTGGTGACCTGGCGGGTCACCGGCCATGCGCTGCGGCCGGTGGAGGAGATCCGGGCCGAGGTCGCCGAGATCTCCGACCGGGGCCTGCACCGCCGGGTTCCGGTGCCGGCCACCCACGACGAGGTCGCCCGGCTGGCCGAGACCATGAACGCCACCCTGGACCGGCTGGAGGCCTCCGGGATGCGCCAGCGACAGTTCATCGCCGACGCCTCCCACGAACTGCGCAGCCCCATCACCGTCCTGCGCACCCAGTTGGAAGTGGCGCTGGCCGTCCAGGACCCGGAACTGTGGCCCGAGCTGATCTCCGGGGCGCTGGAGGACATCGAACGGCTCCAGCACCTCACGGCCGACCTGCTGTTGCTCGCCCGGATCGACGCGGCCCAGCCGGTGGCCGCCGCTCCGCTGGACCTGACCGCGCTGGTGCGCGAGGTGGTGGAGGGCCGGCTCGGCGACCGCGTCCCCGTACGGCTGCGGCTGGAACCCGATGTCGGGGTCACCGCCGGCGCGCTGTGGCTCGGCCGCATCGTCACCAACCTCGTCGACAACGCGCAGCGCTACGCGGACGCGCGCGTGGACGTCACCCTGCGCACGACCGGGCACCCCACCCGGCCGGGCAGCGCCGTGCTGGAGGTGGTCGACGACGGCCCCGGGATCCCGACCGCCGACCGGGAGCGGATCTTCGAGCGCTTCACCCGCCTCGACGATTCGCGCAGCCGCGACCACGGCGGAGCCGGACTGGGGCTCGCCATCGCCCGCGACCTGAGCACCCACCACGGGGGAACGCTCACGGCCGAGGGGGGTGCGGGCGGGGCCGGGGGCGCGCGGCTGGTGCTGCGCCTGCCGACGACGCCCCGGCCCTGACGGCGCCGGGCGACGGGGGCGGCCGGGGTGACGGGGCGGCCGGGGTGGCCCGCGCTCACCCGTTCACGAAGAGGATGTCCTCGCTGGGGTGGGTCATCCGCAGGATCTGAGCGTCCGTGATCTCGACCAGCCGGTGGAAGCCGGTGAGGACCTCGTCGCCGGGCAGGATGCGGAACTTGTCCTCGGACCCGGCCAGGAAGGCGGGGAAGCCGGCCAGTGAGCAGTTATCGGGGTCGAAGTCGAAGTAGTCCTTCAGCCGGCGGAAGAGCTTGGGGAGGATCACCGCTCCGGTGTCGTCGTCCGTGATCGAGCGGATGCCGTCGATCTTCGCCCCATCGACGGTCACGTCCTTCGCCCACAGCCCCCGCGGCGGTGTGTCCTCCTTCGCCGCCCGGGCGGCGGCCTTGAGCCCGTCCCGCAGGTCCACGGGCAGGCCCTCGTAGAAGGTCGGGTAGGCCAGACCGATCGAGAGCAGGTGATGGTTGGCGGTCCGCTCCAGCCGCTTCTTGTCGACGTCGATCCGATAGCCGCTGTACGCGGGTGGGGTGTCTCGGCCGACCAGTGCCAGGCAGCGGCCGAACATGTCGGTACCGCTGGTGAGGATGTAGCCGGGCACCCTGTCGGGTTCGGTGGTGACCGTCCCGTCGTCGTGCCACTCGATGCTGGTGAAGCGGAGCCAGGTCAGCAGGGCATGGGCGGCCTTGCGCGCGTACTCGATCGGCTGGCGCCGCTCCGACCCGTAGCTGCCGTTCGTGTAGTGGGTCTCCAGTGCGTCGATGCCCTCCAGGCGTACGGAGACGCGACCGTCCGCCTTGGGCAGGACCCCGGTGCACCCCGGCACGAGTTTCCAGTCCGCCACGTCGTCCGGGGTGAAGGGGACGGTGTCCCCGTCCGGCCTGGCTCCGCCGTTCACCCGGAACGACCCTCTGATCAGCAACATGGACACGACGACTCCCACGGACGCAACCGAACGATCACTTTCAGTAGCAGTACGTCACTCACGGTACACGTCACGGTCCCGCGGAAGCGCAGGAAAACCCGGTGCCGCGGCAGGACTCGATCACTAGACTCGCCGTGCGCGCTGCCGACGGGGCACCGCGCGCCTCATGCCGAGTGAAGAGAAGGGGAGCCGCGCCATGTGCACGTACCGCACCGCCGCCTTCGCTCCCCCGACCCGGTACGACGTGATCCCGGTGTCTCGCAGCGCGCGGTGCCGGCTGCGCGGCCGTCACCGTATGCCCGTGACCCACTTCTAGGGTTCCGTCCCCTCCTGCCTTCCGTACGCCCGCCAGCCCGCGAGCCCGTACGCCCTCCTGCCCGGACTCCTTCCGGACGGGACGGCGACGCCGCCGTGCGCTGCGGCCGCCCGGGAGGACCGGGGCCGGCTTCCGGGAATCGCGCCGCCCTCTTCCTCCGCACGTACGAAAGGCCTCGGGCCATGCGCGCCAACAGGCAGCCCCGCACCACCTCTTCCCCCACCGCCGTCCGCAACCTGGGCATCCTCGCCCACGTGGACGCCGGCAAGACCACCATCACCGAGCGGATCCTCTTCGCGACCGGCTCCATCCACAAGCGCGGCGAGGTCCATCACGGCACCACCGTCACCGACTACGACCCCCAGGAACGCGATCGCGGCATCACCATCTTCGCCGCGGCCGTGAGCTGCGCCTGGGACGGTCATCGCGTCAACCTGATCGACACCCCGGGTCACGTCGACTTCTCCGACGAGGTCGAGCGTTCCCTGCGGGTGCTGGACGGGGCGGTCGCGGTGTTCGACGCCGTCGCCGGCGTCGAACCGCAGAGCGAAACGGTGTGGCGGCAGGCCGACCGGCACGGTGTGCCGCGGATCGCGTTCGTCAACAAGCTCGACCGGCCGGGCGCCGACCTCGACGCGGCGGTCGCGTCGATCCGCGAGCGCCTGGGCGTCGTTCCGCTGGTGGTACAGCTCCCCATCGGAGCGGAGGACTCGTTCTCCGGCGTCGTCGACCTCCTGGCGATGCGCTCGCTGCACTGGCTGACCGGCTCCGACGGCTACCAGGAGGGCCCCGTCCCCGAGGCGCTGCGGGAGGAGGCGGCCCGGCGCCGCCGGCTCCTGGAGGAGACGGTGGCGGAGCTGCACGCCGACGCCCTGGAGGAGTTCTGCTCGGCCTCGGCCCTGACGGAGCGGACCCTGGTCCGTGCCCTGCGGGAGCTGACGCTGCGTGGTGACGGTGTGGTGGTGCTGTGCGGATCCGCGTACCGCAACCGCGGGATCGAGCCGCTGCTGGACGCCGTCCTCGCGTACCTGCCCTCGCCCGCCGAGATGCCCGCGGTACGGGGGCTGGTGGCGGACGGTGTGGAGCAGGAGCGCGCCCCCGACCCGGCGGAGCCGTTCACGGCCCTCGCCTTCAAGGTGACGGCGACGGCGACCGGGCGGCTCACGTACCTGCGGGTCTACGCGGGCACCCTGCGCAAGGGCGCGACGGTAGTGGACGCGGCCACGGGCCGTACGGAGCGGGTCGGCCGGATCCTGCGGGTCCAGGCCGACCGGCACGAGGAACGGGAGGAGGCGGTGGCCGGTGACATCGTCGCGGTGATCGGGCTGAAGGCCGCCCGGGCGGGCACGACCCTGTGCGCGCCGGGCGCCCCGCTGGTCCTCGAACCGCCTTCGGTGGCCGAGCCGGTGGTGTCGGTCGCGGTCGAGGCCCGGCGCAACAGCGACACGGGCCGGCTCTCGGCGGCGCTGGCGCGGCTGGCCGAGGAGGACCCGTCGCTGGTGGTGCGGTCCGACGCGGAGAGCGGCCAGACCGTGCTGTCGGGGATGGGCGAGCTGCACCTGGAAGTGGCGGTGGAGAAGATCCGCAGCGGCCACGGGGTGGAGGTCGTCGTCGGCCGGCCGCAGGTCTCCTACCGGGAGACCGTCGTGCGCGGGGTCAGCGGCCTCGTCCACCGGCACGTCAAACAGGACGGTGGGGCCGGCCAGTTCGCGCACGTCGTCCTCGACGTCGAACCACTGGAGGAGCCGTGCTTCGAGTTCCGGTCGACGGTCGTCGGCGGACGCGTACCGCAGGAGTACGCGCGCGCCGTGGAGGCCGGTTGCCGGGACGCGCTCGCCGAGGGCCCGCTCGGCGGGTTCCCGGTGACGGGGCTGCGGGTCACGCTCACCGACGGGGCGACCCACTCCAAGGACTCCTCGGAGATGGCGTTCCGCGCGGCGGGTCGGTTCGGGCTGCGCGAGGCCCTGCGCCTGAGCACGATGGAGCTCCTGGAGCCGCTCGTCGAGGTCACGGTGACGGTTCCGGAGGACGGCGTCGGGGGTGTGCTGGGTGATCTCGCGGCCCGCCGCGGCCGGGTCTCGGGTTCCACGGCCGAGGCCGGGACCGCGGTGATCACGGCGGCCGTGCCGCTGGCCGAGCTGTTCGGCTACGCGTCCCGGCTGCGCGGCCGGACACAGGGTCGGGGCACCTTCACCACCCGGCCGGCCGGTCTCGCACCGGTCCCGGCGTCGGTCGCGGGAGCCCTGCCGGTCCGTTGAGACCGCCGGGTGAGCGCCGGGCGGCTGCCCCGCCCCACCCCCGTTTGTCGGGGGCGGGGCAGCCGCCCGGGCGAACCGCATCGAGGGTCCGCCGAACCGGTCACCCGGTTCCGGTCACGCCCGGGCGGACGGGGCCGGCAGCGTGGCGAGTTCGCCCAGGGCGCGCGCCGCCGGCGCCGGATCGACCAGCCACTTCAAGTGGCTGCCCGCCAGCGTGCGGACGTCGTAGGCGTTGTCCGGTGTCAGCTCGTTGCCCTCGCGGATCAGCCGGTCCTGTAGGGCGAGGGGCAGGCCCGCGTCGTCGACCAGGCGGACGTAGGTCTTCGGGACGCGGCCCCAGGTGGCGGCCTGCGCCCGGTCGGCGGAGCCGCCGACGTCCAGGTTCTCGTCCGGCTGGAAGGTGTTCAGGAAGGTCAGGAACTGCTCGTCGGTGCCGTCGGCGAAGAAGGCCTCCTTGAACGCGGCGAGCGAGTCCGGTTTCGCCGTGCGGAAGTTGACGCGCAGCAGACCGAGCTCGGCGGGGTTCCCGACCAGCGCCGAAGCGAAGGCAGCGGGGTCGACCCCGGCCATCTCCGGCTCGGCGTAGTAGTCGTTGACGTCGAGACGGACCGGGCACCAGGCCGAGACGTAGACGATGCGGTCGATCAGGTCCGGGCGTGCGTTGGCCGCGGCCGTGATCGTGAGGCCGCCCCGGCTGTGACCGACGAGGATGACGGGGCCGTTCCGCTTGGCCCGTTCGAGGATCCCGATCAGGTGCGCGACGTTGTCGGCGAGGGTGATGCCCTTGATCGAGCCGGGCGCGGTGGCGAGCCCCTCGGGGTCCTGCGGTGACTGATAGGCGCGGGTGAAGGTCGCCCGGAAGCCGTGACCGGGCAGGTCGACGGCGACCGATCGGTGCCCGAGGAGACCGAGTTCGGCCTGGAGGGGCGCGAAGGAGAAGGAGTTCGCGAAGGCTCCGTGGACCAGTACGAACGTCGGTTGCATCGGTGTCCTCTCTTTCCGGCCGCCGCGGTTCCGCGGCGGCCATGGGGCCCTGTCGGGCATGGAACCTGCTGGGCGAACGGGCCGCTCGCCAGCCGCCCTGCGTGATCAGTCCGAGGTGCGGCGCAGCACCAGGCAGAGGAAGCCGAAGCTGTCCCGGTAGCCGTGCAACCACTCCGTGCGCGCGGCGGTGGCCGTCTCCAACGCCTGAGCGGCGGCGGGATCGTCGGGGTGCTCCAGAGCCCATCCGGCCAGCGAACCCCAGCAGGCCCACTCGTAGGCGTCCAGCTCACTGCGCGTGCTGACATGGCCGTGGACGGGGGTCCATCCGTCGGCGACGACGAGGTCCACCGTGGTCGCCAGGTCGGCGAGGTCACCGAACATCTCGACGGCCTCCGGTGAGGGGGCGCGGTCCCAGAACGACTCGCCGATCAGAACGCGGCCGCCGGGAGCCAGGTGTGTGCGGGCCGCCTTGAGGGTGGGGAGAAGACCGCCGAAGGCATGTGCGGCGCCGACGCTGATCACCAGGTCGAACCGCTGTGGGGAGACGAAGTCCGCGGCTTCCTGCTGGTGGAGGACCAGGCGCGCGTCGACTCCGCGTTCGCTCGCTGACCGGCGGGCCTGCGCCAGGGCGACTTCGGAGACGTCGACGCCCTCGGCGTGCAGGTGCGGGCGCGTCTCCAGGGCGCGCAGCAGCCACTCCGCCGTGCCGCATCCGAGGTCGAGCACGCGCTCGTCGCCCCGCGGCAGGCCGCGTTCGAGCAGCCGGCTGACCGAGTCGTCGGCGAGCGGAGACTTGATCGGGTGGTCGGCATGGGCGATCGCGGAGATCTGTTCACGGCTCATCGGCGCGGCGTGCCCCGCGTCGAGGAGCAGTTTCGCGGCCACCTCCGTCCCGTCGGTGCGGATCGTGTCGGCGACGGCCTTCGCCCGTGCCCCCGTCTCGGGGGTCAGGGCCGTCTCGAGTGCGGCCGACAGGGACTCGAAGGTCGGGGTCGGACCGTCGTGTGCCGCGCCGATGCCCAGCGCGGCCACGCGGCCGGCCCAGTACGGCTGGTCCGCCATCTGGGGTACCACCACCTGGGGGGCGCCCGCCCGGGCGGCCGTCGTCGTGGTGCCCGCGCCGCCGTGGTGCACGACGGCGGCGACCCGGCGGAACAGTGCCTGCTGGTTGACCTCGCCGATGGCGAAACAGTCGTCCCGGTCGTCGATCAGGGCCAGGTCCGCCCAGCCCCGCCCGACGAGTACGCGGCGGCCCTGCGCGCGGACCGCTTCGATGGCGGCCCGGGCGACGTCCTGTGCGTCGCGCACGGGAATGCTGCCGAAGCCCACGTACACCGGTGGCGTGCCGGCGTCCAGGAACGCCTCCAGGTCGGCCGGGAGCGGGCGTTCGTCCGGTCGTATCCACGCGCCGGTCTGCACCACATCGAGGTCCGCCGGCTCCTGCCACGGGCTCAGGACCGGGTCCGCCGCCAGCCACGGCCGGTCGGTGAGGACGTAGTCGCGGAAGTGGTCCACCGGGGGCAGGCCGATCGCCGCCCGGTGGGTGTTGAGCCCCACGCCGAACAGTACGTTCATGTTCTCGACGTCCAGGTCCCACAGCGCCTGGTTGTCGGTCACGTCCGGCGGGAACGGCCGGCCCGGCCGTTCGAACGGGGCATGGTGCGGCGACGGCAGATAGGTCGGGAAGTAGGCCACGAACCTGTAGGGGATGCCCAGTTCCTCGGCTGCCAGCCGCGCGCCGGCCGCGGCCGGGAGCAGGCCGGTCGCCACCATCACGTCGCATCCCTCGGCCGCCGGGGCGACCGCTTCGTACGTCATGGCGAGCAGCGCGGCCGCGCGCTCGGGCAGTCCCTCCGCCGGCATCGGCGTCGTGCCGGTCACCGCCCCCTTCACGATCTCGCGCACCGGCGAGCCGATCGGCACCAGCGGCAGGCCGACGCCGTCGAGGAAGTCGGCGAAGTCCGGCGGAGCGCACACCCGTACTTCCGCGCCGAGCGCCTTCAGCTGCACTCCGAGTCCCGCCATCGGCTCGACGTCCCCGCGCGACCCGTACGCCATCAACAACACGCGCATGTGGTGATTCTCATTTCGTTGGATTCTGTTCTCTGGATTCGTCCGCACGGGAAGGGCCCGTGGTCGGGGTCAGGTCGCGGGCACGTCGAGCTGGAACTCGTGCGTGCGCCGGTAGGAGCGGAATCCCAGCCGGTGGTTGACGGCCAGCATGTGCGCGTTGTCGTCGGCGTTGTCCGTCTCGATCTCGACGACGCCGGGGTGCTCGGCGCGCAGATGCCGCACCATGGCGGCCTTGACCCACAGCCCCAGCCCGTGGCCGCGGTGTGCGGGGACGACCGCCGTGTCGTACTGCTGGGCACGGGGCCCGGAGCCCTGCGGGAGCAGGATCTCGGTGTAGCCGGCCATGGTGCCGTCCTCGTGGACGGCGGCGATGGTCAGCAGGGTGTCCCCGCGGTCGGCGATGACCTTCGCCATGGCGCGGACGCGGTCGCCGTCCCACGCGACGCTGCCGTAGTCCATGTCCCCCATCGGCATGTCGTTCATCGCGTTCTTGGCCTCGGCGAAGGCGGCGGCGAGCTCGTCGGGGACCGTTCCGGTCCAACCGGTCAGCCGGTAGCCGGGAGGTGCGGTACCGACGATCCGCAGCAGGTCGGCCTCGGGCAGCTCGTCGAGGCGCAGGATGAGGTGGTCCAGGGTGAGCACCCGGTGGAAACCCAGCCGTTCACCGAAGGCTTCGCCCGGGCTGCCGTCCGCGGCCGCCGCGACGAGGCTGCGCCGGTTCTCGGTGCGGCAGGCCGCCACCACCGCGGACAGCAGGCGGGAGCCGGCCCCCAGGCGCCGGTGCGCGGGGTCGACATGGAGTTCCAGTTCGGCCAGGTGGTCCCTCCCCGCGGAGGTGAACACCCGCAGGCCGGCGACGCCGACGGGGACGCCGTCCGCCCCCGTGGCCAGCCAGGTCAGACGGCGGCTGCCCAGAGCGGGCCGGGTGAGCTGGGCCGTGACCTGTCCGGGTCCCGGTGGCGGTACTCCCGGCAGGTCGTGGGCCATCGAGGCCACGACGACCTCGTGCCACGCGGCGGCCTCGGCGGCCGAGACGCGCTGGAGCGGTAAGACACGTACGGATTCGGACAAGGTGATCGCTTTCGTGGTCGAGTCGGTCGTTCTTCGGGATGCCGCGAGGGCGTGCTCGCGGCGGCGGCTGATCGGGCTGTGTCAGGCCGTGGTGCCGTCGGGCCGTGGTGCCGTCAGGCGGTGATTCCCGGAGTCCAGCGGTCGAGGGCGGCGTACGCCGGGATCCATCGGGCGGTGCAGGCGGCGTACGCGGGTGCGGGCAGCCGGGCGAGGAGCCGCTCCGCCGTCCGTTCGTCGGCACCGTCCAGCAGCCACGGCAGCAGCAGCGGTGCGTCCTGATCGACGTACTGGGCTTGGACCCGGCCGAAGTGGCCCCACTGCTCGGCCGTCAGCACCCCCTGGACCAGCGGGAGCACCGCCTCCTCCTCGTGCTCGAGGTGGCCTGCCAGGCCGCGGGCCAGCGCGTCGGCGAGCTGCCCCAACCGCAGCGAGCCGGCACCGGGGTCGGCCAGCGCGCCGTCGATGGCCCGGATCACCGTGCCGATGGCGGCGTGTTCGGCCTCCATCACCTCCAGCAGCGCCAGGTCCCTCGGCCGGCCGGCCAGGTTCCGCCGCAGCGACGGCCACAGCGCGTCGTCCTCGGCCGCGTGGTGGGCGTGGAGGGCCTTCTTGAACAGCGTCCATCCGGCAGCGGTGGCCAGCACCTGCCGCGGATCATGGTCCGCAGCGGTGGTGAGCCGGTCCAGATGGGCCAGTTCCCGGCGCAGGGCATCATGCATCGCGTACATCGCGGTCAGGTCGATGGCGTCGCTCATGGGCGGTTCGAGAACGTTCCGGCGTGCTCGCCGAGCACAGGGTTCACGTGGCTGGAGGCGAGACGCACCGACGACGGGGCGGAGGCGCTGGCGGAGCGACGCCGCACCGCGTCCGACCGTACGGGCGGGGGTTCTTGCACGCGTGACTGCATGCCTCAAAGATCTTGCGGCTCGCCCGTATGATCAAGGAACAGTTGTGCGCGGTTCGATAACCGCCAGGTTATCGACGAAGGGCCGTGGACCGGTGGAGCTGCGGGACATCGAGATCTTCCTGGTGCTGGCCGAGGAGTTGCATTTCGGCCGGACGGCACAGCGGTTGCACATCTCCCAGGCTCGCGTCAGCCAGGCCATCAAGAAGCAGGAACGGCGCATCGGCGCCGAGCTGTTCGCCCGTACCAGCCGCACGGTGCGCCTGACGGAGGTCGGCCGCCAGTTCCGCGACGATCTGCAACCGGTCTACGCAGGCCTGCACGAATCCCTGGAACGCGCCCAACTGGCGGCCCGTGGCATCACCGCACAGCTCCGCGTCAGCCTGATGCCCTTCAACGTCGCCGATCTGTACCCCTATTGGAAGGCGTTCCGCGCGCGGTACCCGCACTGGGGTCTCCAGGTCCGCCAGGCGACCTTCACCGATGTGTTCGGTCAGCTCCGCAACGGTGCCATGGACGTCGTGGTCGTCTGGCTGCCGGTGGAAGAGCCGGACTTCACCGTCGGCCCGACCCTGTGCACCGACTCGCGGATCCTCGCCGTGGCCCGCGACCACCGGCTCGCGGAACGGGACTCGGTACCGCTGGAGCTGCTCGCCGACTTCCCGCACGGCACTGCACACGGCCTGCCGGACTACTGGGAGGACAGCTACCTGCCCTTCCACACCCCACGAGGCCGCAGGATCGAACGCATCATGTCCGCGGCCTCGGACAACGCCGATGAGCTGATCAGCCACGTCGGCATGGGCGAGATCATCCACGCCTTCCCCGGCCATGTCACCCGGCACTGGGGCATGTCGAACATCCGTTGGCTTCCCCTCCCCGACATGGCGACCATGCAATTCGCCCTGGTCTGGCGCACCGAGGCCGAGAACGACCTCATCCGCGCCCTGGCCGACACCGTGCGGGACCTCGGCGTGTTCCGCTTCTGACGAGTCGTGCGTCGCAGCGGCGCGGGCCCAGCACACCGCCGCGGCACGGCGATCAGGCGCTCGTCGGCGGATGCGGAACGCACACCCGCCGGAGTCGTTCCTTCGGGACCAGCAGAATCAGCCACAACTACGTTGTCCATGCGCTGTAGTTGGCCGCTCCTGAGCGTCTCGGCAACCATTCGGGCCCCGCGCGGGTCCTCGGAAGGAGGCCCCCGCGCGGGTGCGCCGCAGTCGGGGGGTGGAGCAGCACCATGAGGGTCCGCAGAGCAGTGAAGAGCGTCGGCGAGTTCCTGATCGAGGCGGTGGGAGAAACCCTCGGCGAGGCGATCCTCACCCTGCTCGCCTGCGCCCTGCTCGCCTGCCTCGTTCTGATCGCCCATCTGAGCTGGTCCTTCAGCCCGCGCTTGACCATCGCAGGGGCCGGACTGCTCAGCCTCTTCCTCGCCCACGGCGCCTGGCAGACCTTCCGCACCCCCACGGAGGGTCGTCGTCGGGGCCTCGCCGCCCTGACCACGGCCGGCTTCACCCTGGCCGCAGGGACGGCCGTCTTCCTGCTGTTCTACGGCACGGGCTGCAACTGCTCCTGATCGGGCGCAGCCCTTAAGCTGCGGGAATCGGCAGTACTCGCAGACAGACAAGGTGAACATGTTCGAGTCGGTGCAGGAGAATCCCTACCCTGACAGCCACGTCCTCGGCGAGGGTCCCGAGCCGCACCCGCTGCTGCGGCCCGTACTACCCCTGCTGGGACGCTGGCACGGCCGGGGGCAGGGCGAGTACCCGACCCTCGAGACGGATTTCCGCTACGAGCAGGAGATCACCTTCAGCCACGACGGCCGCCCCTTCCTGCGCTACGAGGCACGCGCGTGGCTGATCGACGGGTCCGGGTCGCCGGTGCGGCCCGCGAGCCGTGAGGCCGGGTGGTGGCGGGTGACTCCCGACGCCGCTCTGGAGGTCGTGCTCGCCCACCCGACGGGCGTCGTGGAGACGTACGTCGGGCGGGTGTCCGGTACGGAGATCGAGATCGAGACCAAGGACGTGGCGCTGACCCCGCTGGCCAAGGAGGTCACCGGCACACGGCGGCACTACACCGTCGAGGACGACGGGATGACGGTCGTCCACGACATGGCCGCCGTGGGACAACCCCTACAGCACCACCTCACGACGCACCTGCGGCGGCGCCCGTCGTAGGTGGCGGCTGCGGAGATCACCCGGGTGCCCCGGCACGGGCTGCGGGTGCTGCGGACCGCGCCGTCGCATAGTCGGTGGCAGGCCGGAGCCGAAGGCCGTGACCGTGGGGAGTGACCGTGATGGATGTGGGACGACGCTCCGCGCTGGCGGGCCTGCTGTGCGCGGGGTGCGCGGGGGTCACCGGGTTCGTGCCCCCCGCGCCTGCCGCGGCCGCGCCGGGGCGCACCGCCCGGGCCGCCGCCGGTCCCCGCCCGCCGGCCGCGCTGCTGGGCGAGGAGATCCGCCGGCTGCCCACCTCCCGCAAGGCACTGGCCCTCACCTTCAACGCCGCCTGGGACGTCGACGGGATCGACACGGTGCTGGCCGAACTGCGCCGGCGAAAGCTGCCCGCCACCTTCTTCCCGACCGGGGAGTTCGCCGAGACCCACCCCGCGGCGGTGCGCTCCATCGCCGACGCCGGACACGGCCTCGGAAACCACTCGTACAGCCACCCCTCCTTCGACGACCTCAGCACCGCCGAGCGGGCGGACGAGGTGCGCGAGGCCGACGCGGCCATCCGGGCGGCGTCCGGGACCGAGCCCCTGCCGTTCTTCCGGTTCCCCTACAGCTCCACCACCCCGGAGTCCATCGCCGACGTCAACGACCTGGGCTACGCGGCGATCGAGTTCAGCACCGACACGAACGGCTACCTCGGCCCGCAGGGCGGCATGAGTGCGGACAAGGCCGTCGAACGGGCCGTCGACGCCTTCGCTCCCGGAGCGATCATCCAGATGCACGTCGGCAGCAACGGCTCCGGCGTCGTCCTCGACGCCGAGGCCCTTCCGCTGATCGTCGACGCCGCCCTGGCCGAGGGCTACGAGGTCATCGACCTGCGCCGGTTCCTCGAAGCCGGGGCCGCGCTCCGGTGAGGGTCGCCGTCATGAGGCGGTCCGCGGCCTTCGCCAGCCGGTGGCCGGCGATCTGGCAGGTCACCAGGGACACGGCGGCAGGTCCGTCCTCGGCGGCCGCTTGATCGCCGAGGACGGCGCAGATGCCTGCCGTCAGCGCGCCGAACACCGCGTTGATGCCGGGCCCCGGACACAGCAGCACCATGACGCACAGGAAGATCAGCCGGAAGGCCACCGGGCTCTGCCGCGCGACGACGTCGGCGCGATGACCGGCCGGTCGGGAGAAGAGTCGGGCGCCCCGGGTCAGGCCGGCGGAGAAGAACAGCAGACTGACGGCGGTGAAGTACACGACCGCGGGGAACAGGGCGGACCTGGCCCCGGGGGCGACCGGCCCGAGGAGCGAGGGGCCGAGCAGGATGCCTCCGACGACCTCGCCGATGACCGGCGGTTGGCGCAGGGCGCCGAAGAGGCAGCCGCATCCGTGTGCGGCGGCGCAGATCACGGCGAGCGCCGCCAACAACCGGATCGTATCGATCGCCGTCATCCTCGTTCCTTTCGCGGGAAGTGCGGGGCGGGGGGCAGTTCAGCGGGCTTTTCGGCGGGCTGATCGGCGGCTGGGAATTCCAGTGCGCGCCGGGGCCGCCGACCACGTACTGTCTCCCTGTCGATCACGGGGAGAGGACATTCATGCAGGTCAGATCCAGACGCGGCTTCCTGGTCACGGCGGCGGCCATCACCGCCTCGGCGACCGTCGCTGCCTGCCGCAGCAGGAACGACGCGAGGAGCGACGACCCGCTCGACGTCTCGGCGAGCGCGAATCTGCCCGCGGCCCGGGAATCGCTGGCCGCCGACGGCACCACCATCGTGCTCGGCGACCCCGGCGCTCCTCTCGCCGTCCGGCTGTACGAGGACATGAGCTGCCCGGCCTGCGCCGAGTTCGAGACGGAGGGCACCGCCCCGTACCTGAAGCGCGCGGCCCGCAACGGCGCGCTACAGCTGCAGTTCACGCTGGGGTCCTTCCTCGGCCCGGGATCGAAGTTCGCGGCGAACGCCCTGCGCGCCGCCCTGGATCAGAACAAGTTCGCCGACTACCACGACCTGCTGTACCGCCAGCAGAGGGCTGTGCGGAAGTCCGGGGGCTTCACGCGGGACCGACTGCTGGCCATGGCCGTCATGGTTCCGGGCCTGCGCGGCCCGGAGTTCGACGCGGCCGTGCTGGAGACGAAGCACCGGGACTTCGTCGAAGCCGCCGACGAGGTGCTCGCCAAGTCACCCGTCCTGGGAACCCCCGCCATGGCGATCGACGGAGCCTTCGTACCGTCGGACGGCCACGATCTCTTCAGCGATCGCAATCGACTCTACCGGCGCCTCGAGAAGGCGGCCCGGGCCAAGCGGTAAGCGCGGCCGCCGCGGCGCGAGGGGCAGCTCCGGCTCCTCAACTCCTCTGCTGACCGGGCCCGTTGCCCGGTCGGTTATCGTCCGACTCGGCACTGACGGATCGGAACACGGGGATGTGACGGGTGAGCGAGAAGGAAGTTCTGGCGCAGCGCTTCGAGGAGCACCGCTCCCACCTGCGGGCGGTGGCCTACCGGATGCTGGGCTCGCTCAGCGAGGCGGAGGACGCGGTGCAGGAGGCCTGGTTCAAGTTGAACCGCTCCGACGTGGCCGCGGTGGAGAACCTGGGCGGCTGGCTGACCACCGTGGTCGGCCGGGTGTGCCTGGACATGCTGCGCTCGCGCGGCACGCGGCGCGAGGATCCGCTGCACGACCAGGACGGGCAGGTCCGCCTTCCCGACCCGATCGTCAGCCGCGCGGACGGGCTCGACCCCGAGCAGGAGATCCTGCTGGCCGACTCGGTCGGCATCGCCCTGATGGTCGTGCTGGACACCCTCGCCCCCGCCGAGCGCCTGGCCTTCGTCCTGCACGACCTGTTCGCGGTGCCGTTCGACGAGATCGCCCCCGTCCTCGGGCGTTCCGCCGCCACGACCCGGCAGCTCGCCAGCCGGGCCCGCCGCCGCGTCCAGGGCGCGGCGCCCGCCCCGGACCCCGACCGGACCCGGCTGCGTGCGATCGTCGACGCCTTCCTCGTCGCCTCGCGCGGCGGGGACTTCGACGCCCTGGTCGCGGTCCTCGACCCGGATGTGGTGGCCCGTTCCGACGGCGGCGCGCTGCGTCCCTCGCTGCTCCGGCGCGGCGCGGCCGAGGTCGCCTCCCAGGCGATCACCTTCGCCCGGTTCGCCGAGGACGCCCGCGCAGCACTGGTCAACGGGGTCCCGGGGGTCGTCGCGATGGCGGAGGGCCGGCCGCTTTCGGTCATGGCGTTCACCATCCGGGACGGCCGGATCACCGCGCTCGACATCCTCACCGACCCCGAGCGCCTGGCGCGCATAGACCTGAGCGTCCTCGACGGCTGAGCCGCCGCCAGTCACCGGGCGGAGCCGGGCCCACCGAAACCCGGCTCCGCCCGGCTCCGTACGCCGCGCTCGGTACGGGTACGCCTCGCCCGCCCGTTCTGCCGGCACGACCACGTCCGACCACCGGAGTGATCCACCCCACACCCTGTCACAACTCGGGAGGGTGCGGTGTCTTGATGTCGAACCGCTCGAGACAGAGGAGACGCACCATGGCACAGCACACCGAAGTGGTCGTGATCGGCGGCGGATACGCAGGCGTCATGGCGGCGAACCGCCTGACGCAGCGGGACGGCGTGGCGGTGACCCTGATCAACCCGCGCGCGACGTTCGTCGAGCGGATCCGCCTGCACCAGCTGGCGGCCGGGACCGACGACGCGGTCGTCGAGTACCGCGAGGTCCTGGCCGAGGGCGTTCGGCTGGTCGTGGACACGGTGACCCGGATCGACGCGGGCGGGCGCGCCGTGGAGCTGACCGACGGAGCCCCGGTCGGCTACGACTACCTGGTCTACGCGGTGGGCAGCGGCAGCGCCGACCCGAGCGTGCCCGGAGCCGCCGAGTTCGCGTACCCGATCACCACCCTGGAGGAGGCGCAGCGGCTGCGGCCGGTCCTCGACGACGCCGCCCCCGCGACGGCGGTGACGGTGGTCGGGGCGGGTCCGACCGGCATCGAGACCGCCGCCGAACTCGCGGAACGGGGCCGCCGCGTGACCCTGGTCTGCGGTGGAGTGCTCGGCCCCTACCTGCACGGCCGGGGCCGCCGCTCGGTCGCCGGGCGGCTGGCCAAGCTCGGGGTGACCGTGCTCGACGGCCCCGGGACGAGGGTGACGGCGGTGACCCGCGAAGTGGTGGAGCTCGCCGACGGCCGCGCGGTGCCGAGCGGGGTGACCATCTGGACCGCCGGCTTCGGCGTGCCGGACCTGGCCGTGCGCAGCGGGCTGAGCACGGACGCCCTGGGCCGCCTGCTCACGGACGAGACGCTGACGAGCGTGGACGACGTACGCATCCTCGCCGCCGGGGACTCGGCGGCGCCGTCGGGCCTGCCGCTGCGGATGAGCTGCCAGGCCGCGATGCCGCTGGGCGCGCGGGCGGCCGACACGGTGCTGAGCCGGATCGACGGAGAGCGGCCCTCGACCCTCAACCAGGTGTTCGCCGGACAGTGCATCAGCCTGGGCCGGGGCGCCGGCATCTTCCAGTTCGCCCACAAGAACGACGTGGCGCTGTGGTTCCACATCGCCGGTCGCCCCGGCGCGAAGGTCAAGGAGCTCGTGTGCAGGGGCACCGTCAAGCACCTGGCCGACGAGGCGGGCAAGCCCGGTTCGTACGGCTTGCACCGCATCTCGGGAGGGGACCAGCGCGGGCGGCGGCTGCGGGCCGAGCTGGGTGAGACGGCGACCACCGCCGATCGGCCAGTCTGACGTGAGCGGCCGGGACACCGACACGGCGACCGATTCCTTCGTCGCCCATCGCAACCTGCTGTTCACCGTCGCCTACGAGGTGCTCGGCTCGGCGGCCGACGCCGAGGACGTTCTCCAGGAGACCTGGATGCGCTGGGCGGAGGTCGACGTGGAGCAGGTGCGCGACCGGCGCGCCTACCTGGTCCGGATCACGACCCGGCAGGCGCTCAACAGGCTGCGCAGCATGACCCGTCGCAAGGAGGCGTACGTCGGCCCCTGGCTGCCCGAACCGCTGCTCACCGCGCCGGACGTGGCCGAGGACGCCGAGCTCGCCGAGAGCGTGTCGATGGCGATGATGCTGGTGCTGGAGACGCTGTCGCCGACGGAGCGCGCCGTCTTCGTGCTGCGCGAGGTCTTCGACGTCGGCTACGCGGAGATCGCGGCGGCCGTCGACAGGAGTCCCGCGGCCGTCCGTCAGATCGCGCACCGCGCCCGCCGGCACGTCGATGCCCGCCGTCCGCGCGAGGTGGTCCCCCCGGGTCAGACCCGGGCGGCTCTGGAGTCGTTCCGGCACGCCCTGGAAACCGGGGACCTCCAGGGTCTGCTCGACGTACTGGCCCCCGAGGCCGTCTTCGTGGGCGACGGCGGCGGCGTCAAGCAGGCCGCGGCCCGCCCGATCGTCAGCGCCGACAAGGTGGCCCGCTTCATCATCGGCGGCACCGCCAAGAACGGTGCCGCCCTCTCCAGCGTCCTCACCACGGTCAACGGCAACCCCGCCCTGGCCCTGCACCTGGACGGCGAGTTCGACGGCATCATGGCGATCCGCCTGGAGGACGCCCGCATCACCGGCATCTACTACGTCCGCAACCCGCAGAAGCTGACCCGCGTCGCTTCGGAGACCCCGCTGTCCCTGCGGTGAATCAGGGGCTCGGTGCCGGTGGGGGGAAGCGCGACGTCGGGTTCTGCACGCTCCCCGGGCGAACTCCCGCACCCCGGACGTCCTTCCGCGGCCCTCCGGAGCGCATCCCACCTACCGCACCTCACAGGTCGTGACCAAGAGAATTCAGCAGGTAGCAATTAGGTGAATTCCTGACTGAATTCCCGTCAACAAGCCTCCGGTTCATATCTCGATTTGATAACAACCCGTCCGGAAAGGACTGGACCATTGGAGTGCGACGCGCGTAACTCGCTCCGCTTTATTGGGAGTTGATTGTTCGTCAAATCCAGTCGACAGGTAACGGAATGATTTCTCGGAGCGCGCCCCCGTTTGTCCGAATTCTCCTCCGCATTCGTCTGGCAGGCTTCCGCGGACCTAGTCTTCCGACAACGATTTGAGGTGCCCATGACAGGACGTCGCAGACGGCCTGCCGCCGCCGCCGACCACCGCCGCAAACCCCGGCGGTTGATACTCGTCACCGCCGCCACGGCGGCGGCGGGGCTGATAGCCGCAGGCATCGCCTACTCCGGAATCGGCGACGGCGCCCAGGCGGCGGCTCCCGTGGTGGAGGCCGCCGCAGAGGCACCCGCCGCCGCACCGGCCCGTGACCAGGAGCCGGATCCGATCTCGGCCGCGCCCGCCAACGAGACCGCGAGCGGCATGATCTACGACGGCCTCCAGGCCGCGCCGAAGGGCGACCGGTGCGTGGGTGTCTACCGCACCGACACCGGGCTGTGCACCCACGGCCCCGACGCCCCGCCCAAGGGCGTCGACATCACGAAGGACATCCCGCCCGCCGTCAAGGAGGCCGCTCCGGCGGCCGATCCGGCCCGCCCCGCGGCCGATGACCCGGCGAGCAAGGAAGGCGACGGGCGTCCTCAGGACGCGCCCGCGGCCGATGCGTCGACGGCCACCAAGGCCTCCGCACCCGAGCCCGCAGCCGCAGCCGCCGCGCCCGGCAGCCAGAACGTCGCAGCCGGCCCCGCCGGCCAGACCGTCCAGTGCGACGGCGACGGCAGCACCGGCAACCGCGTGCAGGTCGTCTACGTCCACGCACCGGGCAAGGACCGCTACTCCGAGTACGTCGCCTCGTTCCGCAAGTGGGCGGCCGACGCCGACCTCATCTACTCGGCGAGCGCCCAGGAGACCGGCGGGGTACGTCACATCCGCTATGTGACGGCCGCCGACTGCACCCCCACCGTGCTCAACATCGAGCTCCCGGCCTCGGCCCTCAGCGAGTTCAGCGCGACCAACAACGCGCTCGCCGGCAAGGGCCTCGACCGTCGCGACCGCAAGTACATGATCTTCGCCGACACCCAGGTCTACTGCGGCATCGGCACCTTCGCGGGCGACGAGCGGCCCGGCCAGGCCAACCAGAGCAACTTCGGCCCCTCCTACGGGCGCACCGACTCCGGCTGCTGGGGCGGTCACACCGCCGCGCACGAGCTCGGCCACAACCTGGGCGCGGTCAACAACAGCGCCCCGAACACCAGCCGTGGCGCGCACTGCACCGACGAGTACGACGTCATGTGCTACTCGGACACCCCGTACTACCCGCAGATGCGCAACATCTGCACCAACCAGGCGTCCGAGAACATCCTGGACTGCAACCACGACGACTACTTCCACACCAGTCCCAAGCCCGGAAGCTACCTGGCCACGCACTGGAACATCGCGGACAACCAGTTCCTGATGAAGAGCAAGGGCGGCGGTGGCGGCACGGACCCCGGTCCGAACCCCTCCCCCACGCCCACCAAGAAGCCCTCGCCGACGCCGACCAAGAAGCCCTCCGGCGGACCGGCCGTCACGGCGGGCCAGATCCAGTCCACCTCGGTCGTCGTGAGCTGGCCCAAGGTCGACGGGGCGTCCTGGTACGCGGTGCAGCTGAACGGCAAGCACCTGACGTGGGTCCAGTCCCAGGTGCTGCGCATCTACAACCTGCAGCCCAACACCGCCTACAAGGTCACCGTCTCGGTCCGCGACAGCGCCGGCCGTGACAGCGGCCCCGGCAAGGCCGCGTCCTTCCGTACGACGGGTGCGGGCGGCGGCACGACCACTCCGGGCACCAAGTACGTGCTCGGCAACGGCAGCAGCGGCATGGCCGCGGAGCTGTGGGGCGGCCGCACCGCCGACGGCACCGTCCTCGTGGGCGGCCGCGCCAACGGGTACGCCCAGCAGCAGTGGTACTTCGACGACGCGGGCAACGGCCAGGTGCGCATCAAGTCCGCCGCCTCCGGCAAGTGCCTCCAGCCGGGCGGCACCCCCGCCGCGGGCATGTGGGTCGCCCAGCAGCCCTGCGCGGGCGGCAACGGCGCGCAGGCCTGGAAGCTGACGTCCCGCGGTGGCGCGGTGACCGTGACGGACCCGAGCGGCGGCTTCGCCCTCACCGTCAGCAACCGCCCCTACTACGGGTACTGGCTGCTCGACCTCCAGCGTGCGGACGGCCGCGCGACGCAGGCCTGGACCCTGCAGAAGTCCGGCTGATCACTGCCACGGCGCAGCTCACCCTGACGCCCTGACGGCGTGAACCCACCCCGGCGGACGGCCGCACCGCGCGGCCGTCCGCCGACCCCTCATCTTGACCGGAGCACCCCGACGATGCGCATACGAATCGTTTTCTCGGCCGCCCTGGCCGCACTCGGCCTCATGTTCCTGCTCCCCGTCGCGGCCCACGCCCACGGTGACACCGTGAAGGTGGTGGTGACCGGTCAACGCGAGGGTCATGTCACCGCCGACGTCACCTGGGAGAACGACGGCGACGCCATCGACGAGGCCGTCGCCGCGACCGTGAACGCGGCCAGCGTCGACGGCTCCCGCACCATGGGGCCCTGGCGCCTGGTGCGCGACCCCGCCGCGAAGCCCGCGGGCTGGACCACCGCCGAGGCGCTGCCGCCGGGTTCGTGGAAGGTCAGCGTCGACGTGGGCTTCCCGGCCCTGGGACACGGCGAACTCGAGGTGGCGGTCCCCGTGGTGGACCCCGCTCCGGTCGCTGCCACCCCGGTCGCCTCCGCGGCGGCTCCCGTGCCGTCGTCGGCCGCACCGGTGTCCTCGGCGGACTCCGCGGCCCCGACCCCGGCCGCCCCTTCGGCGCAGGCCGCGGAACCGGCCGCCGACTCCGAGGGGTACGCCGTCTGGTGGACGACGGCGGGTGTGGCGGTGACCGCCGTCGCCGGCGCGGCCGTGGGTCTCCTGCTCCGCCGCCGCCGGCGCCTGCGGCTCGACCGTCTCAACTAGACCGTCTCGGCCGGACCCGGTCAGGGCGGGTCCGTACGGTCCGTGGGCGCCCCCGGTCACCGGGGGCGGAGCGCCAGGGGGTGTCATGTCGATCGGGCCGGGCCCGATCGGCGGGACACCCCCTGCGCCGTGTTCTACCGGCCCGTGGCCACCGCGGCGGCGACCGCCTCGGCGAAGCGCCCGAGCCCCTGCGGGTTGATGCCCAGAAACAGGTTCGGTTCGATGAGTTCCAGCTCCATGACCACCGGTTCCCTGGCCTCGTTCAGCGTCAGGTCCACCCGGGCGAAGAGCAGGTCGCCCGGGGCGGGAACCGCGGCCAGCGCCGCCCGTGCCGTACGGAGCTCCGCCTCGGACGGCTGGTAGGGGGCGGCACCGGGGTGCGGCACCCGGAAGTTGTCGATCAGCCCCGCCTCCGTCAGCAGGGCCTGCTTGCGGATCGCGTGGCTGAAGGTGCCGCCGAAGAAGACCAGCGCCCGCTCCCCCTCCTCCACCAGTGGCAGGTACGGCTGGACGATCGCGGTACGGCCCTGGTCCAGCAGCATCCGCGCGTGGCGCTCGGCGTCCGCCCGGCGGCCCGGCTCGTAGCGCGCGGTGTCCCGTGCGCCCGAGGAGACGGCCGGCTTGACCACCACCCCGTGCGGCCCGTCGAAGTCCGCTGCGTCGCAGACCCCGCCCGGTTCGACGACCCGGGTCGGTACGACCGGGACTCCGCGCGCGGCGAGCTCCAGTAGATAGCGCTTGTCGCTGTTCCAGCGCACCAGCGGCGCCGGATTCCACAGCCGGGTGACCTCGGCCGTCGCGTCCGCCCAGGCCAGGAACTCCGCGAGCCGGTCCGCGTAGTCCCAGGTCGACCGGATGACCGCGAGGTCGTAGCCGTCCCAGCGCGGTGTGTCCGCGTCCCAGGCCACCGCCTGCGCGTACAGGCCCGCGGCGCGCAACGCCGTCAGGATCAGCGGGAGGTCCGCGTCCTGGTCTGCGCCGCCCTTGCTCGTCACGACCGCGATCCTCGCCGTACCCATACGCGTCTCCCGCCCTCACTCCCCCGACCGCCCGGTGCGGCCGCAAGCCCGGACGATCACTCTTCCACACCCGCCCCGGTGGGAACCCGGCCGCCTGATCACGCGTCGTACCCGAGGTGGAAGACGGTCCGAGGCAGACGGTTGGGGCTCTGGTGGTGGTGGACGCGGCGGGGAGCGGCGCGCGGCGCACCGCCCGGTGGCGCTGGGGTACGGACGCCCGGGGCCGTACCCCCTGGACGCGCGGGCGCGCTCTCGCGGTGCTCGCCGTACTGGGCGCCGCGCTGCTGGTGTTCCATTCCGCGGTCCCCAACGCGGTGGGCCGACTGGGCAGTGCGCTGGAGGCCTTCCTTCCCTGGCTGGGACTTGTGGTCCCGGTCCTGCTCGTCTCGGCCCTGGTGCGCCGCTCGTTCACCGCGCTGGTGGCCGCTCTGCTGCCCGCGGCCGCGTGGGCGGGCCTCTTCGGCGGGCTGCTGCTGCCGGCGGCGGACCGCGGCGCGCACGACATCACGGCCGTCCAACACAACGTGAGTGACGAGAACCCGGACCCCACGGGCACGGCGCGCGCCCTGATCGCCTCCGCGCCGGACCTCGTCGCCCTGGAGGAGCTGACGCCCTCCGCGCTGCCGGCCTACGAGGCGGCGCTGGCGGCCGCGTACCCGTACCACGCGGTCGAGGGCACGGTCGGCCTCTGGTCGAGGCATCCGCTGACCGACGTCCGCCGGGTGGACATCAGGCCCCCGGGCATCGGGGAGGGCTGGAACCGTGGCCTGCGCTGCGGTGTGCGCACGCCCCGGGGTGAGATCGCGGTGTACGTGGCGCACTTGCCCTCGGTCCGCTTCCGGGCGAGCGGCTTCGGCTCCGGCCCGCGGGACGAGAGCGCGCGGCTGCTGGGCGCGGCCGTCGCCGCCGAGCCGCTGGAGCGGGTGATCCTGCTGGGTGACCTCAACAGCACGGTGGACGACCGGGGGCTCGCCCCGCTGACCTCCCGGTTGAGCGCGCCGCGGCGGGGGCTCGCCCTGAGCTGGCCCGCGGCCGTCCCGGTCGCCCGGATCGACCAGGTCCTCACCCGCTCGGCGACCGCTGCCGAGGTGTGGTCGCTGCCCGCCACCGGCAGCGACCACCTTCCGGTCGCCGCCCGCATCAGGCTGGACGCCTCATAGCCGGACGGCGATCTTGCCGCGCACCTGGCCGTCCCGCAGGCGGCGAATGGCGTCGGGCAACTCGGCCAGCGGGTAGGTCCGGTCGACGGCGGGCGTCACCGAGCCGGCCTCGATGAGCTCCGTGAGGGCTTCGAGGTCGCGCTGGCGCACCAGGGTGCCGTGCGCGCGCAGCCGGTGGCCGACGAAGGGCGTCAGCAGCATCGCGCCCAGCTGCCGCTGGTTGCCGCCGATCCACTTGCCGCCGCCTTCCCCGCCGACGATGACGAGGGTCCCGCGGGGGGTGAGGGCGCGGCGCAGCCGGGCGATGGGCCGGTTCCCCGCGATGTCCAGGATCACGTCGTAGCGGCGGGTGCCGTCGACGGGGTCCTGCTGGGTGTAGTCGAGGACCTCGTCGGCACCGAGTGAGCGGACCAGGTCGGCCTTGGCGGTGCTGCACACTCCGGTGACGTGGGCGCCGTAGGCCTTGGCCACCTGTACGGCGAAACTGCCCACGCCGCCCGAGGCGCCGAGGACGAGCACGCTCTGACCGGCCTTGACCCGTCCGCTGTCCCGTACCGCGCCCAGCGCGGTGCACGCGGAGACGGGCACCGTCGCGGCCTGTTCGAAGCTGAGGGAGGCCGGCTTGGGTGCGAGGGCCTTCTCCTTGGCGCGGGCGTACTCGGCGAACGACCCCGTGCAGTTGCCGTACACCTCGTCGCCCTCCCGGAAGCGGGTGACGTCCGGGCCGACGGCCTCGACCACCCCCGCGACGTCCAGGCCCCGGACGCGCGTCCTGGGTCTGCGCAGGCCCGACACGGCGCGGACCGCGTAGGGCAGGCCCGCCATGAGGTGCCAGACGCCCTGGTCGACGCCGGCCGCGTGCACCCGTAGGAGGACCTCGCCCGGGCCCGGAACCGGCCGGTCCATCTCCTCTATGCGCAGGACCTCGGGCGATCCGTAGACGTCCTGGACCATGGCCTTCATGCTTCGTCTCCCTCGGTGGATGTGTACTGGAACACGGTGTCGAGCGGTACTGCGAACACGCGCGCGATCTCGAACGCCTTCTCCAGGGAAGGCGAGTAGCGGCCCTGCTCGATGGCGATGACCGTCTGACGGGTCACGCCGATCCGGCGGGCCAGTTCGGCCTGGGTCATCTCGCCGTTGGCGAAGCGCAGGGCCCGGATGCTGTTGGTGACCCGGGTGGGCCTCACCACGGGTGGAAGCCCAGCCGATACGAGGCGATCTTCGCGGTCGACGCGAGCAGCGCCGACAGGACGAATCCGAGGTAGATCGCGTTGGCGATCCAGAACCGGTCCGCCTCGGCCATCGCCAGGATCATCCCGGTCACGGCGCCGATCGCGATGAACGACTGGCCGATGTGCTCACCGAACTGGTGGATCTCCCGGTCGCGCTGGTCCTTGACCTTGCTGTCCTCGGGCGAGAGCAGTGCCACGGTGATGTGGAGCGCGATCGAGGCGACGATCGCCGCGCCGACCGTCCACAGCAGCGCGGCCGCGTAGGGCTGCTGCGTCAGGGGACCGCTCCCGGACCGCCCGAGAACGACGGCCAAATACGCCCCGTACGACGCGACCGTGACCACGATCATGATCCACGCACGTTTCTCCTCGACTGCCACTGCCACTCCCCATGTAAAGAAAACCCGACATCGGCAGTGTCAAGGAATCAGGACACCATGTCAATATTTCTTTACCTCACCGCGCGGTGGGCGGCGCGCCGCCGGCCGGAGCCGAAGCCGGGGTCAGGGGCCGGGAGTCAGGCGTCAGGAGTCAGGAGTCAGGCGGTGCTGCTCAGCGGCCCGCGGCGGGGGGCGCTTCGAGGAGCTCGGGCCCGTTGTTGCGCACGTTGTTGACCGCGGTCGACACGGCGCGGACGTCGAGCCGGCCGCCCGCGGGAGCGGCGAGCAGGGCGCGCAGTGCGTCCGCGTCCTGGTGGGACGGGTCGAGCCAGGCCTCGTAGTCCGCCGGGGCGAGTGCGAGCGGCATCCGGGGGTGGACCCGGCCGGCGGCGTCGGTGGCCTCGGTGGTGATGATCGTGCAGGTCGCCCACCACGCCGCCGGATCGTCGTCGGCGGCGACCGCGGGGTCGCGCCAGAACTCGTACAGCCCGGCCATCGCCATCACGTCGCCACCCTCGGGACGGATGAAGTACGGCTGCTTGTAGGCCTTCGCGGAACCGGAAGCGGGCACGGGATCCCACTCGTAGAAGCCGTCGGCGGGCAGCAGGCACCGGCGCTTGGCGAAGGCGCGCCGGTAGGCCGGCTTCTCGTGCACCGTCTCCACCCGCGCATTGATCATCTTCGCGCCACTGGAGGGGCTCTTCGACCACGAGGGCACCAGCCCCCACCGCAAGGGGCGCAGTTGCCGCTCCAGCACCCCGCTCTCCCGGTCGGCGCGCTCCAGCACCGCCCACACGGCATCGGTGGGGGCGACGTTCCAGCTCGGCTCCAGCACGTGCCCCGGATCCGGGGGCGTGGCCTGGAAGAGGCCGGACAGGTCCTCGGGGCTGCGGGTGGAAGCGTATCGGCCGCACATACCGTCCACCCTGCCACCTGAACCGGGTCCGCGCGGGCTACGCCGCGAAGTCGCCGGGGCCGGGGCCGTCGTGGCGGCTCACCTGATGGATGCGCAGCGCGAGTCGGCACGCCCGGGCCCGCTCCGGGCACCGCCGGTCACGACGGAGCCGGCTACCGATGCGGCCCGGGCGCTGCACCACGGTGTTCGACGTGCGCATCAAGGCCGCGGCGGCCCGGAACCGGGGAACGCACCGGGGTGCGCTGCCGGGCCGGGCCACACCTGCGGGTCCCCTTGGCCACTAGGACGGTCAGCTTGGCGGCCACTGCCGCGGTGGCGAGGCAGACCGGCTCAGCTCGCGGATTGCGCTCGATGACGGGCACGGGCCAACTGCGATGTTCGAAGTGCCCGTTGCCGCCCCTCGGGCTACCCGCCGCCGTAGGTGAACCGGGTCCCTCCAGTACGCGAGGAGGGTCTCGGCGAAACGTCTCGTTTCAGTCAAGTCGGCAGCAGGGCCACACGGGCCGCCGAATACTCTCCGCCATGAAGTCATCACCTCCGGCGACTCGCGCTGCGGGACGTCGCCCCGCACGCCTGGTCACCACGGCGGCATGCATCGCCCTCGCGGGCACCCTGCTGGCCGCCTGCACGAGCGCGACCCCCCGTTCACCGGCGCAGGACTCCAAGGACCAGCACGCGACAGGCACAGGACACAGGACGACGGTGCGGCTCACGCCCGACCGTGCCCTCGGGGCAGCCGAACTCTCCGGCGCATCGGACGTCCTGCGCCGACGTGCCGCCGGCCTCGGCCTCACCGGCGTTCAGGTGACGCCCGACGCCAATGGCATCACGGTATCCGCGGACGGCGACGGCGCCGATCCGCTCTCCCGGCTCGCGGATCCTGCGCAGCTGGTCCTGCGCCCAGTCGCGGCCTACGCACCCAGCGGCGTCACGGTGCCGCCCCCGGACCGCCCGAGCGCGCAGGCCGGGAACGGCTCCGCCGCTAGCGCCACCCACTCCGCAACGCCCGCGGCGTCCGGCCCCGCCGTTCCCTCGCCCAGCGCCTCGACGGCCCCGGCACCAGCCCCGGGCGACATCAGCGGGGCTTTCACCGGAGATGCGGTCCTGTCCGAACTGCAACAGCAGTTCGTCGCCCTCGACTGCTCGAACGCCGCCCAGCGCCACGACCACCAGAGCGCGCCGAGCCGTCCCGCGGTCGCCTGTAGCCGGGAGGAGAAGGAGCACCTCTGGTACAAGTTCGCCCTGGGTCCGGCCGCCGTCGACGGGAGCGACATCACCAAGGCTGAGGCTGTACTCGACGACCAGCGGGGCGCCGGCTGGCAGGTCACGCTGAACTTCAACGGTCGCGGTGCCAAGGCGTTCGCCGAGCTCACCGGCCGCCTCGCTGCCCAGCAGCCTCCAGCCAACCAGTTCGCCGTCGTCATCGACGGCGCCGTCGTCTCAGATCCCCGCGTCACTCAGGCGATCACCGGCGGCACCGTCGTCGTCTCCGGCTCCTTCTCCGAGCAGCAGGCCCGCACCCTGGCGGCCCAGCTCGCCAACGCGAAGCTGCCCGCGACCTTCCGGGTCAGCGAGGTCAACGCACCCCACAGCTGACATTCCACCGGGGCTGCCCAGCTCGGCGGCCTCCTCGTCGTCCGGCCCGGCGTCCGGCCCGGCGTCCCTAGCCCGCGGTCTGGTGCCGACAGGTGTTTGCGACCGGCTGTCTTCGCGGACACCACGCGGCCGCTCATGGCCGGGCAGCCCGATGCGGTCCAGGTCGTCTACTGGCACGAAGTGCTGCCGCGCAGCTGACCGTCGCCGTGGCCGGCAGCGCTTTCGGCGTCGACTTCGACCCGGCCAAGAGCTGCTCGCTCCCGCGGGGAGCCGGCCGGCGCCGACGGCGCCTGCGGGGCTACTGGGGCATGAGGACGGTGTCGACGATGTAGGCGTTGGCGTTGGCGGTCTTCACGTTGCCGCAGACCACGTTCGAGGTGTCGTTGACCTTGTAGGCCTCTCCGGAGCCCTTCGTGGTGACCATGCCCTTCTGCAGGGTCTCGAAGGAGCCGTTCTCCAGCTGCTTCGGGGTGAGCTTCTGGCCCACCACGTGGTAGGTGAGGATCTTGGTCAGCGTCGCCTTGTCGGCGAGGACCTTGTCGAGGTCGGCCTTGGGGATCTTCGCGAAGGCGTCGTTGGTCGGGGCGAAGACCGTGATGTCCGTGGCGTTGTTGAGGGTGTCCACGAGACCCGCCCGCTTCACGGCGGCCACCAGGGTGGACAGGGCCGGGTTGTTGGACGCGGCCGTGGCGACCGGGTCCTTGGCCATGCCGTCGAACGAGCCCGCGCCCTCGGCGGGGACGCCGGCACAGGCCGCGCCGAACGGCTTGTCGCCAGCCGTCGCGCCGTTGGCCGTGGTGCTCTCGCCCGTCTTGGACGCGTCGCCGGCGGCCGGGGCGGAGGCTGCCTTCGTGTCGCTGCCGGAGTCCGAGCACGCGGCCAGCGAGAAGGGCAGCACCGCGGCGGCGGCGACGGCGAGTGCGGTGCGGCGGATCCACATGCTGTTCGTGATCGTTCACTCTTGGACGGTCGATCTGGGGTTCGCAAAAAGGTTGTTGGTGTTGCCGGGTCGCGCCGTAGGCCCGCCCGGTGGTCTAGGCGACGGTGACGAAGACGCTGTGCCAGCCGCTCGCTCCGTCGGGCATGGTGCGCGCACGCTGTTCGGGCTGCACCTGTCCGGTGGCATCGGTGGCGCGGACGGTGATCGTGTGCCCGCCCGGGGTCGCCTGCCAGGGGTACGACCACTGGCGCCAGGTGTCGGTGCCGGCCTGGACGGCGAGGTCGGTGTCCTTCCAGGGGCCGTCGTCGATGCGGACCTCGACACGGGTGATCCCGCGGCGCTGGGCCCACGCGACGCCGGCGAGCACGACAGTGCCGGCGGCGGGACGCGCGAACGGCTTGGGGGTGTCGATGCGGGACTGGATCTTGATCGGCGCACGGCGGGCCCACCCGCGCTTGACCCAGTAGGGGTCGTAGGCGTCGAACGTGGTGAGTTCGATGTCCTCGATCCACTTGCACGCCGAGACGTAGCCGTAGAGGCCCGGGACGAGCATGCGGACGGGGAAGCCGTGGTCGAAGGGAAGCGGTTCGCCGTTCATCCCGACCGCGAGCATGGCGTCGCGTCCGTCCATGACGTCCTCGACCGGGGAGCCGAGCGTCATGCCGTCCACGGAACGGGCCACCAGCTGATCGGCGTTGCCGCCCTTCGACGGTGGTTTCACCCCGCACTCGGCGAGCAGATCGGCCAGGCGTACGCCGAGCCAGCGGGCGTTGCCGAGGTAGGGGCCGCCGACCTCGTTCGACACGCAGGTCAACGTGATGTCGCGTTCGATCAGCGGGCGGGCCAGGAGCTGGTCGAGGGCGTAGGTACGGGGCCGGGTGACGCCCTTGCCGTGGATCCGCAGCCGCCAGGTGCCGGCGTCGACCTTGGGTACGGCGAGGGCCGTGTCGACGCGGTAGAAGTCCCGGTTCGGCGTGGTGAACCCGCTGATGCCGGCCACTTCGAGCTGGACGCCCGCGGCGAGCGCGGGGGCGGGAGAGACCGGCGGGGGCAGGGCGAGAGCGGCGCGCGAGGCGACGGCACCCTGCCCCCGCTCGCCGGCCAGTACCCGGCCCAACGCTCCGGCGGTGGCTGCCGCGGCCGCGGTGGCGGCAGCGGCATTGAGGAATCCCCGCCGGCTCCAGCCGCCCCGGGCGCCCTCGCCCCCCGTCGGCGAGCCGGCGGGTCCGGCTCTGCCCGTCAGGACGCACAGCACCGCAGCGCCGGCCGCCGCGCCCAGCACGGAGGGCAGGACGTCCGCGACTCCGGCGCTGTCGGGCCGACTCAGGGCGGCTGCCCCACCGAGGATCCCGAACGCCAGCACCCCCGCCGCCCCCGCCCTGCGGTACCGCAGGGCGAGCACACCCAGGGCGATCGCGAACAGGCTCAGCAGGACGAGGATGCCGAGCTGGAGGACGAGCTTGTCGTTCTCGCCGAACGTGCGGATCGCGAAGTCCTTCACCGCGGCCGGGGTCCGGTCGATGACCGCACCCCCGACCACCGTCACCGGTCCGGCCGCGGGCCGCACCAGGGCGGCGGTCAGCTCGGCCACCGCCAGCGCGGTGAAACCGGCCAGCAGGCCGGACAGTGCCCCGAGACCTACCGGGGTGAGGGTGGTGCGGAAGCTGCTCACATGCGGCATTCGGCGGCCCCCGTCAGGCGGATTGGCCCGTCACCGGAACGAATGAGTCCCGGTGTCGGGAGCATTCAGGCCCCGCGTACCGGGGCCGCCCGTGCGGCGGCCTGCCGGTATTTGCGGTGGGCGCTTCGTGACGCACTCGGTGGAGCAGGGAGATGTTGGTCGAGCAGGACCGCCTGGTAAAGGTGGTGCAGTGCCGCGGACCGTCCTCCCACCGGGGCACCGGTGCAGTCGAGTTCGGCCCGCAGTTGAAGGCTGCGCCCGCTACCAGCAGGGGCCGGCGTTCTACCGAACCGGCCGGCCGGGGCCAGAGGCCACCCACCGGCAGTGGGGCCGGCCGCGGCCGGAACAGGCGGGGTCACGTGCGATGCGTGTACGAGCGGGAGGTATCAGGACGCCTCCCGCTCGCGCGGCGGAACGAGCCACCGGTCCGCGCCACCCCGTCTCCTCGGCAGCGGACCGGAGTCGGGTCCCCCACAGGAAGCCCGGCTCCGGCCGATCTGCGCCAGGTGGGTTGGCCGCCGGCCGTCGCGCCTCGATGGTGTCGTCGTGGTGGTCCGCACCCGCGCGCGGTCGGAGCGCCCCCGTCATCGAGCGTTCGAGCGCTGACCTACCGGCTGGAGCGCACGCGGATCCTCACCGTGACCGGCCCCGGCCGATCCGGCCAACCGCTCCCCTGCCCGGCGCAAGGCTGTGGGGTGGCTGTGAATCGACGCATATGCGGATCCGGGGTTCGGGAGGAGTACAGATAAGTTCTATATTCCTATGAACCATCCGCACGCGACCCGACTGCGGTGATGAGGGGGGACGACTGAGATGGTCGACACCGACGCCGCTCCGAGCACCCGCACGGAGTCCCGGAACATGCGCAAGGTCCGCAGGAAGGCGCGGTACCGCAAACGCCTGGGCGTGAGCGTGGCCGTGATCGCTCTGGGCGGGGCCGCCGCAACCGCGGGCGCCTTCATGCTGGGCGACTCCTCGGATACCGCCCCGCGCGACGCGAAGTTGACGGCCCCGGGCGCTGCGGCCGAGGAGGCCGCCGCCGCGAAGGGCACGGAGGAGACCTGGGACGGCAAGACGAAGGTGCTGGGAGACGGCTCCACGTCCTACACCGGGCCGCAGCCGGGACAGCTCAAGGCCGAGCGGCTGAAGCCCGGCGAGAAGCCACCGCAGTTCGTGGTGTTCTCCTGGGACGGCGCACTGGAAGGCGACGACCACCTCTTCTCGCACTTCCGTCAGGTGGCCAAGCAGAACAAGGCCCACATGACGTTCTTCCTCACGGGCATCTACCTGCTGCCGGACGGCAAGAAGGCGCTCTACCACCCGCCGCAGCACGGCCAGGGCGCGGCCGCGATCTCGTACCCGACCGTCCCGCACGTGAAGGACACCCTGGAGCAGCTGCGCGGCGCCTGGACCGACGGCAACGAGATCGGCTCGCACTTCAACGGGCACTTCTGCGGGCCCAAGGGCGGCGGGGACTGGAGCCCTACCGAGTGGAAGAGCGAGATAGACCAGACGTACTCGTTCATCAAGAACTGGAAGACGAACACCGGTTTCACCAAGGAGGCGCCCCTGCCCTTCGACCCGGACCGGGAAGTGGTCGGCGGCCGCGCGCCCTGCCTCGAGGGCCAGAAGAACCTCCTGACCGCGATCAAGCCGTACGGCTGGCGCTATGACGCGAGTTCCTCCGGAGACTTCCAACTGTGGCCGTCCAAGCAGGACGACATCTGGAACTTTCCCCTCCAGCTCATGCCGCTGCAGGGCAAGGAAGTGCAGGTCCTCTCCATGGACTTCAACTTCCTCTTCAACCAGTCGGGCGACAGCACCCAGGGCGACCCGTCGAAGTTCGCCGCTTGGCAGGCGCAGACCCGGGGCTCGTACATGAACGGCTTCAACCGGGTCTACAACGGCAGTCGGGCGCCCATGTTCATCGGGAACCACTTCGAGGACTGGAACGGCGGCATCTACATGAAGGCCGTCGAGGACGTGATGAAGGACGTCTGCCCGCGCCAGGACGTGCGCTGCGTGTCCTTCCGGGAACTGGCGGACTGGCTCGACGCCCAGGACCCCAAGGTCCTGGCCCAACTGCGCACGCTCGACCCCGCGCAGGCACCGGACTGGACCCATCTGATCAAGTAGACGGGCGGGCGGCGCCAGCCGCCCGGTCGTCTACTTCACCGCCTTGATGTAGTCGCCCCACAGGCGCACCGCCCGCTCGCTGCCGGGCGTGCCCGGGCCGTCGCCCCCCAGCCCCGTGAGCGGCAGCGGAACCAGGTCGGTGAGCGACATCCGGTAGACCACGACCGCCGTGGACTCCTGCTCGGTGCTGGCCACGAACCAGCCCGCCGTGTTCGCGGCCGTCGTACCGGTCTTGCCCGCCGTACCGGGGTGGGCCTTGCCCACCGTCTTCGCCGATCCCTCGGTGACGGCGTCCTGCAGGGCGTCCGTCACCGCGCGGGCGGTCTTGGCCGTCACGGCCCGGGTCGGCTTCGGCGCGTCGAACGGCACGGCGGCGCCGTTGCGGGTGACCGAGCGCACCGAGTACGGGTCGGTGTGCATGCCGTCGGCGGCGAAGGTCTGGTAGGCGCCGGCCATCCGGATCGCGCTGGGCGTCGAGTTCTCCCCGAGGGTGAACGTGGGGATCCGCGGGCCGAGGCTCGATTCGAGCAGCCCCGAGCGCTGGGCGAAGTCCTCCACCTGGTCGAGGCCGACATCGAGGCCGAGTTGGAGCATGGGCGTGTTGACGGATTGGGCCACGGCCTGGCGCAGGGTCACCTGGCCCCAGTTCCGGCCGCCGTCGTTGCGCCCCTTCACCACCTTGCCGCTGCGGTCCCAGTACGGCCCCTCGGGCGTCTGCACGGTCACCTGGTCATTGCCGTCGTAGGTGCTGGAGGGGGAAACCGGTGTACGGGCCTTGCCCCGCGTGCGCAGCACCCCTTCGTCGAGCGCGGCGGCGTAGACGATCGGCGTGAAGGCCGTGCCGACCGGGATCGTCGTCGCGTTCGACTCGTTGAAGCCCTGCTTCAGGTAGTCGGGGCCCCCGTACACGGCGAGCAGCCGCCCGTCGGGAGCGACGCTCGCCGCGCCGATCTTGGCGTGTTTGTCGGTGTCGGGACGCCGCTCGGCGTCGAAGCCCTTCTGGGCCTCCTGAACGGCGGCGGTCAGCGCGGTCATCCGGGCCTGGTCGAAGGTGGTGTAGATCTGGTAGCCGCCGAGGTCGAAGTCGGATTCCTCGATGTGGCCGGTCTTGATCGCGTACGCCTTGGCCATCTCGACCAGGTAGCCGGTCTGCGCGCCGGGTATGCCGACGAGCGACGAGGCCGAGGGCTCGGGGAACGTCGTGTAGGTGGCGCGCTCGGCGCGCGAGAGCCGGCCGGTCTCGACCATGCGGTCCAGGATCCAGCTCCAGCGTTCGACGGCCCGCTCGTGGTTCGCCTTGCCGAGGGCGGGGTCGTAGAGGGCCGCACCCTTGAGGAGGGAGGCCAGGAAGGCGCCCTCGCTGGGATTGAGCTGCGAGACGTCCTTGCCGTAGTAGGCCTGGGACGCGCGCTGGATGCCGTAGGTCCCGCGCCCGAACCAGCTGGTGTTGAGGTAGTCCTGAAGGATCTGGTCCTTGCCCTTCTGGTTGTCCATCTTCAGGGCGAGCATGAGCTCGGTGAACTTCCGGGAGACGGTGCGGTCCTGGTTCAGATAGGCGTTCTTCACGTACTGCTGCGTGATGGTGGACCCGCCCTGGGTCTCGCCCCCCGTCAGCGCGGCGCCCACGGCGCGCAGGACTCCGGACGGCGAGACTCCGGGGTCCGAGTAGAAGCTCGCGTTCTCGGCGGCGAGCACGGCTCCCTGGACCTTGGCGGGCACCTTGTCCAGCGGCATCTCCTGGCGGCTGACCCAGCCCGTCCGGGCCATCGTGGAGCCGTCGGCCCAGTAGTAGACGTTGTCTTGCTGTTTGGCGAAGGAGTTGAGGTCGTCGGGTATGTCCGTGGTCATGTAGGCAATCGTGACGAAGGTCACCATGCCCAGGAACGCGTACAGGCAGGCGCCCAGCCACTGGCGCCACGAAGGCATCCACCGGCGCCAGCCGGTGCGGCCCGGCCGCGGGAAGTCGGGACGCAGGCGCCGCAGTTGCGTGCGCGTCAGGGCGACGGTCGGGGCGAGGGCCCGCGCGAGGGCATCGAGCCGGCCGGAACGCGCCCGTGGCTTGGCGCGCGAACCCGACCTCCCCCGGCGGCCCGGAGCGGCTCCGCCGCTGCCCTCCGGAGCCGCCCGCCGGTCCCGAGATCGCCCCCTACCAGCCAGATCGTTCCCGCCCACTCCGAATGCCCCCTCTGCCGTGCTTTCCCGCACACCCTAAAGGCACTTGCTGTGGGGCCGTACCAGTGGTTGGCGGGATCACTCCGTGCACCCCGGAGACGACCCCCGGTGATCAAGCGGAGGCAAATCGGCGACGCGCGAGACCACTTCCGCCGGGGCAGCCGGCGACGAAGCGGAACGTGACGAAAGTGTGGGGTAGTTGTGCGAAGATTCCGTCCCCCGGTTCGTGCGGACCGGGTGACAAGGGGAAATAGAGTGATACCTAAGAGGTTCAGGCCCGCCGCCATCGCGGCCCTGACCGTGGCCCTGGCGTCCGGAAGCATGCTCGCGTACTCCGCGACCGCGGTCCCCGGACCCCGCGACGCCGACCGTGCCACCGCCGACACCTTCGCCCGCGTGGCCAACGACGTGCTCTCCCAGCGCACGCAGGCCCTGGTCGAGGATCAGCCGGGGCATCACGGCTCCGGCCAGGCCGGCCCGAAGACCCGGTTGTCGGCCCAGTTGAAGAAGGACGAGGACGCCGCGCTCCAGTCGCTGCGGTCCCGCAAGACGCGACTGGCGGAGCTCGGCGAGGCCTACACGGACGCCGCCACCCGCGTCGTCGTGGACCGGGCCACGGTGACCGGCGGCAAGGCCGTCGTCCAGGTCACCGAGCAGACCACGCTCACGTACAAGAAGCTCCGCGGGGACGAGCCGGCGACGACCGACATCGGGACGCGCTACCAGCTGACGCTCACCAGCAAGCGGGGAGGCGACTGGGAGCTGACCTCGATCACGTCCCAGGAGAACGGCCCCGTCGCGGTCAACGAGCCCGTGGCGGCCAAGGTGAACGCGGTCAAGGACGACGGGAAGCAGTACCCGGACGGCACGCCCGCGTCCACGAAGTACCCCGCGACGCCGAAGCCCAAGGCGAAGACGGGCGGAGCCTACGACTACGCCGCGATGGCGAAGTACGCGGAGAAGTACTGGAGCAACTACAACCCGGCGTACCGCAAGTACAACGGGGCCGGGGGTGACTGCACCAACTTCATCAGCCAGGCGTTGAAGGCGGGCGGCTGGAAGGCCGTTCCGGGTTCCACGTCGGACTACCGGAACTGGTGGTACGACGGCTCCCGCCAGAGCGACTCCTGGGTAGGCGTGAACGAGTGGGCCTGGTTCACGCTGTCCAACCAGCGGGCCGCCAACCTGGCCAACGTCTACCAGGCGGACGTGGGAGACATCCTGCAGGTGGACTTCAACCGGGACGGGTCCAAAGACCATTCGATGATGGTGACCTACCGCAGCAGCGCCGGAATGCCGTACCTCACGTACCACTCCACCAACACGTACCGTAAGTCGCTCGCGAGCATCATCGCGTCCTACCCGAACGCGAACTACTACGCGTACCGCACCTGACGGGTGCCCTTCCGGTTCTCCTGCCGCGGAACCTCCGCGGCAGGAGAACCGCAGCGGCTGGCGGATCCGCCGGGCACGACCGTGCGCATGTCGGGACGGTGCTTCACTCCACCCTTCCATTCATTGCAAATTCATGAAGAGAACCTCGCATTCAAAGGTTGCAAGGCGAAGTCGATCTACGATCCATGCATCCCTTCGTTTGGCTCTCCTCTGCACATGGATCACACGATGATTTCTGCACTGCCGCGTCGACGTACCCTGCTCGCCGCATCCACCGCCACCGTCCTCGCGCTGCTCGTGTCCGGCTGCGGCGTCGAAGAAGGAGACGCCCACCGCATCAGGGTCGGCGTCTCCGGCGACTCCCCGGAATGGGACGTCCTCGCCAAGGAGGCGAAGAAGGAGGGCCTCACCGTGGAGACGGTGGTGTTCGACGACTACTCGCTGCCCAACAAGGCCCTCAGCGCGGGCGACATCGAGCTCAACGCCTTCCAGCACCTGGTCTTCCTGGCGCAGTCGAACACCGAGAACAAGACCGACATCGCCCCCATCGCCGCAACCACCGTGGTCCCGCTCGGCCTCTACTCCGGCAAGCACGAGCAACTCGCGGACCTCCCCGACCGGGCCGAGATCACCCTGCCCAACGACCCTGCAAACCAAGGCCGCGGCCTCCGCGTGCTCGAAGCGGCGAAGCTCATCGAGTTGCGGAAGGACGCCGGACTCTTCGCCACTCCGGACGACATCACCGCCAACCCCAAGCACGTCAAGCTCACTCCGGTGAACGCCCAGCAGACCCCCCGGACCCTCAAGGACGCGGACGCCGCCATCATCAACGACGGAGTCGCCGAGCTCGCCGGCATCAAGGCCGACACCGCGCTCTTCAAGGACGACCCCGCCGGCCCGCAGTCCGTCCCCTACCTCAATGTCATCGCCGCCCGCGCGGACCAGAAGGACGACGCGGACTATCAGAAGATCATCAAGCTCTACGCGTCCCAGGTCGTCCAGGACGAGGTCCGCCGCACCAGCAACGGCACCGCCCACCACATCGAGCTGCCCGCCGCCGACCTGCAGGCCGAGGTCGCCCGCATCCAGAAGCAGCTGAAGCGATGACCGCCGCCGTGGAACTGCGCGACGTCGAGAAACGGTTCCCGGGCGGAGCCCGCGCCGTCGACGGCGTCACCCTCTCCGTCGAAGCGGGCACCGTCTTCGGCGTCGTCGGCCACAGCGGAGCGGGCAAATCCACCTTGTTGCGCCTGGTCAATGGCCTGGAGGAGCCGACTTCGGGCAGCGTCCTGCTGGACGGCCAGGACCTCTCGTCCCTCGGCGAGCGCCAACTGCGCCCCGTCCGACGCGAGATCGGCATGATCTTCCAGCAGTTCAACCTCTTCCGCTCGCGCACCGTCCTGGGCAACGTGCTCTACCCGCTGCGCCTCGCCGGGATGGACAGGGCGGCGGCCCGCGCCCGCGCCGAGGAGACGCTGGACTTCGTCGGCCTCGCCGGACACGGAAAGCGCTACCCCGAACAGCTCTCGGGCGGCCAGCGCCAGCGCGTCGGTATCGCCCGCGCACTCGCCACCCGCCCGAAGGTCCTCCTGTGCGACGAGGCGACCTCCGCCCTCGACCCGCAGACCACCGGCGAGGTACTGGCCCTGCTGCGCCGCGTCAACCGCGAGCTGGGCGTGACGATCCTCCTCATCACCCACGAGATGGAGGTCGTACGGACCCTGTGCGACCGCGTCGCGGTCATGGAGGACGGCAAGGTGGTCGAGAACGGCGAGGTGTACGAGGTCTTCGCGCGGCCCCGCCACGCGACCACCGCCGCCTTCGTCCGCTCCGCACAGCACAGCGCGCCCGACACCGGGCTCCTGGAACACTTGCGCGCCCGCCACCCGGGCCGCCTGGTCACGCTGCCCGTCGTCGACGGCACCCCCGCCCTGGACGGCCTCTCGGAGCTCCTGCGCGTCCACGGCGTCGACTTCACGTTCGTCCACGGAGGCGTCTTTGAAGTACGCGGGCGCCCCCTGGGCAGCGTGACCCTGGAACTGCGCGGCGAGGCCGCCGCGGTCGAGGCGGTCGTCGCCGGACTCGGCGTCCCCGACCGCGTGGAAGCGGGTGCTCGATGAAGGCGGACTGGAGCACCTTCTGGCCCAAGGTCCTCGACGCCACCGGCGAGACCGTCTACATGGTGCTGATCACCCTGGCGCTGTCGACCGTCAGCGGACTGGCAGTGGGGCTCACCCTGTACGCCACGCGCAAGGGCGGCGTCCTGCCGAACCGGATCGTCCACACGGTCCTGGGCATCCTCATCAACGTCATCCGGCCCGTTCCGTTCATCATCGCGATCGTCGCGCTCGCTCCGGTCACGCGCGGCGTGGTCGGCACGATGATCGGCACGAACGCCGCGATCTTCCCGATGACGGTCGTCGCGACGTTCGGGGTCGCCCGCATCGTGGAGTCCAACCTGCTCTCCGTCGAACCCGGCGTGATCGAGGCGGCACGCTCGATGGGCGCGAGTCCGCTGCGGATCCTGCTCACGGTCCTCGTCCCGGAGGCGCTCGGCCCCCTCGTCCTCGGCCTGACCTTCATGCTCGTCGCGCTGATCGACTTCTCGGCGGTGGCCGGCACGGTCGGCGGAGGAGGGGTCGGCAACCTGGCGATGACCTACGGCTACCTGCGCTTCGACACGTCGGTGATGGTGGTGACGGTGCTCGTCCTGATCGCCCTCGTGCAGTCGGCGCAACTGCTCGGCAACGCGGTGTCCCGCAAGGTGCTCCGCCGCTGACGCCACGCACCCGATCGGACCGCGCGGGCGGCCCGTATCCCGCAGCTCCAAGGCCCTTCTCGGCCTCGCCGCCGGCCTCTACCGCCACGGACAACTCGTGCGCCTCACCGCGCAGGACACGGGCTGATGCGCCGGCCAGTAGCAGATCACCTCGGCAAGAAAATCCTTTCGCCCCGCACGTTCCGTCATTGATTGAGATGCGGACAATCCGAAGTGGCACCCTCCGCAATTGGCTGCGATCATTCTGGTGAGTGGCATCGCCCAGGCCCCGCACGTCTTGCAGGCCGAATCCCGGAGGGTGCAGACATGGCGATCTGCGTTCACTACATCACGCTACGCCCCGAGGCGGACGAGAACGAATTCAACAAATTCGTTACCGAAGAACTTCTTCCTGCCGCACGGACCGTCACGGGGCGCAGGGCCGGATTGCACGCCGATCGACATGTGTTCATCAAGGGCGGCACCGAAAAGAGAACCTACCTGTGGATTATCGAGTGGACCCATCAGGTGACCGAGAGCGATAATTCGTTCGCCGTGGCCGTCGGGCCGACGCTAAAGGCAAAACTCGACGGTTTCGCTTTGCACACGTTCAAGCTCTATGCCGTCATGGCGCGCTCTAGCAATGATTCCATCGTGACGCCCACGCTCGATGTTCCCGATGAACTCAGAGACCCCCAGGGTTGGCTCGGCGAAGACGTCTGGAACGTGGCGTGAACCTACCGTCGGGATGAGCCGACGCGAGCGGTCGGTGGCGCCCGAGCCGTTGTGAGGAATCGTGCCCGCCGGAGGGACCACGGGGACGGCGTGGCGAGGTCGGGGCGCTCGGGGGCTGGGTCATGATCGGCTGCGTGAAGACCTCCGGACGTCTGGCCGCCTTCGCGGTCGCGGGCCTGCTCGCCGCACTCCCCGCGTGCTCGGGGTCCGACCGGCATGGCGGCGGTGGGACGGGGGCCCCTACCGGCGCGGACGTGAGGGCGGGTGCCCGTTCCGGCGCGGACACCGCTCGTACGGGGGCGGCCGGCACGGTGTTCCGGGGCGGGCACCCCGCTGCCGCAGGTGCCGGTGACCCGTACTTCCGGACACTCGGCAACGGCGGCTACGACGTCACCCACTACGGGCTGACCCTGGCCTACGACCCCGGCAGCGGCCGCCTCGAGGGCACGGCGGAGATTACCGCCAAGGCCACCGAGGACCTGAGCGCCTTCAATCTCGACCTCCTCGGCATGGAGGTGCTGAGCGCCACCGTCGACGGCCGCACGGCGCGGGTTCGCCATGACGGTCAGGAGTTGACCCTGCAGCCGCGCGATCACCTCAGGAAGGGCTCCGCCTTCCGCAGCGTCGTGCGCTACGCGGGCACGCCGGAGTCCATCACCCATGACCACGGGTGGCGCGAAGGCTGGTTGAGGACGGGCAACGGAGCGGTCGCGTTCGGTGAGCCGACGGGCTCGATGTCCTGGTTCCCGGGCAACCATCACCCCTCGGACAAGGCCTCGTACGACATCACCGTCACGGTCCCCAAGGAGGTGCAGGCGATCTCCAACGGGCAGCTGCGCTCCCGGCGCACCAGCGGCGGCCGCGCCACGTTCCACTGGCACCAGCCCGAGCCCATGGCCAGCTACGTGGCGACCGTGGCCATCGGCAGCTACGACATCAAGACCTCCCGGACCCGTTCGGGCGTGCCGGTCGTGTCGGCGGTGGACACGACCGCGGGCGTGGACGAGGACGGCGAGGTCCTCGGCCGCTTCCCCGAGATCATGGAATGGGCGGAGGGAAGGTTCGGCCCCTACCCCTTCTCCGCCGCCGGGCTGATCGTCGACCAGGCCGCCGACGTGCCCTACGCCCTGGAGACCCAGACCAGGCCGACCATTCCGGCCGGCGTCTTCCACACCACCAACGTGGTGCACGAGATGGCCCACCAGTGGTTCGGCAACTCCGTCACCCCGCGGACCTGGCGGGACATGTGGCTCAACGAGGGCTTCGCGACCTATGCGGAGTGGCTGTGGACCGAGGACCACGGCGGGGCCAGCGCCCAGGACCACTTCGACCGCAACCACGCCAAGGCGGCGAACGACGACGAGTGGGACTTCCCGCCTGCCGAGCCGCCGAGTGCTGCGGACATCTCCCGCCAGCCGGTGTACGTACGCGGGGCGATGGTGATCCACAAGATCCGCCAGGCCGTGGGCGACGAGGGCTTCCGTGCCCTGGTGCGGGGCTGGACCCTGCGCCACCGCCACGGCCTCGCCTCCACGGACGACTTCACCGCGTACGTGGAGGCCAGGGCCGGCCGGGACCTCGACTCGATCTGGGACCCGTGGCTCTACGGGGACGGCAAGCCCGCGTGACGGGGTCGACGCGGTGTCAGGTCCTGATGCGCCGGCGGGCGGTCTCGACGAGCTTCATGTACTTGTCCCAGTTCCACACGGTCCCGGGGTCGTCGTGAGTCGACAGCGGAACCTCGACGTGGCCCAGAATGTGCTCCCGGTCGACCGGCACGTCGTACTTCGCGCAGATCGTGGCCGTGAGCACGGCGGACGCCTCGTACATCTTGTCGGTGTAGAAGGGCTGATCGGTCCAGCCTTCGTGCTCGATGCCGATGCTCCGGTGGTTGTACCAAACGCTGCCGGAGTGCCAGGCCACGTCGCGCTCGCGCACGCACTGGGCGATCCGCGTGCCGGTTGCGCTGATCATGTAGTGCGCGGACACCCTCTCGGCGGGGTCCTTGAACTTGGTGAACATGATCGGCATGATGTCCGTTGTCAGGTGAATGACGACGTATTCGATGGGATACGCCTCAGGACGTTCGGAGGCCGTGTAGTTGGACTCGGAGGCTTCGACCCAGACGGCGGGGGCGTAGTCCACCGAAGGGTCCCTTCGCAGGGTCGTGGGCGGCCCTGCGGCGACGGGGGCCTTGCGCGCGGGGCCCGGTGACCCGGACTTCGCCTTGTCCTCGGGCTTCATCAGTCGGGGCAGCCCGGCAGCGGCCAGAGCCGCACCCGCCGCGCCGGCGGCACCCCACAACAGCCGTCGACGGCTCAGCGGGTTGTCTTCCATGGCCACTCCTCATGAAGTCGAGCAGGCGGGTGGAGACGACGCGCCGCGCACCGTGGCATCACGATGCGTAGGCGGTACGTCCCGAAATCTGATGCTTCACCAGTGCCCGCACCCCGGCAAGCCGGTCCTCCACCACTCGGCGCACACCCTCCCCCTGACCGGGCCCGTCCCCGCCGGCACGCGCTGCTCCGAATGCTCGGTGGGCTGATCAGATCGCCGTGGGCGATAGGGCGGAGGGGCTCGGGTTCGTCGGCGGTACACGGGGGGTGCAAGCGCCCACCCGAACCGACCCCGGCAAGAGATTGACGCAACAACCACTCCGGAGCGCCGCTCTGTTCGGCTGAGCGGCGCCCAGACCCTGTCCCCATACTGGAAGGAGGGGAGGAACTCCAACATCTGAGCATAAAGCGTGCCGCCGAGGAGGCGAGCCGATATGACAGTGGAGCAGTTGTCACAAGTCGACAAGGGTTTCCTGGAGCAGATGGAGGATGCCGGTCGGCGCTACGCAGGCCGCGCCGGAGAGCGTGACGGCCATCTGGAGGCGCTCAATCAGCACGGCATCCTCTATGCGGACACCCAGGAACGGGTCAACAGCAGGCTGAGCCGTCTGGGCATCGACTGGGCGATGGCCACCGCGATCGAGCAGACACCGGCGACCGCCACGACCGGTACCAGCCTGGATCTGGACCACGAGCTGGTCAGCACCGACTTGTTGACGCTTGAACGGTTCATGGGCCGCAACGATCTCATCGGGATCGACTACCTCGAAGGTGGATTCCTCGCCGCCCGCTCGGTCGGCCGCATAACCGTCCGGAGTCCCGGGTCGTCCCACCAGGGAACCGGTTTCCTGGTGTCCCCCTCATTGCTCATGACGAACAACCACGTGCTCGGCTCCGCCGAGGAAGCGGCCGCCGGAGTGATCGAGTTCAACTTCCAGGCGGGCTTGGACGGGCAGCCGCTGGTTCCGGTCGGGTTCCAGCTCGATCCGCAGAGCTTCTTCGTCACCCACCGTGACCTCGACTTCACCGTGGTCGCGGTCTCCGACCGTTCCCGGGACGGTCAGCCGCTCGCGGCCTTCGGGAGGCTGCCGCTCAAGGAAGCCCAGGGCAAGGCCGTCATCGGGGAACTCGTCAACATCATCCAGCACCCCAATGGCGAGCCCAAGCAACTCGCTCTCCGGGACAACCAGATCGTGGACGTGCTGGACGACTTCGTGCACTACTCGGCCGACACGGCGCACGGATCCTCGGGCGCTCCGGTTTTCAACGACCAGTGGGAGGTCGTGGCACTGCACCACGCAGGCGCTCCCCGCAAGGACCGCGACGGCAACGTGCTGGCCGTCGACGGAACCCGCTGGCTTCCGAGCATGGGAGAGCACCGGGTGGACTGGAAGGCCAACGAGGGCGTGCGGGTCAGCCGCATCCTCGGCATGATCCAGCAGTTCCCCCTGTCCGGCGGCGCCGCAGCGCTCCGCGCGGAGCTGATCGCGGCCGGCTCGTCCCTGCACCCCGTGGAAGTCCCGCCGCCGTCGGCGCTGACGAACCGGACGAACGGTGCCGCGCCCCGGAGCGCAACGATGGACGGGAGCGGTGAGCAGCACGCCACGACAGGATCGGTCCGCTGGAGCGTCCCCCTGCACATCAGCGTCAGCCTCGGACCCGACGTCGGCGCCGACGTCCACGCCGGCGCCGACGCCCTGCAACCCCGGGCCGAATCGCCTGCTGCGGGACCGGCGCAGCGTGCGACCACCCCCTCGTACGTGGGGTTGCCGGCCGGAATCGGAAGCATCGACGGTCAGTCGCCCGCCGCTCGGGACCTGGCAGCCGCCATGGTCAACCTCGCGGCCTTCCGTGCCCGCCCCTACTTCGACGAGGCCGCGGACCTGCCGGCACGCGAGGCCTACTACGCGGGCATTCACGTGGGCAACCCCACGAGCCTGCGCCTCGCGCTCACCGAACATCTGGAGTCCACGCACGAGCGCCGGCCGTCGTACAAGCCGATGCGTCTGCTCTACCCGTGGGTGGACCTGCACCCCGACGAAACGCTCCACAGCATCTACTCGGACAAGGGCTTCACTCCACAGGAACTGATGGAGGCCGATGCGGCGGTGGAGGCCGCCCGAATCGGACGCTGGCAGGAGTTCATGCTCCACGAAAGTGCACCCGGCCGGGAGGCGGTCGAGGCCGAGCTCGCCCTGCTGGAGGCGTCGTTGCCCTTCAACTGCGAACACGTCGTGCCCCAGTCCTGGTTCAACGAGAAGGAGCCGATGCGTGGGGACCTGCACCATCTCTTCGCGTGCGAGTCGACGTGCAACAGCTTCCGCGGGAACATCCCCTACTTCGACTTCCCGGACTTCAACGAGGTCGTTCAGCACGACTGCGGGCGCCGGGATCCGGGAAAGTTCGAGCCCTCGAACGGCAAGGGGCCGGTCGCCAGGGCGACGCTCTACTTCTTGCTCCGCTACCCCGGCAAGATCGGCGACGAGGCGCGCGAACTCCAGCGGACCGGCCTCGAGACGCTGCTGAACTGGCACAGGGACCATCCGGTGGGCCTCTACGAGCAGCACCGCAACGCGGCGATAGCCGAGATGCAAGGCAACCGCAATCCGCTGATAGACCACCCTGAGTGGGCCGAGGAGATCGACTTCGCAGGCGCCTGGCCCTGAGCCGACGAACCCGTCCGGTACGTCCCCCGCGGCCGGGTGAACCCCCGCCGCAGCGGGGTCGATCCGGAAAGGTACTCCACAATTGACAGTTGCGGTCTGCCGGCGGCAGAGCCGGTGAATGATGACCGGACATGGTCGGAGCCCGTGCAAGGACGCGCCCGTGTCCGCAGCCCGAGTGGCAGGGCGGACGGTGGCTGCGGGCTGCCGTGTTCACGATGCTCAGCTCGGTGTTGGCCGTCGTGGGCCATCATCTGGCCTCGGGGGACCCGATTCCCTGGCAGCGGGTGGCGGGCGGCGCGGCGCTCGCCTTCACCCTGTCGTGGCTCGTCACGCGGACGTCCCGGCCCTGGTGGCACGTGGTCGCGGCGACCGGCGCCGCCCAACTTGTACTGCACCGAGCCCTGTTCGTGCAGCGTCCGGTGTTTCACGGACACGCCGAAGCCCACGGCACGTGGGCGATGGCGGCGGCCCACGGTGTGGCCACCTGTGCGATGGCCCTGCTCATGTACCACGCGGATCAGGCGCTCAGCCGCCTGCCCGAGACGGTGGACCGGTGGATCCAGAGGGCCGTCGCCGCTGCCGCCGCCGGCTTCGGTGCCCTGTGCCGACCTTGGCCGAGGCCGCGGCCGCGGACCGCGCCCGTGCCGCGCAGCGGTGTTGCCGTGCGACAAGCGGTCGCGACGACGCTCTGTCACACGGTGGTGCGTCGGGGGCCTCCTGCCGCGTACGCAGGAGACGTTCCCCTGATCCGCTCGTACCGAGAGGTTCCTCCCCCATGACCGGAACACAGCGCCTTCCTCGTCTGCCCAGACTGGGGCTGGCCGCCTTCGGCGCCCTGGTGGTCCTCGGCCTCACCGCCGGGCCGGCCGCCGCGCACGCCGAGGTCACCGCCTCCGACCCCCGCGCCCTCGCCGAGAACGTCACGGTCTCCTTCACTTCCGAAGCGGAGTCGGACTCCGCAGGCATCGCGGAGCTGCGGGTGGTGCTCCCGAAGGGCATCACCCCGGACGCCGTGACCCTGAAGGACGCCCCCGAGGGGTGGAAGCTGACGGCCACCCCGGACGGGTACAGCATCGGTGGCACGGCCCTGGCCACCGGCACCGATGCCGAGTACAGCATCACGGTGCGTCAGCTCCCCGACGAGAAGGCCTTGGCCTTCAAAACGCTGGAGACCTACGGCGACGGCAAGGTCTCCCGCTGGATCGAGGTGCCCACGAACGGGGAGAAGGTCGACAACCCGGCACCCGTACTCGAGTTGAAGGCGGCGGCCCCCGGGGCCAAGCCGATCGCCCCGAGCCCGTCACCGTCGCCGACGCCGCCGCCGAGCGCCGCTCCGTCCGAACAGCCGTCTGTGGCAGCTCCATCGGCCCCCGCTGCTGCCGCGAGCACGGCGGCGACGAACGCGAAGGCGGCGGGAAGCAGTACCGGAGCCGTCCTCGGCGTGGTCGCGGCCGCTTTGGTGCTCGCCGCCGCCGGCACCTTCTGGTGGCTGCGCCGGAACCGCAGCCAGGCCTGACCGAAGCGGCAGGGGCGGGTGCACGGCTCCCGCTTGGCACCCGCCCCTGCCGCCCGGTGTCGGGGCCCCGGAGCCAGACCCCGATCAGCTGGGGCAATGTACAGGGAGAACGCCCGATCCGAGCCTCCGGTTCCCGGCTTTAGCCGAAGTTGCGCACCCGGCCCGGTGCCCCGTCCGCCAGCACTATCGTCCGGATCTCGTCGTCCATTCGAGCCCCTTCGGAGTCCGTCGTGTCACCTCCGTGAGCCGCACCGTACGACCACCCCTCCGCACGATCGAGTCCCGGGTGGCGATGGCCCCCGCTCACGACCGCCTCACCGGAGACCGCCCGTCATGCACACAGGATCACCAGGATCACCTCGTGCCAGGAAGCCGCTGACCGTCCTGGTACTGGTCGCCTCCGTACTCGCCCTGCTGTTCGGCGGGGCCGGACCCGCCCTCGCGCACACCGCCCTCAGCGGTTCCGATCCCGCCGACGGAAGCGTCCTCCAGGCGCCGCCCCGCCAGGTCACGCTCACGTTCACCGAGTCGATCAGCTTCCCCGATGCCGCGCTCAGGGTCCTGTCTCCGGCGAACGAGCGCGTGAACCCCCGTCCGGCGCAGCATGCCGACGGCAAGGGGAACACGGCCCGGGTCGAGCTGTCGGACGGACTGCCCGAGGGCACCTACACGGTGGCCTGGCGGGTCATCTCCGCCGACGGCCACCCGATCTCCGGCGCGTTCACCTTCTCCATCGGCAAGCCCTCCGGGACCGCCGCCACGGTGGCCACCGACTCACCGGACGACACGGCGGTCGGCCGCCTCTACGGCTTCTTCCGCTACGTCGCCTACAGCGGCCTCGCCCTCCTCGTGGGAGCGGCCGCGTTCATCCTCGTGTGCTGGCCGGCGGCGGCCGCGCTTCGCCCGGTACGGCGGCTGCTCGTCGTCGGGTGGGCGGCCCTGGCCGTGGCCACCGTAGCCCTGTTCCTGCTGCGCGGCCCGTACGAGACGGCGGGCTCGCTGACATCGGCGTTCGGCCCGGCCCAACTGGGCCGGACGGCCACCGGGAAGCCCGGAGTGGCGCTGACCGCCCGGCTCGTACTGCTGCTCGCGGCCGCCGCGGTGATGCGGTGGCACCCGGCCGTGCGACCGGCCCGCGACGACGACGGATCGCAGCCGCCGGACTTCAGCGTCCGGGTCCGCGTGGCCGGGGCGGTGCTCGCCCTGGGGCTGGCCTTCACCTGGGCCGCTGCCGAACACGCCTCCGCCGGGCCCCAGGTGCCCTTGGCCATGCCGGTGGCCGCGCTCCATCTGGTGGCCATGGGCGTGTGGTTGGGCGGCCTGATCACGCTGGTGATCGCCCTACGAGATCGGGGGCCCGACGGCGGCCACCCCCTCCCCGCGCCCGCGGTGGGCCTCTTCTCGACGCTGGCCTTCCGCGCGGTCGCCGTTCTGGTCGGCACCGGGGTGTACCAGTCCTGGCGGCAGGTCGGGTCGTGGGAGGCGCTGGCCACCACCTCGTACGGCAAGACCCTCGTCGTGAAGGTCGCCGCCGTGGTCCTCGTGCTGTGCGTGGCGTCGTACTCCCGCCGGTGGACCGCCCGCCTCCTCCACGAGCCCGTCCCCGCCGAGGAGGTGCAGGGGACGCCCGAGACCGAAGAGGTGCGCGTGGCACAGCTGGTCGGCGCGTCCGGTCCCCCGCAGCCGACGGTCGGGCGCGGCGCTCCCGCCGCGCCCGCCGAAGGACAGCAGGGTGACGGCGCGGGGCCTTCGCCCGTCGAGGTGAGCGAGCGGTACCGGCGCGGCCTGCGCCGCACCGTCGCGGCCGAAGCCGTGCTCGGCGTGGTGGTCCTGGCGATCACCACCTTGCTGACCGGCACCCAGCCCAGCCGCGCAGCGGCGGCGGAGTCCTCATCGGTCGCCGTCGAGCAGGAGCCGCAGGTGAAGGTGGTCACCGTCCCGTTCGACATGGGGACGGCCAACCACCGCGGCCAGGTCCAGATCACCCTCGCTCCCGGACGCGTCGGTGAGAACACGGTCGAAGCCGTGGTGTTCAGCGCGGACGGCGGCCTCGCCACCGTCCCCGAACTCCGCCTCGCGCTCACCCAGCGCGAGCTGGGTATCGGCCCGCTCGACGCCAAGCTCACGAACCAGAAGGGGTATTGGGCCGCCTACGACCTGCGGGTGCCCATGCCCGGCGAGTGGACCCTCGACATCACGGTGCGCACCACCGACATCGACCAGGTCACCGTGCACGGGACCGTGCGCATCACGTAGCCGCCCCGCAGGCGGTGACGGCTCGCCCCCTACGAGCTCGCGTGACATCACCCGCACACCGACCACGAGAGGGAACCCGATGGACCAACCGCCCCGGCCCCGGCTCCTACCCTCGAGCCCGCATCGCGGCTGCGTCGCGTACTCGCCACTCCCGTCCTGGCCACCGCCTGTGCGCTGCTGACCGCCGGTTGCGGCGAAGGCGGCGGGGAGCCCGGGGCGGGCGGCGCGACCCCGCGCGTCACGACCGCCCCGTCCAAGACCGTGCCGGCCCGTAGCCGGCCGGCCGGCGGATCACCGACGGGGGTCTGGCCCGCGCGTCGGCTCGGAACGGGTCCTCGAACGGTGGGAATCCGTTGGCGACGACGGCGTGGTGGATGACAAGGTGCGGTGCATGACGCCGCAGTATCAGATCCGCGCGGACTACGACGCCCGGACCATCGTGGTCTACCAGGCGTACTCGTCCGCGATCGCCGACGCCGCGCTACGGGCGGGGCGCTTCGTCCCGCCGTTCTCGTTCCAGCGGATGACGTGGATCAAGCCCTCTTTCCTGTGGTTGATGCATCGCAGCAACTGGGCGCGCAAACCGGGGCAGGAGCGGGTCCTCGCCGTGCGGATGACGCGCGAAGGCTGGGAGCAGGCTCTGTCCCAGGCCGTACGTACGACATCGGACCCGAAGGCAGTGGCTCGAGCCGCCGTGCACCTTCAGTGGGACCCCGAGCGCTCGGTGCGTGGAGCGGCTCTGAACCACTACAGCATCCAGGTCGGTATCGGTCGCCACCTGATCCGCACGTTCGCCGAGGACTGGGTCGTCGGCATCACGGACTTCACCCCACAGGTCCGCAAGGCCGCAACGCTCGTCCGGAACGGACGCGCCGCGCAGGCTCAACGGTTTCTGCCCGCAGAGCGCGTCTACCCGATGAGCCGGAGCATGGAGGAACGCCTTTCCCCCGATCACGTGAGGTGAACTGCGTTCCTTTGGGGAGATTGCGGGGCGCGCCGGCGCAGGAATGCGGCGGCACCGGTCAGGACGACGGCAAGGCTCGCCAGCACGCAGACGAGCACGTTGATCGACATTCCGACGTACTCCACCGTTGAGCCGTCTGAGTAGCCACAGGCGCTACGCAGGGGCAAGTACTCCTGTTGCCTGCTCACCAATTCGGCGCCGGAGGCGTTCCGGCGCTCGCACAACACCGGGAACGGGCCACCCAAAGCGACGGAGTACCAGCCGTAGCAGTACACGACTACGGCCGAAGCAGAGAAAGTCAGAGCGAGAACCGCACAGAGTTTGGCCACAGGCAGGGGTGGGTTCTTCAGCAGGAGGACGACGATCACGATGCCCGCTCCCGCCGTGGACACACCGAGGAGCAGCAGTACGCCCATCAACGACACCAACACCGCTTCGCCTTCCCCTCGTTCATCTCGGACGCGGACGCCTGAGCTGCTTCTACTGCAGAAGTCAGTGGAACCTTCCGGTGGTTGAGCGTACAGGTCGGCACCGCCGGGCTGACGGGAAGAGGCTGATCAGGGGGCTCACGGCCGTGGATGCTGCCAGCAACCCGGCCTCGAGTAGGCCCTGTTGAGGCATACGGCCAACGGTCCGGGCTCCCGGGATCGTGTGCTGATTTCTTAGCATCAGAGGTCAATATCTCTCTTGACTGCCGCCCGGACGACTACAAAGGACCGCATCGAACCGAACCCGGCACCGACGGGGTGATGAACCCGTCGTCGGAATATGGCGAAGGCGGTGATGTGCATGCGTGAATGCAGCAGGATTCAAGCGATTGCGGTCAGATGGGTCATGGGAAGCCCGAGTTCAGGAACTCTCCCCCGATAGGCCGGCCATGCTGATACCGATGCTGTTTTCCCCCGCGCTCGCCTCTGCCGACGAATACCGATCCCTGACGTCGACCATCCGGTCGAAGGCGCAAGATGCGCAGGGATTCTTCGGCGGAGCCGCGCGCAAGGAGGGCGAAATGCCCTACCTTCCCCTCCACGTCCAACTGCGTGGTCTGTTCATCGAGCTCTACATCGAGCTCCGCCCACGCAATACGAGCCTCCGGATCGCTGGATTCCGGAACATCTTCGAGAACGGTCAGGCCCCGCCGGAAGCGTACGTCCGCCACGTGCAGGACTCCGCCGCGCCGCCGGGCCTGCGCCGAACGGAAGCCCTGCCGTTCGGCGGGGGCCGCGCCGACCTGGAGAGGGCCGCCGCCGTCCGGCGTTCGGGGATCCTGCTCGGGCGCCGGCCCCTGGGCGACGCGGTCATCCGGCTGCACCAGAACCGCGATCCGCGGAGCACCGCGCACGGCATGCTCGTGCTCTCGGAAATGCTCTGCGAGGCCGCCCGGTACCCCGCCCTGGCCGATGCGATGTCACGTATCTGGATGACCGGGGGACGACTGTAGTCCGCAGCAGTCGTCCGGCCTTCACACACCGCCCGTGCACCGGCACGCTCCGGCTCGCAGGGGCGGGAGCTGCGGGTCGCAGCGCGGAGGGCGCGGGTCCGGGGAGCCGAGGGACCGCCGATCTGCGGTCCCTCGGCTCCCCGCGGGTGAACTGGCCGTCCGCGGACGCGGCGCACGACGCCCGGTCCGGTCGATCGGGTCCGATGGTCAGTGCGGGCGATCCGCCTCAGGTGCGGGTGCCGAGTCCGAACCCCAGTGCTCGCCTGGCCGTCGAGGGCTCCGCCTCGGGCGGGGCGGCCGGGGTCGGGTCCTCACTGGCCCGCTCGGCAGCCGTGCGGCCGCGTACGGCGCGCTGCTCCTGGTCCTCGTGGAGGGGAACCGGTCCGTGCCCGAGGGGGCGGCGCCTTGTGCTCATCGCCGAAGTCTCGCAGCTCGACTGACGGACCGTCCGGGGAGGGGCCTCATTCGCGGTCGCGCAGGAAGGTCGGGATCTCGTCGCGGGTCGGGTGGTTCGGCAGCGGCGCCGGCTCGTCCTGAAGGAACGCGGTGATGACGGCGGCGGCCCGGTCGTCGTTGTCGTCCAGACCGTTCCACATGCGGTGCCCGACTCCGGGCAGGAGCTGCGTGCGCCGGACGGCGGGGTCATCGGCGAGGACGGCGGTCGCCCATTGGCGGGCCTGGGAGGAACACTCGGCGATCATCAGCATCGTGGGGGTCCGGGACCGTCTCAGCAACGGTGCCAGGGAAGGCGCGTCCTTGACGGTCTGCTGGACGCGGAGGCTGGCGGCGGGGCTGAAGGAGAAGTTCTGTGCGGTGTCCTCGGCGGGGATGCGGTGCGCGTCGCGCGCGCAGTAGGCGGATGCGGTGTCGCTGCCGAGGTCGGCGGCCGTGAAGGCGTTGTCGCCCTCGGCCTGTCCGATCAGTCCGGTGTCGGGGGTGAGGAGTCCCAGTCGCATGAGGCCGAAGGCCACGGCGTACCGGGGAACGTGCGTGGACCGCGGTCCGGTCACGGCCGGCGCCAGGCCGCGTGCGGATTCCCTGCCCTTGTGCCCGGTGATGCGCGCGGTGGGACCGTCCATGGGGCCGGGCTCGGCGACGATCGCCCGGTGCATGCGTGCGGCGACGCTCGGGTCGGCCAGGGCGCGGGTGAGTACGACGCCGCCCGAGGAGAATCCGAGGACGTCGACCTGGCCCGCGTCCAGGCGGTCGATGAAGGCGGCGAGGTCGCGGACCGACCTGGAGATCGTGTACTGGCCCATGGGGAGCAGGTCGCTGCGTCCGCCACCGGCCTGTTCGTAGGCGTAGACGTCGTAGCCCTGGCGCGCCAGGAGCTGCAGGAACCGGTGGTCGAGCACCGAGATGCCGCGGACCGGTCCGCCGTTGAGGTACACGAACGGGACGGGGTGCCGGGTGCCGGAGTTCGCGGGCGGGTAGTGGTACACGGCGACCCGGCTGCCCGTGGCCAGGCTCCAGTGCTGCGTGGCCACGAACGGCAGGGCGGGCGGGTGGCGCCGGGCGGTCGGCACGGTCGGGACGCAGACCGTCGCCGTGAGTGCCGCCGCGACGACCACCGGCAGCAACGGTAGGAGCCGCGCCGGCCCGGTGCGGCGCCGGCCGCGCCACATTGCGAGGCCGGCCCCGGCTCCGAGGGCCGTCGACCATGCGGCGAGCCCCGAGCCCGCCCCGTCCGTGAGCGCGATCAGTGCGATGAAGACGAGGACCAGCGTCGCGACGGCGACCAGGGTCAGCAATAAGCGTCCGGCGAGGCGGACGGGACGTGGGGCGGGTAGGGGCACGACGAACCTCCGACAGTTTCAGAACATCGTTTCAAAACGACGTTATCAGAGGCGGTAGGCTGCTCATCGTGGGTAGGCCGAGAACGAACGACGAAGCCGTCAAAGAACGACTCGTGGTGTGCGCGACCGAGTTGCTCGCCACCGGTCCGCGGGAGTCGGTGACGGTCCGCGCCGTGGCCGCCGCCGCCGAGGCGTCGACGACGGCGGTGTACTCGCTGTTCGGGGGCAAGGACGGCCTGATCGGCGCGGTGCGCGACAGGGCCGTCGCCGGCCTGTTCCAGGGCCTCTCGGCGGTGCAGACCTCCGCGGACCCCCTCGCCGACCTCTACGCGCTGGCCGTCGCCTACCGCAGTTGGGGGCGCGGACACAGCCACCTGTACACCGTGCTGTTCGGCGGCGTGCAGTCCTTCGACCCGTCGGGGCAGGTCGGTGCCGGTGACCCGATCCGCCCGCTCCTCGCTGCGATCGACCGCGCCCTGGCCGCGTCCGTCCTCGCCGGCGAAGCGCGGTCGATCGCCCTCTCGATCTGGGGGACCCTGCACGGGCTCGTGACGCTCGAACTGGCCGGGGCCCTCGACGCCGCCACGGCCGAAGCCGCGTTCCGATCGACGGTTCGTGCCGTGTTGCGGGGCTGGGCGACGCCGGAGGTGTTCCGCGACCTTCGGCGAGCCGAACTCGCGCCCTGACGGGGCCGGATCCGCGATCCGAGCCGCCCCCGCCCCGGCCGCTCAGCTGTGGAGCGAGCAGGAAACCCGGTGGCCGCCGTCGGCGTGCGTAGGGGATGCTGCCCGGGTGACAGAGCGAGACGAAGCGGTCCGGATGGTCGAGGAAGAACTGGAACGGGCCCGCATCCGGGGGGAGGCCGCACGGACCGCAGCGGACGATCTACGCGATGAGATCCGGGCGGCGGCGAACCGGCGCGGGACGGTCCACGCCATGCTCACCCTGCGCCGAAGGGTGCCGGCGCTCGCCCACGATCAGATCGTCGAGTACGTGCTCGCCTTGCAGCAGGGCGATGCTCCGGCACACCTCGTGGACATCGTCACCCGAGAGTTGGTGCCGCCCACCGACCCGGTCCCGTCCGTCGTCACCCTGCGCGGGGCCGAGCTCCGTCGAGCACCCTGACCGCCGCAGCACCGCACTACGAACGACGGCCGCTTCGACCGCCGTCGTCGCTGGAGCTCAGACCGATGCAGGCGGCTCCGTTCCTGCCACCGGTGACGGCGCCGATTCCGCAACGGAGCCCCGCTGCCGCCCGAGGTCGCTCGCAGCGCGGGACGACCCGGTAGCGCGGACCCGTTGCCGTCTGAAGGCCGGGACGCCCAACAGTCCGAAGCCGAGGGCAGCCGCTACGAGATGGCCGATGGTGGTGAAGTCCGGCAGCGGACCAGTCCATTCGGCGCCACCGAGAGGCCATGCGAGAACGAAGGCGGCCCAAGGGAGGCGGCCCCAGCGCGGCAGGGCGAGCGTGGCGATCGCCAGCACGGTCTGGGCTCCGTAACTGACTCCGTAGTCCAAGGCCTGCCGGACGGCCGTCGGGTACCAACCGTGCCGCAGCGCAACGGTGATGACGACGGCGGTGAGCAGGGTGGCCGCGACGTGCCCGCCCAGGAACACGGCTGCGGCGCGCGCCTTCCCCCACCGGTGCTCCACCCAGGCCAGGAAGCAGCAGACCCCCAGACCCAAGGTGATCAAGGTGCCCACGAAGTCGGTCGAGGTGACGTCGGTGAGCGTACCGTCGAAGAACAGCGCGCTGCCGAGCAGTGCGGGCAACGGATGGTCCCGCAGGTTGTCCAGGTTGGTGCTGAGGTAGCCCAACACGGTGGCCGCCCGATCGGCGGACAGGCCGTACCCGACCCAGGCGTGACCGGCCAGGAGCAGACAGACGTAGGCGAGGGTCAGCGGCGCGCGGCGCGGGTACCCCCGCACGGCGCGGAGCAGTCCGCCCAGAGGACCCGACGGTGACTGAGAGTTCATAACGCGGCATTCTCCAGGTCGAGTTGGAGGTGGGGGTCGGCGGGGGCGGGCAGCCGTCCCGACCGGAGTCGCAGTACCGGCCCGCGCCGTCGGGGAAGCCCTCCCCCGCGTCAGTCCTCCAGTCGGGACAGCCAGGTGGTGAGCAGCGTTTCGAGCACCGCCGCGTCCTGCGGCGTCATGAGGTCCAGTAGGCGGCGTTCGTTGCGCATGTGGTCGGTGAACGCCCGGTCCACGAGGTCGCGCCCGGCCGAGGTGAGGGCGACGATCCGGCCGCGCTGATCGTCGTCGGAGCGCCGCCGGGTGACGAGCCCGGACCGTTCCAGGCGGTCGATCCGCTTCGTCATCGCACCGGTGGTGACCATGGTGTGCGCGGCGAGCTCGCCCGGCGCCCGCTCAAAGGGCTCGCCCGCCCGGCGCAGGGCGCACAGGACGTCGAACTCCCCCTCGCTGAGGCCGTAGCGGTCGTAGACGAGGTCGAGTTCTGCGCCGAGCCGGTCGGCGAGGCGGTGCAATCGGCCGATCACGCCCTGTGGGCCGACATCGAGGTCAGGCCGTTCGCGGCGCCAGTCGGCCTGGATCCGAGCCACCCGGTCCGGGGGCGGGCCGTGCTCTACGGACGACACATTTGCTTCCATGGAAGCTATATTACCTTCCATGGAAGCAAACATGCGCGGGGTGGCGCTGACGGCAGTGGCGCCGGTGGCCTGGGGGGCCAATTACTTCGTCACCCACGAGTTCCTGCCGGCGGACCACCCGCTGTACGGAGCCGCCCTACGAGCGCTGCCGGCCGGCCTGGTCCTGCTGGCGTTGTCCCGCCAACGGCCGCACGGTGCGTGGTGGGGGCGGTCCGCCCTGCTCGGGCTGCTCAACGTGGGCGTGTTCTTCTTCCTCGTCTTCACCGCCTCCCAGCTGCTGCCGACGAGCGTGGCCTCGACCGTCATGGCGGTCTCCCCCTTGATCATGATGCTCGCCGCCTGGCCCCTGGTCGCCGAGCGGCCCAGCATCGCCCACTTGGCGGGCGCCGTGATCGGGCTGGGAGGCGTGTGCCTCATGCTGCTCGGGAGCGCGGGCGCGATCAGCGTGCCGGGCGTCCTGGCCTCGGCCGCCGCGGTGCTGGTGTCATCCGTCGGCCACGTCCTGGCCAAGCGGTGGAACACCAGCGCCGCCGGAGGCGGGGTGCTCGCCTCAACCGCTTGGCAGCTCACCGCTGGAGGCCTGCTCCTGCTGCCGGTGGCCGTAGCCGTGGAGGGCGCCCCGCCACCGGTGTCCCCGTCGGCCCTCCTCGCGTACTGCTACGTCGGCCTGGTCGCCACCGCGCTGGCCTTCGCGGTCTGGTTCGCCGGCCTTCGCCGTCTGCCCGCCGGGACGGTCGGTCTGATAGGGCTGCTCAACCCGGTCACCGGCGTACTGCTCGGGACGGTGGTCGCCGGGGAGGCGCTGACGGGCCGACAGCTGTGCGGCCTGGCACTCGTACTGGGCGGAGTCGCTCTGGGCCGGCCCCCGGGCCGGGGCCGACGGGCAGGCCGTCCCGACCGGGCGGCTTCCGGCCGGACCCTCCGGTCACCCTGCTGACCTTGCGCCGACGGCCCGCGCCGGCCCCTCCTTCGCGACGGGCTGCGCGTTCCCGCATCCGCTCGCGGGGCATGCCTTCCCGCGGGGCTACGGCGAAACCCCCTCTCGGCCTCGCCCTTTCCGCGCGGGCGGCCCCGTCGCATCCGTCACGGGCACGCTTCCTCGATCTCCACCGTGTCGAACGTGACCCGGGTGGTCACCTCGCGCGTGCCGGGTGCGGGCTCTGCCCGCACACCCTCCAGTTCCGGTCGAGCACCTGCACGCGGCCCGCGCCGGCGGAGGTTCCCGTGGGCGCGACCGGAAGCGCAAGCGTCAGTGCCGGCCCGCCGGTACGGGTCCGGCCCCGCAATCACGACCGCGGGGCCGGTTCCGCATCGGCGTGCGCATTTACCAGGTGGCCTTGACCATCGTTTCGATTGCGGAGTCGTAGATTTTGACGCTGCCGTGATCCTCGAACCGTCATAGCCCTGCACGAACACATCGAAGAAGACGGCCCGTGAGGTCTTTGGTGGCGGCCTCGTTCCCCAATAAGAACGTCTTGAATTCTTTCACGGCTCGGCCAGGTTCCTCCCCCGGCAGCACGCGGGGCGTCTCCAGGCAACTACTCCCAGAGGAGGACCGCACGCGCGCACGGAGGGTTCCGTGCACGTGTCACCGGACGTTCGGCGAGCTCGGCGCCCCGATGGCCGATGACCGACGTCCACTCACATCGACTGCCCGAAAGGTGATTTCAAGCCACGGGGTCACCGCAATTCGAAGCAGGACCAATAGTGCGCCGCTACGATTCGATCATGGGACCCTTGAAACCGAATCTCATTGAACTCATAGTCGGCCTCATCACCTTCTCCGTGGTCTTCGCCGCTCTGGCCAAGGTCCTCCTTCCGAGGATCAACAAGACCCTCGCCGAGCGCGAAGAGGCCACCACGGGCAGGCTCGAACGGGCCGAGACGGTCCAGCGGGAGGCGCAGCGCGTTCGGACCGAGTACCAAGCCGAGTTGAGCGCCGCCCGTCACGAGGCCTCGCAGATCCGCCAGGCCGCGCACGAGGAGGGCCTCGCCCTCCTCGCCGCCGTCCGCTCGGAGGGGCAAAGGGCGCGCGAGGAAATGGTCGCCGCGGCCGCCGTGCAACTGGAGGCCGACCGAGTGATCGCCGAGGCAGAGCTCCGCGAGCACGTCCTCGGGCTGGCCACCGAGCTGGCCGGGCGCATCGTCGGCGAACCGCTCACCGACGTCGACCGTGCCCGCGCCGTCGCCGACGCGTTCTTCGCCGAGGCAGAGGCCGACACCAAGGGCTGAGGTCGGGCGCGGTCGGCGCCCTACTGCCGGACGCGCCAGCGGCCACCTCCGCCGCAAGGTGGCGGCGAGGTGGCCGCGGGCGCGGGTGCGGAGGTCCGGGACGGGCGCGTGCTCCGTCAGCCCACCGATCTAGAGTGGGGACCCCGAGCGGAGAGGTTGGCCATGACGAACCGTCACGCGGTGGTGGTCGGCGCCGGAATCGGCGGCCTCACGGCCGCCGTCGCGCTGCACCGCCGGGGCTGGCACGTCGCCGTCTGCGAACGCTCCCCCGAACCCCCCGTCACCGGCGCCGGCATCGGCCTCGCCCCCAACGCCCTGCGCGCGCTCGACGCCGTGGGCGTGGATGTCTCCCGAGCGATCGGCGGCGCCGTACCCGCGGCGATGGGCGTGCGCCGCCCCGACGGCCGGTGGCTCACCCGGACCGGCACCGCGGACATGGCGGCCCGCTACGGCACGGCGCCCCTCGCCGTGCCGCGCCGGGCCCTCACCGCCACCCTCTCCGCCGCGCTGCCACCACCGGCCCTTCGTTACGGCACCGAGGTGACCGGTGTCGACGGTGCCGAGGGCCGTCCGACCGTCCGCACGGCGGCGGGCCCGGACCTTCCCGCCGATCTGGTCGTCGCCGCCGACGGCATCCACAGTCCTCTGCGCCGCGCGCACTTCCCCGCGCACCCCGGACTGCACTACCTCGGCGAAACGGCCTGGCGGACCATCGTGGACGCCCCGGACCTGCGGATACCGGCCATGAGCGAGACGTGGGGGCCAGGGGCGCGGTTCGGGGTGACCCCGCTCGTGGACGGCCGCTACTACCTCTACGCCACCGCGGTCGTCCCGCCGGGCACCCGCTTCGCGGACCCGCGCACCGAACTGCGGCAGCGCTTCGGCTCGTGGCACGAACCCCTTCCCGCCCTGCTGGACCGCGTCGGGCGCCTCGACGCTGCCGACGTCCTGCGGAACGACCTCTACGATCTGGCCGCCCCGCTGCCGTCCCTGCACCACGGCCGGATCGCGTGGCTGGGCGACGCGGCCCACGCCATGGCCCCCAACCTCGGCCAGGGCGGCTGCCAGGCCATCGAGGACGCGGTGGTCCTCGCCCATCTGTTGCCCGCCGGAGAGCGCGGCGCCGGCGGGGCCGACGGGGACGGCGCCGTCGTGGCCGCCCTCGCCGCGTACACCGCCGCGCGCCGCACCCGCACCGACGCCGTGCGCCTTCGTGCCCGCCGCGTCGGCCGCCTGGGCGTCCTGCGCGATCCGGTCGTGGTGGCCGTCCGTGATCTCGCCCTCCGCGCCACCCCGGCCCGGCTGGCCCTGCGCGGCATGGACGACCTCTTCAACGGGTTCCGCCTCCCCGCGTAGCGCAGGGGCGGGCCCGGTCGGCCCTTAAGGGGCGGTGCGGGCCGGGAAGGAGAAGCCGTAGCCCTGCTCGGTGAGCCAGGGCAGGTACTCCTTCAGCGCCGCGACGGTCTCGCTGCGGTCGCCGCCTCCGTCGTGGAAGAGGACCGTCGGCTGCTGGGGAAGCTTGCCCTCCACTGCGGAGAGGATGGCCTTCAGGCCCGGCCTGCTCCAGTCTTGGGGATCGACGCTCCAACCCAGCGGCCGCATCCCGCTCGCGGCGGCGATCGCGCGGCTGTCCGGGGTGAAGGCTCCGCCCGGCGCGCGGTAGTAGGCGACCGGGACCCCGGGAACGGCCTTCTCGATCATGGCCTTGCCGTCGAGGATCTGCTGGCGCTGGTAGGCGACGGGCTTGTGGTCCATCGTGACGTCGTGGTCGACGGAGTGGTCGCACAGCTGGTGACCGTCGGCGGCGACCGCACGCACCAGCTCCGGGTACTTCTGCGCCTTGGTGCCGATCATGCAGAACGTGGCCTTGACGTGGTTCTTCCGCAGGGTCTCCAGGACCTGGGGCGTCCAGCGGGGGTCCGGACCGTCATCGATGGTGATCGCGACCTGGCGGCCCGCGCCCTGTGCCAGCCTGGAGATCCCCAGCGGGACCCCGGAGGCACCGTGGGCAGCGCCCTGGGCGACACCATGGGCGGTGCCCTGAGCGGCACCGTGGGCAGTGCCCTGAGCGGCACCTGCGGTTCCGGCCGGTGCGGAGTGGCCGGAAGGGGGCGCGTCCGGCGTGCGGACCACCGAGCCGTCGGTGGCGGCGTACGCCGGGGTGCCGGCAGCCGCCAGGAGGCCGAGGAGGGCGGCCGCAGTGACGTACCCCGCGCGTCGACGACGTGCGGAACTGGTGGTGATGCGCATGGACGTGCTCTTCCTTTGCCCTCAGCCCCCGGATCTCGCTGGTCGGTCCAGGCTAGGTCATCCGTTCGGAGCCCCTCCTCGACCAAATGGCCCGTTTTGTGTGGTTCGGCGCACACCGATCTCCCGGCGAGGGGTCGACGACCTCGCAGCACCAACGGCTGTGGCGGCTTCCGTGGTGCCGCGCCGCGTGTGAGCAGTGTCACGACCCGCCGATGCTGCGGGGCCGTGCGGACCTCCTCCCGGTCCCGCGGCGCGGCGACCCGCAGCGGCGGCCCCCGGCCCTACGGCGCGGCCGCGGCTCCGCAGTACTTCCTGACGAGCGCGTACGAGGCGATGCGGTCAGCGAGGTCGTAGACGGGCGTGGCCAGCATCAGCTCGTCCGCCCCGGTCTCGGCGGCCAGGTGTGCGAGTCGCTGCACGACGGTCTCGGGCGTGCCGACGGCCTGCTGGGCGCGGAAGCCCGCCAGCGCCTGCCGCTCCTGCTCCGTGAAGGGGTGGGCGGCCGCCTGCGCGGGAGTGGGGAAGGGCATCTGGCTCTCCCCCTTCAGGAGCCCGGCCTTGACGACGTTCATCGGCCCCGCGCGCCGGACCGCTTCCTCCTCCGTCTCCGCGCACACCGTCTCCACGCACAGCAGCACCCGGGGCCGCTCGCACCAGCGGGACGGGGAGAACGCCGACCGGTATCGCTCCAGAACCGCAAGGGTGTTGTCCGGCCGGATGTGGTGCGCCACGGCGACCGGCAGGCCGAGTTCCGCGGCGAGCGCGGCCCCCGCGGTGCTGGAGGCCAGCAGCCACGGCTCCGGCAGCGGACCCAGTGCCACCTCGTCCACCAGGAACGAAAGGATCGCGGCCACGTCGGACCGGTACTCGGCGTCCGTCGCCGGGTCGGCACCGCGGCGCAGCGCCCGCGCGGTGGCGTCGTCGAACGTGCCGGGACCGCGGCCGATGCCCAGGTCGATGCGGTCCTCGTGCAGGGCGGCCAGCGTGCCGAACTGCTCCGCCAGCGTGATGGGGGCGTGGTTGGGGGCCAGTACCCCGCCCGAACCGAGACGGATGGTCGAGGTCGACGCGGCCGCGTGCGCCGTCAGTACGACCGGTGGGAACGCGCCGATCGCAGGAGAGTGGTGATGCTCCGCGTACCAGATGCGGTGGTAGCCGAGGTCCTCCACTCCTTGGGCGAAGGCCGTGGTGTCCCGCAGGGTGTCCGCGGCACGGGTGCCCGTTTGCACCATCGCGACTTCCAGCGCTGAAAGGGGTATCTCGAGCATGGCGTCAGCATAGGGAGCACGGGTGGCGGCGCGGGCGAGCGTGATCGTTTTCGCGCCACGCCGCCACACCGCCACAACCAGAGTCGCCGCAACCGGAGTCGTTGCTGCGGCTCAGTGCCCCTTGAGCAGGGCGCAGACGAAGTTCTCCTGCACGGTGCGCAGTCGGGCCAGCAGCGCGGGCTTGTTGCCCTTGCTGGTCTGGGTGTTGATCGAGAAGGTCAGCGACCGGGTGCCGTCGGGCGTGGTGGCGGCGAGCTGGGTGTACCCGGGGAAGTTGCCGGTGTGGCCGTAGAGCACTCCGCAGCGGGTGGTGTACTGGAAGATCGCCAGCCCGGCGGCGTTGGTGCCGGGGCCGGCCGGCTCGGAGGAGTCGCCGGGACGGAAGGTCAGTTGCTCCTTGCGGGTCTGCGGCGACAGCAGGCCGGGACCGCCGTAGGCGCGGATGAAGGTACCCAGTTCCCTGGGGGTGGAGACGATCCCGCCGGAGGCCCAGACGCCGGAGGCGCCCACGGCCTCGCTGATGTCCTCCGGTTCGGCGGGCGGCTGGGCGTCGTAGCCGTGCAGGTACGGACGCGGGAGCCGGTAGCCCAGGGGCAGGCTGGTGCGGCGCAGCCCCAGCGGCCGGTACACGAGCTCCTTGAGGAGGTCCTCGTAGCTGCGGTGGGTGACGGCCTCGGCCATCAGTGCGACGGCGATGTTGTCCGAGTTGGAGTACTCGTACAGGGAGCCGGGGACGAAGCGCAGCGGCTCGTCGGCCACGTAGTCGAGGAGGGTGCGCGGGTCGAACACGTGGCGCGGGTCGGCGGTGAGGATCTCCAGGAACGCGGGGTCGGCCGAGTAGTCCGGCAGGCCGCTCGTGTGCTGGAGGAGCTGGCGCAGCGTCACCGCGTGCCAGGCCTCGGGCTGGTCGGGCAGGCGCTCGCCGATGGTGTCGTCGAGGGAGAGCCGGCCCTGGTCGACGAGCTGGAGGGCAACGGCCCCGCTGAACGCCTTGGCGATGCTGGCGATGCGCATGTGGTCGTCGGGGTGCGGTGGGCGGCCGGTCTCGATGTCGCCGACACCGGCCGTGTACACCTCCGCGCGGTCGCCCCGGGTGAGCACGGCGATCGCCCCGGGAGGGCCGTCCTCCTGGGCGACCAGCCGGTCGAGTTGCCGCTGGAGGCCCTTGTCGTGGCGCTGGCGGCCGTCTCCCGGTTCCGGGGCACCGGCCGCCTGTGCGGGCTGCAGGAGCCCTCCGAGTGCGGCAGCCGTCAGGACGGCGGCGGACAGCCCGGTGCGGAGGCGGCTTCGGCGGGCGCGGGCACGAGCGCGGGCGCGGGCACGGGTCGGCATGTACGTGGCTCCTGGTCTGCGCGGGGACGGCCGGGGCGGGCGGCGCCCGGCCCGGCCCAGCAGTAGCAGTCCGCGCGGCCCGCTGCGCCCGAGGCGCGCGCCGAGACCCCCCGGTTGGCCGCGTAAGTCGCCGTCGGACTCGGGTGGCGCGCCGTACCCGGCTCTCCGCGCTGAACGCCGCCAGGTGTGGTTCCCGGTAGTGACCACGAAGCGGGCGGGCACACTCTTCGCATGATGACACCACGCGAGTTGCGAGAAGCCTGCCCACCGGGAGGCGGGCCTTATCCCTGCCCGTGCTGCCGCTTCTTGACTCTCGATGCCCGGTGCGCGTGGGACATCTGCCCCGAGTGCGGCTGGGAAGACGACGGGCAGGATGACCTGAATGCCGATGAGGTCTGGGGCGGGCCGAACGGATCGGAGAGCCTGACCGCCGCCCGTCGTGGATACGCGGAGTACGCGGCTGGTGCGCGGTCGGGGGACCGTCAGTCGGTAGCCCAAGGAGGCGATGGCGCGTGGTGGGGCGTCGCCCGGCAGGTCCTGCCCGCGGCCGGTGAAACGGGCGGGTGAAGCCCGTTCGGTGCGAGGTGCGCGAGGCAGCTGCTTCCCGCCCCCGCAGGGGTGGTCCCGGCGCGGGCCGACCCCGTCGGACGGACGGCTTCCGGGCAGGGTCATAATCTCGCCATGAACATGCTTGCCGGGCGGGCGTTCTTGGCGGCCCTGCTCATGGGAACCGGCCTGAGCGGGTGCGCCTTCCTTCCCCACTTCGAGACGTGCGGGGGAACAGGAGCGGCCCTGGCCGAGCTCGAGCGGCTGCCCGCGCTGGAGCTGCGTCCGAAGGGGGCCGCGGCCGTGGACGGCGTCCCGTGGTCCGGGGCCCACTGCGTCGACGACACCGCGGGCGCCTGGCTCACTGCGGAGCGGTTCTACGCGTACGGCGGGACCAGGAACGAAGTGCTGGAGTACTACGGCCGGGAGGCGTCGGCGGCGGGATGGCGTCCGGTGGACGACCTGGACATGGGGTCGGACGGCCGGTTCGTCGTCTTCTGCTTCGAATCCGCCGACCGGCCGAGCCTCACCCTCTCCTTCACCTCGCCCGAGGAGCTCCGCGAGTCCTCCGGGACGGAACCGCACCCGGCGGAGCTGCTCGGAGTGGACGCCAGGACCTGGTACACGTGGTCCACCGAGGCGGCAGCCGACGGTTCACGCATGGACTGCTACTAGGCGGTGTCTTCAAAGGGGTCTGAGCCAGAGGAACAGGGACGCGATGGTGACGGCTGCCTGGTAGGACTCGCGGGTTTTGTCATAGCGAGTGGCGATCGCGCGGTACTGCTTGAGGCGGTTGAAGCAGCGTTCGACGACGTTGCGTTTCTTGTAGAGCTGTTTGTCGAAGGCAGGTGGTCTGCCTCCGTCGCGGCCGCGGCGGGATCGGTTGGCCCGCTGGTCCCGGCGTTCGGGGATGGTGTGGCCGATCCCGCGTTTACGCAGGTAGGCGCGTATCTTGCGGGAGCTGTAGCCCTTGTCGCCCAGGACGTGGTCCGGGCGGGTTCGGGGCCGCCCGGGCCCGGCCCGGCGGACCTTGATGGTGTCCATGACCTCTTCGAAGCGGGTGCAGTCGGCGGCGTTGCCGCCGGTGAGGACGAAGCCGAGCGGCCGGCCGCGGCCGTCGCAGGCCAGGTGGATTTTCGTGGTCAGTCCGCCTCGGGATCGTCCGAGGGCGTGATCACATATTTCGTCCCCCTGCCCTGCCCCTTTTTGCGGGCGCCCGCAGCATGCTGATGGGCCCGCGTGACCGTGGAGTCGACCGACACCAGCCAGTCGATGTCACCGGTCGCGTCCTTCTCCGCCTGGACCGCGGCCAGCATCCGCGTGAACGTCCCGTCCAGCGCCCACCTGCGAAAACGGGTGTACAGAGTCCTCCAGGGCCCGTACCGTGCCGGCACATCACGCCACGCCGACCCCGTCCGCAGCTTCCACACGATCCCGTTCAGGACCCGCCGGTCGTCCAACCTCGGCCGCCCCGAGGACGACCGCGGCAACAGCCCGGACAGCGCTTCCCACTCCACATCCGTCAGCTCATGACGACGCACCATGCCGACATGATCCCCCATCAGAACCATTTGAAGACACGGCCTAGTACTGCAACGGTGTTTGCAGTGATGGTTTGTTGGGTTCTGGTGGTGTGTGGCCGTGTCGTTTGTAGTGGCTGAGGCGGGCTTGGAACTGTCGTCTGCGGCGCCAGTTTGACCAGTGCAGGACGTGCTCGATGGGTGCTGGGCGGCGGTGGGTGAGGCGGTGGATCAGGCGTCGGAGTTCGGGGAGGGTGAGGGGTATGAGCTGGGAGGATCCGTTTCTGCTTTCCCTGTGTCAGCCTTGCGGGCCTTCAGGACGGTGAGGCAGGCGTGGGCGGCCATCGCGAGGGTCATGTGGCGGTGCCAGCCGTCGTAACGGCGGACCTGGTAGTCGTCCAGGCCGCACTCCTGTTTCGCACTCTGGAAGCATTCCTCGACCGCCCACCGGCTTCCCGCGACACGGATGAGGTCGTCGAGTGTGGTTTCGGCTGGGCAGTAGGCGATGTAGTAGGAGATCTCCTCGGGCCGGCGGATGCTTCGGCGGGCGATCACCCAGTGCTTGCGGTCCTTGCGGTGCCAGGGCCGGACCTCCACCCTGGCCCAGTCGTAGGTCCTCGGGCCGTGGGCGCCGTCGCCGCAGGAACGGCGTTTCCATTTCTGCCGGGGCAGCCCGGGAAACAGGTCGTGGACGGGATGGTCCAGGGCCCAGCGGGAAACGACGGTGTCATGCCGGGTGGTGGCCATGACGTGGAAGACATCCGCCCGCTCGAGCTCGGTGCGCCAGCCTTTGGAGAAGCCGTAGGCGGCGTCCGCGGTCACCCAGCGGAACGGGATCTTCTCGGCGATCGCCCGGCGGACCATGGCCTTGGCCATCACCACCTTCGTCTCGAAGGCGATGGCGTCATCGATGCCGGCGGCCCGGCACCGTTCCCGATCGTCCGTCCATGACGTGGGCAGATACAGACGCCGGTCGATCAACGTGCGGCCCCGGCCGCTGGCATAGGCGAGGAATACCCCGATCTGGGAGTTCTCCGTCCGACCGGCGGTTCCGGAGTACTGGCGCTGGACCCCGGCCGAGCGGACACCCTTCTTTAGGAACCCGGTGTCGTCCACGATCAGCACCGCCTCCGGATCGCCGAGGTGCTCGACGACGTAGACCCGCACGTCGTCCAGGACCTCGTCCGCGTCCCAGTCGATCCGGTTCAGTAACCGGTGGATTCGATCTGGACCCGCATGCCCCGCTTCCTCCGCGAGCGTCCAACCGTTTTTCCGCTCCAACGGAGCTATCAGCCCCTGCATATAGGCAAGAGCCGACTCCCGCGGCTCTGACCTGGAGAAACGGTGCACAAACCGCTCATGCAAAGCCTTCAGTTCACCAGCCCACAACCGGGCATCAGCAAGTTCCCCACCCATGAACTGACAAACGATCCACCTGCCCAACCGTCACGGCAAACACCGTTGCAGTACTAGGGCGTCCCTTTCGGATCCTGTCGGCCGAGCCCGCGGCGTCCGGCGCCACGGGGCCTCCCCAGGTCCGCCAGGGCCCGGGGGAAGCAGGGCAAGGCGGAGGGACGAGCCGTGTACTGGACGCACTCGGGCGCCCCGACAACCCGGGGGTCCCCCGGACGGAGTCTGGGGGACCAGGTGCGGTGCCGGGCGTCGTGGGCCCGGCAAGATCCGGAAGAGCCGGCCTAGACCGGCGGGTGGTGTGTGGTGAGATCTTGTCGCGCGGCTGCGAGCAGCGCCGCGACGACGGCCGCGGTCGTCGGGTTCGAGGCCTCGGTGTGACGGGTCGCGGCGAACAGGAGGCGCCGGATCGAGTGGTCCTCGATGGGTGCCGTGCGGATTCCTGGTGTGGCCGGGTCGATGGCGGTTCGGGGGACGAGCGCGGTGGCGAGGCCGGCCCGTGCGAGGGTGAGTTGGGCGGCGATGTCGGCGGTGACGTAGCGCGTCGTGGGCGTGAAACCGGCCTGGTGGCAGGCGCGCAGGATGGCCTGTCCGCAGTCCGTGGCCGGCGGTGGTACGGCGAGGCTGTGCGTGGCCAGGTCGCGCAGGGCGATGGGCCCCTCTCCGGCTTGGTCGGCCGCGGTGACGACGAGCAGCGGATCGTCGAGCAGCGGGGAGATGTCGATGCCCCGGGGAGCGGTGTCGGGCAGGTGGTGATACCGCTGGCCCAGCACCACGTCGACCGTGCCGAGCGTGAGTTCCCGCAGTTGCGCCTGGTCGGTGACGAGGCAGGTCACGGTGAGCTGCGGGTGGTGCGTGCCCAGTGCGGTGAGCGCGGGGGCCACGATCCTGGCGACGGTGGAGGGCAATGCGGCCAGCGTGGCGGTGGTACCGACCGTGCCTTTGGCCGCTGCGATGGCGCATTCGGCTTCCTCTACGGCGGCGAAGATCCGGTCGGCGTGTTCGAGGAGCACTCGGCCCGCCTCCGTCAGTGCCACGGTTCGCCCGTCGGGGCGCAGCAGGTCGACTCCCACGTCGTGCTGGAGCGTGGCCAGCTGTTGGGATACGGCCCCGGCGGTCAGCGCCAGCGACTGGGCGGCCGCGGTGATCGAGCCGCGGGCGGCGACGGTCTTGAGCATGTGCAGACGGCGGATATCCAGCATGATCCGATAGATTAACTAAAGGGTTCCATCAGAAAACATCCTCTTGACCTGCTGAGTCGATGTGCGTGACCTTCAGTGCATGGAAATCTTCGACTGCATCTCCGCGGTTGCCCGGCCCATCCACGATTTCGGTGACGAGTTCATGTCCGACGAGGCGACGGCCGCCGTCGGCGCGAGCGCCGGGTTCGCCCCGGGGCGCGGCTTCTACTGCCGCGGACGGTTCGGGGTGCTCGGCGAGGCGCCGGTCTCGGTGGTCCAAGCGGTACAGGGCTTCCTCGGCCCGCACCTCGTCACCACGGGCTGGCTGGCGGGACGGCCCGTGATGCCGGCAGAGGAGGCCGCCGCCTGCTACGCACGGGCCCTCCGGACGTGGGGGCGCGCCCACATCCCCGGCGACGTCGATGTGGAGCACTTCAATCACCTGGCACAGCAACTGATCGACGACGCCGACACCGACGCCCTTCCCCTGTTCGCCGGCTGGCGCGCGCAACCCTGCCCCGGCAACGACCCGGTGGGCGCAGCCATGCAGCGCATACACGTACTACGGGAACATCGTGGCGCCTGCCATCTGGCCGCGGTGCGCCTGTGCGGGCTGAGCGGCCAGGAGGCCATGGTCATCAACCTCGGTGTCGAACGGGCAACCCACTACGGCTGGCAGGAGCCGCGTCCCGTTACCGCGACGCAGGTCCCACGACTGCAACGTGCGGAGCATCTCACCGACGAGATGCAGGCGCCGCTCTACGCCACGCTGACCGACCGGCAACGTACGGAGTTCGCCCGGCTCGTCAACGCGTTGACCGCCCCCTGATTCCGTGACCGCTCCGCCGAAGCGGCGGCGTCGTCATCCTGACCGTGGCCGAAGCGGCAGGGGCCCCGTCGGACTCGGGGCCCGATCGGCAAGGCGTCCCGTCTCCCCCTGCCCGAAGTGGCAGTCTCACCACACATGAAGCTGACCAAAACCAGTCAAACCGACAACTCGGTACGCTGGATGCTACTGCTGGCCAGCGCCACCATGCTCTTCGTCGAGCTGGCGCTGATCAGATGGGCGGGCGCCAACGTCGTCCACCTCAGCTACTTTTCGAACTTCATCCTCCTGGGATCGTTCCTCGGCGTCGGCCTGGGGTTCCTGATTCCCGCCGCCCGCGGGCAATGGCTCAAACGCTGGGCACCGGTCCCGCTCGCGCTCCTCGTGGTCCTGGTCCGCCAGTATCCGGTGCAGGTGCGTCAGAGCAGCAGCCAGATCATCTACTTCACCTCCGTGAACACCACCGGCTTCCCCGAGTGGGTGACGCTGCCGGCCATCTTCCTGCTGACCGCAGTGATCATGATGGTGATCGGCAAGATCACCGCCGACTTCTTCCGCCGTCTGCCCCCGCTCGACGCCTACCGCTACGACCTGCTCGGCAGTCTCACCGGCTCGGTGTCGTTCGCCCTGCTGTCATGGCTGCGTGCCCCGTCGGTCGTTTGGGGCGTACTCGCCGCCGCGGCCCTGCTGATCCTCGGCGGACGGCGCAACATCCTGCGGTACGGCATCCCTCTCACGGCGATGGTCTTCGCCCTGTTCTCGGAGACGACGACGGCCGGCACCTCCTGGTCGCCGTACTACAAGATCCAGCTCTTTGACGACTCGATCTCCGTCAACGGCATCCCGCACCAGCTCATCATGCCGCTTCCCACGCTGTTGCAGGAGAACTCGCTCTACCGGCAGGCCTACGACCAGACCCCCGCCAACCCGCACAAGCGCGTCCTCGTCATCGGGGCCGGCAACGGCAACGACGTCGCGGTGGCACTGGCCAACGGAGCGGAACGCGTGGACGCGGTCGAGATCGATCCGCGGCTGCAGCAGATCGGCGCCCAGCTGCACCCTGCGAAGCCGTACGACGACCCGCGGGTGCACGTCCACATCAACGACGGGCGGGCCTTCCTGGAGCGGACGCACACCAAGTACGACCTCGTCGTCCTGGCGCTGCCGGACTCGCTGACGCTGGTGTCCGGCGCGAGCAATCTACGTCTGGAGAGCTACCTGTTCACCCGGCAGGCGTTCGAAGCCGCGCGCGATCACCTCGCGCCGAACGGCGCGTTCATCATGTACAACTACTACCGGACGAGCTGGCTGATCGACCGCTTCGCCGGCACCCTCGAAGACATCTACGGCCATGCCCCCTGCATGACGCCGTTCGGCACGAACGCGGCCGTGTTGATGGCCGGCATGACGCCCGCAGACCAGTCCTGCAAGCAGACCTGGCAGCCCAGTGGCGCGGTCCCGGCGGCCGCGAGCGATGACCACCCCTTCCCGTACCTGTTCCGCCGGGACATTCCCACCCTCTACCTGGGCGTGCTGGGGGCGATCCTGCTGGTGACCGTATCGTCGGTGCGCCTGGCCGGCGTTCGCCTCCGGAACACGGTCCGCTACACCGACATGTTCCTGCTGGGTGCGGCCTTCATGCTGCTCGAAACGAAGAACGTGATCAACTTCGCGCTCTACTTCGGTACGACCTGGCTGGTCAACGCCCTCGTCTTCATCGGCGTCCTGCTCGCCGTCCTCGCGGGGGTCGAGGTCCGGCGCCGCCTACCGCGGGTCAAACAGCCACTGCTGCAGCTCCTGCTCTTCGGCTCCCTCGCGGTGGCCTGGCTCGCCCCGGCGGATGCCGTGCTCTCGCTGCCCTTCGCCGCACGGCTGGCCACGGCCGTCGCCCTGGCATTCGCCCCCATCTTCTTTGCCAACCTCATCTTCTCGGACCGCCTCGCGCTCGCCCCCGACCCGACCTCCGCGTTCGGCGCGAACCTGTTGGGCGCACTGACCGGGGGCGCGCTGGAGTACCTGGCGCTGGTGACGGGCTATCAGGCGTTGCTGCTGGTCGCCGCCCTGCTGTACCTCGGGGCGTGCGTCGCCATGAGGTTCGTCGGGCGCACGGCAACACCAGTGCGGGACGATGCGCCCGCCCACGACGACGAGGGTCTGTCGTCAAAGTGATCTTTGGTTGCGCGTCACGGAGTCGTGATGCACCGCCAGGTGATCGACGCGATTGCCTTCAAGTACCGCACCGGGACGCCGTGGATGGACCTGCCCGAGCACCTCGGCTCGTGGAAGGGCGCCCACAACCGGCTGCGGCGTAGTGGAACCCGGCAGGCGGACGTGCGCTCATCGGCAGGTGGTGCACGGCATCGACCCTGCAGGAGGCGATCTCGCGCACCCCGTAGCTGCGACCTCTCCTGCCCAGGTGCTCCACCTCGCCTGGCCCCACCCGCTGCGGAACCGGTCACGGCCACCGCTCCGCCCGGCAAACAGGATCCGAAACAGGTGGCCTAGACGGCTGCGGTGTCCCCGGACGGAGCCGGGCTCGCGGTCCGGGCGGCCCGCTCGGGCTGCGCCGGAGGCACGGCCTGGGCGTGCTGGGCGGCCTCGGCGGCGGTGTACGCGGCGGCGAAGGTGAACGCGCGCGGGGACGGCCCGTGCACCCGCAGGTCGGCCAGCCGTTCCAGGGCCTCGGCCACGGTCGGCCGGTGCCCGGCGGGGACCCACCAGAGCACCAGGTGCGCCTGGACGTGCCGCTCGAACCATTCGCGGCGCCGGCGCATCACCTCAAGGTGCCCGCTGCGGTAGGAGAAGTCCCACAGGGCCTCCCGGGTCTGCCACACCGACAGGTTGACGACGACGTCCTCCCCCGCCGGGCGCAGGCCGGTGGCGTCGGCCGCCCCCTCCTCGACGAGGCGCCACACGAAGCCGGGCGCGCCGTCGGCGGCGGCGTTGACCGGATCGAGCATCTCGACGAACGGCGCCATGCGCGGGTCGTCGAAGGGGTGGAGGAGCGTGGCGACGTTGAGTTGGGCGAGGTGGGAGGCGTGCGCGGATGCGGTCATGGCCTCATCCCAGCACGACCACCTTTCTATGTCAATCACCGTTGTTTTTAGAACTTTCGATCACCACGCAACACTCCCCGGGCCGGGCGTCCATGCGGGGGCGGACGGGACCGTCCGTACCGAACAGCCCTTCCAGCAGGGCGAGGTTCATGCCGCAGACGAGCGGCGGGAAGTGTTCGGCGACGGCGTGGAAGGGGCAGTTGCGCATGCGGACGACGCGCGGGCCCGCCCCGGTCACCGCCCCAGCACCTGCGGTGTCCTGGGCGCCCTCGGTGCCCTCGCCGCCTTCCACGTACGGTTCGTAGCCGCGGTCGGCCAACATCTCCACGGCCTCTTCGAGTCCGGCACAAGGTGCCGCCGAACCCCGCAGGGCCTCGCCCCTGCGACCCGCGGCCGCGCGCAGCACCGCGTCCAGACCGGCCTGCTCTGCGGCTTCGGCGAGCAACTCGGCGGCGGTGAGGTAGTCGCGGGCGGGCAACGACACCGACCGCTCGGCCCGCGCCCGCGTGTACACCTTGGCCGGACGGCCGGCCCCCGGACCCGAGCGACCCGTCAGGCGGCGGCTGCCGCTCTCCAACAGTCCGGCCTCGGTCAGCCTTTCCAGGTGGTGCGCGGCGAGCGTGCGCGCCACCCCGGCGGCCTCGGCGGCCTCGTTGCGGCCGACTTCCCGACCCTGTGCCGCCACGTACTCGTACAGGCGGCGCCGCACCGGGTCCTGCAACATCGCGATCGCATCGATATCCTTCACGCGACCATTCTAGGAACAACGCAGATTGGACATAGAAAGGCGAGAGCCGGCCTCGCCGGTGCGTCCGCCGACGGCCAGGCGGACCGGCGCCGTGGCCGGTGGCCGCGGCAGGCACAGGCCCGGGCCGCCGGGCGTGATCGAGCCGAGGACGCTCGCGTGCCGGGCGCCCGTACACGCGGGGACGGTGCCCGGCAGACCGTGCGCGGTGAGCCAGCCCAGAACGGCGAAGGCGTACGCCTCCTTCGCCCCAGCAGGCAGGCCGAGTTCGTCCGAGGACCGCACCACGCACCCGCCAGCCGCGCCGTCCGCGCCGACCTCGCTGGCCGGGCCCAGTTCCTCCCGCAGCCAGTCCATGAGCACCGGGTTGCGCGTTCCCCCGCCCGACGCGATCACCTCGGTCGCTCCGAAGGGTCTGATCGCGTCGGCAACGGTCCGGGCCGTGAGCCGGGTCAGCGTGGCGACGACGTCCTCGGCGGGCAGCGGCCCGCACGAGTCCAGCGCCGAGCGCAGATACGGCAGGTGGAAGTGTTCCTTGCCCGTCGTCTTCGGTGCGGGTAGGGCGTAGTACGGGTCGTCCAGCAGCCTGCGCAGCAGCGGCGGGTGCACCGCGCCCCGCGCGGCGAGCGACCCTCCCGCGTCCATCGCGTACGGCCGGCCCGAGGCGTCGTGCCCGGCCAGCGCGCGCACCGCCGCGTCGATCAGCGCGTTGGCGGGGCCGGTGTCGAAGGCCAGCGGTTCGCCCCCGATCCCCTGCGCCCCGCCCGGTAGGACCGTCACGTTCCCGATCCCGCCCAGGTTGAGTGCGACCGGCACCCCGGGCCGTCCCCGCAGCCACATCACGTCGACGATGCTGACCAGCGGCGCACCTTGCCCCCCGGCCGCCACATCACGGGGGCGGAAGCCGGAGACGACGGGCCGGCCGGTCGCCTCGGCGATCCAGGCCGCCTCGCCGATCTGGAGCGTGCCGTGCACCCGGCCGTCCTCGGCCCAGTGGAAGACCGTCTGCCCGTGCGACGCCACCAGGTCGGCCCGTCCGCCGCACAGCTCCTCGTCCGCCCGCACCGCCGCCGCGGCGAAGGCCTGTCCGATGCGGGTGTCGAGCCGGCACACCGTGGCCAGGTCCGCCCGGGCGGGCGGCAGGGCCCCTGCCAGGTCCGCCCGCAGATCGTCGTCGTAGGCCGTGCTGATCGTCCCCAGGGGCGTGAGCACCAGCGTGTCGCCGTCGAGGGAGAGGTCGGCGGCGGCCGCGTCGATCGCGTCGTACGACGTGCCGGACATCAGCCCGACCACGCACAGCGCGCTCACCGCAGCGCCCGATCGTGGTCGTCGCCGCGCAGCGTCAGCAGCGCGGCGACGCTGACCGCGCAGGTCGCCGCGGCGTAGTACCCGGGGACGTCGACGTTCCCGGTCTGCTCGACCACCTCGGTGATGATCAGTCCCGCACAGCCCGAGAACACGGCGTTGGACAGCGCGTACGCCAGTCCGAGCCCGGTGCAGCGCACCCTGGCCGGGAACATCTCGGCCAGCATCGCGGGCCCCGGCCCCGCCATCAGGCCGACGCCGGTGCCCGCGGCGAACAGCGCCGCTCCCTTCGCGTACCCGGGCGCGCCCGGGTCCTGCACCAGGTGCAGGAGAGGGAGCGCGAGCACGGTCACCAGCAGGGCCCCCGCCACCATCACCGTCCGCCGCCCGATCCGGTCGCTCAGCCCGCCGGCGGGCAGGATCGACGCGGCGAACCCCAGGTTCGCCAGGACGGTGCCGAGCAGTGCCCGCTGGAAGGTGGTACCGAGCGTGCTCTGCAAGTAGGAGGGCATGACCACCAGGAAGGTGTAGCCGGCCGCCGACCAGCCCATCATCCGCCCGATGCCCAGCACCACGGCCCGGGCCGTCTCCCCGGGACGCGGCCGCGGACCGCCTTCGGGCCCGGCACCGCCCTCGGCGCGGCCGCCCGGCACGAGGGCGGGCGGTCGCGCCGAGGGCGGCTCGTCCGGGGGCAGCCGCAACCGCAACCGCAGCGCGACGAGCCCCAGCGGCAGGGTCAGCAGGAACGGCACCCGCCAGCCCCACCCGTGCAGCTGCGACGCGGTCAGTACGCTCGCCAGGAGCACCGCCACGGCGGCGCCCGCCAGCAGGCCGAGCGCGACCGTGAACGACTGCCAGGCCCCGTACCGGCCCCGGCGGCCCGGTGGTGCGCATTCCGTCATGACCGAGACCGCCCCGCCGAACTCCCCTCCGGCCGACAGCCCTTGCAGGATCCGCAGCAGCGTCAGGATCCACGGCGCGGCCGCGCCGATCGAGGCGTACGTCGGCAACAGACCGATCATTGCCGTGGCACCGGTCATCAGGGAGACGACCACGACGAGCGCGGGCCGGCGGCCCACCCGGTCGCCGAACCGCCCGAACACCGCGGCCCCGACCGGCCGGAAGAAGAACGCCAGGGCGAACGACGCGTACGCCTTGACGAGCCCCTCCACCTCGCTGCCGCCCTCCGGGGTGAAGAACTGCGCCGCGATGACGGTGGCGAAGTAACCGTAGATCCCGAACTCGTACCACTCGATGAAGTTGCCGACGGATCCCGCCACCAGCGCCCGGCGCGCGTCGTCCGGCCGGACCGTCGCAGGAGGCCGCACCGGACCGGGGACGGGTGTGGTCATGGATCAAGCGTGCTGACCGCAGGACGGCTCCACAAGCGCCGTCCGCCATCTGCCGTACACCGCACACCGCCCCGGCCCGTCGCGGACTCAGGCGCGCCGGGCGCCCACCAGCCGGAAGGCGGCGAACAGGGCGACGCCGGCCAGGGCCAGGACCAGCGAGCTCTCGATGAGCTGCGTCAGCCAGTAGTGCGAGACCGGGTGGAACTCCGCGTACCAGCCGATGACGTCCAGGTCCGGCGGGCAGACGCCCTGACCGTGGGTCCGCTCGAAGCAGGCGTACTCGGGCAGGCGCTCACCCGTGGAGGTGAGCAGCCCGGTGTCCATGATCAGGGCGGAGGCCGGCACGAGCTGCAACGGGTTCCCCTCCAGCGGCCCCGTGCCGGACTGCACGGGGAGGAGCGACCATCGCAGCGCACCGAGGACCAGCAGCACCAGGCCGGTGAGCATCCCGGTGAGCGCCACGGCCACCAGCGTCCGCCGGACCAGCTGGCCGACCAGCACGCCGAGGGCCACGCCGAGCAGGCAGTAGGCGGCGAGCACCGGGCCGGAGGCCTCGTACGTCCCGCGGTCCGCCCAGTGGAGCTGGTGGGTGCCGGCCACCCGCGCCCAGCCGAGACGGTAGACCCCGGTGAGGGCGACCGAGCCGAGCACCGACACGACGGCCGCCACCAGGACCTTCGAGCCGAGCCAGGCCCTCGGGGTGGTCGACTGGGTGAGGGCGAGCCGCCAGGTGCCGCTCTCCAGCTCGCGGGCCGTCATCGGGCCGGCCACGAAGGCCCCCACCAGCAAGGGCAGGAAGAACAGGCCCGCACCCGCGTGCCCCATGAGGAGGCGCAGCAGCTCGTAGCCGTTGTTCGGCCACGGTTCGCCCGCCTGGTCGGAGTTCGGGCCCTCGGCCCAGCAGCGCAGGGCGACCACGGCGACGAGGGCGACGGCCACGACGGTGGGCACCGCCCAGAGCGCGCGCCGGTGCTGGCGGGCGGCGACCCAGTACGGGCCCTTCAGCATCGTGCCGCTCATGCCCGCACCCCCGTCGTGGTGAGGGAGTCCTCGGTGGTGAAGGACGGGGCATCGGGGGAACGCAGATGGCCGAGCAGGATCTCCTCCAGGGTCGGGCGTTCCGTCTGCCAGACCCCGTCGTCGACGGGCCCCCGCAACCGCACGAGGGCGGTGAGCCGGCGACCGGTCGTACGGGACTCGACGACGGTGTGGGCGGCGAGTCGGGCGGAGGCGGTGGCGGGGCCGGTGAGCAGCCGGTGGGCCTCGCCCACCACGTCGATGGAGCCGCTCAGGCGGATCCGGCCGCGGTCGACGAGCAGGAGGTGGTCGCAGGCACCCTCCAGCTCGGTCAGGATGTGCGAGGACATCACCAGGGAGGTGCCGTTGTCGGCGGCATCGGCCATCAGGGTGCCCATGAGCTCGCGCCGGGCGAGCGGGTCGAGGTCGGCCATCGGCTCGTCGAGGAGCAGCAGGTCGGGGCGCTTGCCGAGGGCCAGGGCCAGGGCGACGCGGGTGCGCTGCCCGCCGGAGAGGGTACGGACCTTGGTACGCGGGTCGAGCCCCCCGGCCCCGACGATCCGCTCCGCCGCCGCCGCGTCCCAGCGCCCCGGGTTGAGCTCGCGTCCCATCCGCAGGGTCTCGCCGACGGTGAACTGCGGGTAGAGGGGCTTGTTCTGCCCGACGTACGCGAGCGTCTCGCGCGGCACGGTGCGCACGGTGCCCTCCGTGGGGAGCGCGAGGCCCGCGACGAGGCCTAACAGGGAGGATTTCCCGGCGCCGTTGGGCCCGACGAGCGCGCACACCCGGCCTGCGGGGAGGCGGAAGGAGCAGTCGCGCAGCGCCCAGCCTCCCCGTCGTCCGTGGCGCAGCCCGAGGCCCTCCGCCTCGATCACGGTTTCTGTCATGCTTCGCCGTCCCCCTTGAAGTGTTGTTCCAGTACGGATGTGAAGAGTGCGGCCACGTCGTCGCGCTCCAAGCCGGCGTCCCGGGCCCGCCGGGCCCATTCGGCGAGTTCGCCGTGCAGCGGGGACTCGGCCGGGGCACTACCCAGGGACTTGCGGATGAAGGTGCCCAGCCCCCGCTTCGCCTCGACGAGGCCTTCGCGTTCCAGTTCGCGGTAGGCCTTGAGGACGGTGTTCGGGTTGATCGCGGTGGCCTCCACGACCTCCCGCGCCGTCGGCAGCTTGTCGCCCGGCTTCAGCAGGCCCAGGCGCAGGGCCTGTTTGGTCTGCTGGACGATCTGGACGTACGTGGCGATGCCGCTGCGCCGGTCGATGCGGTATTCCAGCACGCCTTGCACCACCCTTTCACTAGATAAGTAGTGAAAGGGTGGTGCAAGGACGGGACCGCTGTCAACTCAGCCTGGAATCAAGATGATTCGTCCCTCGTCCCGTCCTTCAACCACAGCGGGTGCTCCCGCTCCGCCCACGGACGCCCGACGGACCCGGTACGCATGCCCCTGCGCGCCTCCGGGTCGGCGAGCGCCATCCTGATGTGCCCGGCCAGTACCACCCCTATGGCGAGGGCCAGCCAGTCGTGCACGAAGGTGGCACTGGTGCGCCAGATCAACGGTGTCAGGTGGGTGAACCACATCAGCAGACCGGTCGCCAGCATCACCAGGACGGCGCCTGCGATCCACGACGCGTAGATCTTCTGACCGGCGTTGAACTTCCCCGCGGGCCGGGACCCGCGCCGGCGGTCGCGCCTGCGCACCGCGCTCAGCCACCTCCTGTCGTGTGGTCCGAAGCGGTTCAGCCTGCGCAGATCGGCCCGGAAGGCGGGCGAGGCGAGACCGGCGAGGAACGGCACGGGCAGCAGGATGCCGGCCCATTCGTGGACCGTCACCACGAGGTGCCTGCGGCCGACCAGTTCGGCGAGCTGCGGTACGTACAGAGCGGCAGCCGTCGCCACGCACAGCAAGGTCAGTGCGGCGGTCGTGCGGTGGACCCAGCGCTCGGCGCGGGTGAACCTGGCAACCCGTCGGGCCGGTTCAGACGGTGGGGGTGTCACTGCGCCCGTTGGACCCGCCGACCCAGGCATCGACGTCATAGCCGAGCTCCTCCCAGTAGCCGGGTCGCACCTCGGACGTGACGGTGATCCCGGAGAGCCATTTCGCCGACTTGTAGAAGTACATCGGCGCGACGTAGAGCCGGACCGGGCCGCCGTGCGCGTGGCTGACCGGCTCGTCCTGCATCTGCAGACAGACCAGCACGTCGTCGCGCCTGGCCTGCGGGAGGGTGAGGCTCTCGCTGTACGTGCCGTCGAAGCAGGTGAAGCGGACCGCCTTGGCCTCGGGGCTGACTCCGGCGGCGTCCAGCAACAGGGACAACCTGACGCCCGCGAAGGGCGTCTCGGGGACCCGCCAGCCGGTGACGCACTGCACGTCCCGCACGACCCGGTTCTGCGGCAGGGCGCGCAGGGCGTCGAGGGTGTACGTCGCGGGGCGCTCGACCAGACCGTCCACGGTGAGCCGGTAGTTCTGCTCGTTCTTCCGCGGTACGGACGTGGCGACCGAGTAGTAGCGGAAGCCACCGCCGTTGGGGAGTAGCCCGGTGAGCCCGGTCGGGTCCTTGTCCGAGGCGGCCCCGAGGAAGGACTCGATCCCGCGCTGTACGTACGGTGCGGCGACGAGGCCCCCGGCGCCGAGCCCGAGCATGCCGAGCACCAGCCGGCGACCGACGGGGGTGCCCTCGAAGTCGGGGTGGTCTGTCGTCACCCCTCGATTCCAGCACCCCGGGGTGCTGGACACCAGGCCAACCGGGGCGACGTCAGACTTCCGTCACAGATCAGGGGCGGGACGGATCAGCGGCGGGCTCCCGGCAGGCGCCCTACCGGGCCGGGCGGGTTTCGGGCAGGATGACCCGGCGCACCGGAGGTCACCGACGGCGGTGGCCCCGCCCGGTCCCGACCGTGATCCGGAGGTCCCAGTGGCTTGGCACGACGACCAGGCACGGCGTGACGAGCTGTACCGCGACCCCTATCCGCTCTACGACCGGGCGCGCCGGACCGAGGGGCTGATGTACGTCCCCGAGTTCGACGCGTGGCTGGTGGCGCGCGACCAGGACGTGCGGGAGGTGCTGCTGCGCGCGGAGGACTTCTCCTCGGCGAATTCCCTGCTGCCGGACGTACCGCTCTCGGAGGCGGCGCTCGGCGTCCTCCCGCGCGGGTTCGGACCCCGGCCCACCGTCGTGTCCAGCGACGGCGCGGCCCACCGGCGGCACCGGGCCCCGCTGAACCGGGGGCTGTCCGCCTCCCGGGTGGCAGCGCTCCTGCCGTACGCCCGGACCTGCGCCGAGGAGCTGGTCGACGGCTTCGCGGCGGACGGATCCGCGGAACTGGTGGAGGCGTACGCCCGGCGGTTGCCCGGGATGGTGGTCGGACGGCTGATCGGGCTGGACCCCGCCGACGTGCCCGCGGCCGTGCACGGCGGCTACCGGGCCGAGGAGCTGCTGTTCCGCCCGCTGTCGCCGGAGGGGCAGGTGGCCGCCGCCGAGGACGTGGTCGCGCTCCAGCACCTGCTGGACGGATACGTCCGCGAGCGGCGCGAGCGCCCCCGGGACGACATGTGCTCGACCATGGTCGCCGCCCTGGCCCCCGGTGACGCCGAGCTCACCCTCGAACAGCGCCACGAGCTGGTGACGAGCCTGCAGAACCTGCTGATCGCCGGGTTCCTCACCACGAGCGCCCTCATCGGCACCATGCTGCTGCACCTGCTCGGCGACCGGCGGCAGTGGCGGACGCTCCGTGCCGATCCGTCCCTGGTCCCGGCGGCGGTGGAGGAGGCCGTCCGCCACGACACCGCCATCCAGGCCTTCCGGCGGACCACGACCCGGCCGGTGACGCTCGCCGGGACGAAGCTGCCCGCGGCGGCCACCGTACTGGTGGCGTTCGGCTCGGCCAACCGCGATGGGCGACGGTACGAGCGAGCCGGAGAGTTCGACATCACCCGGCCCGGGAACCGGCAGCACCTCGCCTTCGGGTACGGGACCCACGGCTGCCCCGGCTCCCAACTGGCCCGCGATCAGCTCCGCCTGACCCTCGACCTGTTCGTCCGTCGCATGCCGGAGCTACGACTGGACCGGGACCGTCCACGGCCGCAGATGCGGCCCACGCTGATCCACCGCTCACCGCAGGACCTGTACGTCACCTGGTGACGCGGCGCCGGGCGCAGGACGAGGGCGGGCCCGGTCGCTTGTTGCGTGCTGTTGCCGGAGTGTGGCGGTCCCGTGGCGGGGTTCGCGCGCCCCTGGTCGGGGCGTCCCGCGGTACCTAGCATCCCCGGCATGGCCACGGCGTCCTTCGCCGCGCCTTCCTCCCCCTCCGCCAAGGACCGGTCCGCCATGAGTGTTCCCACCCCCCTCGACGTCAGCCAGGCGCACCCACGGCTGTCCGAGCTGACCGTCGTCGACGTCCGCACTCCGGCCGAGTTCGCGTCCGGCCACCTGCCCGACGCCGTCAACGTCCCCCTCGACCGACTCGCACGGAGCCTGCCGGAGCTGCGGAGTGCCGCGGAACACAGGCCCCTGCTCGTGGTGTGCGCTTCCGGTGCCCGTTCGGAGAGCGCCGCCGGAACCCTGGTCTCCCGTGGCGTCCCCGCGTCGAGCCTCACGGGCGGCACGCAGGCCTGGACCGCCGAGGGCCACGTCCTCGAGTATCCCGACGGCTCCCGGAAGCGGGCCGTCTGGGCGATGGAACGCCAGGTCCGCTTCACCGCGGGCGTCGGTGTGCTGCTCGGGCTGGCCCTCGGGCTGTTCTTCCACCCCGCCCTCGCGCTGCTGTCCGCGGCGATCGGGGGCGGCCTGGTCTTCTCCGCGCTCACCCATACCTGCGGGATGGCGGTCGTACTCGGCAGGCTGTCCTTCAACCGCCGGGGGGCCGGGAGCCACCCGTGAGCGCTCCCTGCTCCGCCCCGCCCCCGCCGACACCGACACTCAGACCGGGACCGGGACCGGGACCGGCGGAGCAACCCCGCGGGGACCCACGACGTCCTCACGTACAGGACGCTCCGCCCGAGAGACGGTGCGCGTACCGCTGAGAGGACCACGTGATGAGTGAGAAGGCCCGGCGCCTGTTCGACGCCCTCGACCTCGACCAGGACGGCACCCTGACCCGCGCCGAGGTCATCGGTGCCCTGCGCTCCAAGGGCCCGACCCTCGCGGCGCAGGGAGCCATCCCCTTCTGGGGCGTCGGGGACACCCACGAATCGTCCGCGCTGTTCGACGCGGCCGACCAGAACGGCGACCGCGTGCTGACGTTCGAGGAGTTCGCGGCCGTGGTCAACCGACGCTTCGGCTGGTAGCGGCACGTCCGCGGCCGGGGCCGTAGCGGAGCGCCCTCGCGGTCCCCGGCGCCGCGGTGCCCGGCGCCCCGGGCCCGGGCGCCTCGGCCCGAGCCGTCAACTCCCGTATTCGGCCGAGCGCTCCGGCGCGGGACCGGTCCCGGCATTGGGTACCCTCGCGGTTGACTTCGTGGCGCCGGAAGGTGCTGGACCGCCGCAACCAGAGATGGGTCCCCATGGGCAGCGCACCTTCCGCCGACTTCTTCCAGCCGCTCCGGGCGGACGACCCGGCCGTCGTGGGCGGCTACCGCCTGGCGGCCGTGCTGGGCTCCGGCGGCATGGGCAAGGTCTACCTCTCGTACACGCCGGGCGGCCGGCCCATCGCACTCAAGGTGATCCGGCCCGAGTTCGGCGAGAACCCCGAGTTCCGGCGGCGCTTCCAGCAGGAGGTACGGGCCGCGGAACGGGTCCAGGGGCTCTACACCGCACCGGTCATCGACTCGGACACCGAGGGCGCCCTGCCCTGGCTGGCCACGGCCTACGTGCCGGGCCCCTCGCTCGCCCACGCCGTGGCCCGGCACGGCGCGCTGCCGGTGCGCAGCGTGCTGCTGCTGACCGTCGGGGTCGCCGAGGCGCTGCACGTCATCCACGGTGCGGGCATCGTCCACCGGGACCTGAAGCCCGCCAACGTACTGCTCGCCTCCGACGGGCCGCGCGTCATCGACTTCGGCATCGCCCGGGCCGCCGACTCCACGGCCCTGACGAGTACCGGCGTCAGCGTCGGCACCCCGGCGTTCATGGCGCCCGAACAGGCCTCGGCCGGCGCCGTCACCCCGGCCACCGACGTCTTCGCCCTCGGGCAGATCGCGGCCTTCACGGCGATCGGAGCGTCCGTCTTCGGCGACGGGCCCTCGCACGCGGTGCTCTACCGCATCGTGCACGAGGACCCCGACCTCAGCGCCCTGCCGGAGCAGCTGCGGCCGGTCGTGACCCGCTGCCTCAGCCGCGACCCCGGCGACCGGCCGACCCTGACCGAGATCATCGAGCTGTGCAACGCGGCCTCGGAGGTCCCGCTGCGCCAGGGCGAGGACTGGCTGCCGCGGGACGTCGCCGGTTCCCTCACCGAGCGGCTACGGCTGCCGGCTCCGGCTCCGGCTCCGGGTGCGCCCGGGTACACGCCGACCGAGGTGGCCGCCGCCGCGCCGACGCAGACAGCTCCGGCTCCGGGTGTCGTGCCGCCGGGTTCCCGGACGCCGCCCCCGTACGCGCCGTCTTCGTACCCGCCGCCTTCGTACCCGCAGCCCTCGTACGCCCCGGGCTACAGCACGCCCCCGGCGTTCCACACCCAGGCCTTCGTTCCCGGTCCGTCCGGCCCACCGCGCCCCAAGCGGACGGGACTGATCGTCATCGGGGCGGTCGCGGCGGCGGTCGTCGGGCTGGTCGTCCTCGGGTCCCTGCTGCCTGACGGCTCCGACAAGGGCGGCGGCGACAAGGCGTCGGGCGCCTCACAGAAGCGGCCCGACCCGCAGCCGGTCTCGTACCAGGGCATCGAGGTGCCCCAGAACCACCAGGTGATGTTCGCCGACAACCCGCCGCGCCCGGCCGAGGAGCCGACCGGCGCCGGGGTGCTCTACGGGCACGCCGACCTCTTCTACTACCGGGACACCCTGTTCGGGGACGAGAAGTTCGGCACCGCGAACGGCAAGCTCGTCCTGCTGAACAACTCCGAGAAGGGCTCGCTGGAAACCTGCCGCGCCGTGACCCGCTTCACCGAGAAGATCGGCCTCGACCAACTCACGGACGGGTCGCAGGTCTGCGTGCTGAGCAAGGCCGGTCACATCACGCTGGCGACCTTCCGCGGTAGGTCGGGCGTCAAGGAAGAGACCCGGTTCATCACCGTCGACCTGACGGTCTGGCGCAATGCCGGGGCCGCGGCGAAGGACTAGAACCTGCGGGCCGATCGCGGGATCGGCCGGTCCGGCATGACGCCCGGGCGAGCACCGTCATCACGTTGCTCGTGGCACCGGACGACACCGCGGCCGCTCTGGTCCTGCAGACCGGCCCGGGACGGGCGTTCGAGTCGGTCTCCTTCGGCAACGTCGATCCCGAGGGGGCCGTCGTCGAGCGGGAGGGCCTCCTCGCCGGCGGCGGCTTCGAGGAACTCGTCGAAGCCGGCGAGCCGCGGATCGCCGCCGTCAGGGCCGGGGCGTCTACTGCTGGGTCGCGTAGGAGTTCGCGGTCGTGGTGCCTTCGGGCGGTGCCTTCGGTTCGACACCCGCCCCCGGCCGCGCACAACGGGCCGCCGCATCGGAGAAGATGGGTCTTGAAGATCGGCAACGAGGAAGGTGTCAACCGTGCGGGAAATAGCGCGTCACGAGGTCGGCGAGGACCGGACGGGTCAAGCCCTGGAGGACATCGACGGGCGGACCTTCGGCCGCTGGCACAGACTGCGCTACGACAACCTGTCCATCAAGGGCATTCAGGAGACGGGCGCCGAGCTCCTGGACCACGTCGGCGCCCTCACCCTCCAGGATCCGCAACTGGAGGGCGCACAGGGCCGGTTGGTCCTGCGGACGGCGGCGGAGTGCGCGCTCGGTGTCCTGACGCTCGGAACGTACCCCGGCGGGGACTACGAGGTCTTCTTCCCCCTCATCGGCGAGGAGCTCAGCAGCGAGGACTTCGCCTTCGGCGACGCGGTCGACCAGGCGCCCACGGCGCAGGTCTGGGTGGACGCCTTCGCCCTGAGCGTGATCACCGGACTCGTCTGGGAACAGGCCCGGGTGATCGGTCCCCTGCTGAAGACGGACTACGCGCCGATGTTCCACGCCGGACTGCCCCACTCGTCCCTGAGCTCGGTCTCCGACCCGGCTGAGCTCGCCGAGATGGACACGCTCTGCGCCTACCTCCACCTGGTGGAGACGGCCAGGTCGCCCTGGGTCGCGTCCGGGGTGCCGCCCCTGCGCAAACCCGACGCGGAGGAGCGCGCCGCGGCCGCCGCGCGGCTCGACGGGGCGGGCGCGCTGACCGCCGACCAGCGGCTGCTGCGCGTGCTCCTCGACGACGACCAGCCCGCGTTCGAGCAGGCCCTGACCAACCGTCTCCTCGAACACCGCGACGGCGCCGGTCCGGATGCCGCGCCGAGGACGCTGCTGCCGGTCACGGCCGTCGCCCTGGCCGCCCTCGCCGTACAGGCACACGGCTGGGAGCTGGACGTGCGCTCCGGCTACCTGCCGGCGGGCCTGCTGGGCGCCCCGGGCCAGTAGGGGCGACCGGTCAGGGGCGCCGCTGCGGGACGGCCTAGCCGTGGTGGACGGCCGCCACGGCGGCCGGGAGTACGGCGGGGCGGTCGAGGAACGCGAGCACGGCGCGCTTCTCCGGGAGGTACACCTCGGGCAGGTCGATCTCCGGGAGGGTGATCTCGCCCTGTCGGACGAAGCCGAGCCGGTTCAGCAGGGCGAGCGCCTTGGCGTTGGAGGCGTCGGGTTCGGCCACCGCGCGCAGGACGGCCTGGTCGCGGAAGGTGAACCGGATGAGCGACCCGATCAGTGTCCTGCTGAATCCGGGCCGGGGCCGGCCCGTCGCCGGGGCCAGCATCAGATGGACGCCGATGTCGCCCTCGCGCGCCTCGTAGCAGTAGCTCACCCGGTCCTCGGTCGGCTCGTACGTCTGGAAGAGCGCCACGGGCTCGTCGTCCAGCCGGACCATGTACGCGTGGTGCGTGTCGCGGCGGTCCACGTCCTCGTAGATCTCCTGGACCAGTTCCCTGCTGGCGCCGTTCATGCCCCAGAACTGCGCGCGTTCCTCGACGACCCAGGAGTGCAGCACGGCGGAGTCGGCTACGGGGTCGACCGGGGTGAAGCGGACCGTGCCGAAGCCCTCGACGGTCTCGGTCAGGACGTCCGCGCGCGGGGAATCGAGGGGGGTGGACTCGGGTCTCATACAGGTTCCGTTTCTGCTCGGTCGGCAAGGACCGGCGAGGGCGGGGAGCACTCGCACGACCCGAAAGTTAGGGTGCCCTAACTATAGATGTCCCTAGAAGTGGCTCCTGCGGGGGCCCCGCACTTCACCCCGCGTCACCCTCCGGGCCGTCCTGGCCGTCAGGGCCTCCTGCCAGTGCTCCCGTTCCCCGGCAACGCCCCGTCGGGCCGGCCCGGCGTACCACGCCCACGCCTCGGCGCCTGCCGCGCCCGCAGCGCCCGCCGTCGATCCGGACTGGACCGCGATGACGTACCGGCGGCCGGGCTCCAGCACCGCATGGCGGTCCGGGTCCTCCGTGGCGTACCGGCCCGGGGTGCCGCCGTTCTTCACGCCCCGTGCGGCCTGGAGGACGTCGCCGAACTCGCCCTTGAGGGGTTCCGGGGTCTTCACCCGGGTCGTCGGGTAGGCGCTGCCCCCGTCCTCCCAGTAGCTGGTGTTCTCGACGGCCTCGACGACGGCCACGGCCTGGCCTCGGACCGCACCGCGTTCTTGCCGCTGCCCGACTTGTGGCACAGCCCGAGCGCGCGGCCGAACTCGTGGGCGGCGCCGGCACGGCGGCGTGCACCCGGGCCGGGCCGGGGCGGGTGCGACGAGCAGCACGGCAGCGAGGGCCGCCGGACCTGCCAGGAGGAGGCGCATCCCGTCAACGGTAGGGCAGCCCCGCCCCAGGACGATCGTTTCACCGCGGAGAGCGGGCGACGGAGGGACCGGCACCCTGGCCGGCAGGAGGCTGATCGTCCTTTAAGATTCAAGGCGGCCGTTGGGCTGCGGCTCGTCGCTCTGCGCGGCGGCTGCGGAACGGCCGGGCCGACCGGTCAAGGAGACCAGCCCGACTCAGGGCCCTGGTCCGGACGGCGACCACATGACGCTGATCATGAAGATCCCGGGGAATCGCGAGACCGCCGGCGTGCGTCTCAGTGGTGTGGGGCGCACGGCCCACCCGCCCACGAACAGAAGACCCCCAGGGAGAAGTGAGGTATGCCAGTGATCTGCGTCGGAGGCATGATCGGCATCGGCAAGACGAGTGTGGCCGAGCTGCTCGCCAAGGAGCTGGGCAGCGACGTCTTCTACGAGAGCGTGGACGACAATCCGATCCTCCCGCTCTTCTACACGGCGAGCCCCGAAGAGATCCAGGCGAAGCGCTACCCCTTCCTGCTCCAGCTCTACTTCCTGCAGACGCGGTTCGCCTCGATCAAGGAGGCGTACAAGCAGGGGGACAACGTCCTCGACCGGTCCATCTACGAGGACTGGTACTTCGCCAAGGTCAATCACGACCTGGGCCGGATCAGCTCCCTCGAGATGCAGGTGTACGAGGGGCTGCTCGGCGAGATGATGCGCGAGATCGACGGCCTGCCGTACCGCAAGGCACCCGATCTCATGGTCTACCTCAAGGCGGACTTCGAGACGGTGCTGCACCGCATCGGGCTGCGGGGTCGCGGCTTCGAACAGGACGAGAGCCTCGTCGAGTACTACCGGACGCTGTGGTCCGGCTACGACGACTGGGTGCACAAGCACTACTCGGCCAGCGAGGTCCTCGTCATCGACATGAACCACACGGACGTGGTGAACAACCCCGAGGACGCGGCCCGCGTGGTGCAGGAAGTCAAGGACACGCTGGCGGCGGTCGCACACCGGCGATGAGCTCGCGAGCTCCGTTCACGGTCCGCCGTCGAACGGAGCTCGTACTCGATCGGGGTCTCCCCGGGGCGACCCCGGGCAGGGGCCCGGCGGCGAGCGGTTCGTACAAGACCGGCGCCGCCAGGCCACCGGACACTGCCGCCATGACCCAGTCCAGCGAAACCCCCGGCCCCCGCCGTCAACCCTCCGCACCTCCCGCACCTCCGGGACCCGTCGGGACCCGGACCCGGGACACCGCGCACGCGGTCCGCGCGTTCACACCCGCCGCGGGCCGCTTCGCCCCCACCAGCCTCTACGACCCCGTGGCCGCCCTGGTGCGCGAGCGGCTCTGGCGCGGTCTGCTGGCCATGCACGTGGCTCCGCGGCCGGCAGAGGTGATCGTCGACGTCGGCTGCGGCACCGGCTCCCAGGCACTGCTCCTGCACCGCATCGAACCCGCCGCCCACATCATCGGCATCGACCCGGACCCCCGCATCCTCGCCGTCGCCCGCCGCAAGGCCCGGGCCGCGGGCGCACCCATCGACTGGCGCCAGGGCATGGGCGACGAACTGGCGGACAGACTCGGCGCGGGCAGCGCGGACACCGCCGTCTCCAGCCTCGTCCTCCACCAGTGCCCGCTGCCGATGAAGCGGGCGATCCTGGCAGCCCTGCACACCGTGGTGCGGCCCGGCGGCCGGCTGGTCCTGGCCGACTACGGCCTCCAGCGCACCCGTCTGATGCGCACCGCTTTCCGCGTCGTCCAGCTCGCCGACGGTCGGGCCGACACCCAGCCCAACGCCGACGGCATCCTGCCCTCCCTCATCACCGAGGCCGGATTCGACCGGGTCCGCGAGGCCGAGGTCGTCTCAACCGTCACCGGTTCCATTTCGGTGTACGTCGCCCGGCGCGCCGGCGGCTGACGCCGGCGGCACCTGCATCACCCGCAGCACGGCCGCCGGAGTCATCCCGATCATCTCCCGCATCCTGCGGGTGAGGTGGGCCTGATCTGCGAAGCCTCCGGCGGCTGCGGCCTCGGCCGGGCTGCGCCCCTCTCCCAGAGCCTCCGCGCTCCGGCGCAGCTTCAGCCAGATGCGCCGCCGCGCCAGCGGCATGCCCAGCTGCTGCCGGGCCAGGGCCCGCAGCCGTTGGGGCGACAGTCCCACCCGGGCAGCGACCAGCTCCATCGGGACCGGCTCCTCCTGCCCCTCCCACCCCTCCAGCAAGGCCGCCGCGGCGAGCAGCCGCGGGTCCAGCCCGGTCGAGGGCAGTGCCGCCGCCCGACCGAGCTCGGCCTCGTCGAGCCGGCGCAGCTCGGGCACCACCACGATCCCCGAACCGGAACCACACTGCCCGCGCAACCGGTCGGCCAAGGCCGAGTGGGGCTCGACGAAGACGGTGAGCAGATCCCCCGCCGACAGCATCCGGTGCGGGGTCATGGGCGGGACGAGCAGCGCCGCTCCCCGCACGACCCCGCCGTCCGCCCCGACGAGCGCCGCCTCGCCCCGGGGCGCCAGGACGAGCTGGAAGGCGGCGTGCCGATGGACGGACCCTCCGGGCGACACCCCCCGGTACCACGCGTACCCCTCCCCCACTCCGAATCCCGGCCCCAACTCCCGCCCCACACCCCGCACCTGACCGTCCCCCGTCCCCATGCGCCCAGGGTGCCAGAGTCTGCGCCCACGCCCGGGGCCCGACGACGGGCACCCCGACGAGCGCGCCCGCCGTCTCCAAGTCCTTGCCGGGGCGGTCGAACTCGTCGACGATGCTTCCAAGCCACGACCTTCCGGATCCCACCGGACCGGCCGGGCAGGGGAGAACAGGGGACACCGTGACAACGATCAGCACGAACAGCACGAACAGCATTCCGAAGAAGCGCCCGATGGCCGCGGCGGCACTCATCCCGCTCCTCGTGGTCGCCGGGCTGCTACTGGGCCCTGGGGCAAGCGCCTCGGCGGCCGCTCCGGCGGTCCGGCAGGCTCATGCCGCCGCGGCGCTCCCGCAGAGCGCTCTCCTCGCCGGCGCCCGCGCGGCAACGGCAACCGGTCTCCAGGCACCGACGTCGTCCCAGGTCCGGGCCACCACCGGGAGCAAGAAGGGCAAGAAGAGCAAGAAGAAGAGCGGGCTGTTCAAGAAGCTCTTGATCGTCGTGGTCGTCGTCATCGTGCTGCTCGTCGTCCTGTACGTGGTCCGCCGGGCCCTGCGCCGCAGGTCCGCCTAGGAACGGCCCCGACACGCGTCGGAAGCCCGCGCCGGCGGCGCTACGGCAGCGCGAGCACCCGGTCGACCCGTGCGCGGCCTCCTCGTGCCGTGAGGGCTTCCCGCGCCGGCGGGGTCGGCGAGGGCGGTGGGGGCGGTGGGGAACTCCAACTGCCCCTGCCCGTCAGCGGCATGAGCCAGCACCGCCGCCTCCGCCGGTTCCGGCAACGGAGGTTCCCACGGCTGCGGGTACGGCGTGACGTCACCGGGCAGCAGCGGGTCCTCCCCCACGCGCGGAGCACCTCTCGCAGGCCCTCGACCAGCCGCCCCGCGCGGGATGACTCGTCGCGACGGGTCCTCGTCGGCCGTGGCGCGGCCCGGTGTCAGCAACAGGGCCACCCGGACCGAGAGGTCCCGCTCCTCGTGCCACCGCTCCAGCACGGGCCCGGTCCGGTCGGCGATCAGCCGCAGCGCGGTCCGTCGCACGACGGTGAACCGCCCCGGGCTCCACAGGAGGTCCTGCAGGTCTGCGTACGCTCGCTCGTGGCCTCCGGCCCGGTGGTGGCGTCGGGCGGGGGGTGGGCGGACCGTGGCAGGGCTCGCCCCGCGTCAGTCGTCGACGGGGCCGGGCAGGCGACGGAGTTCGACCAGAGCCACCGCGATCTTCACTGCGGTGGAGATCGTCAGGGCCTGGAGGAACGGCATGCCCGTCAACCACAGGGCGACCATCATGACCGTGAGCACCAGGAACGCCGGGAGCAGATTGGTCCGCGTGATCGCGGTCCGCAGGTGTCCGGCTCGGCTCCGTTGCTGGTCCACCGTATCGATCGGGCGCGCGGCGACGCCCTCCTCGTTCGCATGCGGCATGGACTGCTGCCCTTCCTCGTTCTTGTCTCCGGAAAAGAGCCTCGGCTCCGCCCCGGCGGACCGCCACTGCTGCCACCCGCCCCGCCGCCATCCGACGTACGGGTTCACCTCACCGGCCCCGGTCCGCGGCGCCGCGCCTCCCCGGGAGGCAGAGGCAGGGTCCGGGTGCCCCGGCGAGGAGCGAGTACGAGCCCAGTAGCCTTGCGTTCATGATCATGAATCAGTGCCGTGCGACGACGAAGCAGGGCGGGCGGTGCCAGATCGAGGCGCGACCGTCGGGCCTGTGCCACACCCATGATCCTGTGGTGCGGTGCCGGGTACTGAACGCCAAGGGCAAGCCCTGCGCGATCGCGACGGGTGGCGGTCCGTGCGACCGGCACGGGGGTCAACGGCAGGCTTCCGTCGAAGCGGCCCTGGAGTGGGTCACGCTCTACGAGTCGGCCGGAGCCGATCCCCTCTTCGCCGTCGAGAAGGGTTCCTCGCCCGCCGAGGTCGCGACCACCGAAGAGCTGGTTCGGACCCGGTTGTCGCTGGCGTTCGTGGCCCGCACCATCAATCTCGGCTGAGCCCCACGACGGTCGGGCCGTGCTGCGGAGCGGCGTAGGGTCGTTGGCGAGAAGTCGCCGCCGAACGGGAGTTCGGGCAGGGGGAAGTGGGTCGACGGGCCCAGGACGCGACAAGGGGGGAGACCGACATGGCACTGGACATGACGGACCAGCCGGAGGGGGCCCGGTACCGGGCCCGGCACGAGCGAATGCGTGCGCTGGGCTGGACACTGCTGGGACTGGTACTGCTGGGGCTCTCCACTGCGGTGGGAAGTCTGATCACGGATCAGATAGCCGATGAGGAGGCGTTCCTGGGAGCTCGGCCGTGTGCCGATGCGGAGGCGGTGCGGGGGACGGAGGACTGTCTGCGTACGATCCGCGCCACCGTCCTCTCCGCTCAGGGCGCCAAGAGCGGTCCCAAGGGGGTGGACGTCTTCCGGGTGCGACTGCAGGCCCCCGTTCCGGCTCCCGCCGACCAACCGTTCGATCTCCGGTCGAACGGTGACCTGGCGCATCTCGTCAAGCCCGGCGGAGAGGTGGAGGTCACCGTCTGGCGGGACGTCCGGGTCTCCGTGCGCCAGGGCGGAACCAGCGAGACGCTCCCCGGGCTGCCCGACGAGGCCACCATGTACGTCGGGCTCGCGCTCGTCTTCGTCTGGAGTACGGTGCTGGCCTTCATCGCCGCGTTCGGCAGTGCCCGCAGGGCCCGCTGCCATGCCACCGGGCGCCCCGTCACACCGCGGGTGGGCTTCGGCTGGGCGAAGGGGCTGGCCATCGTGGTCGTACCCCTGGCCGTGTCGTACCTCTCCCTCACGATCTGGGACGCTTGGACGGCAGCGGCGATGACGGTGGCCATCTGGGCGCTCATCGCGTTCCCCGCCACGTTCGCCGCGCTGCGTTGGGACCGTGACCAGTGACGCGCCACCCCGCCGGGCCGCACTCGAGCCCGAAGGCCGAGCCCGATTCCACCCCTGCCCTTGAAGACCTGTGGTTGCGCGGGGTCGCGGCCAACGCGGGGGCCCCGGCCGACGTCCTGCTGCGACTGCTGGACCCTGCCGGCGGGGAGGCCCGGCGGATCCTGTGCGAGAAGCGCTCCCTTCCCCAGGAGGTCATGGACTCGGTGATCGTGCACCCGGACGCCGGGGTGCGCCGGTCCTTCGCCCGCAACCCCCACGTCCCACCGGCCCAGCGCGCCCGTCTGGTCGAGGACCCCCACTCCCTCGTCCGCGCGCAGGTCGCCTCGGGACCCCACCCGCGCCCGCGCCAGCCCCGGCCGCTGCCCGACGACGCCCTCGTCTTCCTGCTGACCGCAGAGGACGGCGGCGCTTCCGGGCACCTCACGGCCAACGAGATCGCGTGGGAGCTCGTGTCCTCGTACCAGATGCCCCCTTCCTTCCGGTACCGGATGCTGGGGCACGAACACCCCGCACTGCGGGCCCTCGCGACCGACCTCTGGTCAGGGCTCACCTCCGAGCAGCGGAGCGCGCTGCTGGCCGACCCCCACCCGGACGTCCGGGCGCGCGCCGAGCACCATGTGCGGACGGCGGACCCCGCGGTCATGGAAGCGGAGCTTCCGGAAAGGGCCTGCCACCATCGGTGGTCGATCCTCAACAACTACGCGCTGTCGGAGGCCGTCGTCGAGGCGTGCCTGGCCGATCCGGAGTGCCGGTGGTCCCTCGCCGGCAACCCGTACACGCCCGGCTACGCCCTCGTCCGGCTCGCCCGTGACGTGGACCCCGCGGTCCGCGTACGCGTCGCCGCCCGGGCCGACCTCGATCCCGCGCTGTGGGCGGAGCTCGCCGAAGACTCCGACGAACGGGTGCGCACCCGTGCCCGGGTACAGCCGCTCCCCCGCACCCGGGCACAGTGCGAGGCCGTCGACCACGAAATGGGCGCGGGCCCGCTCGAATGTTGCTGCCTGATCCTGGAACCGTACGAGACGCCGGACCCGGACTGGTACGGGGCGTGCGCGATGTCCGAGGAGGTGGCGCTGCGCCTGGCGGCCGCCCGATGCCCCACGCTCCCCGCCGACCTGGTACGACGGCTGGCGCGGGACCCGCACGAGGAGGTACGTCACCGGCTGGCCTCCTGGCACCCCCTGGCCCCGGCCGCGATCGTCCTCGCGGCTTTCGTCGCCCGCCCCGACCAACGCCCCCACCTGCTGGTGCAGTCCCGGTTGCCGCGGACCGGCCTGGCCCACCTGCTCGGGCACGAGGACCCGGAGGTACGGGCGCTGGCGGCCGCCGACCCGACCGGGCGGGCCCCCGTGGAACTGCTGTCGGACCCGGACGAGCACGTCCGCCGGGCGGCCGCGGCCAACCCGCTCTTCTCCCGGGACACCCTGGAGACGCTGCTCCAGGACCCGGCGACGGCCGAAGGCGCGGCGGCCAACCCGGGGCTGACGGGCGTACGGCTGCACGCCTTGCTGGACTCCGCCCGGCTGCCGCGCTGACCGCCACGATGGCGGTCGGGGCCGGGAGGGGGCCGGCCGTCAGGAGGACGCCGGCCCTTGGACGCGCGCGCCGAGGGCCGCGACGGCGGCCAACATCCGGTCCCAGAACGGACCGGTCTCCAGGGTCACGGCCACGCGCGCGTTGTCCGGGCGGCCCGTGGAGCGGTGCAGGTCCACCACGGTGGCGCCGCGCGTGTACCGGCCGTGCAACTCCACGGCGACATGGGCGTCCACGCAGTGCACCAGCCCGGGATCGATGACCCGGGCCACTGCCACGGGGTCGTGTAGCGGTGGGCTGGAGAACCCCCACAACTCGCGGTACGTGGACCCGAAATAGGTCAGTAGGTCCGCGCAGGTCTGGCCGAGGGGCGTGCCCAGGGCCACGAAGCGGGCCACCACGTCGGGGGTGGCCAGTGCCTGGTGCGTGACGTTGAGCCCGCACATGGTGACCGGCACCCCCGAGCGGAAGACGATGTCGGCGGCTTCCGGGTCGGTGAGGACGTTGAACTCTGCGGCCGGGGTCCGGTTGCCCCGCTCCGTCGAACCGCCCATCAGGACGATCTCGCGGATGCGGGAGGCGTCCTCGGGATACCGCATCAGCAGCAGGGCGATGTTGGTCAGCGGCGCGGTCGGAACGAGGGTGACGGGCTCGGGGTGCTCGGCCAGCAGTCGGTGGATGAGGTCCACGGCGTGCTCCGGGACCACGTCCACCGTGGGAGCCGGGAACCTCGGCCCGTCCAGTCCGGTGACCCCGTGCACGTCGGCGGCCACGTCCAGCGGCTGGACGAGCGGCCGGTCGCAACCGGCTGCGACGGGGACGTCCGTGATCCCGGCGACCGTGCAGACCCGGCGGGCGTTGAGCGTGGTCTTCTCGAGGGTCTGGTTGCCCGCGACCGTGGTGACGGCCAGCAGGTCCACCGCCGGGTCCCCGGCGGCCAGCATGATCGCGAGGGCGTCGTCGTGTCCGGGATCGCAGTCGATGATGATCGGGACGGGCACGTCACTCCTGGCTCTGCGGGGCGTGGAGTTCCAGTGTGCCGCCGGGCCGGCGCCCTGACCACACCCCGTCCGGGCGACGCGGGAACGAAGGAGCCCCGGCCCCGGCCCCGGCCCGAGGCGGTCGTGCGACGGGTCCGGTCCGGCGCAGCAGGTCAGATCTCGCGGGGGGCGACTTCTCGGGACGTGGAGGGGGCAGCTGCGCGTGGCGGCGGCGTCGCCTCGGGAGTCGACGGTGCGGGACCACTGCGGCGCAGCCACAGGAGGGATCCCGCCAGCAGTGCGGTACCTCCCAGCAACCAGGGGACCGGTCCTGGCTGCAGGGCCCCGATGACCAGGCCGGTGAGCGCTCCCACCAGTTGCAGGGCGAGGGACTGGACGGACAGCGCGGTGGCCCGGCCGGCACGGGTGACACGGCGGTGCAGGATGTCGTTCTGGTTCGGTCCCGCCGCGCCGAGTCCGAGGTAGACCAGGCCGTAGCCGGCGGCCGAGAGCACCAGGGCGCCCGCTCCGGTGGACGTCGCCGTGGCGCCGAGCAGGAGCAGCCCGCTTGCGCCGGCGCCGAGGCTCACCATGACCGCACGCTCACCGCTGCCCGCCAGTCGGGCGGTCAGCGGCGCGAGATGACTACCGAACCCGGAGCAGATGAATCCGGCGCAGGCCAGTACGGCGAAGAGCACCGCCCCCGACTCCGACGCGCCCGTGACGGCCGCAGCACGTCCCGGCACGAGCAGTTCGATCGCGACCAGCGCACTGCCGGCCGCACCCGCGCTGAGGAACACCCGGCGGACCAGCGCGTCCCGGCCGCCCAGACGCAGTCCGTCCACGACGGTGGCCGGGATGCCCCGGAGTACGCCACTCAGGGAAGCCGGCGGTCGGGGCGGCTCGGACAGCGCGGTCAAGACGTACAGCACGAAGGCGATCTCGACCGCCGCGCCCAGCAACAGCGGGACGGAAAGGGGCACCACCAGCCCGGACGAGGCTTCGCTCAGCCGGGCGCCGAGGTCGGGGCCGACTCCGAGCAGCCAGGGAAGGGCACCGCCGAGCAGGGTTCCCCCGGCGAGTGCGGCGGAGGTCGCGGAGGAGCCGCCGGCCAGGCCGGGGCGCAGATCGGCCTCGGGCCCGGAGTCCGCGTGGACGGTGTCGACGTACCAGGCTTCGGCCGGCCCGCTGGAGAGGGCACGGCCGGCGCCCATCAGCACCATGCCCAGCGCGAGCAGCCAGGGCGCGGAGCCGAGCCCTACGAGGGCCAGGGCGGTCAGGTTCAGCAGGCCGGCGGCCACCAGGACGGCACGTCGTCCCAGGACGTCGGCCAGTCCTCCGGTGGGCAGTTCCAGTGCTGCGGCCGTCAGCGAGTGCGCGGCGAACAGGCCCGCGATCGTGGCCATGGTCATGCCGCGCTCGGTGAGCAGCAGGATCAGGGGGGCGAGGCTCAGGCCCAGCGGTAACCAGAAGAGCGCGCAGACCGTGACGTAGCGGCGGAGTGCGGTGCGCGTGTCCAGCGGCCCGGTCATGACGCGTCCTCGATGTCCGTCGCCATCGCCGTGGGCGTGGGTGTGGACGTGGACGTGGACGTAGGCGTCGTCGTGGGGCCCTGGACGTGCGGCTCTGCGGCGGGGTCGCGTGGCGCGAGGGCCAGCCCTGCCATGAGGAGGACGACCTGCGCCGCGCAGGGATCCCCCGCGTCGCGGGCGGTCAGTTCTTCGAGCTTGAGGGCGAACGCTTCCCGGAGTTCGGTGAGCGATTCGGGTGTCAGACGGGGCATCAGGTCGCTGATCCCGGAGGGCCCCACCCACTCCTGTGGCAGCCGTCCATCGGCGATGTCGGCCTCGTGCCGGACGAGAGAAGCCTCCAGGTGCTCGATCTGGGCCCTGCGCGACATGCTGAGCAAGGCGCGGCTGCCCGGGGAGGACTCCATCGCCTCGTTGCTCCAGGCGGTCACGGCGTGCACCGCCCGCCAGCGTCGCTCCCGGCCGTCCCGGTGCTCGGCCTCGGCGACGAACGCGTACTTCGCCAGGACCCGCAGGTGATAGCTGGTGGAAGCGGACGACTCGCCGGTGCTGACGCCGAGCTCGCTCGCGGTGGCCGGGCCGTCCTGCCGCAAGAGCCCGAGCAGCCGGATGCGCAACGGGTGCGTGAGGGCCTTCAGGGCTGCGGCGTCCCGCTCGGGGTCGAGTACGCGTCTGTGCTCTTCGCTGACCATGTGGGGAGGCTAGAGCCCCTCAGAAGCTTTCCAAAAGTATTTTTGCAGAACTTCTTTGGGAAATGGCCGATCCGGTGCAGCCACAGATGCCGGATCCGCCCCGGAGGGCGGGAACGGGCCGCCACCCCGCCGGGATGTGGGGCCCGCGCCCCGGGAACCACCGGCGGCTACTTGCCGATGACCTTGCCGGTCCACTGACCGGCGGCACGCTGCATCATGGCCTCGTTGCTCAGGATCTGGGTCCCGGGGACGGCGGCCATGCCGATGTCCCCGGCCGGCGCAGCACCGTTGTGGGAACCGACGGTGTTGTCGTGGCCGGCGTTGAAGACGTCGTCACCGGCCACCTGGCTCAGGTCGCCGAAGACGATCGAGTACGTGTTGCTGACCGGCGCGTAGACGGTGAAGGCGTCGTCGGCGGAGGCGGCGGATGCGCCCGCCAAGAGGATGCCACCGGCGGCGAGAGCGGTCAGGGCGCAACGGATCGATCGCACGAGTACTGCCTTTCGTGGAGGGTGGTCGAGCAGTGCGAAGGTAGGCCGCCCCGGGCGGCGAGACCCCGTACCGGCCGCCGTACGGCCCGAGTCCATCCGTACGGCGCAGCCGCCGGGGCGTCGAGGGTCGGGGCGCACCGGGTCGCCCGGCGGGCGCTGTCCGACAGATCACGCGGCGGGGTCGGGGGTCCGGAGGTCATAGAGGTACGAGCGGTCGTTCTTGAAGCTGCGCCAGACCGTGGCCGGGGGTTCGGGTTCGTCGGCGTGACCGCCCAGGGGACGGGCGGTGACGAGGCCGTCGGACACCTCGCAATGCCAGCCGTCGATCGGCGACCAGACGCACCACACCTTCCCGTCCGTCCGACGGAAGGCGGGGCGACCGTTGCGCTCGCCGTCCCGCTCGAAGTGGTAGCGGAGCCCGTCGATGTGGCGCACGAAGGTGAAGGATGAAAGTGCCGTCATGGCTTCCGCACTATAGGGGAGGCCGCGGGTGCCGGAACTCCCGCCTCCGGAGCTCGCCTTGGGGCTGCTGATCGGCGCCGACGGGCAGTGCGAGGAGCCCGAGGGCGTGGAACGCCTGCGCAGACATCGGCCGTTGCCGTTCCGCCGGCGCCGGCAGGGGCGGACCCTGGCCGCGGCTCCGGCCGTGGGGGTGGAAGGCCACCGGCCGCTGCCGAAGACGGCCCGGTCCTCGTGGGCGCAGGCGACCGGCCCGGCGCATCGCCGGCCGGGCCCGGTCGGGGTCGTTCAGTACAACAGGATGCGGGTGACGATCACCTGCGGTGGGACCGAGTCCTTGGCGATCACGTACTCGACGATGCCCAGCGCCCCGTCCTCACCGAGCGGCAGGAGCCGGCATTCCGGCCAGTCTTCGGCCGCTGTGCTTGCAGCGACGAGTCCGCGGGTCTCACCGATCTCCACCATCGCGGCCACGATCGGGCCCATTGCCCAGGGCGGCAGCGTCGGATCGGTCATGAAGGCGGTGACGTCCTCGGACAGCACGCACGGCAGGCCCCCCGAGCCGTCGCCGAAGGCCTCACTCAACGGGCAGTCCCGCCGCCCGCCGCCGGTCGAGCATGTCCTGCACGGCGATCGTAGGAATCGTTCCCGCGAGTGCGGCCTCGACGCGGCGCTGCCGGCCCGGATCGGATTCGAGCATCGCACGGCCCCACCAGCGCAGCAGTACGCCCTTTGCCTCTTCAGGCCGGGCGGCCAGGAGTTCGACGTAGAACTCCTTCGCGGCCTCCGGCGTCAGCGCGTCGGCGATGCCCCTCGCATTGCGCGGAACCCGCTCGGGCTCGTGCCGGTGAATCGGCTGTGCGGTCATCGCCCGCCCCTTTCCTTCTGCTCAGAGTCTGCCCTGCCGGCGCCCTCGCGGTCGACCGCCCGGACGACATCGGGGCCCTTCCGGCCGCCGGCCCCGCTACCGCACCTGCTGCGCACCACGGGCCCGTCCGACCGACCGACCGTAGAGCAGGCTTGAACCGTCCGGGTCGACTTCGAACGCGTCGCTCCCACACGGACTCCCGGCCAGGCGAGCCCCTGAGTGTGCGCCCTGTCCTACCGTCGTCGGACCAGGCCGACCGGGCGGTGCAGGACCGCCCCCGGACCTTGCCTACGGCCCTTCCGCGCCCCGTCGCCCGAGGTCGTGGTCGCCTTCGAGGCCGACGCCGACGCCGGCGGGCAGGAGCCTGTCTCGTGCCCGATCGCCGCCGAGCGACTCGAAATCGTCCGGGAAACCGTCTTGAGGTACTGGCGCGAGGACGCTGCACCGGGCCAACGCTTCGTCCCCTGGGTGCTGCCTCCGGTTCGATGAGCGCGTCTACTGGTGCCGCGGCGGTGCTCATCTCGTCCCCACGAGGACGGGAAGCGGAAGCCGATCGCCGGCCCCGGTGCGCCGACCAGGCGTCACGTGGCGGACGTTCGTCCACGGAGACCGGTGCGAAGGTCGAGTCCGGCGTACGGTCGATCGACCGGCCGAGCCTCACCCGGCGGGGCCGGTCCTCCTCGACGTCTGACCCGAACGGGAGCCCGCCGATGCGCCTCTACGCACAGACTCCAGCACGTCGGAACCGCCAGATCCTCGCGGACCTCATCGCCGTGGTCCTGATCGCCCTGGCCGTGAGGTTCGCCCTGGCCGTGCACGGAGCCATCATGCTGCTGGCCGAGCCGGGGCGGCGGGTCGAAAGCTCGGGCGACAGCCTCGCCACCGAGCTCGACAACGCCGGCGACGCGGCCTCGAACGTGCCGTTCGTCGGCGACCTCCTGAAGAAGCCGCTCCAGTCCGCTGCCGACGCCAGTAGCGGGATCGCCGACGCCGGCCAGTCGCTCCAGGACGCCGTCAGCCAGGTGTCCACCTTGACCACACTGGCCCTGATCGTGGTCCCGGTGGCCGTCGTACTGCTGCTGTGGCTCCCCGCACGCCTGCGCTGGATCCGACGCAGCATCATCATGCGGCGCCTCCTCGACGCACCCGGAGGTGCCGACCTGCTCGCCCTGCGCGCACTCACCGGCCGCCTGGGCGACCTCGCGGCGCTCCCCGCGCCTCCGGGCGGTCTCGCTGACGCGTGGCGGCGCGGGGACCAGCAAGTCATCGCCGGCCTCTCCGAGATCGCACTCAGACGGGCCGGCTTGCGGCCCTGACGGGCGGAGAGGCCGAGCGTCAGTCGCGGGGGTGTCCCGCGAGGGAGTGGAGGCGGCGGTGTTCGAGGGCTGCGGCGAGGGCGTAGGCGCCGCCGCCCGTGACGGCCAGGACCCAGTAGGGGCCGGGCGCGGTGAGCGAGAGCGCCGCGGTGGAGGTCAGGGCGAGCCAGCTGCCGAGGCCGTAGTGCAGCAGGTTGCGGCGTACGGCGCCCTCGGCGAGGTAGAGCAGGCCGACGATCAGGCCGGATCCGGCGGGCCAGAGGACGGACTGGAGTTCCGGCTGGTCGAGCACGGAGGTGAGGCCGGTGATGGCAAGGGAGAGGGCGGTGAAGGCGGTGATCCAGGCGGCGCCGAGCAGCTTGCCGGAGAGGATCTCCGGTGGGGTGGCTCCTCGCTGCGCCCGCAGGGCGGCGGCGGTGCTCAGGACGATGCCGGCCGCGAGCCCGCCCCCGAGGAGCGTCGTGGGCAGCCAGCCGGGCAGGTCGAGCAAGGGGGCGGCGCCCTCGGAGGCTGCGGCGGCGCCGTGGCCGAGCAGGTAGGCCAGTCCGAAGCTGAGGTAGGCCGCGCGGTTGTCGACCTCGCGCGGGCGACCGGTGGGGTGGGCATGGGCGGTGGGCGGCGAAACGGTTGCGGGGCTGGACAAGGTGGAGACCTCCATCTGGGGCGGGGGGCCGGCAAGCGACTGGCTGTCTACGCCGGACCTCTGGTCGACGGTGTGCACGGACGCCGTTGCCGGTTTCCCATCGGTTCTTGTCGGTTCTTGTCGGTTCTTGGTGCGGGTCAGGAGGCGGGTGCGCGGTCGGCCGCCAGGCCCTGTTGGGGCGGTGCAGGGGATGCGGGCGCAGGGGGCGGGACTACACCGCGGGGGCGGCGTGAGCGGCCGTTCGCGCGGGTGAGGAACAGTGCGAGGAGTGCGGTGGTGGCGAGGACCGCGGCGGAGGCGGTGAAGGCGGCCCGGTATCCCGCGGTGAGTGCTTGTAGTGGGGGCTGGGTGGTGGCCGTGTGGGTGGTGATGGAGCCGGCCAGGGTGGCGAGGGCGGCGAGTCCGATCGCGCCGCCGACCTGTCGGGTGGTGTTCACCAGTCCGCCGGCGAGTCCGGTGTCCTGCCGCGGTACGCCGTCCACGGCGAGCGCGGTGAGTTGGACGAAGGCGATGCTCAGGCCCAGTCCGACCAGGACGCTCGGTCCGAGGACGTCGACGAGGTAGCTTCCGTCCGCCCGCATCCACGACAACCACAACAGGCCGGCGGCCTCGGTCAGCAGGGCGGCGGTGACGGTCGCCGTGGCACCGATGGCCCGGGCGATGCGCGGTGCCACCACCGCGCCGAGCATGTTCGCCACGGCGAGCGGGAGTTGGCCCGCCCCGGTGGCCAGCGGGCTCATGCCGAGGACCTGTTGTTGGTAGAGCGGCAGGAAGAAGAACAGGGCGATCCATACGGACCCCAGCAGCGCCATCAGCAGGTTGCCCGCGGCGACGCGGCCGGTCGTGAACAGCCTGGGGGGTACGAGCGCGTTCGGCCGGCGGCGCTCGATCACGCAGAAGGCCGCGAGCAGCACGGCGGCGGCGCCGAGAGAACCCAGCACCCGGGCGTCGGTCCATCCGGCACCGCGGGCGGTGGTCAGCCCCCACACCAGACAGATCAGGGCGAGGGTGACGGTGACGGTACCCAACAAGTCGAACCGCCCGGATCCACGGTCGGCGGCCCGGGGCACGAGCGTCGCCACGGCGAAGAGGACCAGCACCGTCCCGAGCGCGACGGCGTGGAAGATCCAGGGCCAGCCCCAGGCCTGGGTGAGCGCGCCGCCCAGCAGCACGCCACCCGCTCCTCCGGCGCCGGAGACGGCGCCCCACACGCCCAGGGCCCGGCCCCGGCCCGGGCCGGACGGGAACAGGTTCATCGCGAGGGCGAGCGCGGCAGGGGCGACGGCTGCGGCGCCGGCGCCCTGCACGGCGCGGGCGGCGATCAGCAGGCCCGGAGAGCCGGCCAGCCCCGCGGCCAGCGAGGCCCCCGCGAACACCGCGAGGCCGGCGAGCAGCACCCGGCGGCGACCGAGCAGGTCACCTGCCCGGCCCCCGGCCAGGAGCAGCGCGCCGAACGCCAGGCCGTAGGCGTTGACCACCCAGGTGGTGCCGCCGTCCGACAGGCCCACTCCGGACCGGATCTGCGGCAGCGCCACGTTCACGATCGAGGTAGCCAGCATCACGGTGAACTGCGCTGCGGCCAGGGCCGCGAGTACGGCCCCCTGGCGGGGCGGGGCGGCGGGCCCGTCCTTCGTACGTCCAAGGTTCATGGCGCACAGACTCGACGCGGACGGTGTCCACTCTCCATGCCCGGCGGGGGCGAGGACGGTTCAGTCCTGTCCGCCCCTGTCCACTCGTCGTGCACGAGCCCGCGCCGTCGGGGCGGTCGTCGACGGCTGGCACTACGGCGGGGACGGCATGCACCGTGCCCCGCCGTAGCTTCGGTCGCCCGAACGGGCTCCGGTCTCTCAGCCGACGCGTTCGATGCGCGCCCGCCGGATCAGGTTCTTGCCCGGCTCCCGCACCGTGTCGAACGCGGCGTTGTTCAACAGCACGCAGCTACCCGACGGGCCGTTCACCGTCACGGTCGTCGACTGACCGTTGTCGAGATTGGTCACCTTCAGCTTCGTGCCCACCGGGAACGTCCCGCTACTCGCCGCCGGCGCACCCGCCTCACCCGACAACGTCACCGTCGACCCCTGGCACACCACCTCACCAGTCGCCGGCGGCACCTTCACACCCGCCCCACCCGACGCACCCGCCGCAGGAGCCGCAGGAGCGGCAGGAGCCGCCGCGGCACCACCACCGTCCACCCGCTCGATACGCGCCCGCCGAATCAAGTTCTTCCCCGGCTCCCGCACCTTCTCGAACGCCGCATTGTTCAACAGCACACAACTACCCGACGGACCGCTCACCGCCACCGTCGTCGACTGACCATTGTCCAGATTGGTCACCTTCAACTTCGTCCCCACCGGGAACGTCCCACTACTCGCCGCCGGCGCACCCGCCTCACCCGACAACGTCACCGTCGACCCCTGGCAGACGACGTCGGGAACGGCGGCGTTGCCGATCGCCACCGTGGCGGCGACTCCGCCGATCACCAGCGCTCCCGCGACGGCGGAGAGCACGAACTTCTTCTTGAGACTCATGGTCCGTTTCCTGGACACCTGACACTCCTCGATCCGATGGACGTTGCCCCCCTGACGTCCTGCATACGGCCGACTTCCCGGGCAAGTTCAGACCTGTTGCCTTTTTACGAAACAGACCGTGAGGAGGTTTGGGGCGCTGCGCCGCGCCCCACCACGGGGCTCGTAACTCAGGGGACGACGCGCAAAGAAGCAGGTCACGACCCCAAGGCTGAGGGGAGTCGACAGGTGTGCGGCACTCATACCGCTGGTCTTGATCGACGCGGGGCGAGGAGACCACAGGCACGTTTAAGGTTCAGTTGATCTGCTCTTAACCCTGGTAGGGCGCCGCCGATTTCGCGTGCGCGACGCGTACGCGATCTCGGAAGTGAGCGATGTGAAGGTGCTAGCAGGCCCGGCGGATGGTGACGCTGCGTATATCTAGGCACTGGTTTCCGTCGAACAACAGTAGTCTTCGATCATGGCTTTGCGACCTGAAGAGTTCTACGCCCACGCGCGTTCCGCTGCGGATGGTGAGCAACGGCTCCCACTGGCCCGCATGACGGGGTGGGAGATCAGTCCGTTCGAGCCGGACGGCCTGCGCGTCGCGCCGCTGCACCCGCCGGTCCTGCCCGAACCCGCGCGCCACGGCGAGGACCCGGCGGACTGCAACGCGTGCCGCAGCCGGGACGAAGGGATCTGGCTCAACGACCGCTGGCGGCTCACCCGCATCAAGGGGGTCGGTGTGCCGCTGGTGCTGATGCTGCATCCACGCGATCACTTCGACCTTGCGGATCTGCCCGACGAACTGGCGGCCGAACTGGGTGTGCTCACCACCCACATCGCCCGCCATGTGCAAGCCCTGCCGCACATCGCGCGGGCCCACGTCTATCGCCTCGGGGACGGTGGCGCGCATCTGCACGTCTGGTTCTTCGCCCGCCCCGAGGGGCAAGCCCAACTGTACGGTTCGTGGATGGTCGTTTGGGACGACTTGCTGCCGGAGTACCCGGCGGACGTGGCCGACACGGACGCGGCCGCCGTGGCGGACGCGTTGGTCACCTCCTACGGAGGCCGTCGGTCGGCCGTCGGCGAACTGCCGCAGGCCTGATCCTCCGGAACACGGTCCTGCGGGACTTCCCGTGCGAGCGGGACGTTCCGCCGGCCCGCACGGGGCGGGGCCCCGCACGCGGCGGGCCCGTGGCTTGGATGATCGTTCCCGTTCGTGCAGCATACGATCGCCCAGGAGCCACGGGCTCGCCCAACGACACCACGTTGCCGCCGGAACAGCCGGTCACCGCCGACGGAACGGCGCGGACCCGCCCGGCCTGCGGGGCCGTTCCCCACCCGGGCGGAGGGCTCGGCCGTCACCCGGCCCCGGAGCCGAGATCAAGAGCGTCGCCCACAGCGCCTTCGGGTCGCGCCGCGTCGACGACCAGCGGCTACGGTCACGCCGCATCACCACCGGGCGGGCCCACGCGCACCTCCGCACGGCGCACGGCGCACGGCCGAACGCCCCTACGCACCTCCGCATCCCTGCGGGACCGTGTCGGGCCAGCATCATCGTTTCTTCCCTTCCACCCCTGTGACCTGCAAGGTAACCGGATTCCACGTACGAGTGACTTGGTCGGGATTCGGTGGTTTTGGGGTACCGGCTTCGGGATCATGGTTCCGGTTCGCACATGACGACGGCATGAGGCCCTTGTCCCTTGCAGCCCGCCCCGCGCCCGTTTCGCGCCGCCAGTCGCGGCCTCACCGGTGACGCGGCCCGACCCCACCACGAATCAGAGGAGCCGGACTACATGTCCATGCCTGTTGTGAGCATCTGGGACAACACCATCCCGGGCGCACAGCCCCACCACCCCAGGGCATCCGCGTGGGACACCGTCTGGCCCCTCACAGGGGGAACCGCCTGGGTGTTCTACAGCAATCCGGGCCAGACCCGTGTCAGGAAGCCGGTGATCCTCGCCGACGGCTTCTCGTCCGGGAAGAGCGATCCCGACGCCCTGTGGAACGGCCTGGAGAACGGCGAGTACCCCTTCGTCTCCAAGCTGAAGGAGGCCGGCTTCGACCTGGTGCTCCTGGGCTTCGACGAGCGGTCCGCGTCCATCACCGACAACGCCCGCGTGGCGATCCAGTGCATCGAAAAGGCGATCGCCGACCGCGAAGGGACCGCCAAGCTGACGGTCGGCGGATTCAGCATGGGCGGACTGGTCACCCGGTACGCCCTCGCCAAAATGCACCACGACGGTCACGAGCACGAGACCGCGACCTACCTCTCCTACGACACCCCGCACAACGGAGCCTGGCTGCCCATCTCGGTACAGGCCTTCGCGCACTTCGTGAAGGACAACTGGGGCACCCTCCCCGGATTCGGCGAACTCCTCAGCAGCTTCTCGCGGATGGTCAACAGCCAGGCCGCCCGGCAGTTGCTGCGCTGGCACATCGAGACCGTCACCGCGCAGGCCGGCCAGGACCGGGCCCGCACCGACTTCCTCGCAGAGCTGGAGCGGGTCGGTAGCTGGCCCCCCGGCGTGCGGCGGCTCGGGGTCGCCAACGGCACGGGCACCGGTGCCGGGAACAACATCCCGGCCGGCGTGACGGCGATGCGCACCACCGGTGCGGAGCTGACGGGCACCCGCCTCGACACGCAGGACACGGGAGAGCAGGTCGTCGCCATCCTGAAGAAGACCGGAGACCCCGAGATCCGGATCACCACCAGCGGTCTGCCCGACATCGACGGCGCTCCCGGTGGGCTGTTCCCCGAGGCCCTGAATCTGCCGGGCCGGCCCGCGAACTTCGGTACCGCCGCCATGCTGGCCGGACTCCTCGAAGGCGAGCCGGCAGAACTCACGTACAACGCGACCACGTTCGTACCGAGTGTCAGCGCCGTGGCGGCCGGTGAGATCGACGACCGCGACGCGCTCTACAGCAAGATCGACCCCGCCTCCAGCGAGCTCGACCACTTCATGTGCGCGAGCGACAACGAGGGACACACGGTCATCACCGCGGAACTCGGCGAGTGGATCATGGAGAAGCTCCAGACCTCCTGACTTGCTGACCTCCTGACCCGCTGCCTCGCCAGGGGCTCTCCGGCGGAGGAGGCGCCGCTCATCGCCGTACGGTGATGAGCGGCTCTGGCGCGTCGAGCACGGCCGCGCCGCCGCCCGCCCTCGCTCCGGCTTTCGGCGGACCAAATGGTCTCCGCACGGCCGCTTGACCGATGGACCTGCGGCAACGTAACTTCGAGCGGACCGGACCGTGAACTGATGGAAGGAGGCGGAGTCGGATGTCGATCATCTCCGAACTGCACCGCCCCGCCCATCAGGTCGCCTGGACTCCGGGTCTCGTAGCACACGGCTGCTGAACAGCCCTCTTCTCCGGCGTGCCCTTCTGCGGCCCCGGCATCTTTCGATTTCTCACACCGCCTGCGGCACGTCGTCGCGTGCCGAGTCGCGCTCCGGATTCTCCCCGGGCTGCGCCAGCGAAATAGAAAGCCCCTGAAATGGCTACTAGCATAATCAGCTCGACCATGCGCGGAAATGAGGATGTGCCATGGTAGCGGCGCGGATCACCGTCAACGGGAAAGAGACACCGCTTTCCCCTGCTGCACCCCACACCACTGTGCTCGATCTCCTGCGCGAGCGTGGCCTCACCGGCACCAAGGAGGGCTGCGCCGAGGGTGAGTGCGGCGCCTGTTCGGTCCTGGTGGCCCGTCCCGGCGTGAACAAGCCCACCGACTGGGTGGCCGTCAACGCATGTCTGGTGCCGGCCGCGGCACTGGACGGCCAGGAGATCATCACCTCCGAAGGTCTCGCCACGGTCGGCGAACCCGGTACACGACCCACGCTGCACCCGGTACAGGAGGAGATGGCGGTCCGCGGCGGTTCCCAATGCGGGTACTGCACACCGGGGTTCATCTGCAGCATGGCCTCCGAGTACTACCGGCCCGACCGCTGCGCGCACGCGGAGCCCGCCGACGGCGCCGACGCCCACGCCGAGCACGGTCCGAACGGCTTCGATCTGCACGCGCTGAGCGGCAACCTGTGCCGCTGCACCGGCTACCGCCCGATCCGCGACGCCGCCTTCGCGGTCGGTGAGCCCGCCGAGGACGACCCCCTGGCACAGCGGCGCGAGCAGGACCCGCCCGCTCCGGTCGCCACCGAGTACACCCAGGACGGCGCCACGTTCCTGCGGAAGGACACCCTGGCCGAAACGCTGCAGCTGCTGCGCGGGCGGCCCGACGCGGTCGTGGTCGCCGGCTCCACCGACTACGGCGTCGAGGTGAACATCCGCTCCCGCCGGGCGGCGTACGTGGTCGCCATCGACCGGCTGCCCGAGCTCCGGGAGCTGCGCGTCGAATCCGACCACATCGAGATCGGGGCGGCGGTGACGCTCACCGAGATCGAACGCCGCCTCGACGGCGACGTCCCGCTACTGGCCGAGCTGTTCCCGCAGTTCGCCTCCCGGCTCATCCGCAACAGCGGCACCCTCGGCGGCAATCTGGGTACCGGCTCCCCCATCGGTGACAGCCCGCCGGTGCTGCTCGCCCTGGAGGCGTCGCTGGTGCTCGCCGACGCCGACGGTGAGCGCGTCGTACCGCTCGCGGAGTACTTCACCGGCTACCGGCAGAGCGTGCGCCGCCCCGATGAACTGATCCGCGCGGTGCGCATCCCGCTGCCGCTGTCGCCGGTCACGGCCTTCCACAAGATCGCCAAGCGGCGCTTCGACGACATCTCCAGCGTGGCGATCGGATTCGCGCTCGACATCGAGGGCGGAATCGTCCGCAAGGCACGCATCGGTCTGGGCGGCGTGGCCGCCACCCCGATCCGTGCCCTCGCCACCGAGGCCGCCCTGGAGGGCAAGCCGTGGTCGGCGGAGACCGTCGAGGCCGCGGCCCGGGTCCTGCGGGGTGAGGGCACGCCGATGAGCGATCACCGCGCCAGTTCCGTCTACCGTTCCGCCATGCTCGGCCAGAGCCTGCTGAAGCTGCACGCGCACACCACCGAGGCGGTGTCTTCATGAGCCATTTGTCCGAGCGTCCCGAGAAGCCGGTAGTCGGCGTCTCCATGCCGCACGAGAGTGCCGTACTGCACGTCACCGGTACCGCGCTCTACACCGATGACCTGGTGTACCGCACCAAGGACACGCTGCACGCCTACCCGGTCCAGGTCATGAAGACCCGGGGCAGGATCACCGCGCTGCGCACCGAGCCCGCGCTCGCCGTGCCCGGTGTGGTCCGCGTGCTGACCGTCGCCGACGTGCCCGGCGTCAACGACGCCGGCATGAAGCACGACGAGCCCCTGTTCCCCGACGAGGTCATGTTCCACGGCCACGCGGTCGCCTGGGTGCTCGGCGAGACCCTGGAGGCGGCCCGGCTCGGTGCGGCGGCCGTCGAGGTGGACCTCGACGAACTGCCCTCCGTGATCACGTTGAAGGAAGCGATCGCAACCGAGAGCTTCCACGGTGCCCGGCCCGTGATGGTGACCGGTGACGTCGACGCCGGCTTCGCCGACTCGGCGCACGTGTTCACCGGCGAGTTCCAGTTCTCCGACCAGGAGCACTTCTACCTGGAGACGCACGCCGCGCTGGCCTACATCGACGAGGCCGAGCAGGTGTTCATCCAGAGCAGCACCCAGCACCCTTCGGAGACCCAGGAGATCGTCGCGCACGTCCTCGGTCTGCACAGCCACGAGGTGACCGTGCAGTGCCTGCGGATGGGCGGCGGCTTCGGAGGCAAGGAGATGCAGCCGCACGGCTTCGCGGCCGTCGCCGCGCTCGGCGCCAAGCTGACCGGCCGGCCGGTCCGGGTACGGCTCAACCGCACCCAGGACCTGACCATGTCGGGCAAGCGGCACGGGTTCCACGCCGACTGGAAGATCGGCTTCGACGCCGACGGCCGCATCCAGGCGCTGGACGCCACGCTGACCGCGGACGGCGGCTGGAGCCTGGACCTGTCGGAGCCGGTCTGCGCCCGTGCGCTGTGCCACATCGACAACACCTACTGGATCCCCAACGCGCGGGTCGCCGGTCGCATCGCCAAGACCAACAAGGTCTCCAACACCGCCTTCCGCGGCTTCGGCGGACCGCAGGGCATGCTGGTGATCGAGGACATCCTGGGCCGGGTCGCGCCGCTGCTCGGCCTGGACCCGATGGAGCTGCGGAAGCGCAACTTCTACCAGCCGGGTCTCGGTCAGTCGACGCCGTACGGCCAGCCGGTCCCGCAGGCGGAACGTATCGCCGGCGTCTGGCAGCAGGTCGAGGACGACGGCGGCGTCGCCGACCGCAAGCGCGAGATCGCGGCCTTCAACGCCGCGCACCCGCACACCAAGCGGGCTCTCGCGATCACCGGCATCAAGTTCGGCATCTCGTTCAACCTCACGGCCTTCAACCAGGCCGGCGCGCTGGTGCTGATCTACAAGGACGGCTCCGTCCTGATCAACCACGGCGGCACCGAGATGGGTCAGGGCCTGCACACCAAGATGCTGCAGGTGGCCGCGACCACGCTGGGCATCCCGCTGCACAAGGTGCGGCTGGCCCCCACGCGCACCGACAAGGTGCCCAACACCTCTGCCACTGCCGCCAGTTCCGGGGCGGACCTCAACGGCGGCGCGGTGAAGAACGCGTGCGAGCAGCTGCGCGCGCGGCTGCTGCAGGTGGCCGCCAGCCAGCTGGGTTCGAACGCCTCGGACGTGCGCATCGTCGACGGTGTCGCCCGCACCTTGGGCAGCGACAAGGAGCTGGCCTGGGACGACCTGGTGCACACCGCGTACTTCCAGCGCGTTCAGCTGTCGGCGGCCGGCTACTACCGGACCGAGGGGCTGCACTGGGACGCGAAGGCCTTCCGGGGCTCGCCGTTCAAGTACTTCTCCTACGGCGCCGCCGCGGCCGAGGTGGAGGTGGACGGCTTCACCGGCGCGTACCGCATCCGCCGGGTGGACATCGTGCACGACGTCGGCGACAGCCTGTCCCCGATGATCGACATCGGTCAGGTCGAGGGCGGTTTCGTGCAGGGCGCGGGCTGGCTGACGCTGGAGGACATGCGCTGGGACGCCAGTGACGGGCCGAACCGCGGCCGGCTGCTGACCCAGGCCGCGAGCACCTACAAGCTGCCGAGCTTCTCGGAGATGCCCGCCGAGTTCAACGTCACGCTCATGGAGAACGCCACCGAAGAGGGCGCGGTGTACGGGTCCAAGGCGGTCGGTGAGCCTCCGCTGATGCTGGCGTTCTGCGTCCGCGAGGCGCTGCGGCAGGCCGCCGCGGCGTTCGGGCCCGCCGGGGTCAGTGTGGAGCTCGCCGCCCCCGCGACCCCGGAAGCGGTCTACTGGGCGATCGAAGCGGCCCGCGAGAAGAACGACGACGTGCGGGGCGGCAACGGCCACGCTCTGGGCGGCAGCGAGATCCGTAGCGACACAAGTGCTTTGAGCAATGCCTGACATGACCTGGATCGCCGCGGTCACGCGGTTGCGAGCACGCCGGGAGCCCGGCGTGCTCGTGACCGTCGCGACCGTGCGCGGCCACGCGCCCCGTGGGGCCGGTGCCAAACTCGTCGTGGGACAGACCGAGACCTGGGGGTCGATCGGCGGCGGCAACATCGAGGCCGTCGCCATCGACCGGGCCCGCCAGCTGAACGTCGAGCCCGATCCCGAGCCGGAACTGATGGAGTTCGCCCTCAACGACAAGGTCATCGGGCCCCACGGCGTGCAGTGCTGCGGCGGCGCCGTCAGCCTGCTCCTCGAGCCCCTGCCGGTGGTCCAGGCGGTGGCCGTCTTCGGCGTCGGACACGTCGGACTGGAGCTGGCCCGCATCCTGGCCCGCCACAACCTCGATCTGCACCTGATCGACACCCGCTCCGACATGCTCACCGAGGAACGACTCGGTGTGCTCGCGGATGCGGTGGCGCAGATCCACGTGCACCACACGCCGCTGCTTCCGGAGGAGGTGCTCGCGGAGCTGCCGCCCGGCGCCCACGTCCTGATCATGACCCACGATCACGCCGAGGACGCCGCGCTGTGCGACGCCGCCCTGCGCACTGCCGGTCTCGGCTCGATCGGGTTGATCGGGTCGGCCGCCAAGTGGGTTCGGTTCCGCAAGCGCCTGGCCACCGAGGGCGGCCACGACGCCGCCACGATCGACCGGATCAAGACCCCGATCGGTATGACCGAGATCACCGGCAAGGAGCCGGCCACGATCGCGGTGAGCGTGGCGGCGGACCTGCTCCGGACCTTCGAGCAGGACCGCCCCGGGGCGCTGCCGAGCACGGTTGCCGAGGCCCCCAAGGCCCCGACGGCCCCTGAGGTCCGCGAGGTCCCGAAGGCCCCCGCGGTCCCCGGGGTCCGCGTACGCTCCGGTATCCGCTAGGGCGCTCCTTTCGGATCACCGGATCGTTGGACCGGAGTGTCTCTGACTGACGCCCAGTGGGCACGCATGGAAACCGCTGGAGGGAACACCGTGCCAACTAGCCGCCCCCGCCTCCGCCGCAGCCGCTGCTGCCGCCGCAGCTGTAGCCCCCGGCACCGCTGATGCCGATGCCGGAGGGCCCGCCCCGGCCGCGATTGCGGGGGCGGCGCCGGGGTGCGGGGCGGGTGGTGCGCTTGACGTGGAGTTCGAGCAGGACGGCCGGCCCCAGGGCCTGTTCCAAGGCGGCGAGGAGCTGGCGGGCGTCGGTGTCCGGCAGGAGGACGGCCCTGCAGACGTCGGAGTCGTCCCGGATCAGGCGCAGCGTGAGGACGCGGGTGGCGGGGAGGGGGTCCCCGGCGTACGGCTCCTCGATCTCCTGCTCCAGGCGCAGGCGGTCCGGCTCCTCCATCGGCCGCCACGGACCGCTCCCCAAGCCGCGCACCAGGCGCACTGCGGGGGGATCGCCGACGGCGGAGAACCTGATCCGGTACACCCGGAAGCAGGCCACGGCCAGTGCGCCCGCGAAGCCCGCCACGACGGCTGCGGACACCATCCAGAGGGCCACCACCCCCACCGCGGCCCAGCCGGCGCCGGAGAAGAGCACGAACACCGCCACCGGCAGGACGAGGGCGAGTCCGAGAAGGCCCGTACCGAGCGCGGTCAGCGCGGCGCTCCCCAGCGAGCGCGGCACGGTGAGCCAGGAGGCGCCGCCCGCCCGCAGCACCACGTCCGTCGTCCCCGACTCGCCCCGCTCCACGCCGCCGGGCGCCCCCGGACTGTGTGCCGTCATTGCCTCACGATAGATCTGACGCCGGGTGACTGACCAGATGCCGTACGTGAGACATCGCGGGCGGCGGTGTCCGTTCCATCCGGATCGTCAGGGTTCTTGTGGGTCGCCGGTTCACGGGGCGAGCGAAACGATGTCCGACAGGTGCGACCAATGGGCCCGGGCGGCCGTCTCATCGGGTACGGGTCCGCATCGAGGGGGAACAGTGAATCAGCGCTCAGGCCGGTTACTCGTGATGACTGTCGCCGCGTTGGCCGGCCTGGTCGGTTGCGGGAGCAGTGAGCCCTCCGACGGGCCTGCGCCCGAGTCCCGCTCGTCCGCCGCACCCGCGTACGTGGTCGCCTATCGTGCCGGACACACCGCGGGCAAGGCCGTCTACGACTCCTCGGGCAAGGGGGCGGCAGTGCGCGAGACCGTATGGGGTGGCTGTACGCGCCGGGCCCTGCAGGCGGGCGGCGATGCCGAGACGGATCGTGGCGCTTGGGTGCGCGGCTGCCTCCACGGCGTCGCCAACGTCCCCGAGCAGTTGCCCACCGGCCCCGTGATCAAGCGGACCCCGGATGCGGAGATGCTGGAGCGGTTCCGCGCCTGGGCCCGCGCCAAGGGTGAAGCGCCGCAAGTCGACCACGCCCGCGGACTGGCCGTAGCCCAACTCACCGAACACGACTACGACGTCGAGTTGAGCACGGACTACTCGACAGGCTCCGGAATGCCCGAATCCGAATCGCTGGCCCGGAGCTTCCTCGAGTGGTGGGACGGCGATCACGGCCGGAAGGGTACCGCCAGGAACGTGCTGGTTCTCGGGGCGGACGGAAAGAGGCTGACCGCGCAGCGCATCTGAGTTCAACGCGTCGGCCCGCGCCGCTCGGACGACCCGCGGGAAGCGTCCTTGCGGGTCGCGCTTGCGGCGGTGGGGCCGGGGTCCCGCCACATCGGCCAGAGGGTCGGCCCGCCTTCCGGAAGCCGGATCTCTGCGGTGATGCGGAAGCCCAGCTTCTCGTAGAAGGGAAGGTTGGTGACGTTGCTGGATTCCAGGTAGGCGGGTTGCCCGAGCCGGTCGCAGTCGGCCAGCTGCTGGCCGAGCAGCGCCGACCCGACTCCCATCCCCTGGAGGCCCCGGTCCGTCCCCACGGACGGCAGGTACCAGTGCGGCGGCTGCGGATGGGCCTCGTGCATGGCGTTCTGGACCTCCCCGGCCCGCGGCATGCCGCGAAGGCCGAAGATGCTCGCGTACCGGGGGAACGCCGCCAACTCCGCTACCGCGGAGGGCTTCCAGCGCCCGGGCCCGGACCACAGCGCGGCCGCCAGCAGCCGCCCCTCGCCCGTCGCGGCGACCCGGACGGCACCGGTGCGGGGTCGTTGCTGCCGCTGGGCCAGCCGGAAGTAGCGGGCGAGCCCGCGTTCCCGGTCGGCGGTGGGGATCATCCATGCCATGACCGGGTCGTCGGCGAAGGCGCGGGCCAGGAGCGCGGCGACCGCCCCCGACTCGGAGGGCCGGGCGAACCGGATCCCGTACCCGGCCAACTGCGCTGCTGGACGTGCGCTCATGGGACCACGGTAGGCAGCCGGGGCGGGCCGGACCGGCCCTACGGCGAGGGACACGCCGTAGGGACCACCCGCCCGACCCGACCGGCGCCGCCCGACCCGACCGGTGCCATCGGCCGACCACGGCGCCCGCGCCCCGAGGTCAGGAGGTGCGCTTCAGGGTCCAGGTGTTGGGGTTGAAGCTGGGAACGGCGGAGTAGCGACAGCCGCTCGAGTAGTAGGTGTTGGTGATGGTCCAGCCGGCGGGCGGCCACGTGGACGCACAGGCGGCGACCTCGGTGCCGACCGGGTAGCCTCTGAGGTCCTTGATCTGCTTGGTGTTGGGCGTGAAGCCGGAGCCGCACCCGCCGCTGTTCCACCACTGGGCGTCCACCCAGCCGTCCGGGGTGAGCGTGCTGGAGCACATGGTGAGCGTGTCGCCGGGTGCCGCCGAGGCGGGGCTCACGGCGATGGCGAGGGCGGTGACGGCCATGGTGGCCAGAGCGGCGGCGTGACGGATGCGGATCACGGGACGTTCCTTCCTGGGCGCCCTGGAATCGCTGCCGACCATCGGCAGGCGTACCGGGCACCGGGTCATTGCTATCCGACCGGTTCAGACTCCAGAAAGTCACCTTTTGGGCATACCTCAGCGACGGTTTAGAGCCGCCGCGGCAGCCGGTGCCCAAGCCGCGGTCAGCCGATCGGTTGGCGCATCTCGGAACGCACCTTGAGGGTCGTCTCGGCGGTCTTGGCGAGGTCGACGGACCCGGGCTTCTGCTGCGCGGTCTCCTCGCTGAGGATGCCGACCGTGGCGCCGGTGTTCTCGTCGACCCAGGCGCACATCGGCAGGGTGCTCTCGACCCCGTTCTGCCGCACCGTCAACACCTGGCAGGACAGGGTGATGTCGGAGCCGGCGGGCGTGATGTCCCGCGCGGGGACCGCCAGGGACGCGCTTTCGGCGCCCGCGGCGCCGCGCAGCATCTTCTTGCGGGCTCCCGCAGTGTCCTTGAACTGCCCGTACATCCCCGAGACGACCAGGGCGCCCGTCTCCTTGGGGGACTCGGTGGCGTACTGACCCGCAGCCGGCTTCGGATCGCGGACCTTCGAGTCGTAGGCGCCCTCCAGGGCTTCCTTGCCCGCGGTGGCCGAATGGTCCTGGACCAGCTCGTACTTGCCGTCCACGAGGGTCTTGGGGACGGTGAGCCGGTAGCGGGCCTCGGGGAAGCCGGATCCGCTCAACCTGATTCCGATCGCGCCGATGGCGCTGAGCAACAGCACTGCTCCCGCGATGATCCCGATCACCATGCCGATCCGGTTCTTGCGCGGCGGCGTGCCCATCGGGTGGTGCCCCCACGCCCCCTGACCGGGGTACGCATGCGGCGGACCGGGCTGCCCCGGGTACGGCTGCCCCGGATGCGCCTGCCCCGGGTACGGCTGGTGGTGCGCGGGGGGTTGTGCGGCGTACGGCTGTCCACCGTAGGGATTCGGGGGCTGCGGGGGCCCGTACGGGCCGGGGGATTGCTGGGGCGGCGTGCTCATGCTCAAACGTTACGTCAGCCCCGCGCACCGTAGAGTTCCGGCCGTCCGTGGTCGCGCGGCCGCCCCCGGGGTCCATTCTCTCCGGGCCGGGCGGACGCGTGATCTGGGCCGGAACCCGCCCTGGAAAGTAGGATCAAGGAATGTCTGACACGACCGAAACTACGCCCGGCTGGCTGAGCAACGACGAGCTGGAAATGGCCCGGGCCCAGATGCCGATCCTCTACGTCGAGGCCGTCCCCGTCCGCGTGGACGACACCGGCGAAGTCACCACCATCGGACTGCTCCTGCGGATCGGCACGGACGGGGCGATCAGTCGGGCCCTGGTGTCCGGCCGTGTCATGCACCACGAGCGGATCCGTGACGCGCTGCTCCGCCACCTGGAGAAGGACCTGGGCCCCGTGGCCCTGCCCCGCATCCCCGCTTCCCTCCAGCCCTTCACCGTCGCCGAGTACTTCCCCACGGCGGGCGTCACCCCCTACCACGACCCCCGCCAACACGCGGTGTCGCTCGCCTACGTCGTGCCGGTCACGGGTGATTGCCGCCCCCGTCAAGACGCCCTGGACCTGGTCTGGTTCAGCCCGCAGGAAGCACTCTCGGCAGCCGTCCAGGGCGAGATGCCGGGCGGCCACGCGGCGCTGCTGAAGCAGGCGCTCGCGCATGTGGGGTACACGTACTGAAGTCGCCGCGCGCACCCCGCGCGACGTTCCACGCCCGACTCCGGTCGCTGTCAACATCGGTAGCGGCAGCGACCGGACCGGACTCGGCGAGACGGGCGGTCCCCGACCCGCACTCCCCCGGTCCCGGCGGGCCTCCCCCGGCTACGGGCTCTGCGCCGGGGTGAACTGCGTGAGGACCAGCAGGGTGTCGACGAGGTCCTCGGCGGGGGCGCCGGTCGCCAGGCGGCGCAGCTGCTGGCCGAAGACCAGGGCCACGGCCACGCCGGCCAGGCGTTCGGGGTCCGGGACACCGAGGTGGGTCAGGATCCGGGTGGCCAACAGGTCGTAGGCGGCGAAGCACTCGGCCGCGGCGGCGCGCAGCCGTTCGTCCCGGCCGGCCTGGACGTACAGCTCGAACGGCGCGATGTGGCGGCTGTCGAAGGCGTTGCCGCCCGCCACCTGCGCCACCACCTCGGCCGCCTGCCCGATGTCGAACTGCTCGTCGGAGCAGTCGTCGGCGAGCGCCGTGAAGTGCCGGGTCTCCTCGGCCACGAAGTGCAGCAGGCTCTCGCGCAGCAACTCGTGCTGCGTGGCGAAGTGGTAGGTGACGGAGCCGAGGGAGACTCCGGCCTCCTTCGCGATCCGCCGGTTGGTGACGGCGGCGATGCCGTCCTGCCCGATGATCCGCAGTACGGCGTCGATGATGCGCTGGCGGGTGTCGGAAGCATGGGGCATGGCGTAATTCTGCCCCATCGGCCGGCTCGACCGCCCGGGCGGGACAGGGGAGTTGGCGACGACGAGGTGTGGACAGGGAGCGGGCCCGTCCATACTGTTCGTTCGAACGAACAGTTGAAGGACTTCGCCAGCCGCACGGGAGTGGTCGTGGACATATCCGGATCGAACGTTCTCCTCACGGGCGCCACCGGGGGCATCGGCTCTGCCCTGGCCGCGCGCCTGACCGCGCAGGGGGCCCGCCTCACGGTCACCGGGCGGCGGGAAGATGCCCTCAAGACCACCGCCGACGCCTGCGGCGCCCGTACCGTGGTCGCCGATCTGGCCGTACGGGCCGATGTCGTACACCTCGCCGAGAGCTGCGCGGAGACGGACATCCTCGTCGCGAACGCCGCGCTGCCCGCCAGCGGCGACCTCCTGGACTACGCCGAGGACCAGCTCGACCGCGCCCTCGACGTCAACCTCCGCGCGCCCGTCGTCCTCTCCCGGTTGCTCGCGGAGCACATGGTGGGCCGCGGCCGCGGCCACATCGTGCTGGTCGGCTCCATTTCCGGCAAGGCGGCCACCAAGTCGACCTCCCTGTACAACGCGACGAAGTTCGGGCTGCGCGGATTCGCGCTCGCCCTGCGCCAGGAGCTCAGGGGCACGGGGGTGGGGGTGTCCCTGGTCCAGCCCGGCTTCGTCCGCGACGCCGGAATGTTCGCGGCCACCGGTGCCACGACGCCGAACGGCATCAGGACCGTCACACCCGGCCAGGTCGCCGACGGCGTCGTACGAGCCGTCCGCCGCGACCGCTGCGAGGTCAACGTCGCGCCGCTGGAACTGCGGCTGCTGAGCGCCGTCGCCGGGCAGTTCCCCGGGTTCGCCGAGCGCATCCAGGGCCGCATGGACCTCGACGGGTCCGTACGACAGATCGTCGAGGCCCAGCGCTCGCGCCGTTAGCCGGGCGCGGCCGTTCCGACGCCCGCCCGCACCCTCGTACCCCTCGCGGCCTCGCACCCTCGCGCCAGCACGCACGCCTTCCCTGCCTGGCGATCACCGGGACAGGGGCGACCCGCAGCGTGGTCAGCGGCGTGCTGGTGGGCCCACCAGCACGCCGCCGGGGGGGCGGCGAACACGCGCTCCCGCAACGGAACTGACGTATCGTCACTCGTTCAGCAGACTCGTCACCAGCTCGCGCGGCAGCCCATGGGTGTCGTGGAGGTAGTGGAAGTCCTCCTGGGTCAGCGGACCCCGGAACCGGGGGCGGGCGAGCACCTGCCGCCCGCGTTCCAGGAGCCGGCGAAAGCGCCGCTCCTCGTCGCTCAGGATCCGGCGTACGTCGCCCGGGCCCATGTCCTGCCGGAAGTGGTCCAGGGTGTGCCGGACCAGTTCGTCCGGCAGGTCCTCGATGCTCCGCGAGGCGTCCTCCCGCCACAGCAGGGTGAGCATCCGGCGCACCAGGCGCCGCAGCACGTAGCCCCGCCCCGTGTTGGCCGGGCGCACGCCGTCGCCGAGCACCACGATGGCCGAGCGCAGGTGGTCGCAGACCACGCGCAGCGACCGTTCGTCCAGGGGCCACAGGGCCGGTACGAGGCTGCGCCAGGGGTCGAAGACGTCGCACTCGAACACGGACGACCTGCCCTGGAGCAGGGAGGCGAGCCGTTCCAGGCCGAGGCCGGTGTCCACGTTGCGCTGGGGAAGGGGCACCAGGGAACCGTCGTCGAGTCGGCGGTGGGTCATCGTCACGTGGTTCCACACCTCCACCCAACGGCCGTCGCGGGTGGGCGTCGACTCGGGCGGGCCGTCGCCGCTCCACAGGAAGATCTCCGAGTCGGGACCGCACGGTCCGACGGGCCCGTTGGACCACCAGTTGTCCTCCACGGTGGGTTCGACGGGGACTCCGAGCCCCTGCCACAGCTCCAGGGAAGCGGTGTCCTGCCCGGTCCGGTCGTCGCCGGCGTGGACGGTGGCGTACAGCCGGTCGCGGTCCACGCCCAGCCCCTCGGTGAGGAGCCCGTACCCCCAGTCGAGACTGAGCGGGCCGTCGTAGTCGCCCAGCGACCAGGTGCCGAGCATCTCGAAGACCGTCAGGTGGGTGGCGTCGCCGACCTCCTCCAGGTCCGTGGTGCGCAGACAGCGCTGGACGTTGACCAGCCGCCTGCCCAGCGGGTGGGGGCGGCCCTCCAGGTACGGAGTGAGGGGGTGCATGCCGGAGGTGGTGAAGAGGACGGGGTCGCCGGGCGGTGGCAGCAGCGTCGAGCCGACGATGCGGCGGTGCTCGCGCTCTTCGAAGTACTCGACGAACGTTCTGGTCAGCTGCTCGGTATTCACGGGGTGACTCCTTCGCATCGAGCGCAAGGGGCACCGGAGAACGGAACCGTTCAGTCTCCGACCGGGGGCAATCGCGCCACGGCACAGCCGACGGACCGTTGTCCGGTCGCCGGGGAGAGGGGGAAGGTCAGGCGGCGGCAACCGGCGAGCTGGTCGCTCGCGCGGTCGCGGTGGTGCTGGGGCCGGTGACGTTCATGGGGCCAACCATAGTGCGAGCCTGCCGCCGGTGCTCGGGTATTTCGCGCTGGCAGCAGGGGTGGGACGTCGCCGGGGTGGGGGCGTCGCCGACGCGACGCTCGACCCGGAGCCCGAACCGGAGCCGGGGTTTCCTTCACCACCCACGCCAGCGTCTGCGCGATCACGGTGCTCGCCACGGCGGTCCTCCTGGGGCGGGTTCGGCCACCTTGCGGTCGCCGCCGACCCGCCGGGGTACACCGCCGTACGTCCTCACGGCACGCCTTCGCGTCCGGCACGTTCCAGCATCCGGCGGCGCAGGGTGTCGTAGATGGGTTCGCTCCCCAGCCGGTCCGCGGTCAGGGTCTCGGCGAAGGACCGGGACCAGTCGGCCCGCCGCCCCCAGCCCGGCGGCCGCCTCGAGGACCGAACCGCGCAGCCTGTCGGCGTGTTCCAGGCACCACCGGAACCCGCCGCCCGGACCGGATGCCGCACGGGGTCCCGCTCATTCCTGGTGCTGGGGCAGGTAGGTCTTGGCGTCCTCGTACGTCCCTTCTCCGGGTGCGGTGGCCACGGCGTAGAAGAGGTTCAGCACGCCGGTCCGGAAGGTCTCGGCGGACAGCAGTTCCAGCGGGATCGACGGCGCGTCCTCCTCGAACAGGCGCATGCCGCCCCGCACGGCGATCGGGTGCACCAGGAGGTTCAGTTCGTCCAGGAGCCCGGCGGCCAGCAGCTGACGTACGACGGAGACCGAGCCGCTGATCCAGACGGGGGTGTCCGCACCCGGCTCGTTCTTCAGTGCGGCAACCGCGGAGGGAAGGTCTCCGACGAGCGGTTCGGAGTTCCGCCAGGTGAAGTCGTACGGACCGTTCGACACCACGATCTTGCGGGCGTCACCGAGCACCTTGGCGAACGGCGCGTCCTCCCCGCCGGCCGCTTCCCGGTCCGGCCAGGCGCCCGCGAAGCTGTCGTAGGTCCGGCGCCCGAGCAGCAGGGTGTCGGCCTGGCCGAGGGTCGCGTCGACGGCGGCCCCCATCTCCTCGTTGAAGTAGGGGAAGTGCCACTGATCGGGCGCCTCCACGACACCGTCGAGCGAGATGAACAGCTGCGCCTTGATCTTCCTCATACCGGTCTCCGGGAGCTGGTGGTCGGTCCGTCCGCGTACGGCCCCATCCAAGGGCACGCGGCAGCCGTACGCCGCGCGACTCCCCGGCGGCTCCGTGCGGGGACACGCGGACCGCGGGGACTGCGGGGAAGGCGTGGACGGCCCGCAGGGTCTGCTCGGAGAACCGATCGGGCCCGTACCCGGTGGCGCGGCGCCCGTCGCACGCGGGCGTTGTAGGCCGGTGACAGATCAGCTGTGCAGGGTGGCTGACGGTGCGACCCCTCCCGTCGTTCCGCCGACCCGTGCACCGCCGTTCCAGGAGCCGCCCCCGTGAACGCTGACTCCGTGCTGCCCGACCTGCGCGCGCCCCGCCCCGGGGCGCCTCGCGAGGACGTACCGCTCCCGGGGCGGGGCGGGCGCCGGAACTCCGCCTGGCACGGCGCGGCCGCGGCCCTCCACGGCGTCGGCGCGGTGACCGCCGCCCTGCTCGTGCTCGCGGCCATCGGGGCGGTGATCAGCGAACCGGTGCTCATACCGTCCCTCGCCGCCAGTGCCGGAGTCCTGCACAGCACCCCCACCCTGCCCGTGGCCCAGCCCCGGAGCATCGTCGTCGCGCACCTGCTGGGTGCCGGAGCCGGGTACCTGGTCCTCGCGCTGGCGCAGAGCAACCCCTGGAGTGCGGCGCTGGCCGGGGGGTTGACGTTCGCCGCGACGACCCTCGCCCGGACCCCGCACTCGCCCGCCTGCGCCACCGCCGTCGTCGTCGTGCTGCAGACCCCGGCACCCGCCCGGTTCGTCCCCCTGTTGCTCGGCGCCACCGTGGTCCTCGTCCTCGCAGGTTTCGCAGCGTCCCGCGTACGCCGGGGAGCAGCCCGGTACCCCGTCCGCTGGTGGTAGCGGCCGCGCTCCCGGGGCCCGGTGGGGACGGGCGGTACGGGCGCGGGCGGCGTGCTGGTGAGCGCGGGCGGGGGCGAACCGGTCGCCGGGTTGGCGGCGGTGTCCTTCCGGCAGCGTTTCGGTGCGGTGGCCGTCGCCGCGGCGGGCATCGGTGGCGTGGAGAGCCTGCCCGAGTTCCGGCGCCCGGGGTACCCGGGGCGGCGGGTGGACACCGCCTTCGTCTCCGACGGCATCGAGGGCGAGTGCGGTCTGGTTCCCCGGAGGGGGCTCACCGTCGTTGCCGATGCCGTACGCGCACCGCCTGGACCGGTACTGAAGTTCCCCTCCGACGTCACCTCACCGGGGCAGGAAACCGAAGATCCTCGCCAGTGCGGCGACCAGACTGAGGTGGGTGACGGCCAGGAGCACCCACTCCATGGGGCCCATGCGCCACCGGGTGCGGGCCGTCAGTCGCCATGCGTACGCCACGGAGCCGACGGCGAGCACGAACAACGGCGCCCATAGGACGGCCCACCAGGACCAGACGTCGATCAGGCGGAGCACGAGGGCCAACACCGTGAACAACGTCCACGGCAGGCCCCATCCCGGCTTCTCCTCCTCCTTGACGGCGGACGGCGATCCTGACGGGGCGTTCACGGTAGGCAGGTCCTCTCGGGTTCACTGGAGCCAGGGCCACAGGGGGCGCTGCGGCCGCGGCTGCCGCACGCCCCTCCGTTCGAACGGAGTTCACCTTAACCGTCGGTCGATCAGCCCCGATCGGGTTGGTGCCGGCGAGTCCCGCCCTGTCCACGGCACGACCGACCTGGCGCCGAGAACTACGTGTCTTGCATCGGTTTCCGCCCAATGGTCGGGTGTGAAGCCGCCCCAACTGGCGCAACCTGTGCCGCCGTTCCCTCGTCTTGCAGGCCGGACGGCCTGCCTGCTCGCCCTCTCGCGAACACGAGGGGGCGCAGGCGGCGTCCCGGCCGGAACCCCCTTCGGCCAGGACCAGGGCGCGGGCTCCCCCGACCCGTCCCTTGTTCCTTCCACGCGTCGCGCAGTTCGAGAGGTCTTCACCATGGCCGTGTTCGATACCGGTTTCAGCGTCCTGTCCGAGGACTTCGCCGCCGCCCCCTACCGGTCCTTCGCACGGCTGCGGGAGCAGGCTCCGGTGCACTACGAACCGGCGATCGACAGCTACTTCATCTCCCGCTACGAGGACGTGAAGCGGGTGCTGAGCGACCACGAGGCGTTCAGCACCGAGACGCTGCAGGTACGTGCGGAGCCGGTGATGCGCGGGCCGGTCCTCGCCCAGATGACCGGGGCCGAGCACACCGCCAAGCGAAGAATCGTGGTCCGGGCCTTCACCGGCCGGGCCCTCCAGGACCAGATGCGCGTCATCCACGCCACCGCCGCCGAACTCGTGGCCCCCTTCCTCCCCCTGGGCCGGATGGACCTGGTCAACGACTTCGGCAAGCCCTTCGCCATCCAGGTGACGCTCGACGTCCTCGGCCTGGACCGAAGGGACTGGCAGCAGGTGGCCGCCTGGCACAGCGGGGTGGCCGAGTTCATCACCAGCCTGGCCCTCACCCCCGAACGCCGCCGCCACTGCACGGATTGCGCCGAGCAGTTGGAGGCGCACCTCCTCCCCGTGATCCAACAGCGGCGCCGCGACCCCGGCGAGGACTTGATATCGAAGCTGTGCACCGCCGAGTTCGACGGCATCGCCATGAGCGATCGCGACGTCACCGCGCTGATCATCAACGTCCTGGCCGCCGCCACCGAGCCCGCGGACAAGACGCTGGCCCTGCTCTTCAAGCACCTGATCGACCATCCCGAGCAGCTGGCACAGGTCCGTCGGGACCCGGACCTGATGGCCGCCGCGATCGCCGAGACCCTGCGCTACACCCCGCCGGTCCAACTCGTTCCCCGCCAGGTGGAGCAGGACACCGTGTTCGCCGGCACCACCGTCCCGGCGGGTGCCACCGTCTTCTGCATGATCGGCGCGGCCAACCGGGACCCGGACGCCTTCACCGCTCCGGACACCTTCGACATCCACCGGCCGGACCTGGGCACCGCCCGCTCCTTCACCGCGGCCGCCGAGCACCTGTCCTTCGGTACCGGACTCCACCAGTGCGTCGGCACGGCCTTCGCGCGCGCCGAGATCGAAACCGTCGCCGCCGTCCTCCTGCCCCTGCTCGACCAGGTCCGCCACAGCCCCGGCTTCCGGTACCAGGAGGCCGGCCTGTACACGCGGGGCCCGCTCGCGCTGCCACTGGACTTCACCCCCGTCCGCTGACGCACACCGGCCGTGGCCGGCGTGCATGAGCGGCGTCCGTCCCTCCCCCGCCCTCCCGGGCACCGTCCTCCGCGGCTCCAGGAGCCCGGACTCCTTCCGTACACCCCCCACTCCCCCCAGGCGAAGACGACCATGACATCGACCGACATCACCCGCGCCATCGACGATCTGCTGTTCACCCCGGGCCTCGACCTCACCGAAGCCGTCGACCGGCACTTCAGCCCCGACTACCGCCAGCGCACGAACGGCGTGTGGAGCGACCGGGCCTCCTTCGTCCGGCACATGACGCGCCTGCGCTCCCTGATCCGCAGCGGGCACGTCGAAGTCCACGACGAACTGCGCGACGGACCGCGCTACGCAGACCGGCACACCGTCACCCTCCTCCACCACGACGGCCACACCTCCCGCACCGAGGTCTACCTCTTCGCCGAGCTGGCTCCCGACGGCCGCTTCCAGCGCGTCGAAGAGACCACCCTCCTGGTCGCCGGCCACGCCGACGACGGGAACCTCGGTCTCGTCAGGTGACATGGAAGGCTCCGCCACATCGGAGCCAGGTGGTCCGCGCAAGGTCCCGGACCACCGCGATCACAATCCGCTGCCGGAACAAAGGGATGGAGCCCGCCATGGTGTCCGTGGGGGAAAGACTGAGCAGAGCGCGCGTAGGGGCCTTCGTCGGCCGGGACGAGGAACTCGGCCGCTTCGGGGAGGCATTGGCAGGTGATCCGCAGGCGCCGTTCGCGTTCTACGTGTACGGGCCGGGCGGCATCGGGAAGTCGACGCTGCTGCGGCGACTGGCGGACCACGCCCGGGCGGCCGGGCGGCTGCTCGTCGAGCTCGACGGCCGGTTCGTCAGCCGGGACCCGGCCGATTTCGAGCACGCCGCCGGACCGTTCCTGGACGTTCCGGGGACGGTCCTGTTCGTGGACTCCTTCGAACACTGCCAGTGGCTGGAGAGCTGGCTGTGGCACCACTTCCTGCCGCGTGCCGCGGACGACACCCTCGTCGTCCTGGGCGGCCGGCGGGCTCCGCAGCCGCAGTGGGCCGCCGATCCCGCCTGGTCCCGACTCCTGCACGTGAGCGAGCTGGAGCCGTTCTCCGCGGAGCAGGCCCGGAGCCTGCTGGTGGCGGCGCAGATCCGACCCGAACTGCGCGACCGGGTGCTGCGCTTCGCCGGGGGCAACCCGCTGGCGCTGTCGCTGGCGGCCGCGGCCGGATCGGAGGGCTGCGGTCGGGAGGAGATCTGGGCGCCGACGGCGGACGTCCTGCGCACCCTGCTGGCGGGGCTGATCGGGGAGGTGCCCACGGCGGCCCACCGCCGCGCGCTGGAGGTGGCGGCGCAGGCCCACTCGACGTCCGAGGAACTGCTGGCCGCGGTCCTCCCCGGGGAGGACGTCCATCCGCTCTTCTCCTGGCTGCGGGACCTGCCCTTCATGGAGTCCACCCTGCGGGGTGTGTACCCGCACGACGCGGCGCGCGAGACGCTCGCCGCCGACCTGCGCTGGCGGGCGCCCAACGCCTTCGAAGCGATGCGCCAGCGCCTGGCGGACGAGTACCTGCGCATCCTGCGCGAGGCGCCCGAGGAGCGGGTGTGGACCGTCACCGACGACCTCTTCTACCTGTTCCGGGAGGGTGCGACGCTGGCCCGGCTGCGCTCCTGGTCCCGCGAGGACGAGGTCCACGACCGTCCGCTGCACCCGGACGACATCGATGTCATCCTGCGCATGGCCACCGAGACGGAAGGGGCCGCCTCCGCGGACCTGGTCCGCTACTGGGCCGAGCGCCAGCCGCAGGCCTTCAGCGTGTACCGGCTCGTGAGCACGGGCCGGATCGTGGCGTTCACGGCGCGGCTGGCCCTGTCGTCCCCTCCCGACGCCCAGGACCTGGCCACCGATCCCGTCGTGGCCGCCGCATGGCGGTACACGGAGGCCACCGCGCCGGTGAGCCCCGGTGAGCACATCGGCGTCAGCCGGTTCTCGATCTACCCCGAGCGGTACCAGGTGCCCTCGCGCGTCATCGACCTGAGCAGTTCCCGGGCCCAGGCGGAGGCGGCCCGCGCCCGCGGGCGCGCGTACGGCTTCGCCGTCTTCCGCGACGCCGAGACCTGGGCCGAGCGCGTCAAGGGCACCCTGGCGGACACGGGGGCGCGGCCGCGGGTCGGTGAGCACACGTACGGGCTGTTCGGGGTCGACTGGCGTCAACTGCCGGTGGAGTCATGGCTCATGCACTTCATATCGGCCACCGAGGCGCCCGCGGCCCCGGCCGGCCCGTCGCCCGTTTCGCGCAGCTCGTTCGACCGGGCCGTACGCGAGGCGCTGGCCCACTGGCGCGATGCGGACGCGTTCGCCGCCTGCTCCCTGATGCGCACCCGGCTCGCGGCGGACTTCGGTGATCCTGTCGGGGAGTTGCGCGCCCTGCTGCGCCGGGCCGTCGACGACCTCGGGCTCGACCCGCGCGGGGTGCGCGCCCGCGAGGCCCTGACGGCGGGCCACTTCTCCGGTGCGCCGACCCAGGAGGCCGCCGCCCGGCGCCTCGGCCTTCCGTACGGAACCTACCGTCGCCACCTGCGCCAGGGCCTGGACCTGCTCTGTGAGGCGTTGTGGCAGCAGGAGTTGCACGACCCTCGTTAGCGGTGACGGACGCGCGCCCCCGGCTCGAGCAGGTGGACAGGTGCGGACAGGAGTGGACAGTGGCCGCCCCTGTCAGCCCTGGATAGTGGACAGCGTCCGCGCCGAGTCTGTGCGGCATGAACGTTGCACTCACGCAGACGGGCCGGGCAGCGGGCCGGGCCCCCGGGCCGGGAGCGGTGCTCGCCGCGCTCGCCGCGGCCCAGTTCACCGTCATGCTCGCCACCTCGATCGTGAACGTGGCGCTGCCGCAGATCCGTGCGGGGGCCGGCCTCTCGGACGGCGGGACCACCTGGGTGGTCAACGCCTACGGCCTGGCGTTCGGGGCACTGCTCCTGGCGGGCGGACGGGTCGCCGATCTGCTCGGCCGCCGCCGGGTGCTGGTCGCCGGGCTCGCGCTGTTCGCGCTGGCTTCGGTGGCGGCGGGACTGACCGCCTCCGCCGGCGTGCTGATCACGGCCCGTGCGGTGCAGGGTGTCGGGGCCGCCGCGATCGCCCCGGCCGCGCTCGCCCTGGTGATGGACCGGTTCCCGCCCGGCCCGGGGCGCGGCAGGGCCCTGGGCGTGTGGGGAGCGGTCTCCGGCGCCGGAGCGGCGGGTGGCGTGCTGCTGGGCGGCGCGCTCACCCAGGCCTGGGGCTGGCCCTGGATCTTCCACTCGGTGGCGCTCGGAGCGGCGGCGGTGCTGGCCGCCGTGGTGGCGCTCGTGCCACGGGACGCGTCGGTGGGGGCCGCACGCAAGGACGAGCGGCAGGGCGGGCGGCAGCGCGGGCGGTTCGACCTGCTAGGCACTGTCACCGTCACCCTCGCCCTGACCTGTCTGGTGTGGGGGCTGACCACCGCCCGCGGCGCCGGATGGACCGACGCCCGGGTGCTGGGTTCTCTCGGCGCCGCCGCCGTGCTGCTCGCGGCCTTCTGCGTGATCGAGCGCCGCCGGCCGAACGCGCTCGTACCCCCCAGGCTGTTCACGACCGGCCGCGTCGCCGCGGGCAACCTGCTGATGGCGCTGCTGGGGTCCGTATGGATCGCCCTGTTCTTCTTCCTGCCGCTCTATCAACAACAGGTCCTCGGAGCAGGCCCCTTGGTCACAGGGGTGGGACAACTCCCGCTCGCCATAGCCCACATGATCGGATCCGCTCTCGCCCCGCGCATCGCCCGGGCCATCGGTGCCACGGCGACCGTCACCGCCGCCCTGCTGACCGAGGCCGCCGGCCTGTTGTGGTTGTCGTGGATGCGGGCGGACGGAAGCTACCTCGTCGACGTCCTCGGACCGAGCGTCCTGGTCGGACTGGGCCTGAGCATCGCCTTCGTCCAACTCACCGCGCTCGCCGTGGACGGCGTACCCCGGCAGGACACCGGACTCGCCGGCGGACTGGTGAACACCACCCGCCAGATCGGCGGCGCAATCGGACTCGCCGCCCTCGCCACCCTGGCCGGCTCCATCACCACCCACACGGCCACCACCCAGCCCCCACTACAAGCACTCACCGCCGGATACCGGGCCGCCTTCACCGCCTCCGCCGCGGTCCTCGCCACCACCGCACTCCTCGCACTGTTCCTCACCCGCCGGACCGGTGCGCCCGCCCCGGCCGCCGGCACCGCCCGCCCGGCCACCGACCCGGGAACCTCCCCGCTCTCCCCCGCCCGGCCGAACCGCTAGACCACCACCGCACCACCGACACACCTCATCCAGACAGGAAGTACAGCCATGGTCACCATCGACGAGACCGCCCCCGTGATCGTCCGCCTGAGCACCGTGATCGACGCGCCGCTCACGACCGTGTGGGCGCTGCACACCGACGTCGCGGCCTGGCCCGCATGGAACACGGACATCGATCGGACGGAGGTCGACGGACCGCTGCTGCCCGGCAGGTCCTTCAGCTGGCTCACCCACGGCCTGGACATCACCTCCACCGTGCAGGAGCTCGATCCCGGGAAGCGGATCGTCTGGGGCGGGACCGTCCAGGGCATCGTCGGCATCCACGTATGGGCCTTCGAAGAGTCCGAAGCCGGTGTCGTCGTCCACACCGAGGAGTCCTGGAGCGGCGCCCCGGTCGACGCCGAGACCGACGAACTCGGCAAGGCCCTCCACGACTCTCTGCAGGGCTGGCTCGCCCACCTCAAGAACCGTGCCGAGCGGGCCGCCTGACCGAGCACCACGTCCACGCATCCACGTGCACCTGCAGATCCACGCATCCACGAAAGGGACTTCTGCCATGACGACCACCCCGCCGTACCTGACCGGCCACTACACCCCCGTCGCCGAGGAGGTCTCCGCCTCCGGCCTCACCGTCGAGGGCACGCTGCCGCCCGAGCTGACGGGCCGGCTGCTGCGCAACGGGCACAACCCGAAGCCCGGTGTCACCCCCACCCACTGGTTCAAGGGCAGCGGCATGGTCCACGGCATCCGGCTGCGGGACGGGCGCGCCGAGTGGTACCGCAACCGCTGGGTCCACACCCCCGCCCTCGACGGCGCCCCCTACATGACCGAGCACGGCCCCGACCTGACCGCCAGCGTCGCCGGCACCCACGTCATCGAGCACGGCGGCCGCCTCCTCGCCCTGTGCGAGGCCAACCTCCCCTTCGAGCTCACCCCGGACCTCGACACCGTCGGCGCCTACGACTTCGACGGCAAACTGCGCACCGCCATGACCGCGCACCCCAAGGAGGACCCCGTGACCGGGGAACTCCACTTCTTCGCCTCCTCGCCCTTCCCGCCGTTCCTGACCTACTACGTCTCCGACGCGAAGGGCGCGATCACCCACAGCGCCGAGGTACCCGGAGCGACCGCCGCCCTCAAGCACGACTTCGCCGTCACCCGCCGCCACGTCGTCTTCGTCGAGGGCAACGTCACCTTCGACCACACCGAGGAGTCCGGCATCCCCTACAGCTGGAGCGACGACCAGCCCTCCCGGATCGGCGTCATGCCCCGCGGCGAGGACGGCGCCCGCCACACCCGCTGGTTCTCCATCGAGCCCGGCAACATGCTCCACGTCGCCAACGCCTACGAGGACGGCCAGGGCCGCATCGTCCTGGAAGGCCCCACCGTCGACCGCGAGGGTTTCCAACTCTCCTGGAACTGGTGGGTCGGCGCACCCGGACGCGGCAGCGAGCCCCTCGCCCACTCCTACACCCGCCGCTGGGTCCTCGACCTGACCGCCGGCACCGTCGACGAACAGATCATCGACGACCTCCCCGTCGAGTTCCCCACCATCAACGAGGACTACCTCGGCGCCGAACACCGTTACCAGTACGCCGTCTCCTTCCCCGACGAGAAGGGCTTCGGCGGCTACGGCGTCGTCAAGTACGACCGCACCACCGGCGCCCGCCGCGTCCACCAGATCGGCGACGCCCGCATGCCCAGCGAAGCGGTCTTCGTCCCCGCCAGCGGCACCACCCGCGAGGACGACGGCTACCTCCTCACCGTCGTCTCCGACCTCAAGCAGAACGCCTCGCAGCTCCTCGTCCTGGACGCCGCCGGCCTCGATCGCATCGCCACCGTCCACCTCCCCCACCGCGTCACCGCCGGCGTCCACGGCTCCTGGATCCCCGACACCACCCTGGAGGGCTCTGCGGGCTGACCCTGGGCGTGGATGCGGTCGTGCTCTGCAGCATCCCCCACCGCCCTCCCAGAACGGCCCTTCCCCCGGGGCCGGTTGCCGGAGCCGCGAGACGTCGCGGCTCCGGCCTTCCGCCGTGTCAGCGCGCCGACGCGTAGCCGAGGAGGAAGAGCGCCTCGACGAGGGCCATGGTGCGGATCTCGCCGGGATCGACGCTCTCGTCGGGCGCGTGGATCAGGCAGCGGGGCTCCTCCACCCCCATGAGGATGATCTCCGCATCCGGGCAGGTTCCGGCGAGTACGTTGCACAAGGGGATGGAACCCCCCTGACCGAGGAACTCCATCGGGCGGCCGTACGCCTGCTCCATGGCCCGTCCCATGGCCCGGTAGGCCGGCCCGTCGGTGGCCGGGCGGAACGGCGATCCGGTGCCCTCCTTCTCGACCGAGACGCGGGCACCCCAGGGCGCGGCGGCCGTCAGGTGCGCGGTGAGGGCGGCCAGCGCGGCTTCGGAGGCCGTCCCCGGTGGCACGCGCAGGCTCACCCGGGCCCGTGCCTTCGCCGGTACGGCGGCGGCGGAGCCGACCACGGGCGGGCAGTCGATCCCGAGCACCGTCACGGCCGGACGCGCCCAGAGCCGGTCCGCCACCGAGCCCGAGCCGGTGAGGCGGACCCCGTCCAGGACGGAGGCGTCGGCCCGGAACTGCTCCTCCTCGTACGGCACCCCGGTCCAGGTGCCGGTGCAGTCCAGGCCGTCGATGCGGGTGCCTCCGTCGGCGTCGCGCAGCGTGGAGAGCATCTGGATCAGGGCCGCCAGGGCGTCGGGGGCGGGACCGCCGAACATGCCCGAGTGCAGGTCGCCGCGGAGGGTGGTGACGGTGACGACGACGTTGGCGAGGCCGCGCAGCGCGGTGGTGGCGGTGGGGCGGCCGACGGCGGCGTTGCCGGTGTCGCAGATGAGGAGCGCGTCGGCGCAGATCTCGCCCGGGTGCGCGGTCACGTACTCTTCCAGCCCGCCGGTGCCCTGCTCCTCGGACCCTTCGGCGACGAACTTCAGCCCCACGGGCAGCGTGTCGCCCAGGGCCCGTAGTGCGGTGAGGTGCATGACGATGTTGCCCTTGCAGTCGGCGGTGCCGCGTCCGTACCAGCGTCCGTCGCGCTCGGTGAGCGTGAACGGCGGAGAGGTCCAGGCGGCTTCGCCGAGCGGGGGCTGCACGTCGTAGTGGCAGTACAGCAGCACGGTCGGGGAGCCCTCCGGGCCCGGCCGGTGGCCGAGTACGGCGTGGCTGCCGTCGGGGGTCTCCTCCAGGCGTACGTCGATCAGGCCCGCCTCGGTGAACGCGTCGGCCACCCACCGGGCGGCCCGCTCGCATTCCTCGGGAGGGAACTGCCGGGGGTCGGCCACCGAGCGGATGGCGACCAGTTCGGCCAGGTCGGACTTGGCGCGGGGCATCAACGCGTCGATGCGCTCGGCGAGGGCGCGGGCGTCGGGGTCGGCGCCGGCCATGTCGCGGGCGGGGTCAGCCATCGTCGCGCCTCACCGTCTGCTCGGTCTTCAGGTCGTCGATCTCGTCCTGGATGCGGTGCAGGGTGTCGGGGCAGTAGACCTTCAGCACGAGCGCCTCCGCCTGGACGGCCCGGCGGTCGGCGATGACCGGGCGCTGGCCGGGTCCGGTGGCGCCGTTGGAAAGGTTGATCTTCCACAGGGCCGACTTGAGGGCGGACGCAGGGTCCTGGCAGACGATGCCCCCGTCCTCGCCGAGCGCGCGGGCCAGGGTGTGGGGATCGGGCCGGGCGAATCCGGCGGCGACCAGCTCGTCCGTGAGCTGGTTGGCCTTGTCCAGGGCCTGGTTGGTGGACCGTACGGCCTTGTACTGGATCAGCCCCACCACGACGAAGGCGACGAGCAGGACGATCGCGCCGATGTAGATCCACCGGTGCTGGGAGGCGAAGCGGGTGGGGCTCATGCAACCTCTCCCGTCGACTCCGCGGCCACGGTGCGCCAGCTGGGCTTGCGCATCCGCAGGCAGAGCCAGGGGATGACCACCCCGAGGAGCAGCAGGCCGCCGCCGACGATGGCGACGTAGCTCCAGACGCTGCCGCCGCCGAACTGCGAGGAGGGCACGAATCCGATGATCATGGCCGCGGCGGAGGCGAGGAAGCCCACCACGCAGATCAGGCTCAGGGCCGGGGCGCGGTATCCGCGCGGATGGTCGGGCTGGAGCTTGCGCAGCCGCATGGCCGCCAGGAACATCAGCAGGTACATGATCAAGTACACCTGAGTGGTGATCACCGAGAAGATCCAGTAGACGCTGGACACGTTGGGGATCAGCGCGTACATCAGCGCGATCACGGTGGTGACGATGCCCTGGGTGACGAGGATGTTCTGCTGGACGCCGTGGCTGTTGAGCTGTTGCAGGAACGGCGGCAGGTAGCCCTCTTGACGCGAGATCAGCAGCAGGCCCTTGGACGGGCCGGCCAGCCAGGTGAGCATCCCGCCCAGGGAGGCGGCCACCAGGGCCACCGCGGCGATCGGGGTCAGCCAGCCGATGTGGAAGTAGGAGAAGAACGCGTCGAAGGCCTGCATGACGCCCGCGGTCAGCGACAGCTGGTCGGCCGGGACCACCCAGCTGATGGCGAGGGCCGGCAGGATGAAGATCAGCAGCACCATCCCCATCGCGAGGAACATCGTCTTGGGGAACTCGCGCGGTGGGTCCTTCAGCGACGAGACGTGGACGGCGTTCATCTCCATGCCCGAGTAGCTCAGGAAGTTGTTGACGATGAGCACCAGGCTGGCGAGGCCCGTCCAGACGGGGAGGATGTTGGCGGGGCCCATCGGGGCCGCGGACGGGTTGCCCTGGCCGAGGAACACGATGCCGAGGATCACCAGCAGGGAGCCCGGGATGAGCGTGCCGATGATCAGGCCCCAGGAGGCGAGCCCCGACAACGCCTTCGTGCCCTGCGCGGACACCCAGACGCCCGTCCAGTAGAGGACGACGATCACGATGGCCGTGTAGACGCCGTTGGAGGCCAGGGCCGGATCGATGACGTACGCCAACGTACTCGCGACGAAGGCCAGCAGGCTGGGGTAGTAGAAGATCGTCATGGCGAACTGGCACCACACGGCGAGGAACCCGAGCGGCTTCGACAGTCCCTCGCTCACCCACCGGTACACGCCGCCCGACCACCCCGACGCGAGCTCCGCCGAAACCAGCGAGGTCGGCAGCAGGAACACGATCGCGGGTACGAGGTAGAGGAACACGCAGGCCAGGCCGTACACGGCCATGGTGGGCGCCGCGCGGAGGCTGGCGACGGAGGCCGTCGTCATCATCGCGAGGGTCACCCAGGTGAGGGTGGAGGTGCCGGTCCTGGTCGCCGCGGCCTCGGTCGGCGCGCCCTGCGGGCGATCCTCCGGAAGGGGAACATCCATCGCGCTCAAGTGGGCCTCCGGGTCGACAGGGTCGATCCTGCCAAGACTCACCCGGGCCCGCGCGGGGGGCCAGCCGGGATCGGCCGTCCGGAGGAACCGGCGGGCGTGGCGGACCTGCCGGCAGCGCGCCGCGCCGTGCTGGCTGCCGGCTGCCGGCAGGTCCGTACGTCCCCGTAGGACGGCGAAGGACGATGCGCAACTCGCGGACTTCCCCGCCCGACTGACGCGCCTGCCGTCTCCCGGTGCCGGGCGCGGCAGGCGCGTCAGGGGCGGCAGGCGCGCACGTCAGGTCGGGATCGAATCAGGACTTGTGGCGGCTTTCTTCTTCGGCGGCGGCCATGGCTTCGGCTTCGCTTTCGAGCATGGCTATGGCGACGCCGAACGCCTGGGCTATGTGGCCCGCGGCCGACATGACGCGCGCGGTGCCCACGACGGGGGCGATCGCGACGAGCACGTCCTGCAGCTGCTCGACGGTGAAGTCGGCCTTGACCGCGGGGCTGATGTGCGCCAAGTAGGAGATGGCCGGGGCGTCCATGGCGACGAGGGCGGCGATGCGGGTGGTGATGAGCGTCTTCTCGTCCATGCTGCAGTGTTCGATGGAGTCGATGGTCATCGCGGCGAGCGTGTCGAGAACGGGAGCGTCAGACCTGGTGGCCATGTCGGAACCGCCTTTCGGTGCTGAACTGAGCCGGACGCGCCGTCCCCGACCGCGGGACCAGGGGCGTATCGGCGGGTTGCCGTTTCAGCGTAGGCGTCCCCCGGAGCCCGCGCCCGTTGGACCGTCCGGGCGAACACCGGCCGCCCGGGCCGTGCGCCGACCGGCCTTCCGGACCCGCACGCGTGGGCATCATGGGACGGGCGAGGAGGAGCGACGATGGCTGAGCGCATGATCGAGGTGGACGGCATCGAGCTGTGCACCGAGTCGTTCGGCGATCCGTCGGATCCGCCCGTCCTGCTCGTCATGGGCCTGGGGGCTTCGATGCTCTGGTGGGAGGAGGGCTTCTGCCGGATGCTCGCCGCGGGCGGGCGCTTCGTGATCCGCTACGACCACCGCGACACCGGCCGGTCGGTCACCTACCCGCCGGGCCGCCCCGGATACACGACCGCGGACCTGGTCGCCGACGCCGTCCGCGTGCTGCGCGCCCATGAGGTCCCGGCCGCGCACGTCGTGGGCGTCTCGGCCGGAGGGGCGCTCGCGCAGCTGCTGGCGCTCGGTCATGCCGGCCGCGTCCGGTCGCTCGTCCTGATCAGCACGTCCTGCGCCGTGCCGGACGACCGTGAGCTACCCCCGCCGACCGAGGAGTTCGTACGGTTCGTCTCGGCAGCCGACGACGAGGAGCTGGATGCCGACGCGGTGGTGGAGCACCAGGTCGCCTACGCACGGGTGCTCGCGGGCGGGCGGCGCCCGTTCGACGAGGCCGCCGCCCGCGACCTGGTCCGCCGCGACGTCGAGCGCGCCCACGATGTCGGCGCGGCCCGCAACCACGACGCGCTCACGGACGGCACGATCGCGCAGGCTCCGCTGTCCTCGATCGCCGTGCCCACGCTGGTGATCCACGGGACCGCCGATCCGATGTTCCCGCTCCGGCACGGCCAGGTGCTCGCGGAACGGATCCCCGGGGGACGGCTGTTGGCCCTGGAGGATGCCGGGCACGGGGTCGAGCGAGCCGATTGGTCGACGATCGTCGCGGCGGTCCTCGAACACACCGCCGCGGGCCGTTCCTAGACGGCGCTGCTCGGCGGGGTCGCGCCCGCCGGGGCGGCCCCGCCGAAGAGCTCCCGTACGGCGACCGTACGGAAGTCGTGCGGCGGGCGGCCGGTGAGCCGGTGGACGGTGTCCGTGGTGCGGTCCTCGGCGCCTTCGGCGATGGACCGGTCCATCGCGGCCAGCATCGTGGCGAACTCCGACGGCACGACCGCGGCCAGGCGGTCGCGCATGTCCTCGTAGGCGAGCTGGTGGTGCACCACCGTGCGGCCGGTAACCTCGGTGAGGAGTACGGCGATGTCGTCGTGACTCAGTGCCTGCGGCCCGGTGAGGACCAGGTCGGTGTCGGGCGCGCGGTCGTCGGTGAGGGCGCGGGCCGCGACGGCAGCGATGTCGTCGGCGTCGACGAACCCGACGCGGCCCGTTCCGGCCGCGGTCCGGATGACGCCGTCGGCGCGGATGCCGTCGGCGTGGGCGTGCGTGCCGGTGAAGTTCTGCATGAACCACGAGGGGCGCAGTACCGCCCATTCGTCGAACAGGCCGGGCAGGGCCCGGTGCACCTGTCCGACCGCCGGACCGCCCTCGGTGATCGCCGAGGAGCTCAGCAGTACGGCGCGGCGCACACCGGCGGCGCGGGCCCGTTCGAGGAAGGGCAGCATGACCGCTGCCGGGTCCGGGTCGCCGACGGGCGGGACGAGGTAGACGCGGTCGGCCCCGGCGACGGCGTCGCCGAAGCAGGAGGGGTCGTACCAGTCGAAGCGGACCGGATCGGCGCCCGGGAGCGGCGTGGCCCGGCGGCTGCCGGCCTTGACGCGCTGACCGGCGGCGACGAGGTGCGCCGTGGTGCGGCAGCCGGTGGTGCCGGTGGCGCCGATGACCAGGGTGGTGCCGGTCGGGGCGGTGCGGGCGGTGGGGGCGGTGGCGGTCATCGGGCGCTGCTCCTCGTGGGATCCGTCATGAAGGCCGCCCCTGGTTCGTGGACGGCAAGGGGGTTCCAGTAGTCGCGGTAGGAGGTGAACTGCCCGTCCTGGACGGTCACGACGGCGATGTAGGTCATGTCGAATGGGCTCCCCGTGGCGACCAGCCGGCCCACTCCGCGCATCTCGACCACGAGGGTGCCCGGGTCGGTGGTCTCGTGGATCCGCAGGTCGGGGAAGTCGTGCAGGTCGATGTGATCGGGATAGTCGCGCATGTAGGCGGCGATGTCCTCCCGCCCCTCCAGCCTCCTGGGCCAGCCCGGAGGGGCGAAGGGGAACTCCATGGCGCCGTGCTCGGCCCACAGGCCGACCCAGGAGGCGATGTCCTTGTCCAGGAGCAGGCGGAGGCTGTGGCGGTACAGATCCGGGGGTGTGGTGGTCGCGGGCACGACGGTTCTCCGTCCAGTACGATACGGACCGTCGGTCCGCTTCTCTCCCCGAAAGATACGGACCGCTGGTCCGTTTCGCAACCGGAGGGAACCCGATGACCGTCGAACGCAAGCCGCGCAAGGACGCGGTCCGCAACCGGGCGGCCGTCTTCGCCGCCGCCGACACCCTCTTCGCCCGGTGCGGGAGTCCCGAAGAAGTGACCATGGCCGACATCGCGGCAGCGGCCGGCGTCGGCAAGGCGACGCTCTTCCGCGCCTTCGGTGACCGGGGCGGACTGATCCGCGCGCTCTACGAAGCACGGCTCGAACCCATCAGGGAAGCGGTCGAACGGGGCCCTGAGCCCCTGGGGCCGGCCACACCGGCGGCCAGGCGCGTACCGGCCCTGCTCGACGCCCTCCTGTGCTTCAAACTCGACAACCGCCACCTCGCCCTGGCGTTGGAGGGGAGCGGCGCGGACAGCCCCTACCGGACGGAGCACTACGAGCAGTGGCACACCCTGCTCCGCGACCTGCTGCGGCTCGTCCCCGGTCCGGCCGACACCGACTTCCCCGCCCACGCCCTGCTCGCGGCCACCCGGGCCGACCTGGTCGCGTACCTGGCCGGCGAGAAGGGCGTACCCCGCGAGGAGCTCCGGGCCCAGCTGGCGGCCTTCACCGCCGCGGTCCTCGACGCCCGTTCGGGGCGGGAGCCGTCCGCCGGAGAATGACCGCCCGCCCCCGCGGGCGCCGGCGCCTTCGTGAGGTCGGCCGGCGTCGTGGCCGAGGGCCGCACGGAGCCGACATCGGGTGGGCGTCGCGCGGTCAGGCCGCGGCCCAGCGGTCCGCGATCAGCGCGGCCTGCTCCCGTAGCGCCTCGATCAGTTCCTGGGCAGCGCCGGCCGAGGTGGACCGCAGTACGGCGACGCTGATCTCCCGGGCGAGATCGGGTCGGGCCAGGGGGCGGACCACCAGGTCGGGCCTGGACTGTCCCAGCGCGAGCCGCGGAACGAGGGCCACGCCCGTCCCCGCGGCGACGAGGCCCTGGACCACCGCGTAGTCGTCGGTGCGCATCACGTGCAGGGGCTCGTACCCCTCCTGGCCGCACGCCCATGCCAGCACGCGGTCGCAGGGGTCGTGCGGGTCGGCGGCGCCCACCCACGCGGTGTCCCGCAGTTCCCCGAGTGACACCTCGTCCCGCGATGCGCAGGGGTGGTCCTCCGGCATGACCAGGAGCAGCGGGTCGGACAGCAGCGGGTGCACTTCGAAGTCCTCGTCGAGGTCGAGGCTGTCGCCCGGCTGTGAGAAGACGAGGGCGGCGTCGAGCTCCCTGGCCCGCAACCCGCGCAGCAACAGGGGGAGCTCGCCCTCGGTGAGCGAGATGTGGACCCCTTGCCGGTGGAGGCGCTTGACCGCGGGGGCCAGCAGCAGGGCGCCCGCCGTGGGGAACGTGCCGATGTGCAGGGTGCGCGTGCCGCGCTCGGCGAGGTTGCGCACCTCCAGCTCCGCGTGGCGCAGCCGATCGAGCACGGCTTCGGCGTGCGGCAGCAGGGCTTCGCCGAGCTCGGTCAGCGTGGCGCCGCGCGGTCCGCGCTGGACGAGCCGGGCGTTGAAGTGGGCTTCCAGGGCGGCGAGGTGGTGGGTGATCGTGGGCTGGCTGTAGTGCAGTGCGCGGCCGGCTGCGGCGAGCGAACCCTCCTGCGCAATGGAGCGGAGCACCTGGAGCTGCCTGACGTCGAGCATATAGACATCGTATGGAGGGGTAACGAAAAGTCCATCGTTCCTCAATGGCTGGACGGCTGTCACGCTCCGGGGGTGAACATCAGAACGACCGAACACCGCACCCCCTCCCCCACCCCATCCTCCGCCCCCTTCCCCGCTTCCGTCCCCGCTTCCGTCCTCGCCGCTGCGGTCCCCGCGCCCTCCCGTCCTGGCGTCGGCCAGCTGCGTGCCCCGTACGCCGAGGCGGTGCTGGGCCATGCGGGACGGGATTGGCTGAGGCTGAACGTCCCCGGCCACGCCGCGGCCCCCGGATCGGACCTCGCCGCCTTCTTCGGCCCGCGGATCACGGCGCTGGACTTCCCGCCGCTGCTCGACAGCATCGACCTCGGCCGGGACACCCCGCTCGACGGGGCGCTGGCGCTGGCCGCCGAGGCCTGGGGCGCGCGGCGCACCTGGTTCCTGACGAACGGCGCCTCGCAGGGCAATCAGATCGCCTCGATGGTCGCCCCCGCCCTGGGACGCACGCTGGTCGTGCAGCGCAGCGTGCACTCCAGCGTGATCGACGGGCTGGTGCTGTCGGGCATGGACGCCGTCTTCGTCCAGCCGTCCGTCGACCCCGAGCAGGGCATCGCCCACGGTGTGACGGCCGCGGACGTGGCGGCGGCGCTCGAACGGACACCGGACGCGGCCGCCGTGTACGTCGTGTCCCCGAGCTACTTCGGCGCGGTGGCCGACGTACGCGCCGTCGCGGACGCCGCCCACGCCGCAGGGGTACCGCTGATCGTCGACGAGGCGTGGGGATCGCACTTCGGCTTCCACCCCGGCCTCCCCGCGAACGCCCTCTCCCTGGGCGCCGACCTGGTGACCTCGAGTACGCACAAGCTGGCGGGCAGCCTGACGCAGTCGGCGATGCTCCACCTGGCGGAGGGCCCCTTCGCGGACCTGCTCGAACCGCTCGTGGACCGGGCGTTCCGGCTCGTGCAGTCCACCAGCGCGAGTGCGCTGCTGACCGCGTCGCTCGATCTCGCCCGGAGGAACCTGGTCACCGACGCCGACGCGACGGGCAGCTCGGTCGAGGCCGCGGACCGGGTGCGGGGCGCCGTTCGCGCGCTGGGCCGCTTCACGGTGGTGAGCGACGGGTTCCACGCCTTCCCCGACATCGTCCGGGCGGACCCGCTGCGCATCGCGATCGACACCCGCGCCGGCGGGATCACGGGCCACGAGGCCAGGCGCCGGCTCTTCCGGGACCATCAGGTCATGGTCGAAGTGGCGACCGACGCGGCGATCGTCGCCGTGATCGGCGCGGGGTCCGTCCCCGACACGGACCGGTTCGTGGAAGCGCTGCACACCCTGCCCTCCCCGCTCACCACCGACTCGGCCGACTCGGCCGACTCGGCCGGCGGCATGCTGCGGCTGCCGGCGCCCGGTGCCACGAAGCTCACCGCCCGCGGGGCGTTCCTGAGCCCGGCCGTGGTCGTGGCCGCGGAGGAGGCCGTCGGTCGGATCTCCGCGGACACCCTGGCGGCGTACCCGCCGGGCATCCCCAACGTCCTGCCGGGCGAAGTCATCACCGCCGAGGCCGTCCGGTTCCTCCAGCGGACCGCGGCGGCGCCGAACGGCCACGTCCGCGGCGCGCTCGACCCGGGCGTGACGCGCCTGCGCGTCGTCGCCTGAGACCGGGCACGCCCGGCGTTCCACCCAGCGCCCCCACGTTCTCCCCTGCACACCGTCCCCAAGAGAGAGCACAGCCATGGCCGCACGCATACCGACCCGACGGACGATCGCCGCCGTCCTCGCCACCACCACCGCCACCTTGCTGCTGGGCGCCTGCGGGGACCAGACCGAAGCCGGCCGGAGCGCCGCCGCCGGCGGTGCCGGTAGCGGCGGTGGCGCGAAGAGCGACGCCCCGCTCTTCGCCGAGCTGCCCGCGGACGTCCAGCAGGCCGGTGTCATCAAGGTCGGCACGGACGCCACGTACGCCCCGATGGAGTTCACCGAGAACGGAAGGATCGTCGGCGTCGACCCGGACGTCGCCGAAGCGCTCGGCAAGCAGCTCGGCGTGAAGTTCGTCTTCACCAGCGGCACCTTCGACAGCCTCATCACCTCCCTCAACTCGGGTCGGCAGGACATCGTGATGTCGTCGATGAGCGATACGGTGGCCCGCCAGCAGGGCCTGGACGACAAGGGCCAGAAGACCGGCAACGGTGTCGATTTCGTCGACTACTTCGTCGCGGGCTCCGTGGTGTACGTCCAGAAGGGCAACCCCCAGCAGATCAGGTCCATCGCCGACCTGTGCGGAAGGAAGACCGCCGTCCAGCGGGGCACCACCTTCGAGGACGTGGTCAAGACCCGGTCGAAGGAGTGCGAGGCGGCCGGGAAGCCGGCCGTCTCGATCGAGTCCTTCCCGACCGACGCCGAGGCCCAGACCCGCGTCCGGGCGGGCGGCGCCGTCGCCGGGGTCAACGACTACCCGGTGGCCGCCTACCTGGCCCTCAAGACCGACGGCGGAAACGCCTTCGAGATCGTCGGCAACCAGATCGAGGCCGGCCCCTTCGGAATGGCCGTGGCCAAAGACAGGACCGAACTGCGCGACGCCCTCAAAGCGGCACTGGCGGCGATCATCGAGGACGGTTCGTACAAGAAGGCACTCGACAAGTGGGGTGCGGGCACGGGGGCGGTCGCCTCGGCGAACGTCAACGCCGGCTCCTGACCCGCACGCCCCGCTGAAGGGCGAACCACGGAGACCACGGAGGAGGGGGGTACGGACCGCGGTCCGTACCCCCCTCCTCCGCTCCGGCGTCTAGCCGAGCAGTCGGCGCTTCTGCTCGGCGAACTCCGTCTCGGTCAGCACGCCCTGTTCCTTGAGGGTGCTGAGCTGCTTCAGTTGCTCGATCTTGGTGGTCATGTCGTCGGCCGGCGGTGCCGCGGCGGGCGGCGGGGGCGGCGGTGCCGCCGCCTGCTGCTGGGCCTCCATCTCGGCCTGCTGCTGGGCGTCCTGTTGCGCCCAGCGGCCGCCCTGGCGGCGGGACACGCGGTTGGACACGGCGGTGGCGGTGCCCGCAATGACGGCGGTGCGGGCGACCCCGCGAAGGAGTCCGGGCATGGTGCTCATCTCCAGGCTGTGTGGGCTTCACTCTCCGGCGGGCGGTTCCTCCAGTGCGTCCAGCGACGCCAGCAGGGCCTGTACGGGAATCCGTCCGGCGGCCACGAGCTGCGCTCCGCCGCGCCGCAGGGCACGGGCGAAAGGGGCCGCCCAGGTGTTCTCGTACACGATGACCCCGGCCGAGCTCCCGGGTTCCAGGGCGGCGGCGGCCTCCTGGATGTCGCCGCCGTCGAGCAGACCGGACGACGCCCCTTCGAACACGGTGAGGTCGACCTCGCCGCCACCGAGGTCCTGGAGCTCCAGCGCGGTCACCGTGCCGTCCTCCTCCTTACGGATGAAGGCGAAGTCGAAGATGCGGATGATGCCCCGGTCGACGAGGTCGACGAGGATCGGGAACCCCTCGCCCGTCATACGGTTGCCCGGGAACTCGACCACGATGTAGTCGACCGGGCCGAGTTCGTCGATGTCGCCGAAATCGGCTCGCGGCTCGGTCTCGCTGCTCATGGCAGCTCCTGTCGGAGAGGGGGGAAGGTCTTTTCATTCCAGCACGCTGCCCGCTCCCCCGCACGTCTGGCCGGTCCCGCCGGCACGGTCAGCAGGTCAGCTGGTCAGCTGGTCAGCTCGTAGATGCTTTGCGCGGTCAGCCACAGGCCGAGCAGCAGGCAGAGGAACACGATGGCCTCGTCCTTGTGGCCCTCCATCCAGGCACGCATCCGCAGCAGCCGGGCCTGGGCGGCCTCCGGTGCGAACACCATGTACAGCTCCGCGGCCAGCAGGCTGGAGCTGGCCAGCAGACAGAAGCCGAAGAGTGCGATGAAGGTGGTCGCGTGCGAGGTGTCGGCCTCGATCACGGTCGTCGCGCCCGCCGCGACCATGCCCCACGGCTGGATCAGCACGGCCAGGCCCGCCGCGGCCCACACCGAGCCCACGTCCACGTGGGAGGGCTTCGGGGCGGCGGCCCGGGCCGCCTTCTCCTTCCTGCGGCGGTAGCGGCGCACCCCGTAGACCACCAGTCCCACCCCGATGGCCAGCTTGAGCGCGAGCGCCGCCACGCCGGGCGGGGAACGCGGCGACGGGGGCTGGCCGCCGGTCAGCGCCAGCACGATCGCGATCACCACGACGAGGTTGGCCAGCCACGCCAGGATGAAGGCCAGCCCCTTCCACACGCCTCTGGGCGAAGACACCACGAGGATGAACGCCATCATGGGCAGCGGGTAGAGGGCGATGGCCAACGCGATGAGCATGAGGTCGAGGACCATGGCGCCCCAATCGTGCGACGACATACGACACTACGCACCGGACCGGGCTCCGACACCTTTTGCCCATCGAGATGCCGCCCTCGTCTTCGTCCACCAACCTGGACCAAGACGAAGGAGGCCCGCCATGACGACGACCCGGCATCCGCCGTCCGTGCCGTACGCCGCTGCGGGCCGCTGATGTGGTCGGAGCGGAAGGCACGGTGGCGCGAGCGCTCCCGGGAGCTGGCCGCGGCCGCCAAACGGACGCAGGAGCGGGCCGAGACCCGGTTCCCCGTGATCACCCATGTCACGGAGCGCATGATCGGCGTGAACATCTTCGACTCGGCCACCCGACTGGCCGCCCAGTGCTTCCTGACCGCCGTGCCGCTGCTCTTCGTCGTCGCCTCGTTCGCCCCGGAGGGGGTGCGCGACCAGCTGGTCTCCTCCGTGCGCACGATGTTCGGCCTCACCGGACAGGCGAGCGCCCAACTCGGCGACATGTTGGACGGCTCCGGTGAGGAGGACATCCGCAACGCCGTCGGAGCGGTCGGCGCCGTGATCGTGCTGCTGTCGGCGACCGCGGTGAGCCGTGCCATGCAGCGGCTGTGCAAGCGTGCCTGGCAGATCCCGCGGGGCGGGACGAGGGTCGCGATCTGGCGCTGGTTCGCCTGGATCCTCGCCTGGATGGTCCTGCTGATCTTCCAGGGGCCGGTCCGTGACGGATTCGGACTCGGCCTGTGGCTCGGGATCCCCCTCACGCTCCTCCTCCAGACGGCGGCCTGGTGGTGGAGCCAGCACCTGCTGCTGGGCGGGGTGATCGAGTGGCCCCCGCTGCTGCCCGGCGCGCTCATCACGGCCGCCGCCGTGACCGCGCTGTCGCTCGGAGCGCGGTTTTACATGCCGATCGCCCTCAACCGGTCGCTCGCCACGTACGGGTCCACCGGCTCGGTGTTCGTCGTCCTGTCGTGGCTGATCGTGCTGTGCGTGGCGGTCGCCATCGGCATCACCCTGGGCGCCGCGCTGGCGCAGGAGCCGTACCTGGCACGGCGGCTGGGCAGCCCGGTGCCGGGCGGGCTGCGGCAGGAGAGCCCCTGAGGGACCCTGCGGGCGCCCGCGGGGCAGCGGTGTGGGGTGAGTGCCATGCTGGGAGACAGGGGTCCTGGTGGCCGGGAGGTCCGACGATGACGATGCGCGACACGACGGCGACCGCGGCCCCGACCGCGGCGGAAGAGGGTCCCGGGCTCTCGGCCGAGGACCGGGCCGTGAACGGCCGGGCCGCCCGGGCGGCGACTCCCCGATCCGCCCACGGGGACTTCGAGCCGTCGTCCGACCGGGCGGACCCGATGGACGTCATCGAGCGGCAGTCCGCCACCCGGCTGCAGGAGCTGGTGCCGATCCGCTACGGCCGAATGGCTGAATCACCGTTCCGCTTCTATCGGGGCGCCGCCGCGATCATGGCCGGTGACCTGGCCGGCACACCCGACTCGGGTATCCGCGCCCAGCTGTGCGGCGACGCGCACATGCTGAACTTCCGGCTGCTCGGCTCCCCTGAACGGAACCTGCTGTTCGACATCAACGACTTCGACGAGACGCTGCCCGGGCCGTGGGAATGGGACGTCAAGCGGCTGGCGACCAGTCTGGTCATCGCCGGCCGGGAGAACGGCTACTCCGACGGCGAGCGCGCGTCGATCGTGACGGCGGCGGTGCGCAGCTACCGCGAGCAGATGCGCGCTTTCGCCGGGATGCGCACCCTCGACGTCTGGTACGCGAGGGTGGACGAGACGCACCTCCAGGCGCTGGCGGAGGGCTCGCTCCACACCCGCGGCCGCAAGAACGTGTCCGAGGCGCTGAGCAAGGCGCGCGGTCGCGACAGCCTGCAGGCGTTCGAGAAGCTGACCGAGGTGGTCGACGGCCGGCGCCGCTTCGCCGCCGTGCCGCAGCTGATCACACCGGCTTCCGAACTGCTGCCGGGTCAGGACCAGGATTCGGTCGAGGACCAGATCCGGGAGGTCGTCGGACGGTACAAGCTCAGTCTCCAGACGGACCGCAAACACCTCCTGCAGCAGTACTCCATCGTCGACATGGCCCGCAAGGTGGTGGGCGTCGGCAGTGTCGGCACGCGCTGCTGGATCGTCCTGATGCTGGGCCGCGACGGCGATGACCCGCTGATCCTGCAGGCCAAGGAGGCCGGTGATTCGGTGCTCGCCGCGTACGCGGGCCCCAGCGAGTACGCCACCGGGGGCGAGCGGGTCGTGGCCGGCCAGCGGCTGATGCAGGCCGCGAGCGACATCTTCCTCGGCTGGCAGCAGACGCACGGGCTCGACGGCCTCGAACGGAGCTTCTACGTACGCCAGCTGCGCGACTGGAAGGGCATCGCCGAACCCGCCCGGATGGTACCGCGCGGCATGCGGGTCTTCGCCGGCTTGTGCGGCGTGACCCTGGCGCGGGCGCACGCCCGGTCCGGCGACCGGATCGCCATCGCGGCGTACCTGGGCCGTAGCGGCGTCTTCGACCAGGCGCTCGTGCGGTTCGCGGAGAGCTACGCCGACCTCAACGAGCGCGACCACCAGCGTTTGGTGGACGCCATCGCCTCCGGGCGGGTGACCGCCGTCGCGGCCTGAGCCGGACCGGGCCGGCGCTTCGGCCAGTCGGCTGACACGGTGGGCGAGGTGCCCGGCCGCCTCCCGCGGCCGTGGCACTCTGCGCGCATGACAGCGGCGCAGGCGGGCCCGGCCGGGACGGCCGGGAACGCGGGGAACACGAAGCTCATCCTGCTGACCCTTGCGGCCGGGCAGTTCCTGATGGCCCTGGACAGCTCGGTGATGAACGTCTCGATCGCCACGGTGGCGGAGGACATCGGCACCACGGTGAGCGGTATGCAGGGCGCGATCACGGCCTACACGCTGGTAATGGCGATGCTCATGATCAGCGGTGGCAAGGTCGGCGCGCTCATCGGCCGCAAGCGGGCGTTCATGATCGGCTGCGTCATCTACGGACTGGGTTCCCTGACGACCTCGCTCGCCCCGAACCTGACGGTCCTGCTGTTGGGCTGGTCGTTCCTGGAGGGTGTAGGAGCGGCGCTGATCCTGCCCGCGATCGTGGCGCTCGTCGCCTCGAACTTCGACAAGGCGCAACGGCCCGCCGCCTACGGCCTGGTCGCGGCGGCGGCAGCGGTGGCGATCGCGGTCGGACCGCTCATCGGCGGCTTCGCGACCACCTTCTTCTCCTGGCGTTGGGTGTTCGCCGGGGAGGTCGTGATGGTCCTCGTCATCCTGCTGCTGGCCCGGCGGATCGCCGACGCGCCCCCGGAGCACCGGCCGCGGATCGACGTGGTCGGTGCGGTCCTGTCCGCGGCGGGCATCGGGCTGTTCGTGTTCGGCATCCTGCGGACCAGCGAATGGGGCTGGTTCCGGCCCAAGGCCGGGGGCCCCTCGTGGTTCGGCGTCTCGCCCGTCGTCTGGCTGGTGCTGGCCGGGCTGATGCTGGTCTGGCTGTTCTTCCGCTGGGAGGCGCGCCTGGCGACGCGGGGCGCTGAACCGCTCGTCGACCCGGAGCTGTTGAAGAACCGGCAGCTCTCCGGCGGGCTGACGATGTTCCTCTTCCAGTACCTCGTACAGATGGGCGTGTTCTTCGTCGTCCCGCTCTACCTGTCGGTGGCGCTCGGCCTGTCCGCCCTCCACACGGGCGCGCTGATCCTGCCGCTCTCCATCACCCTGCTGGCCGCCGCGATCGGGGTCCCCAAGTTCAGCCCCAACGCCTCACCCCGGCGCGTCGTGCGGCGGGGCATCCTGGCGATGTTCGCCGGCGCCGTCATTCTCATGGCCGCCCTCACCCCGGATTCCGGCCCGGAGGTCGTCACCGTCCCCATGCTGCTCATCGGGCTCGGGATCGGGCTGCTCGCCTCACAGCTCGGGGCCGTCACCGTGTCGGCCGTACCGGACGAGAAGAGCGCCGAGGTCGGCGGCATCCAGAACACCGTCACCAACCTCGGCGCCTCGATCGGCACCGCCCTCGCCGGGTCGATCATGATCGCCGTGCTGACGACCTCGTTCCTCACCTCCATCGACCAGAACCCGGCGATCCCGGCCGACGTCAAGACCCAGGCGCACACCGCCCTCGCCGGCACTGCCCCTTTCCTGTCGGACGAGCAGCTCAGTGAAGCCCTCGAAGCCGCGGGTACGGATCCGGTGGTGGCCCAGGCCGCACTCGACGCGAACGAGAAGGCGCGGATCGAGGGTCTGCGGGCCGCACTCGCCCTCCTCGCTCTGGCGGCCCTGCTCGCCCTCTTCTTCACCCAGCGCATCCCCGCGGCCCAGCCGGCCGCGGGGCGCGGCCCGGCCGACGCCCCGTCATGACGGGTGCGGGCTAGGGGTCGTCCCGTCGGCGGGGGCGGACGTGTCCTCGGCGAGGAAGTCCGTGACCGCGAGCGCGAAGAGGAGGGCGAGGGCGAGTCCCACGACCACCCAGCCGGTGGGGTAGGACCACAGGACGTACACGAGGACGGCGATGGCCACCAGGACCCAGGTGAACCAGGAGCGGTGGCGCCGGATGAACGGGCCGACCGGGCCGGTACGCAGGCCCAGCCGATCGGCGGTGGCACGCGTGGCGACGATGCCGGAGTGCCAGATCTGGCGGGCCGCCGTGGCGTACTTGCCGGGACCGGAGAGCCAGGCGGCGAGGGCGATCACGATGCCGAGGACCACGACCATGCGGATCGTCGTGCGCAGCAGGCGGATCATCGCGTCGTAGACGGAGCCGGCCGCGGCCTGGGAGACGGTGTCCGGGAGCGCGTTGAGGTAGACGGTGCGGAAGACGGTCAGGCCGAGCCCGAGGACGGCGACGGAGAACGCCACCGCGAGGGCCGCGGTCACCAGGATGCGGCGCCGGTGGGCGGAGAGCAGCACGCCCGCTGCGACGAGCAGCACGGCGATGATCGGCAGCCACACGCCGAGGATCTGCAGGAGCCGGAAGCCCGTCTTGACCCGGCCGATGTCATTGGACTGCACGACGGTGAAGTCGGTGTGGATCTCGGGGATCTTGGCCGCGACGCCCATGCCGGCGTCCACGAGCCGTGTCTTCACCTGTTCGATCACCGGCGCGAGGTCGATGCTCACCGCGTCGTTCTTGATCTTCACCGCACCGTCGCCGCTGCCGGTCAGGGCTTTGACGAGCGAGGTGTGGATGGTGCGGTTGGCATTGGTCCAGATCGTCTCGAACTGGTCCGAGGCGATGACGTCCTGCGCCTTCTCCTTCACGAAGCTGCTGACCGCGCCCTCCAGCGAACCGCCGAGCTTGCCCAGTGCCTTCTGGAGCAGCGGCCGTTGGTCGGGGGCCACGTCCTCCAGCAGGGTTGCGAGGTCGAGGTGCTCCATCAGGGCGGCGGTGACGCGGTTCGCGGCGGCCGCCTGGACGTCCGGGTCGGAAGCCAGCGGGGCGACCGTGGCGACGTAGCGGTCGGTGTTCCCGACGATGCTGGACGTCCAGGACGCGACGATGCCCAGGGGGGCCAGCACGCAGCCGATGATGATCAGGAGGGCGGACAACAGCGACTTCATCCGGTGCTTCGGCGGAGTCCGCTGCGCGGCCTCCGATTCCAGGGCGGCGACCCTGGCCCGCAGTGCCGCGAGTTCGCCCGCGCTCTCGTCACCCTGCATGGCTGACCTCCTACGGGGTCGGGAGCCGTGGATCCCGGAGGATCGGTGGATGACGCTGTACCTGCACCGGAGCAGGCGGTGGCGGCTCCCCATTGCCCCACAGCCTGCCCCGGCGCGCCGGGGACGGCATCTGCAGTTCGGCCGTACGAATGAACGCGGCGGGCGACATCAATGCGGCGGGCGACGCGGCACGGCCGGGGGGCGGTGAAGGTGAACGGCCGCGGGCTCGCTGAGTGCTGCCAGGCGGCGGGGAGGACGTCCGTAGGGACCGGACGATCGGGGGAAGGAGGAGTACCCACTCCTTTCCACTCTCAAGTTATAACGCACAGGGGGGCTTGCGGCAAGGCCCCGCTCGTACCGCAGAATCGCTCCTCGAAGCCAGGACCTGCGAAAACGGGAGATCCCCATAGTGCGTGCGCTGTTGTCGGTTGACGGGTCGTTCGATGAGTTCGCGGGTGTACCACCGCAGATCGGAGCTGCTGATTTGACTTCCCCTACCACCACCAGTGCGTTCGACCTTCCCGCCCGCCTCTCCCCCAAGGCCGATCCGGCGCTGATCGGCCGCGACGAGAAGCACTTCGCGGCCGTCGCGGAGAGCCTGGAGCAGACGATCACCGAGCTGTCCGACCGTCTGGAAGCACTGCGCCGGGCCCCCGGCCGCCTGGGCCGCGAAGCGATGGACCGGGACGTGGAGATCCACCGGCTGACGGGTCGTCTGCGGGCCCTGCGGCGCTTCGGGTTGGACCTGTGCCTCGGACGGATGGTCGGCGAGGACGACCCCGAGCCCGTGTACGTCGGGCGGCTCGGCCTCACCGACGGCGCGGGGGGCCGACTGCTGATCGACTGGCGCTCGCCCGCGGCCGAGCCGTTCTTCGCCGCGACCCACGCCGACCCGATGGGCCTGGCGAGCCGCCGCAGGTACCGCTGGACCCGCGGCCGGATCGGTGACTACTGGGACGAGGTGTTCACCGCCGACGGGTTCGAGGGACACGCCGCGCTCGACGACCAGTCCGCCTTCATCGCCGGACTGGACGGCAGCCGGTCCCCGCGGATGCGTGACGTGCTCGCCACCATCCAGTCCGACCAGGACGCCATCATCCGCGCCGGTTCGCGCGGCGCCCTCGTCGTCGACGGCGGTCCGGGCACGGGCAAGACCGTCGTGGCGCTGCACCGCACCGCGCACCTCCTCTACTCCGACCCCCGCCTCGGTCACCGTCGGGGCGGCGTGCTGTTCGTCGGTCCGCACCAGCCCTACCTGACCTACGTCGCCGATGTGCTGCCCAGCCTCGGCGAAGAGGGCGTGCAGACCTGCACGGTGCGGGACCTCGTCGCCGAGGGGGCCGGGGCCGAGGCCGATCCGCGGGTGGCGTTCCTGAAGTCGTCCGCGGACATGGTGAAGGCGATCGAGAAGGCCGTCCGGATCTACGAGGAGCCGCCCACCGAGGGGATGACGGTCACGACCCCCTGGTCCGACGTCTGGCTGAGCCCGGACGACTGGGCCGAGGCGTTCGAGGCCGTCGCGGGCACTGCGCACAACGAAGCGCGCGAGCAGATCTGGGAGGAGCTGGTGACGATCCTGCTCGACAAGTTCGACGACGAGGACCTCTCGCCCGACCTGTTGGGCAGATCTCTGCGGTACGACGAGGAGCTGGTCGCGGCGCTCGACCGCGCGTGGCCGACGATCGATGCGGCCGACCTCGTCGGGGACCTGTGGTCGGTGCCGTCCTACCTGCGGATGTGTGCTCCGTGGCTCAGCCGCGAGGACGTGGCGGCGTTGCAGCGCGCGGACGCCCGGGCCTGGACGGTGTCCGACCTGCCGCTCCTGGACGCGGCGCGGCAACGGCTCGGCGACCCGGAGTCGGCACGGCGGCTGCGGCGGCGGAGCGCCGCGGTGGCGGCCGAACGCGAGCGCATGTCCGGGGTCATCGACGACCTGCTCGCGGCCGACGACGACGGTGAGGGCGCGGTGACGATGCTGCGCGGCAAGGACCTGCAGGACAGCCTGATCGACGAGGGCGCGCTGCCCGGGGCCGACCCGGACCTGCTCGCCGGACCGTTCGCGCACGTCGTCGTCGACGAGGCCCAGGAACTGACCGACGCGGAGTGGCAGATGCTGCTGCTGCGCTGCCCGTCCCGCAGCTTCACCATCGTCGGGGACCGCGCCCAGGCCCGGCAGGGGTTCACGGAGTCGTGGCGGGAGCGGCTGGAGCGGATCGGGTTGGACCGGATCGACGTGGCTTCCCTGAGCATCAACTACCGGACGCCCGAGGAGGTGATGGCGGTGGCGGAGCCGGCCGTCCGGGAAGCGCTCCCGGACGCGAACGTGCCGACCTCGGTCCGCAGCAGCGGCGTTCCCGTCGTGCACGGCTCCGTCGCGGATCTGGACGCGGTCCTCGACGCCTGGCTGGACGCGCACGCCGACGGGGTCGCCTGTGTCATCGGCGCCGAGGACATCGGGGCCGGCGCCTTCCGGGAGACCTCCCGGGTCCGGTCGCTGACCCCGGGGTTGTCGAAGGGGCTGGAGTTCGACCTCGTCGTCCTCGTCGACCCGCAGACCTTCGGCACGGGGATCGAAGGAGCGGTCGACCGCTACGTCGCCATGACCCGGGCGACGCAGCAGCTCGTCATCCTCACGAGTTCCTGACCCGGCCGTCGAACGGCCGCTGCCCGCCTCCGGCGATCTCGGGGCGGGACCCGGCGCCCGGCCGGCCGGGCCCCCGCCGCCGCCGGAGCACCGCGGCCACCAGGATCACGAGGACCGCGGCGCCGTAGGCGCTCGCGCCGAGCGCCGGCCGGTGGCCGAAGACCGGTGCGAGGAGGTAGACGGCCGCGCCCGCGAGGGCGAGGCCGAGCCACTCCCAGCGTCCGTCCAGGGCCACGAGGGCGATCAGGAGCAGGGCGTACCAGGAGTAGCCGGGGGTGAGGAGCGCGAAGGCGCACCCGGTGACCAGGAGGGCGCCGCTCCACGGCTGCCGGGGGTCGCCGCGCCGCATCACGTACAGGGACACGCCCGTCATGGCGGCGAGGAGCACCGGGAACGTCCAGCTGTCGGGCAGCACGAGGCGGAGCAGGGCGTAGCGGGAGCCGGCGGAGGGGTCGTCGTAGCCCTCCTCGTCCACGTAGCCGCCGAGGTAGCCGAGGACGGAGCCGTGTGAGAGGAGGACGTAGGGCAGGTAGGAGAGCAGGACGAAGGCGGCGGCCGGGACCAGGACGGCGGCCGCGTCGCGGACCCGGCGCACCCCGGAGAGCGCGCCCGGTAGGACGACGGCGGGCATGAGTTTGGTGGCGACGGCGGCGCCGAGGACCAGGCCTCCCGCTGCCCGGCGGGGAAGGCCGCGCTCCGCGACGAGGCCGAGGCCGGTCACCGCGAGCAGTACGCCGAGGACGTCCACGTGGGCGTTGTTCACGGCTTCGATCGGTACGGCGGGACACCACGCCCAGTACGCGGCCCTGCGCGGGTCCAGGCCCCGGCGGCGCAGGATCAGCAGCAGCGCGCCCGTCACGCCGAGGGAGAGGAGGCCGGCGCCGATCTGGAGCGGCTTGTGCCGGGCTCCGGCCGGGGAGAGCCGGTCCACCGCCAGGAAGTACGCCTCGGCGACGGGCGGGTAGATGGTGTGCACGGCGGGCCGGTTGATGCGGGTGCAGTGCGGGACGGGGCCGCCGCCGGGAAGCGGGGCACGGTCCGGGCCCGCGCAGTCGGCGCCCGTGGGAAAGAGCCAGGGGTCGCGCAGCCGGGCCGGTCCCGGGTCCTGCGGGGCGTGGTCGTACGGGGAGATGCCGGCCGACTGGACCCGCCCGTCCCAGGCGTAGCGGTAGGAGTCGGTGCTGGTACGGGGCGGGGCCACCAGCCCGGTCGCGGCGACGGCGAGGGCCCCGGCGAGGAGCAGGGGCCGGGCCCGGTCGGCCGGGACCCGGCGCAGTGCGAGCACGGCGAGGGCGAACAGCGCCCAGCAGGCCGCGTACCGGAGGAACAGTCCTGCGGCGTCGGTGAAGTAGCCGTCGTGGCGGATGGTGAGGACGAGGACGGCGGTCAGGGCGACGAGGGCCGCGACTGCGGTCGGGACGGGCGGGACGGTGCGCGGTTTCACCCCCGCAGCGTCCCAGCAACGGGGCCGCACGTGGCGTGCGCCGTCCCGCACGTCCGCATTCCGTAAGGTGTTCCACCCGCCCATCGGGACGTCGGCGGGGTGTCATGGGCCCATGCGCTTCACTCCGCCCCCGAACCCGCCGATCACCTTCACGGCGCGGCTGCACGACGCCCGTACCGCAACGGCGATCGGCCGCCTGCTCGGGCTCGCCGTCGTCGTCTGTTTCGCCACCGGTGTGCTCAGCCACTTCCTCCAGCACCCGCCGGTCTGGCTCGCCGACCGGCTGCCGAGCCGCCCGTACTGGGGCTACCGGCTCACCCAGGGCCTGCACGTGGCCTCGGGCGTCGCCGCCATCCCGCTGCTGCTCGCCAAGCTGTGGACGGTCTACCCGCGGCTCTTCGTCTGGCCGCCGGTACGGTCCGTGCGGCACGCGCTGGAACGCCTCTCGGTGGCCGTGCTCGTCGCCGCCGCGGTCTTCCAGCTGTTCACCGGGCTGCTGAACACCTTCCAGTGGTACCCCTGGCCGTTCTCGTTCGTGCCCGTGCACTACGCCGTCGCCTGGCTCCTGCTGGGGGCGCTGCTGCTGCACGTCGCCGTTCAATGGCCGCGGATCCGCGACCACTTCACCCGCCGCTCCGCGGGCACCCTGGCCCTTCCCGAGGCCGACGGGCCGGACCGGCGGCAGCTGCTGGCGGCCGTCGCGGCGGGGGTCGGCGCGGTCACGCTGACCACGGTCGGGCAGTCCGTCACCGCGCTCGGCCCGCTGGAGCTGTTCGCTCCGCGCAGCCCGGCCCACGGTCCGCAGGGGCTTCCGGTGAACCGTACGGCCGCCGCGGCGGGCGTCACCGAGGCCTCGCTGGACGGCTGGCGGCTGACCCTGGCCGGGCCGCGCCCGGCCGTCCTCACCCTGGCGGAGCTGCGCGCGCTCCCGCAGCACGAGGTGACCTTGCCCATCGCCTGTGTGGAGGGCTGGAGCAAGTCCGCCCGGTGGACGGGGGTGCGGGTACGGGACCTGCTGGAGCGGGCCGGCGGGGGCCCGGACGCACGCTGCCGGGTGGTGTCGCTGGAAGTGGCGGGCGCGTACCGGGTGATGGAGATGGGGCACCTGTACGCGCAGGACCCGCTCACCCTGCTGGCGCTGCGCCTGAACGGTGAGGTGCTGTCCCTGGACCACGGCTACCCTGCGCGGATCATCGCCCCGAACCGGCCGGGCGTGCTCCAGACCAAATGGGTCGGACGACTGGAGGTGGTGTGATGGCGTTCCGGTATGCGATCGGCGGCTTCGGCCTGGCCGTCATGGCCTTCGGCGGCTTCCTGCTGGTGCGCGAGCCCGAGCCGTGGCGGATCGCCCTGTGGCTCGTGGGCGGGGTCCTCGTGCACGACGGCCTGGTCGCCCCGCTGGTCATCGCGGTCGGGGCGCTGTGCGCGGCGGCGGGTCTGCGCCTGTGCGGGGTGCCGCGCGCCGCATTGGTCGTCGCGGGGTCCCTGACCGTGATCGCCCTGCCGCCGCTCCTGCGCCCCGGGGGCGTGGCCAACGCGTCGGTGCTGCCGTTGGACTATCCACGGAACTGGCTGCTGGCGATGGCCGCGATCGGCGTGCTCACGGCCGCGTACGCGGGAGCACGCGCGTGGGCGCGGGCGCGACGGCGGTGCGCGGCCCTGCGGCGCTGACGAGGGGCACGACGAAGGGGGAGTTGAAGCCCGTGCGGCACCAACTCCCCCTTTCCCTTTGCCTGTCAGCGCCGCAGGTCCACGAAACTGCGGCCCGCGGCCTGCCAACCGGCGGACCGGGTCCAGCCTGCGTCCGCGGCTTCGCCGCAGAGGGCGCGGGCGCCGAGCCGGGCCCACCAGAAGGGCGCCCCGTGGCCGCCGCGGCCGTCGTCGACGTGGACCTCCACCCGTTCGTCGACGTCGGCGGTGGTCACCTCGACCAGCAAGGAGCCGTCCGGTGCGGCGAGTTGGGCAGCGCGGCGGAGCAGTGCGGCCGGGTCGCCGCCGATGCCGATGTTGCCGTCGATGAGCAGGACCGTGCCCCAGCGTCCCTCGCCGGGCAGCGGATCGAAGACCGACCGGCACAGGGCGCTGCCGCCGGCCCGCGTCGTACGGGCCACGGCCTCGGGGGTGACGTCCACACCCAGCGCCCGGTGCCCGCGTGCGGCCAGGGTGGCGACGAGGCGCCCGGGGCCGCAGCCGATGTCCAGGACGGGCCCGGTGCAGCGGGCGAGGACGCCCTCGTCGGCCTCGTCCGGTTCGGCGCACCACCGCTCCACGTCCAGCGGCAGGAGCCAGCCGTCCGAGCGCCGCAGGTAGAGGGGGCCCTGGCCGGCGCGCAGCGCGTCGGCGTAGGGGTCGGCCCGCCAGGCGAGGGCGGGTTCGACGAGCTGGGCCGTCATCGTGTCACCGTGCGCAGGCCCGAGTGCAGGGCGGCGAAGCGGGTACCGGGCACGGCGGCGGCGACCCGCGCCGCGTCGGCCGGGGTGTCCACGTCGCACAGCTCGGGCAGGTCCCGTACCGCCCGCCCGGAGGCGGTCAGTCGGGCGCGCTGCAGCTGGCCCGTGGTCGGCAGGGACATCGGCACCCCGAGGAGCAGGGCCGGGTCGGGCTCGGCCAGGCCGAGCGCCCAGAACCCGCCGTCGTCGGCGGGGCCGAACCAGGCGTCCGCCTCGCCGAAGTCGAGTCCGCGGGCAAGGAGGTCCGGGGTGACCTGCGGGGTGTCCATGCCGATGAGCAGGGCCGGTCCGGCGGCCCGGGCGAAGGCTGCGGCCAGCCTGGCGTCGAGCCCGCCGGCGCACTGCGGCACGACCTCGATGCCGTGGGGCAGCCACGGACCGGGCGTTCCGTCGAGTACGAGGACGCGCCGCCGGGCCGGGGTGTCGAGTACGGCGGCCAGGGTGTCCTGGAGCGCGGCGCGCGCCAGGCGGGCGGCCTGCTCGGGGGTGAAGTGCGGGGTGAGGCGGGTCTTGACCCGGCCGGCGACGGGGGCCTTGGCGATGACGAGCAGGGTGCTCATGCCGACACCCCCTCGGCGGGATCGGACCGGATGCCCGGGGGCTCGGCGAGCACCTTGCGCATGTCCCGTACCGCCTGCCAGGTGCCCCGCCAGGTGCCGGTCACCTTGGACTTCCCGGAGCGGGGCAGGTACGGGACGTCGGTCTCGGCGACGCGCCAGCCGGCGTCGGCGGCCCGTACGACCATTTGGAGCGGGTAGCCGCTGCGCCGGTCGGTCAGTTCCAGGCCGAGCAGTGCCTCGCGGCGCGCGACCCGCATCGGTCCGAGGTCGTGCAGTCGCAGTCCGGTGCGGCGGCGCAGCATGCGGGCGAGCGCGAGGTTCCCGGCGCGGGCGTGTACCGGCCAGGCGCCGCGCCCCTGCGGGCGGCGGCGGCCGAGCAGCAGGTCGGCCTCGCCCGCGGCGACGCTCGCCGCCATGGCGGCGAGCAGCCCGGGGTCCATGGAGGCGTCGCAGTCGCAGAAGCAGACCAGGTCGGCGCGGGCCGCGAGGAGCCCGGCGTGGCAGGCGGCGCCGAAACCGCGCCGGTCCTCTTGCACGACGGTGGCGCCCAGGCTCCGGGCGATCTCCGCCGAGCCGTCGGTCGAACCGTTGTCGACGACGATGGCGCGCCACCCGGCCGGTACGCGTGCCAGCACCCAGGGCAGGGCCTGTGCCTCGTCGAGGCACGGCAGTACGAGGTCCGCGCGGGGCGGAGCACAAGCTGATGAAGTCACCCTCCACACCGTAGGAATCAGGTCCGGGGAAAAGGGGCCCGCAGACCTTACGAAACGCGGACGCCGTCCCGCAGGAGGGGGTCCGCTCCACACTTGGGCCCGGGCGGGTGACAGCCTGGGGTCATGGCAGTGAGCGATGTGGACCGTACGAACGAGGGACCCGGCACCGAAGGGACCGCCCGGATCGGCGCGGAAGGGACCGCCCGGGCCGGTGCCCTGGGCAGCGTTCTGGTCGTCGACGACGATCCGACCGTCTCGGAGGTCGTGGCCGGGTACCTGGAGCGGGCCGGATTCGCGGTGCGCCTGGCGGCGGACGGCCCGGCCGGTCTGCGCGCCGCCGAGGAGCTCCGCCCCGACCTGATGGTCCTCGACCTGATGCTCCCCGGGATGGACGGTCTTGAGGTCTGCCGCCGGCTGCGCGCCGGGGAGAACGGCGGCCGGCCCGTCCCCGTCATCATGCTCACCGCGCGCGGCGACGAGGACGACCGGATCCTGGGCCTGGAGGTGGGCGCGGACGACTACGTGACCAAGCCCTTCAGCCCGCGGGAGCTCGTGCTGCGGGTGCGCTCCGTACTGCGCCGGGCGCAGGCCGGTGCCCCGGCCGGTACCGCGCAGGGCGGTCCGGAGGGCGGTCCGCGTCTCGCGGTGGCCGGCCTGGTGCTGGACCCGGCGGCCCGGCGGGTCCACAAGGAGGGCCGGGAGCTCGCGCTCACCCTGCGGGAGTTCGATCTCCTCGCCTACTTCCTGCGCCACCCCGGCCAGGTCTGCGACCGGGAGCGGCTGATGCGCGAGGTCTGGGGCTGGGACTTCGGCGACCTGTCGACGGTCACCGTGCACGTCCGGCGGCTCCGCGGCAAGATCGAGGACGATCCGGGGAACCCGCAGCTGATCCGGACCGTCTGGGGCGCCGGTTACCGCTTCGAGCCCGCCCCGGACACCGCGGTCGAGCACGCCTTCCGGACGGAGGACGGCCATGCATGACTTTCTGCTGATCGCCCTGTACGCGCTCCTCGGCGCGGGCGCCGCCGGACTGCTCGGGGCCGCGGCGCTGCGGATGCTGCGCCGGCGCAGCGTCGCCGTGTCCCTCACGATCGTCGCCGCGGTCGCGGTGTCCGCGATGCTCGCCGGGACGCTCACCGTGGCCTGGGCGATGTTCCTGTCCTCCCACGACCTGGCGGTCGTGACCACGGTCGTCGCGACGGCCGCGGTCGTCTCGATGGCCACCGCGCTGCTGCTGGGCCGTCAGGTCGTCCGGCGCTGCCGGGAACTCGTCGGCGCGGCCCGGGTCTTCGGGGAGGAGGGTACGTTCGTGGCACCGGCCGTGCCCGCTCCCGCCGAGTTCGCGGCGCTGAGCCGCGAGCTGGCCCTCACCAGCGAACGGTTGGCCGCCTCCCGCGAGCGCGAGCGGGCCCTGGAGGCCTCGCGGCGCGAGCTCGTGGCCTGGATCTCGCACGATCTGCGCACCCCGCTGGCCGGGCTGCGCGCCATGTCGGAGGCGCTGGAGGACGGCATGGCGGCCGATCCCGCCCGGTACCACCGGCAGATCCGTACCGAGGTCGACCGCCTCAACTCCATGGTCGGTGACCTGTTCGAGCTCTCCCGCATCCACGCGGGCGCACTGTCCCTCACCCTGACCCGGATGTCCCTCCACGACCTGGTGGGCGACGCCCTGGCCGGCACCGACGCGCTCGCCCGCGAGCACGGCGTACGGCTGGTCGGCGAGGGGGTCGCCTCGCTCCCGGTGGAGGTGGACGGCAAGGAGATGACCCGGGTGCTGTCCAACCTCCTGGTCAACGCCATCCGCCACACCCCGGCCGACGGGACGGTCGCGATCGCCGCCGAACGCCGCGCGGGCTCCGTGGTGCTCTCGGTCACCGACGCCTGCGGAGGCATCCCCGAGGAGGACCTGCCGCGCGTCTTCGACACGGGCTGGCGCGGCACCCCGGCCCGTACTCCTCCCTCGGGCGCGGGCCTGGGCCTCGCGATCGTCAGGGGGATCGTCGAGGCCCACGCCGGCCGCGCGGACGTCCACAACGTGTCCGGCGGCTGCCGCTTCGAACTGACCCTGCCGGCCGCGACCGGCTAGGGACTGCCGCCCTTCAGGTCGAGGTCAGAAGAACATCCAGGCCGGGGTAAGGCTGCCGTTGATGGTGAACATGACCTCCCCGGCCAGACACGGTGGGTCTTGGTTCGCGACGGCTGCGGCCTGGGTGGGGTCGCCGTAGTTGCCCATCCAGCGCCAGGTCTTGAGTGCCTTCTTCGCGGTGATGCGCTGCTTGATCGCCACCCCTTCCTCCACGGAAAGGACTCGATCCGCAGCGATTTCACCGTTCTGGTCGGCCATACCATTCCTCCTGCTTTGATAGCCGAGCGTAGCGGGACGATTGCAGAATGTATCCAACCGCACCGATGTGCTAGCCCCGAGGTCGGCGTGTCGGCCGGAGGCGCGCAAGGTCTACCGCATCGGCCGATCGGCGTCGGCTGCCGGAGCGGCACCCCGCACCCTGTTGCCGGGCCATTGCCGCCTGTTACGCTGCTCGACCTCGATCCGCAGCCGTGGTCCCCCCGGCACGGGATACGGCTACGGTCGGCCGGTGTCCGGGCCAGGTGCAAGATCTTCGCCAACGCGTGGAAGGGTCTTGCCATGGACAGGTTCGAGCACGACGAGAAGGCGCCGCCCGGCGAACGCAGCTGTCTGCTGACCGTCGTCGGCCCCCGCAAGGACGAGGGCAACAGCCCGACCGGGATCGTCGGCCGGTGCCTGGCGCGGCAGTTGCTCGCCACGGGCCGGCACGTGCGGGTGCTGGCCGAGCCCGACCAGTGCGACGGCTGGCCCGATGCGGTCGAAGTCGTGGAGGGGTCGATCACCCGACCGCTGGAGTACGCCCGGGCGTTCGACGGCGTCGGGTCCGTGTTCCTCGCCGGTGCCCGTCCGTCGACGGTCCGAGAAGCGCTCGCCCTCGCGCGGGACGCCGGAGCCGCGAAGGTCGTCCTGCTGTCGTCCCACGGGCCGGAGTACGAGGAGGCCAACCCGCCGGAGACCTGGTACTGGCTGGCGATCGAGCGGGCGGTGGAGGGTTCGGGCATGGCCTGGACGCACATCCGGCCGTCGGCCGTGATGGGCGCCGTCATCGAGGGCACCTACCCGGCCACGGGGTCGGACTGGCCCGACACCGTCCGGGCCGACGGGGTGGTCCGGGAGGCCCTCCTCAGTGAGGGGCACTACCCCTTCATCCACGAGGAGGACCTCGCCGCAGTGGCGGCCGCTGCCCTGACCGGCGACGACCACGTCGGGACGGTCGTGGAGGCGGTGGGCCCGCCACTGAGCACCCGTGCACGGATACGGAGCATCGCCGCGGCCCTCGGCCGTGACATCGCCACGGTCGATCTGGCGCCCGACGACGGCCGCGCGGCCTGGCGCGCCCTCGGCTGGCCCGAAGGCGCGATCGACGTGACGCTGCACGCGCTCGAGGTGTACGGCGCCCGGTACGCCGAGCTCCTCCGGTGGACGCTCGACCAGCGGCCGTCCGTACAGGACGTCATCGGCCGCCCCCCGCGCACGTACGACGCATGGGTGAGCGAGAACATCGGCTCGTTCCGCTGACCCCGGCCGGCGGTCCGGGGCCTGCGCGGGTGCGGCGGGCCCGGACCGTCAGCCCACCTTCCAGACGACTTCGGCCGCGGTGCCGGTCTCGTGGCTCGGGGAGCGGTTGTCGCGGTCGCCCTGGAAGCCCACGAACGTGGGCTGCACGTTCTCCGGGACCAGGTAGATCTCGCAGGTGGTGACGGACTTGCCGGCGGCCAGGGGCAGCTCGACCTCGGCAACCTCCTGGCAGGGCTCGAACGTGGCCCCCCAGGCGGGGGCGAAGAAGTACGCGCGCTGCTGGTCGGTGCCGTGCAGGAGCAGCTTGAAGTTGAAGCTGCCGCTGTCCGGTGCACCGCCCTTGTGCGCGTAGGTGGTCGTGACGTAGTAGGGCGTCTTGCCCTCCAGCAGCCCGACGCCGAGCTTCTCCACCGCGGCCTTGTCCCCCTTGACGACCGAGACCGGGGTGACGCTCAGCTGGGTCTTGGCCTGGTCCGGGAAGTGGGTCTCGGACACCTCCGCCGACGTCTTCAGGGCGAGCGGCTCGGCGAACGTCCCCTTCTGCGTGGCCGCGGGGCCGGCGTCGTCCTCCGGCCCGCAGGCGGTGAGCGCCAGGGCCGTCAGTGCTATCGGCACGGCAGTGCGGAGCAGACGATTGGTCAACACGATGCGAATCCCCCGAGGTTCTCTGTTTCCGGTGTCCGGCGGCGCCCTCGGCGCCGCCGGGCAGGGCGACTCTATCCCCTCGGATGATCAAGGTCTGCTACGCCTGTGTCACGGTCCCGTCGCAAGGAAAACGGCCTGGCCCGTGGCCAGTTCGGCCATGCCCGCGGCGAAGGGGACGGCCGGGCGCCAGCCCAGTTCGTGGCGCAGGCGCGCCGAGTCGGCGGTGATGTGCCGGACGTCGCCGAGCCGGTACTCGCCGGTGACGACCGGGGCCGGGCCACCGCAGGCGGCGGCCAGTGCCGCGGCCATGTCGCCGACGGTCCGCGGGTCGCCGCTGCCGACGTTGTACGCCGTGAAGCCCGCGGCTCCGGCGTCCGCGTCCGCCCGGACCAGGTGCTCCAGCGCCACCGCGTTGGCCGCGGCCACGTCCCGCACGTGGACGAAGTCCCGGCGCTGTCCGCCGTCCTCGAAGACGCGCGGCGCCCCGCCCCGCGCGAGCGAGGACCTGAACAGCGCGGCCACCCCCGCGTACGGGGTGTCGCGGGGCATCCCCGGCCCGTAGACGTTGTGGTAACGCAGCGAGATGACGCGTCCGCCGGTGGCCCTGGCCCAGGAGGACGCGAGGTGTTCCTGGGCGAGCTTGGTCGTGGCGTAGACGTTCCGGGGGTCCGTCGGAGCGTCCTCCGTGACCAGCCCCGGCGCCAGGTCGGCGCCGCAGACCGGGCAGCGCGGCTCGAACCGCCCGGCCCGCAGATCGCTCTCGGCGCGCGGGCCGGGCCGGACCGTGCCGTGGGCGGGGCACTCGTAGCGTCCCTCCCCGTAGACGACCATCGACCCGGCGAGCAGCAGCCGCGGCACGCGTGCCCGTGCCATCTCGGCCAGCAGCACCGCGGTGCCCAGGTCATTGGCCGACACGTAGCCGGGTGCGTCCCCGAAGTCCTTCCCGAGCCCCACTTTGGCCGCCTGGTGACAGACCGCGTCCACGCCTGCCAGCGCCTGCGCCACGGCATCCGGGTCCCGTACGTCCCGCCCGTCCTCCGCCAGGTCGAAGACCACCGGCTCATGGCCGCGGCCGATCAGCTCGGCGACGATGTGCGAGCCGATGAAGCCCGCGCCTCCAGTCACAAGTACGCGCATGCCCCGACGCTAAGCCGCGCACGGTCCTGCGCGACGCGTACCGGGCCGCACGTCACGGATCCGTAAGAACCCGGACGGCGCCGCACCCGCGTCCGATCAGCGGACGGGACCCGACAGCGGTCCGGGGAGCGCCGGCATGCTCGGGGGCAGTACGCGCGGAGCGGCCGGGGCCTCGGCCGACGGGGCCTGGGCCGACGGGGGCTCGGCGGAGCGGTCCTTCGCGGCCGGGTCCGGGGTGTGCGGTGCGGTGGTGCCGCACAGGGACCGGTCGCGGTAGTCCCGCAGCGCGGCGTCGGCCGGGTGCGGGTCGAAGGCCGTGCCGGCCGCGTTGAGGCGCTGGTACTTCATCAGGTTGTACCCGATGGCGAACTGGCGGCGGCCGTCCGGGCTGGACAGGGCCCAGGTGCCGGCGCCGAAGACTCCGCCGTCGTGGCCCCAGGCCGGGCCGCACGGCGTGTCCAAGGAGTAGATGCCGAGGCCGTAGCGCATGGCAACGGCGCCCGTCTCGTCCTTGACGTCGACGGTGGTGCGCATCTGGTCCAGCTGGCGGCGCGGCAGGACGTCACCGCCCAGCAGGGCGCGGTAGAAGGTGTTGAGGTCCTGCGGGGTGGAGACGAGGGCCCCGGCGGTGCCGGCCCAGGTCATGTTGTAGTCGCTGTAGTCGCGCGGCGGGTCGATGAGCCCGTAGAAGCTCTCGTACATGCGGGCGTGAGCCCCGCGGATGCGCGGGTCGGTACCGGGGAAGTAGGTGTCGCGCAGCCCCACGCGCCGGATCACGTCCCGCGTGATCACCTGCTCCGGGTCCTGGCCGGTCACCTTGCGGAGCACCTCGCCGAGCAGCACGTAGTTGGTGTTGGAGTAGGACCAGTCGGTGCCGGGCTCGAACAGCTGCGGCCGGGCCACCCCGTAGCCGATCAGCTCGGCGGGCTTGATCGTGCGGTACCGGTGCTCGTCCAGGCTCTCCGTGGTCCCCTTCAGGAGGGAGGGGAAGGCATCGCCGACGTAGTCGTAGATGCCGCTGGTGTGGTTGAGGAGCATGCGTACGGTCACCTTGCGGCCGCGCTCGCCGGGCAGCAGCTCGGGCACGTAGTCGCCGACCGGCCGGTCCAGGTCCACCCGGCCCTTCGCGGACTGCTGGAGGACGGCCACGGCGGTGAACGTCTTGGTGACGCTGCCGACGCGGTGCCGGAGGTCGGGGCGGACCTTGCGCCCGGTGGCGACGTCGGCGAGGCCGGCGGCGCCGTCGAAGCGCTCGCGGCCGTCGCGGACCCCGGAGTAGACGCCGTACACGCCCGCCTCCCGGATCGCGTCCAGCCCCGCCTGCAGCTGGGGCCGGTCGAGGCGCCGGCCGGCGTCCTGGCCGTAGGCGTTCGGCGTTTCCTGGACGGCGGCGCTCGCGGCCGGTGCGAGGCCCGCCAGCAGGGCTAAGGCGACGGCGGTGGCCGAGGCGGCGCGGCGCAGGCGCGGTGCGGGTCGGTCGGCGGGGCGGGTGTGGGGCACGGCGGCTCCTCGTCGGTGGCCCGGTGGGGCCCGGCGATCTTGGTCCCTTCAATTCTTCGCTCCGGACCCGCGCCGCTTCCTCCTCCGCCAGGACGAACCGGGCATCAACCTCCAGAAGGAGAAGCACCTTGACAGGCCATTACATTTGTCACGCCCCGCTCCTGGGCCCGCCGCCCCGCCCGGCGCGCCACACCCGGGCCCGCACACCGCCTGACCAGCGGAATGTGACTCCGCCCACCCTCCCTTGACCAGAGAAGGAAGGGCTACCTAACTTCGATGTCATGGCCCCCCACGACCGCACCCCGCCGTCCGACGCCTCCGGTGCCTCCGGTGCCCCCGACGCGTCCGAGCTGGTCGATTTCGCCGTCGACCTCACCTCGCAGGAGGTGCTCCGGCGCGCCCAGGTGATGGCGGCCCTCGGCCCGGACTGGGATCCGATGGAGGTGCTCCTCGGCGAGGAGGCCGCCTACGACCTGCTCTATTCCGGGCTCGACACGGAACAGCAGCGCCTCTACGACGACCTGGTGGCGGCCGGTGTGCTGCCCTCGCGCGGAGACGGCCGTGCTGCCGCTTGACCCGCAGGCCGACCCCGGGCGCCGCGCCTGGGTGGCCTGCCCGAAGTGTGCGGACGCGCGCGGCTGCGAACCCTGCGAGCAGCGGCGCACCTGCTCCACCCACTGGCGCTACCTGCTCACCAACACCGGCAGCATGCTCCACCTCCAATGCCCCGGGTGCACCCACGTCTGGGTGCACGAGAGCGGCTTCGGAGCCACCCGCTCCGCGTGGGACCGCGCCACGGGCTCCCGGCCCGGCTCCTGACCGCCGCGGCCGGGTGCGCGCAGCCCGGTACCGCTGCCGGATCCGCCCACCGTGGCGGCACGCCCCGCCCGCCCTCGGGGAGCCGACCGCTACGCGGGCCCGAGCAGGTCCAGCAGCGGGGCCAGTCCGCCGGGCCGCTGGTCGACCGGGAGGTGCTCGACGAGGTGCAACGGGCAGCCGAGCGCCCGCGCGCCGCCGTCCGCCTCGAGGCTGTCGCCGACCATCAGCACATCGGCGGGGGCCAGGCCCAGCCGGTCGCATGCGGTTCGGAAGATCACCGGGTCGGGCTTCTGGGCGCCCAGCTCGAAGGAGAGCACGTAGGCGTCGACCAGTTCGTCGAGCCCGTGCGCGCGGAAGACCGGCCGCAGATCCCATCCGATGTTGCTGACCACGGCCACCGGGAGCCCCCGGCGGCGCAGTGCGCGCAGGGTGGGCACGGTGTCCGGGTAGGGGCGCCAGGCGGCGGGGGTCTTGTGGCGGTCGTAGAGCGCCTGCTCCAGCTCCGGGTCCGTGATCCCGGCAGCTCGGGTCAAGCCGCCGTAGGCGGCCCGGTGCTGCTCGGCGCTGATGTCCCGCTGGCCCCACAGGGCGTCGAGGTGCGCCGGCATGTGCCGGGGCGACGGCCCGCCGGGCAGTGCGCCGTACTCGGTCAGCCGCCGCGCCGTCTCGCCGAACTCCTCCTCGGCCAGCGGAATGCCGGTCTCCGCGAGGGTGGCGGTGAGCCATTCCTCGGTCGACTCGACGCGCAGCAGTGTGCCGGAGAAGTCGAACATCACTCCTTTGATCATGTGGTGATCGTAGTCCGGTCGTGTCCGGCCGTGTCCGGTCCGAGCGGAGCCGCCGCCGACCGGGCGCGGGCGCCGTCTGACGGCCGGGCACGCCGGGGGGCAGCCGGCGCGCGCTCAGGTGGTCGGGTGCAGCCTGGCTGCGACGGGGGTGGTCGGCGAGTCCTGCGGACCCCCGTCGATGGCGGCCAGGGCGCTGCCCGCCAGCCAGGTCCGCCAGTCCACGTTCCAGTCGCCGAACCCGTTGTCGAAGGGGGCCATCCTCGCACCGCCGCTGTTGACCACCTCCACGATGTCCCCTTCGCGGACGGTCTCGAAGAACCAGGCGGCGTCCTCGGTGCTCATGCCCGTACAGCCGTGGCTCACGTTCTCCTCGCCCTGCGCCTCGACCGACCAGGGCGCGGCGTGGATGTACTCGCCGCTCCAGGTCACCCGCGTCGCGTAGGAGACGGGCAGGTCGTAGAACTCGCTGGTGCCGCGCTGGATGCCGACCGTGTCACCGCGCATCCGGACCTTGGACTCCTTGCGCAGCACGACCTTGATGCCGCTGCGGGTCCGGAAGCCCTCCTTGCCGGTGGTGACCGGGATCGTCCTGATGACCCGCCCGTTGCGGCGCACGGTCATCCGGTGGGTGGCGGAGTCGGTGACGGCCTCGATCCGGTCCGCGATGGTGAACTGCACCGCGTCGGAGGGGCCGCCGTAGTCGTGGTCCCCGACCTCGACCCCGTCGAGACCGCTGCGGACGCGGACGACGGCGTGGGCGGGCCAGTACGTACGCGGCCGGAAGTGCAGGGTCGATTCGTCGACCCAGTGCCACGCGCCCTCGACCTGGGGCTCCGAGGTCACCTGTAGGGCCCGTTCCAGCCGGGCGCGGGCCGGGAGGTCGTCGGCGGGCACCGGACGGCTGAGGCTCGCCGTCACGATCTCCCCCGCTCCGTACGTGCCGGGTTCCGGCCCGAACTCGACCGTCAGCCTGCCCCCGTCCGAGGGCGGCGCGGTCCGGAACGCCATGGTCACGCCGACCGGGGTCCCGTCCCCGTCCAGGGCTCCGACCTGCACGGTGTAGCTCTCCCCCGCCCGCAGCGGCTCGCTGTTGAGCCAGCGCCCGTTGTCCGGGGCGAGGGCGCCGGCCAGGTGCCGGCCGCGCCCGTCGCGCACGGTCACGTCCGTGAGGCGGCCCGCGTCCGCGAGGGCGATCTGGAGCGGCCCGCCGGAGTCCGTCGGGAGGACCTCCACCCGCGCGTCCCGCGCCGGGTCGCCGAGGGAGGGTTCCTTCAGTACGGATCCCATGCCGCGCGCGGTGGCCCGTACCCGCTGCTCCTGCCAGCCGCTGCACAGTCCGGGCCGGAACATGCGCACCGTGCAGGGCCCGTCGTCGGATTCCCGGCCCTCGTCCAGCACCCGTCCGACCAGCAGGGTGACCGCGGCCTCGCGGGGCACTCCCGCGAGGGCGGGCGCCGAGGTGTCCGCATCGGGCGCCCGGCCCGGCGCTGCGGCGACGACCAGCATGGCCCCCGTCACAGCCACGGCGCCCCACGCCTTGGTCGGTTGTCTCCGTCGCATTCGTGGCATAGCCGTATCAAACCGATGTGGCGCCAGAATGATGATCATGCCTGCGGCGCTGCGGCCGAACCGGCACCGAAGAGAACTCGTACGGAGCACAGAACCGGCCCCGGACGAGCGGGGACCGGACGCGTACCCGATACTCGCGTGCCTCCGGGCGGCACTCCCGCGACAATGCGGTCATGACCATCCGCACGGTACGACGGGACGAGCTGACCCTCCTCCAGGACATCGAGAGGGCCGCTGGGCGCTCCTTCCGGGACATCGGCATGCCGGAGATCGCCGACGACGAACCGCTGGCGCTCGACGAGCTCGACGCCTACCGACGGGCCGGGCTGGCGTGGGTGGCGGTGGACGGGGCCGATGTCCCCGGCGCCTATCTGATCGCGGAGCACGTCGACGGCAACCTGCACGTCGAGCAGGTGTCCGTCCATCCCGACCGGGCGCGCCGCGGGCTCGGCCGGAGCCTGCTGGAGCACCTGGCGGAGTTCGCGAAGCGCGGGGGCGTGCCCGCCCTGACGCTCACCACCTTCACCGAGGTCCCGTGGAACGCCCCGTACTACGCGCGCTGCGGCTTCCGGCCGCTGGCGGACGCGGGGCTCGCTCCCGGCCTGCGGGAGATCCGCGAGCGCGAGGCGGCGCACGGCCTGGACCGGTGGCCCCGCGTCTGCATGCGGCGGGACCTGTGACACCGCCCGGAACCGGCCAGACGATCGGTTCCGTTAGGCTTGGAAAGGTTGTCAATTCGACGGGGGATACGTGATGTTCGAAGGAAAGTTGGTCAGGCTGCGTGCGCTGCGCTCGGAGGACGCGGAGCACCATCTCCGGTGGCGCAACGACCCGGAGGTGGTGCGCTGGGCCGCGGCAGGTGACCCGTGCTTCGGCCCGGTCACGGCGGAGGCCGTCGGGCTCGGCTTCGACACCATGCTGCGCCTGGTCCCGAGGGAGTCGGCCGTGTTCACGGTCGAGGACCTCGCGACCGGAAGGGTGATAGGCATGGCCGACTACCGGGACCTGGACCCCTACGCCGGAGTGGCCACGCTGGGGGTCACCATCGGCGAATGGGAGTTCTGGGGTTGCGGCCACGGCAGGGACGCAGCACGGCTGCTCGTGGACCACCTGTTCGGCGCGTACGGCCTGAGCCGCCTGGAACTGGACACCTGGAGCGGCAACGAGCGTGCCGTGCGCGCCTTCGCCGGCTTGGGCTTCCGCGAGGAAGGCCGCCGCCGGTCGGCCGCGCTGGTGGAAGGCAAGCGCTACGACCGCGTGCTCTTCGGGATGCTTCGGGAAGAGTGGGCGGACGCCGCATGAGCGCGTGATCGTTCAGGCCCGGCGACCGCTCTTGCCAGCATGACGCGCACGGGCCAAGGTTCGCTGTCATGATCACACAGATAGTGACGCTCATCGGTGTCCTCGTCGGCGCCCTGACCTCGTTCCTGGCGACGACCATGGCCGAGCGCACCCGACACCAACGGTCCATGGCGACGCGCTGGGACGAGCGCAAGCTCGACACGTACATCGAGTACGCCGCGTGCGTGAAGGAGATCTCGAGCACGGCCAAACGAGCCCGCCAGGCGGCAGCAGGAACGGACGTCCGGCGGGAGCACCTCGCCGCGATGGAGACGGCCGAGCTGAGGCGGTCCGTGCTGTTCGAGACCCTCGTCCTCCTGGCGTCGCCAGCAGCGATCGAGGCCGCCCACGAGGTCAACCTCGCCCTGTGGCAGGAGGAAATCGCGACCAGGAACGACGGCGCCACCCCTGCGGAAGGGGATCTGATAGCCCTGATGAACCGCTATCACGAACAGGCCCGGGTCGATCTGGGCGTTCCTCGCACCGTCTGACGGGGGTAGCGCTTCGTTGGTCGGCCGGTCTTGCGGGACCGCCCACGACGCCGCTCTAGACGCCGGCCGAGGCCATTTCGATGATCGACCGGTAGTGGGCGGCGGCGGACACCACGCACGCGCGGTAGGTGCGGTTGTCCCTGACCACCAGGAAGTAGTCCCTGATCTGCTTCCAGTACTGGCGCAGGTAGCCGAGGCCCGGCACGAAGCCCGGGGGCCTGGGCACCAGGGCGAAGGCTTCGGAGCACTTCAGGATGCCACCGGTCACCTCCGACAGGAGGTCCGCCACATCGGCGTTCATGTTCCAGCCCGCGGCCAGTTGCGGGGTCCAGATGGAGCCGGCGATCTCCCGCAGCCGCTCCTGTTCCTCCGGGGTCGGGTCGCTGGGAGCGACGGAGGCGGCTGCGCTGACCGGGTGGCCGCCGAATGCAGCGGCCGCCTGCGCGGGCCCCGCGGCGCCCACCCCCAGCAGAGCCCCCGCCGCGATCAGCGCGACCGCCGAAAGCCTGCTCGAACGTACCGCCATGTGTCCGCCCCTCCCGCGTTGCCGGAAGTCCCCTCCCAGGACCGGGCGTCGAGATTTCCACGGCCCCCCGCACGCGGTCAACGGCGCCCGTACGGTCATGGCCGGATCCGTGCGCGTACGCACCCGCGCGCCTTCGCCGAGCGCGAACCGGCGTCGCGGAGGTGCCCGCGATGTGCTGAGGTTGCCGGATGGATCTTCTTGTACTGGGCGGGACGGCATGGCTGGGCCGTGAGATCACGCGGCAGGCGCTGGCGCGGGGGCACGCGGTGACCTGCCTGGCGCGCGGCGAGAGCGGAGCCGTCGCGCCCGGTGCGCGGCTGGTGGCGGCGGACCGGAACGAGGAGTCCGCCTACGCGGAACTCCTCGACCGCGACTGGGACGCCGTGATCGAGGTGTCCTGGCAGCCGGCCTTCGTCCGCGGCGCGCTCGCGGCCCTCGCGGGGCGGGCCCGGCACTGGACCTACGTCTCCTCCATCAGCGCCTACGCCGACCACAGCACGGTCGGAGCCGACGAGTCGGCCGCGCTGCTCGCGCCGGCCGAGGGCGACCACGTGGAGCGGGAGGAGTACGGGGAGGCCAAGGTCGCCTGCGAGGAGGCTTCGCGCACCGCGGTGGGAGACCGGCTCGTCATCGCCCGGGCCGGCCTGATCGGCGGCCCGGGCGACGCGAGCGGGCGGTCGGGGTACTGGGCGGCACGCTTCGCGCGGGACGTGGACCAGCCCGTGCTCCTCCCCCGGTCCCCCCAGGTGCCGACCCAGGCGATCGACGTGCGCGATCTGGCGGGCTGGCTGCTGGACCTGGCGCAGGAGGGGACCACCGGGACCTTCGACGCCGTCGGTCCCGTCGTCCCCTTCGACGACTGGGTCGGCCTGTCGGCCGGCGTGGCCGGGTACACCGGACCGGTGGCGGAGGCGGACCCGCAGTGGCTCTTCGACCAGGGCGTCGGGCCGTTCATGGGCCCGGAGTCGATGGCCATGTGGATGCCGGATCCGAAGTGGGCCGGTTTCTGCGCCCGCAGCGGAGCCGCGGCGCACGCGGCCGGGCTGCGCGACCGCCCGCGCACGGAGATGCTGGAGGACGTCCTGCGGTGGGAGCGCGCCGAGGGCCTGGAACGCCCCCGCCGGGCGGGTCTGAGCACCGCCCGCGAGCGGGAGCTGCTCACCGCACTCGCCGACGCACCGGAGTGACGCCGCGCGGGGCCCGGGCGGACCACCGGGCCTTCGGTGCGAGCGAGCCGGCTGCGCATCGACCGGGGCGGCCGGCCGCCGCTCCCCACGGAGGTCGCGACACCGGCGGCGGCTCACTCCAGTCCGTACCGCCGGACCGACTCCTCCTCCTGGGCCAGCCGGTGCAGCGCCTTCAGCACCGGCTGGCCCAGGAGGGTCGCCGCCACGAGCGAACGGTGGACCGGGGAGAGTTCCGCCAACTCCCGTGCGGTGGACCAGCCCGGCATCCGTAGCAGCGGGTCGACCTCGGTGCGCGCGGTGACCGTGGCCTCGGCGCCGTCACCGTCGCCGCCGTCACGGACGTCACCGTGGTCACCGCCGCGGCCTGGTCGCGACGGTGACCGCGACGGTGACGGTCCGGGTACAGGTGCCGCTGGGGTAATGGTCCAGCAGGGCGTGGCGCAGCTCGGACTCGAAGGCGCCCTTGCGTGCGCCGAACAGGGCCGGACTGGAGCAGGCGCGGGAGAACTGCAGGCCGATCACCTGGTCCACCGTGCAGCGCGTGGACCGCTCCCACGTGGTGGTCTCGACGCGGGAGAACGCCGACTTCGCCAGGTGGTCCTCCACGTCCCGCACTTCCTCCATGTCCGCCGGTTCGTCGCTCGGTTCGGCCGCCGGTTCGGAGGCCGCTGGCCGCGTCGCCGCTCCGTGCGCCGTGCCGTGGTCGGGTCCGAGGAAGCGGGCGCGCACCTCGTCGACGACGGCCGGCCAGGCCGCCGCCACGGAGGTGACGACGGCGATCCCGCCGCGTGGCGCGAGCATGGCGTCCAGGTCGACCGGCACCCGTACCCGGTCCATCCGGTGGAACGCCCCGCCGATGACGCACAGGTCGATCCGGGGCAGGCACAGCCGGCCGATGCCGGCGGCGTCGCCGCGCAGCCAGGAGATGTTCCTGCGGCCCTGCTCCTCGGCGAGCCTGCACCCTTCGGCGAGCATGGCCGGCTCCGGGTCGACGGCGTAGACGTGCTCGGCCAGCGGCGCCAGCGGCAGGCTGATCGTGCCCGGTCCGGCGCCGAGGTCCAGTACGGTCTGGGAGCCGTCGAGCGCGAACCGGTCCGCGAGGAGCGCGTGGAGCTCCGCCGGGTACGGGGGCCGGTAGCGGGCGTAGTACGGGGCGGCGGACGCGTACGGGGTGCTCATGGGGTCCTCCCTGGCCGGGGCTGCATCCGCCGATGGTGGAGCACAACCCGGCCCTCGGCAGCGTCTGGCCCCGCAAATCCCCCGTACGGATGCCTGCCGTTCACCTACGCCCGGTGTCGGATCACTTCTGCGGGGTCAGCCGCTCCCACAGGAAGGTGTGGACGAGGGCCTCGTTGAAGGCCGTCTGCCGGTGGTCGGTGGCGCCCGCGTGGCCGCCCCCGAGGTGCTCGTGGAAGAGGACGGGATGCCCGTGCTCGCGCAGCCGTGCGGCCATCTTGCGGGCATGGCCGGGATGCACCCGGTCGTCGCGGGTCGAGGTGAGCAGCAGCAGCGGCGGGTACGCGGGCCCGTCCGCCCGGATCTGGTGGTACGGGGAGATCCGCTCCAGGTGCGGCCGGTCGGCCGGGCTGTCGGGATCCCCGTACTCGGCGATCCAGCTGGCCCCGGCCAGCAGCTTGTGGAAGCGCAGCATGTCCAGCAGCGGCACGTGCGCGACGACCGCGCCGAACAGTTCCGGGTCGCGGGTGAGCATGGCGCCCATGAGCAGCCCGCCGTTGCTGCCGCCCTCGATGCCCAGCTGCGCGGGGGTGGTGATGTCCCGGGCGGTGAGGTCCCGGGCGACCGCGGCGAAGTCCTCGTAGGCCCGGACCCGGTTCGCGCCGAGGGCCGCCTTGTGCCAGCCGGGCCCGTACTCGTGCCCGCCCCGGATGCCCGCGACGACGTACGTGCCGCCGCGCGCGAGCCAGGCCCGGCCGGTGACCGCGCTGTACTGCGGGACCATGGAGATCTCGAAGCCGCCGTACCCGTAGAGCAGGGTGGGGCCGGGGCCCGGGCGGTCTTCGGGTCCGACGACGAAGTACGGCACCCTCGTGCCGTCCGCGGAGGTCGCGAAGTACTGGCGCACGGCGAGACCGGCGGTGTCGAAGAGCGCCGGACCCTGCTTGAGGCCCTCGCTCTCGCTGCCGTCGCCGGCCGTGCCCCGGTAGAGGGTGGTGGGCTGGAGGAAGCCCGTGACGTGGTGGAAGTACTCGTCGCCGACGTCGGGGTCCGTGTCAGTGACCGAGGCGGTGGACAGCGGCGGCAGCCCCGGCAGCGGTGCGCGGTGCCAGCCGCCCTCGCCCGGAGTGAGGAGCTCCATCCGGGAGGAGACGTCGGCGCGGGTGCTGAGGATGAGGTGGTTGCGGGTCCAGCTGTACCCGGCGAGCGCGGTGCGCTCGTCCGGTGTGAACAGCACCTCGGCCTCGCGCTCCCCCGCCAGGAAGGCGTCGAGGTCGAAGGCGAGCAGACTGCCCGCGCCATGGCCGAGCCACGGGGACTTGGTGGTGACGGTCAGCCACCGGCGGTGGACGGAGGCGCCCGCGTCGTCCGGGACGTCGATCTTCAGCGGCGGGCCGGCGGCGTCCTCCTGGAGCAGGAAGAGCTCCTGGTTCCAGAAGTCGATCTGCCGGTGGACGAAGTCCCGTGCGAAGCCGGGGGTGTCGTCGTGCCATCCGGAGGCGGACAGGTCCGTCGGCCGGCCCTCGTAGACCAGCTCGGCGTCCGCGAGGGGCGTGCCGCGCCGCCAGCGGCGTACCTGGAGCGGGTAGCCGGACGTGGACATCGAGCCGGCACCGAAGTCCGTTCCGATCCAGACCCGGTCGTGGTCGATCCATCCGATCCGGGTCTTGGCCTCGGCGACGGCGAACCCGTCCTCGACGAACTCCAGGGTCTCCAGGTCGAACTCGCGCACCACGCAGGCGTCCGCGCCGTCCCGGGACAGCAGGACGAGGGCGTGCCGGTGCTCGGGAGCCAGGACCCGGCTGCCCGCCCAGGCCCACTTCTCGCCCTCGGCCTCGGCGAGCGCGTCGAGGTCCAGGAGCACCTCCCAGGCCGGCCGGTCCGTCCGGTACTCCTCCAGCGTGGTCCTCCGCCACAGGCCGCGCACGTGGTCGGCGTCCTGCCAGAAGTTGTAGAGGTGGCCGCCCCGGCGGACGGTGTAGGGGATCCGGCCGTCGTCGTCCAGCACCTCGCGCAGCTCCTGCTCGAGGACCTTGAACCCGGGTGAACCGGTCAGCTCGTCCACGGTCTCGGCATTGCGCTCCCGCACCCAGGCGAGGGCGGCGTCGCCGGATACGTCTTCCAGCCACAGGTAGGGATCTACATCGCTCATCAGGCGATTGTGCAGGAAGCGGGGGCGGGTGTCCGCCGTCCGGCCCCTCTCAGCCGCGGTCGGCCCCTCCCCCCTCGTCGGCCTCTCCGTCCTCGTCGGCCGTCAGGCGGTCGGCCGGGAGGCGGGCGTCGCGCAGCGCCGTGTGCACCGACCAGGTCACCGAGACCAGCGGGACCGCTACCACCGCGCCGACGACACCGGCGGCGATGGCCCCCGCGACCACCGAGATCGCCACCACCAGCGGGTGCAGACTCACCGCCCGGCTCATCACCAGCGGATGCAGCAGATGACCCTCGATCTGGCCGATGACCACGATCAGCGCGACCACCAGGCCCGCGACGAACGGCCCCTTCGCGGCCAGCGCGACCACCGCGGCGACCGCCAGCGCGACCGGCGATCCGACGAGCGGGATGAACGCGGCGAAGAACTCCAGCAGGGCCAGCGGCACGGCCAGCGGGACCCCGAGGAAGTAGAGCGCCAGCCCGACCAGGACCGCGTTCGTCGCCGCGACGAGGACGATCCCGCGGGTGTAGCCGGTGAACGTGCGCCAGGCCGCGCCGCCGGCGATGCCCACGCGGGCGCGCACCGACGGGGGCAGCTGCGCGCAGAACCAGGACCACTGCCGGTCACCGCCGTGCAGGAAGAAGAAGGAGGAGAAGGCCGCGAGGACGAGCACGGTCAGGACCTGCACCAGGCGCCCGGCTCCGCTGAGCGCCTGGCTGAGCAGCGTGGAGCGGTGGCTCGAGAGGTACTCGCCGAGGCGGGACTGGAGGTCGGTGAGCGCGTTCGGGTTCAGCCGGAAGGGTGGTCGCTCCAGGTACTCCTCGATGCTGTCGAGTCCCTCCCGGAACTCCCGGGCCAAGGTGGTGCTCTCCCCGGCCACCGCCGTGCCGACCAGGGCCAGCACGCCCAGCAGGAGCAGCGCGCTGCCGAGGAGGGTGACGGCGACGGCGACCGACCGGGGCAGGACGCGCGCGAGGCGCCGGGTGGGCCACCACAGCAGGGCGGTGACGACGAGCGCGAGGAAGAGTGCCACGGTGATCTCGTGGAAGCGGCCGAGCACGGCGAAGACCGCGTAGACGGCGGCGCCGACCACCAGCAGGCGCCAGGCGTACGACGCTGCCGTACGCAGGAACGCTGACACCGGCGGCATGACCCATGGGTGCCACACCGGGCCGGTGATGCCACGCGCAGGGCTCCGGATTCGCCCGTCCGTGATCGGTACGGGGCCGATGCGTAGAAAATCCGTTGCCCCGGCCGGGACGTCCACGGACGATGGCATCTCGTGAGCACTTCCCGATGGACCGCCCTGCTGCCCGATTTCGCCCCGTTCCGTTCCGGTCGGGACTTCAGGCTGCTGTTCTACCAGGGCACGGTGACGTACTTCGGTTCGTTCATGGCGATGATCGCGCTGCCGCTGCAGATCAAGCACCTGACGGACTCGCCCATGGCGGTCGGTGCGATGGGTGCGGTGGAGCTCGTTCCGCTGGTGGTCTTCGGGCTGTACGGGGGCGCCCTCGCCGACGCGGTCGACCGGCGGCGGATGATCCTGCTGACCGAGGCCGGGCTCGGGGTGCTCGCCCTGGTGCTCCTGGTCAACGCGCTGCTGCCGGATCCGCTGCTGTGGCCGCTGTACGTGGTCGCGGCGGGGGTCTCCGCGCTGAGCGGGCTCCAGCGGCCGGCCCTGGACTCGCTGATGGCGCGGATCGTGCCGCACGAGCAGCTGACGGCCGCCGCGGCGCTCAACGGGCTGCGTTACCAGTTCGGGGCGATCGCCGGTCCGGCGCTGGCCGGTGTGGTCGTCGCCTTCGCCGGTCACGCCGCGGCGTACGCCGTCACCGTGCTCGGTTTCCTCGCCTCGGTGCTGCTGTGCCTGCGGCTCAGTCCGGCGCCGCCGGTGAAGGGGGCCGAACGCCCGTCGTTGCGCGGGATCGCCGAGGGCGCGCGCTACGCGTGGAGCCGGCCCGTCCTGCTGGGGACGTACGCGGTCGACCTGGCGGCGATGTTCTTCGCCTTCCCGAACGCCATCTACCCCTTCCTCGCGGACGAGCTCGACGCGGTCTGGGCGCTGGGGCTGATGTACGCGGCCGGGGCGGTGGGCTCACTGGTGCTCGGCATGACCAGCGGCTGGATGTCCCGGGTACGCCGGCACGGGCTGCTGGTGGTGTTCGGTGCGGCGGTGTGGGGCCTGGCGATCGCAGGGGCCGGCGCGTCCTCCGGCATCTGGCTCGTGCTGCTGTGCCTGGCGGTGGCGGGTGCGGGCGACATGGCGAGCGGGCTGGGCCGGGCGACGATCTGGAACCAGACGATCCCGGAAGAGCTGCGGGGCCGGCTCGCGGGCATCGAGGTGCTCTCGTACAGCGTGGGACCGCAGCTCGGGCAGGTCCGGGCGGGCACGATGGCCGGCTGGACCGGTACCCGATCGGCCTTCTGGGGCGGCGGGCTGGCCTGTGTGGCGTCGGTGGCGGTGCTGGCCGCCCTGCTGCCGAAGCTGATCTCCTACGACGCCGACACCGATGAGGACGCGCTGCGCCGCCGGGCGGCCCGGGAGGCGGAGCGGTCCGGCGCGCCCGCCTGAGGCCGGGACCGGCTCAGACACCGCGGGTCGCGGTGATCCTCCCGTCGGCGACGGCGGCGGTCAGCAGCGCGTGATCGGCGCGGGTGCGGTCCGCGTAGCGGAGCGCGAAGCCGGCCACGGCGCGGTCGAAGGTGTCGGCGCCCCCGAGGTAGCCCGCGATGGCGATGCGGTCGCCGGTGCGGGCGTGGGCGCGGGCCAGGGCCCTGGCGCACAGCTCGGCGTACCGGGCGAGCAGGCCCGGGGGCATGCCGGTGAGATCGGCCGACCCCTTCATGTCGCGCAGCTGCCGGCCGTAGAAGTGGCGCCCGGCGGGTCCGGTCGTCCAGCCGAGGAAGATGTCGCCCGCGGCCTGCATGCGGCGCTGGCCCGCGACCACCCGGTGCCCTTGGTGCTCGTGCCCGTCGTCCGGGAGGTGGCCCTGCAGGACGGACGGCACGGCTTCCTTGATCTGTAGGAAGAGCGGGTCGTCGGCGTCGCGTCCGAGGAGCAGCACGATGAAGCAGCGGGTCCCCACGCTGCCGACGCCGACCACCTTGCGCGCCACGTCGGCGAACCGGAAGCGGTCCAGCAGGAGGCGGCGTTCCTCGGGGAGGGTGCTGCGGTACTTGTCGAAGATCTCGTCGACCTCCCGTGAGTCCGCCCGGGCGAGGGGCTCCAGCAGCGGCGGGTCGTGGATGATCCGCCGGCGTCCGCCCTGGACCTCGGTGAGTTTGCCGAGCGCGCGCAGGCTGGTGCGGCGGCGGGCGCGCGCCAGGTTGGCCTCCACCCGGTCGCGCAGTTCGCGCTTGCGGATGAGGGGCAGCAGGTCGGCGGTGTCGGTCCGGTGGTACCAGACGTCCAGCTCGCGGTGTCCGGCGAGCTCCCGGATCGTCTCCCGGTAGGCCCGGGCAGCGCCGAGGGCCGCTCGCGCGGCGCGGTCGTCGCCGTGCCCGTTGTCGCGGGCGGCCACCGCGACGCTCGCGGCGAGCCGTTTGACGTCCCATTCGAAGGGGCCGGGGAAGGTCTCGTCGAAGTCGTTGAGATCGAAGAGCAGGGCGCGTTCCGGCGAGGCGAACATGCCGAAGTTCAGCAGGTGTGCGTCCCCGCACAGCTGGACGGTCAGGCCGGTCTGCGGTGCGGTGGCCAGGTCGGCGGCCATGACGGAGGCCGCGCCCCGCAGGAAGGCGAGGGGCGAGGCCGCCATCCGGCCGTAGCGGATCGGCAACAGTTCGGGCACCCGGTCGGTGGCCTGCCGCTGCAGTACCCCGACGGGATCGGGCCGGTCCGGCGAGGCGGTCCACCGCCCGTGCGCGGCACGGCCGGTGATCTTGCGGACGGCCCGTCCGCGCCGGAGCCGCTCAGCTGGACTGGTCATGCGCCGCTCCTCCTCGCCGGTCCCTCCTCATCCTCGCCGCACGGGTCCGGTCCCGCATGTCGCCGTCCCCGGAGCGGTCCGGGACGGCTCCGGTCAGCCCTCGTTCTCGGCGAGGATCCGGTCGGCCGCGAAGTGCGGGCAGTTGAGGGCGTGCCAGGTCACGGACAGTGACCCCGCTCCGGTCCGCAGGGTCCGCACCACTCCGTCGGCGGCGGTGGCCTTGCAGAAGGGGCACATGACGGTCTCCGGGCGCAGTAGATCGAACATGCCGTGTCCTTCCCGCAGCTTTCTCACACCGGACCAGTCCAGAACTATCAAATCCGGCGCCATTCGGCCGCAGTACCCACAAGTACGGATGGATATCTGGGGCCATGACCGCACGGAAAGTGCGGTGGGACGGGAAGCGGGAGGCATCCGCGGGCGGCCGCCCCGGTCGGCGAGGACCCTTGCGGCGGACCGGAGTTCGCCCTCGGAGCGGGGGCGGAGCGGCCGGTCCCGCCGTCACCCCGGCGTGGCGGGTGACGTCGTACGGGTTGCGCGGGACCGGGGCGGTGACGGGCGCGGACCGAAACCTTTCCGGTCCGGCTCGGGAACGCGCTCGCCCCTCCCCCCAGGAGCTGGTCCAGGGGGTGCCGCAGGCGGCCCCATCGTGGCGCCCTCGCTTGCGCCCCCGCTTGCGCCCGCGCGCGGGAGCCGGTAGCGGTACGGGCGCGGCCTGCTCAGTTCGCGCAGTCCGTGTCCCGGGCCGGACGGCGGCCGCTCGTGAGGAACTCGGTGACGGCGCGGTCGCCGCACGCGTTGCCGTTGCCGAGGTACAGCCCGTGGCCGCCCTGCTCGACGGTCACCAGCCGGGCCCGGTCGCCCAGCGCCTCGCGCATCTTCAGGCCCCCGGAGAGCGGGGTGGCAGGATCCCGGCGGCTCTGGAGCATGAGGATGTTGGACGGGCCGTCGTCGGTGATCCGGGTCGGCTTCTGCACGGGGGTCTGCCAGAAGGAACAGGGCAGTACGTTCACCGGCATGCCGGCCGTCAGCGGGTACCGGGCGCGGTCCGCGTCGACCGCCCGCCGGTACGCGCCCACGGACGCGTCCGGCCACGCCACGTCGTTGCAGATGACGCTGACCATGAGCGCGGCGTCCTCGTTCCGGATGGGCGCGGCGAGCTCCTTGGGGAGCACCGGGGTCCCCGCCGGGTCCTGCGCCGCCTGCACGAGCCGGGCGAAGGGGGCGAAGGCGGCGTCGGCGTAGAGCGCGTTCTGCAGGGCCTGGCGCAGGCCGTTGCCGGTCAGCGGCACTCCGGGGGTCGTCGTCGTCCTCGGTTCGCGGTCCAGCCGGGCCGCGAGCGAGACGACGAGCGGCTCCACCTCCTGCGCCGCCGCGGCCAGTCGCAGGCCGTCCCGGTCCCGGTCGGGGTGGGTCGCCCAGGCCGCGAAGTCGGGGAAGCGGTCCGCCGCGCCCTGCGACATGTTCGCCAGCCAGCCGCGGGCGACCCGCTTCGGGTCGGGGTCGCCGCTGCTGTCGAGGACCCAACGGTCGGTGTGCCGGGGATACTTCTGCGCGTACACGGCTCCCACGTAGGTCCCGTACGAGGTGCCCCAGGCGGAGAGCTTCCGCTCGCCGAGCGCCTCGCGGAAGCGGTCCATGTCGCGGACCTGGTTGGCCGTGGTGAAACTGCGCAGCTCGGGGCCACCGCTGCGGGCGCAGGCCTCGGCGATGCGCCGGGACCGGGCGATGTTCTCGGTGATCTCGCCGTTCGGGCCCGGCCAGGAGCGCAGGCTGGTCAAGTACCGGTCTTCGGGGGCGAGGTCGCAGCTCGCGGTGGTACTGGCGCCCACTCCGCGCGGATCGAAGGCGACGAGGTCGTAGGCCCCGGCGAGCTCCCGCCGCAGCGCGTCGGCCTTCTGCGTCAGGCGCTGCACTCCGGATCCGCCCGGTCCGCCGGGTATCACGACGAGCGTGCCGCGCCGCGCCTCGGGGCGGTCGCTGCGGATCCGGGAGACGGCGACGGTGAGCTGCCGGCCGTCGGGATCGTCGTAGTCGAGCGGGACGGGCAGCTCGGCGCACTCCTGGGCGGCGGGCGCGTCCGGATGGGTACAGCGGTGCCAGTCGAGCTGCGGGGCGGCGGGGGCGGGCCGGGCCACGGCCGGGGCGGCGGTGGCGGTCAGAGAGGCCGCCACGGTGGCCGTGGCGAGGGCGAGGAGCAGGGCCTTGTGCGGGTAAGTCGTCATGGCACAAGCCTTGTTGATCTCACCGCGGGGTCCCATCCGGCTTCCCGGTCGGCTGCGCTGGGGCTAACCCCCCGGTCCCGCGCCCCGGCACCTCAGGGCAGCGGCACGCCCCGGGCCGTGATCCAGAGCTCGTACCACTCCTCGTGCGTGAGCTCGGGCTCCCGTAGCGCCGCGTCGCGGCAGGCACGGATCCGCTCGGGGCGCGCACTGCCGATGACCGGCGCGATGGCGGCGGGGTGCCGCATCAGCCACCACAGCAGGACCGACTCCGGCGTGGTGTCCTTCTGCCGGGCCAGCTCGGCCAGCAGTTGCGCGGTGGCCCGCTCGGCGGGCGTCTCCTCGCGTCCGGTGAAGCGGCCCTGCGCCAGAGCGCCCCAGGCCTGGAGGCGGATGCCGTGGTCGCGGCAGTGCTCCAGCGTGCCGAACGGGAACCCGTTCTGCGCGGATTCCGGTGTGTTGAGCAGGACTCCGGCCTCGACCCAGGCACGGCTGTGCAGGCTCATCTCCAGCTGGTTCGCCACCAACGGCACGTCGAGCCGGGCCTGGAGGTGGGCGATCTGCGCGGCGCCCATGTTGGACACGCCGAAGCCCCGTACGAGGCCCTGGCGGTGCAGGGAGGTCAGCGCGGAGGCGATCGAGTCCACGTCCGCCAGCGGATCGGGGCGGTGCAGCAGGAGGACGTCGATCACATCGGTCCGCAGCCGGATCAGGCTCTCCTCGACGCGCCGCGCGATGCTCTCCCCGCGCAGGTCGTACGTCCCCGGGCGGTCCTTGTCGCCCAGCCGGATCCCGCACTTGGTCTGGAGCGTGATGCGCTCGCGCAGCCCGGGCGTGCGCGCGAGCACCTCGCCGAAGACGGCCTCGGCCTTCCCGTGCCGGTAGATGTCGGCGTGGTCGAAGGTGGTGATCCCGCTGTCGAGGGCGGCGGCTACGGCCGCCTCGGCGGCGTCGATGTCCGCGGGCCCGTACGGGTCGGGGTCCCAGCTCCCGCCCAGGCCCATGCACCCGTACAGCACCCGGTCACCGCTCGGTCTCGTACTCGCGTTCGTCACCACCCCACCCTAGGCCCTGTCGTCAGAGTCCCGTCGGGCCCTACGCCGCCTGGCACCACCGCCCCCGGCGGGAACAGCCCCAGCAGACCCCGCCCGAGACCCCGACCGCGCCGGAGCGGTAGGGGTCGGGCCCTGCCCACGTGCGGCTACACCGCTGCGACGACCGGGCCCCGCGCGGCCCTCGCGTGCTGCATGGCCGTCAGCCTGCGGACGAAGAGCAGGGCGAGGACGGCGGCCACGATGTCGAGGACGTCACCGGCCAGCATCGTCGTGGCGGCGTTGCGCACGGCCTCGGTGGTCTCGGCGCTGGCGTAGGAGCGGCCTCCGTACCATCCCAGGACCTTGGAGAGCACGAAGGTGCCCCACCAGAGGTTGACCAGTGTCAACCGGAACCACGGGCGCTGTCCGTCAGCGCCGAAGGGCGTGCTCGACATCCAGGTGGTGACGGCGATCCGGTACGGCAGCACGAGGTTGGCGAGCGGTATGAACCAGGCGCCGATGGCCCAGCCCCGCGGGAGCTTGTCCGCGCCCGGGGCGAAGGCCTCGGCGTTCGTGCGGACCCGGTGGAACCAGATGATGAAGACGATGCCGGTCACGATGGCGACTTGGCCCTGGAACATGCCGGCTCTGGCCGCCAGACGGTCGGCCTGGTCCAGCTCGGCATCGCTGACCGCGGCGGAATCCGCCAACAGCCTTTCCAAGATCGAGCGGGAGTTCCAGTCGACGTACGCGGCGAAGACGTCGAACCCGATGACCAGGGCGAACAGCGCGGTCAGTGCGATGGCCAGGCCCACGGGCGGGCGCGGCCGTACGGCCTTCACAAGGGGTGCGACGTACGGGGAAGGCGGCGGCGGGCCGACCGGAACTGCGGACATGCTGAAGAAACCCCCCAGGGGAACAGAACACGAGGTGACGCGCCGGACCGGCGGGCCAGGAAGGAACCTACGCCAGTCGATCGCTCCGCGTCACGCGCGTTTGGCCTGGTCCTACGACGTGTAGCGCACGGCGTGCGGAGGGATGCGGAAGGAGTCATGCCGGGCCCGATGCACGGTCTGACCGGCTCATACCCAATGATGTCCGAATGCAGAGACACACGGAGACCGGGCGGTGGTCGCGGCGGCGGTCGCTCCGCCGCCGGTTCGGCCGCACGGCGGCGACCCTGAGCCTGTTGACCGCGGTGGCGTGCACGTCGGCGCAGGCACCGGATTCGGCCACGGGCTCCGGTATGGGTGCCGGGAAGGCCGACGAGGTCTCCGTGGCCACCTGGAACATGTGCGGGGTGCGGCAGTGGAGCTGTGAGAAGACCGGGGGCCCGAAGGAGAAGCTCCAGCAACTGCGCGACCTGATCGGCGATTCCGGCGTCCAGGTCCTGCTCCTGCAGGAGGTGTGCTCCGAGGACCTGCAGTCCTTCGCCCGCAGCCTCGGCCCGCAGTGGCACTCGGCCTTCGAGCCGTACGCCGAGGTCGACTCGGCGGGCGGCCGTACGCCCGTCGGCTGCACCGGGCAGGGCCGGGGCCAGGCGGGCTACGGTCTGCTGGCCGGCTCCCCGCTCGCCGACGTGGAGGCGATACCGAGCGAGCAGCCGACGGTGGGCCTGCACCGCGGGATCCTGTGCGCGCGGGTCCCGGCCCAGCGGCTGCGGGTGTGCAACGCGCACCTCTCGCTGCGGGAGAGCGACGCCGACCACCCGGACTGGGACTTCCGAGACGACCAGCTGAGCTCGCTGGTCGCCGCCGCGTCGACGGACGCCGCCACGGTCTTCGGCGGGGACTTCAACACCCCGCCGCCGGTGAGCGACCGGAACGCCTCCGCCTGGATCTGGCCCTCGGAGGCGTACACCACGTACCGCGAGTGCGACCAGAAGGGCGGCTCGAAGAAGGGACGCGCCACCCTCAAGGACGGCACGAAGATCGACTACTTGTTCACCCAGCTCACCCGCACCGCCTGCGAGGTGGTGGACACCAAGGCGTCCGACCACCGGCCGCTGGTGATGCGGGTGACCCGTCCCGAGGACCCGGCCACGATCAGTACCGTGGGCTGAAGAAGGCCCCCTGGGCGGGCACGGGGTAGGAGTTCATGATCAGGGTGAAGGGGACGGCCGTCCAGGGGGAGGCGTTGCCGACGGCGTCCACCGCGATGGCTTCGACGAAGTGGTCGCCCTGGTTCCAGGCCCAGCCGGGCTCCCACATCCAGCTGCCGTCGGCCCGTACCTCGCACGTCCCCAGGGCCGCTCCGCCCTCCTGGAAGTCCACGCGGACGGCGCCCGGGGCGTAGCCCGCGAAGCCGACGGCGGGGCCCGGAAGCTGCTGGTGGGCGGCCGGGGCGGTCACCGACAGCACGAGGCGCTGCGCCGGCCTGGGCATCGGCGCGGGCGCGGGGTCGTACTCGGGCAGGGACGCGGACGCGTTCTCGACGGCCGTGAAGACCGCTTCGGTGCGCTCGGTCTGGTAGTTGTTCGCGTCGGCGGCGAACAGCCTGACGACGTGCCTCCCCTTGGGCCAGGGGCTGCTGCGTTCCCAGACCCACGTGCCGTCCGCGGCGACGGGCGCGGAGCCCTTGTGCTTGCCGTCCTGCCAGAAGCTGACGCGGACGGCGCCCACGGCGGTGCCGGTGAAACGGACCATGTTCGCGGGGACCCGCTCCTCCGTCGTCGGCGTGAGCACCACCGGCCGGGGGAAGGACTCGTCCTTCTGCACCAGGGAGGTCTGGGTCAGGAACGCGTCGATGGCCGACGTGTCGCGCTTGGGCTCCTCGTAGCCGTTGCGGACCATGCCGAACCGGGGGGCGATGCCCTCGACGAGGAGGTTCAACAGCCCTATCAGGGTGGGGAGGTTGCGCAGGGTGACTTTCCCGTGGTCGGTGATGAGGGGAGAGTCGTTGTAGACGAAGTTGAAGTTCTCGTGCGCCTGGAACAGCCTGACGTACGGCTCCACCTGGCTCGCGTACTGCTCGTCCTGGGGCGAGGTGACCAGGTAGATGTTGGCGGAGCGGTTCGCTCCGCTGTGCACCAGGTCGGGGAGGACCGAGTCGAGGACCCGTACGTTGTGCTCCGTCGCCTCGCCCATCATCACTCGGACCGCCTCGGGGTTGCCCTCTGCGACGCGGGTGCCGATCTGGAACTGGGGCACGCTGGCCACGATGTTCCTGAAGCCGTACTTGAGGCCGAAGAACAGGGCCGCGCTGCCGCCCTTGGAGCTGCCGAACATGGTCACTTGGTCCGGCGAGAGGGACAGGGCGCCCATGACGCGCGAGATGAGCCCGGCGACGGACTGCTCCAGGGAGAAGTCCATCCCCTTGCACAGGTAGTAGGTGTTGGCGCCGTCGAACAGGTCGCGGACCCACAGGATGTTGGAGCGGAGCAGGTCGAGCTTGCCGTTGGCCCAGCCGTACTCGTTGGTCGCGTAACGGTTCGCGAAGACGACGACCAGATGGCGGTTGCCGTTGCGCGCGTGGGAGAACCGGTACTCGATGGGCACCGCCCCGGAGGAGTCCACGCCGGTGAAGACGCGGCGCGCGCTCTGGGCTGTCTTAGACATGCTCGGAATCCATTCTTCTCGCCGGCTGGCGCGGCACCTGACCGAGGGTGCCTCCGTTCCAGGGACCTGCCTGACCTGCCTGACCCGTCTGCCCCGCCCCGCCCTGCGGACCCGCCGGACCCGTCGCGCGGCCGCGGACGGCTCCGACGGCGGGGGCCTGCGCCCGGGCGGGGTCGAGGTCCCCTCCGGCGATCAGGATGCGGTCGGTGAGCCTGGCCGAGGCGTAGCCGTCGTCGAGGTCGCAGAACTCCTGCTGGAACCAGCGGTAGCGGGCGGCGTAGCCGTGCTGGATGCGGTCGATGTTGCGGATCGCCCCGATCAGCTCCGGGGAGGAGTACACGAGCGGCCCGGGCGCGGACTGCTCGAAGTCGAAGTAGAAGCCGCGCAGGGTGTCGCGGTAGTGGTCCAGGTCGTAGGTGAAGAAGAGGATCGGCCGCCCGGTGTTGACGAAGTCGAACATCAGGGAGGAGTAGTCCGTGATCATCACGTCCGCGATGAGCGAGAGGTCCGCCATGTCCGGGTAGTCGGACACGTCGAAGACGAAGCCGTCGCCGGCGCCCGGTACGGGGTCCACCACGTTGGGGTGGCGCCGCACCAGCAGGACGTGGTCGTGGCCCAGCTGCGCCTTGGCCTCGTCGAGGTCGATGCGGAAGTCGAGCTTGTACTTTCCGGGTGCGTAGAACTGGTCGTCGCGCCAGGTCGGCGCGTACATGATGGCCTTCTTGCCGGGCGGCAGGCCGATGCGGCGGCGCACTTCGGCCGCCCGCTGCCCGGAGTCCGCGCGGCGCAGGACGTCGTTGCGCGGGTAGCCGCTCTCGACCATCTCGCCGGGGAACTGGAAGGCCCGCTTGAGGATCGGGGTGCTGAAGCTGTTCGGGGACACCAGCATGTCCCAGTTCTGCACCTCCTTCTCCACGCGCTCCAGGTACCGCTTGTCCGCGAAGTGCACGGCTTCGATGTCGTGTCCGATGCGCTTGAGCGGGGTGCCGTGCCAGGTCTGCACGACGACCTGTCCCTCGCGCTTCTCGAACCAGTCCGGCAGGTGGTTGTTGGCCACGACGTACTTCGCCCGGGCCATGGCCTCGTACCAGTCGGGGGACCACATGCGCACGGGCCGTGCGGTGGGGGGAACGTCCACCTGGTCGTCGCGCACCACCCACAGGTGTTCGAGGTCCAGGCCCCGGCGGACCATCTCCTCGTGCAGCGCGCGCGGGCTGTCGGAGTACTGGGTCCCCTTGAAGGCGTCGAAGAGCACGGCCTGCATCACGGGCTTGCGGCGGGCCGCCGGATACGTCTTGGTGCGCATCAGCTTCTGCCGGTAGGGGCCGCGGGCCTCGTCCGGCATCGCCGAGTGGACCAGCAGCGAGAGCCGGTCGTAGGCCTCCGACTGCAGCTCGTAGCGGCGCTCGTTGCTGGCCATGTCCCGGGGCAGGGTGGGGATCAGATCCTGCGTCATCTTGATCATGAGGTCGCCGGTGCGGTTCTCCGGGGTGACCGCGGAGGGGTCCTGGCGGCGCAGGAAGAAGTCCCAGCGGCCGGAGGCCAGCGGGATGTCGCCGGCCAGCGTGCGCATCGCGGCGGGGGTGACGACGAAGCGGAACTCGTCGCCGTACCAGGTGATCGGGGCGACGCGTTCGGCGCCGTGCGCGCGGGAGCGTACGACGACGTGCGCCATGGCGTACTCGGACGCGTCGAGCATGTCCTGCGCGGCGTAGCCGACGACGACCTCCAGCGAGCCGTCGTCGCGCCAGGTGGCGGACTTGGCCAGCGGCAGGGTGTCCCGTTCGAACAGCACCACGTAGCCGGAGCCGTTGCGGTGCACGAAGACCTCGCGGTCCCCGCCCTCGGTCTGCAGCCCGGCCGGCATCCGGTAGTGGCCGTCGGTGGCGTCCTCCGCCATGACGGGGTAGATGGCCGCCTTGCGTCCCTCGACGTGGAAGGTGGTCTTCCAGCCGTTGGCACCGGTGTTCCAGGTCTCCGGGACCCCGTCCGAGGAATTGGTGCGGTGTCCGGGAACGAGCGCCTTGACCGGGATGCGGGTGACGAAGAGGTACCATCCCTCGCCGCCGGGCGTGAAGTTGACCCACGAGTCGTGGCGGCCGGCGCCGCTCATGCTGGTCACCCGGAACTTGGCCCACTCGGGGAGCTTGGGACCGAGGTAGACACCGCCGAGCTCGATGTGGTCACCGACCATGCGGTGCCGGGTGATGCGGCAACGGACCGTCTCGACGCGGAGCTTGAGCTTGCCCTGGAGGAAGAGGGGCACGACGCGGACGTTCTTGTCCACGTACCGGTAGGGCGGGTTGGCGGCGCTGCCGGCGCCGCCCCGGGCTATGCCCTTGTAGCGGAACAGGCCGCGGCTCAGGACGCCCGCCGCGACGTCCCAGGTCCCCTCGACCCACTCGCCCTTGCGCTTGAGGCGGCTGGTGTCGAAGCTGACCTGGAAGCCGGACCAGTCGTAGCAATAGCGGTTCTGGTTCGAGTACTCGGTGGCCTGCGGGTAATAGGTGGTCTTCGCCTTGGCGACGACCACGCGGCCCTGCTTCTTGTTGCGCAGCGCGATCGCCTTCATCGACATGTGCCGCTTGTGCACGTTGATGAAGCGGACGTACGCGGACCCCTCCAGGGTCAGGTGGTCGTTGTCGTCCCAGGCCGCCCGGATCAGCGAGCCGTGGAGCGAGAGTTCCTTGTCGAGCCGGTAGGCGCTCTTGTCGAGGCCGATCGAACGGTCGCCGAGGTAGGGGTAGTTGAGGTAGCGGTGGAAGCGTCGCTGGACGGGCAGGGGCCCGCCCTTGCGCTCGAACTCGACGACGTCGAGCAGTTCCTTCAGGCGCCCCTCGCGCACCAGGAGCCACTTGACCCGGGCGTCGGCGGGAAGGTCCTGGATGATGTCGGCGTCGGCCTCGTCCAGGAACTCGTTCGCCCACTGCATGAAGGCGTCCTGGTACTCCTCGTCGGCGTCCGGCAGCACCTTCAGGTGCAGCATCAGGTCCGACTTCAGGCAGGCCAGGTCGTACTTGCGCTTGTGGTCCGAGTAGGACCGGGCACGGTGGCCGGCGAGGAAGCGGCTGACCGACTGGACCGCGGAGACGCGGTCCTGGAGGTTGCTGAACTCGGTGTGCCGCTGGGTGATGGAGGGGGCCGCGCCACCCTCGCGCCGCCGCCAGAAGTAGACGATGTCCGTGAGGATGTCGACCTTGGCGGCCCGGAAGTGGGCGAACATGTTGACCCAGGAGTCCTCGTACATGACGCCCTCGGGGAACGCGATGTAGTGGTAGTCCCAGAAGGACCGGCGGAACACCTTGTTCCACACGGTGCGGTCGTAGATGAGGTCCGGCAGCTTGGTGATGTGCGTGCCGCGCCGGCTCTTCTGCATGGGCGCCTTGTGCAGGGGGGACTGCCACCTCTTGGTGGAGTTCATCATCTGCACGTTGCCCGACACGAAATCGGAACCGGAGCTTTCGAGGGTCTGCACGAGCAGCTCGTAGGCGTACTCGGGTATGACGTCGTCGCCGTCGACGAACGCGAGGAATTCGGCCTGCGGATGAGCGGCTCGAATGCCGACATTACGGGCATGCCCCGGCCCCATCGAATCCTGGCGCAGGAGCTTGAACCTGGGGTCGCGGCGGGCGAAGTCGGCGGCTATGGCCGTCGAGGAGTCGGTCGAGCCGTCATCGACCATGATCACTTCGAGTGCCGAGAACGTCTGCCGGGCTATCGATTCCAGACATTCCTGGAGGTATATCTCAACGTCCTGGAAGGGCACGACAACACTCAGGCGGGGCATACCTGCCACTCAGAAAGCTCCTCGATAGACACACTTCTCACGGCGCACCGGAAGTTGCCGGGACGCACCGCCAGACCCGCCCCTGAATCTGGTCACCCACCGCTCCCCGAACACTCGACCAGCCCCACCGCAGTCGACCGCACACTTATACGACCTTGACAGCGTCTGCGCAGCGTAGGCCAATCACTTAATGGCGAGCAAGTATTCATGAGCGCCTCACACGCCCGAAGCTTCACGTTTGCGAATGAGCGGCGACTTCCCGCACCCGCGGCGCAGGTCAACTCCCGGTAGGCCCAGGGTGCGGGACGTGGAAGCATTGCTCCGGTCGCCGCAGGACGGGCATTCGGGTGAGGTGGATCACCCCACCCGACACCACGGGCCGAAGGCGAGTCCGGGGTCCGTCGGATCCTGCCGGGCGACCAGCAGCCCACCGTCCATGTCAATCATCGCGATCGTGACCGAGCCGCGGGCATCGGGCGAGATGGCCGGCAGCCCCGCGCACCGGTCCCCCACAGGGGCCCACCACGTGCCGTACTGCTCGCCCTCGGTCGGGTAGGCGGCGATCTCCGGGTAACCCTCGGCCCCCCGCTGCAGCAGGACGGTGCAGTCGTACCCGCCGATGCGCGTACGGGCGACACCCACCGGACCGACGCCGCCCGCGCCCCCCAGCGGCATGAGCGCGGGCAACGGACCGGCGGGAGCCTGGGGGCGGTAGGCGATGACGCCGCCGTCCGCCGGGTGACGCCAGAAGTACGTGCCGGTGCCGGGACCCGTCTCATGGGAGCTGTAGGTCCCCTCCACGGCATCGGCCTTCATGCGCCCGAGCCATCTGAAGTCGCTTCCCGGCGCGTCCTGGCCCCAGTACGAGGCCCCGCCCCGGAAGGTGACCAGGAATTCGGCCCGGCCCTGGGCGGTCACCAGGGGGACGACGGACCCGCGCACCCATTTGCCCTGATAGTCGGCCCATTTGCCCCATACGCCATCGGCCCTCCGGGTCCGGCCGCGCACTCCCACACCGAACCGGGTGGTGAGGACGTGGAGCGCGCCGGTGCCGTCGGGAAGCACGATCGGGTCTCCGGGCGGGGGCAGGGGCGCCCCCGGATCCGCCCCCGACTCCGCCCCCGGCTCGGGCTGTTCCTGCCCCTGGGGCTGCTCCGAACCGCGTCCCTGCTCCCGCTTGCGTTCCGGGAACGGGTTGCCCACCGCGCGCCAATCGCCGAGCGGGCGACCGGTCTGGTACTGGGTGGCGATGATCAGCTCGCGGCCGCCCGGCGCCCCTTCCCGCAAGCGGGTGCCGGCGAACCAGACGAACCCGTTGGAGTCCTGGGCCAGTGTGAACCGGCCCGCCCATCCCTCGACGGGGAACAGCTCGGGGCCCTGCCAGACGTCGGAGCCGGGCGCGGACTCGGTCCAGCGCACCAGGCCTTCGGCGCAGCTCGCATAGGCGGTGAGCCGCCCGTCCCGTCCCAGTCGGAGCCAGCCCCGGGCCGCGCTCCCGCCGTCGGCTGCCGCGGCTATCTCGGAGCCGGGCACAGCGGGCGCGGCGGGGGTGGCACCTCGGTCCGCTTCCATACGTCCGCGTCGTGCCATGTCCTGCCCACACCTGCCCAAACTCGTACCTTTTGCCCCGCCTTCCCGGCGGACCGTTCGACAATTTACGGCAGAGGGGCAACCGGCGGGTGCCGGGGGCGGATGTCCACGACAGCCTCCGCTTCCGTGCAACCTAGCCTGATCCGCCCGCCTTCACCAGCAGGTGCCGGTCGCCCTTCGCCGCAGGTCGTAGCGTCGTCCGAGAGGCCGAAAAGCCGGGTACAGGTACTACGTGGGGAGTACGCCTGAAACGCTACGCCGGGGTGACGCGGGTGACGGCGGACGCCGTCTAGCGTGGCCGTATGGAAGAGCTGCGCGAGCGCCCGGGTCCCCCGTGGCGGCGGTGGGTGGAGCGGACCGGGCGGAGCCCGGCCTGGCGCTCGGCGCTGCTCGTGGCCGTCTTCACGCAGATCGGCGCTGGGTGGGCCGCGCACGCCCAGAGCGGGCACCTGGCACTGGACGGCTTCGCCCGGCTCCTGCTGCTGATCGGGCCCGCTCTGCTCGTGGTGCGGCACCGGTACCCGGTGGCCGTGGCGTACGGGGTCAGCGTCGTCACCCTGGTCTACGTGGGTGCCGGCTACCCGTACGGGCCGGTGTTCCTCAGTCTCGCCCTGGCCTGCTTCGCAGCCGTCGTCGCCGGCCACCGCCGGGCCGCCTGGGGCGCCGTCGGCCTGTTCTGGGCCGGACACCTGCTCATCGGGCACTGGCTCTACCGCTGGCTCCCGCCCGCCGGGGACGGCCCGGCGCCCTGGACGCAGGAAGCCGGCGTCACCGCATGGGTGCTCGCGGTGCTCGCCGTCGCAGAACTGGTGCGCGTACGCCGGGAGCAGTGGGTCCGGGAAGGGGTCGAGCGGGCGGCGGCCGAGAGGCGCCGGGTGGACGAGGAGCGGCTGCGGATCGCGCGGGAACTGCACGACGTCCTCGCCCACAGCATCTCGGTGATCAATGTCCAGGCGGGGGTCGGGCTGGCCCTGCTCGACTCCGATCCGGAGCAGGCCCGTACGGCGCTCGCCACCATCAAGGCGGCGAGCAAAGAGGCGCTGGGCGAGGTCCGGCAGGTCCTCGACACCCTGCGCTCCCCCGGCGAGGCGCCGCGCTCCCCCGCGCCCGGTCTGGACCGCCTCCCCGAGCTCGTGGGGCAGGCCGCGGCGGCCGGGCTGACCGTGGAGGTCTCGGTCGAGGGGAAGCCCAGGGCGCTGCCTCCCGGCGTGGACCTCGCCGCCTTCCGCATCCTGCAGGAGGCTCTGACCAACGTGATGCGCCACTCCGGGTCGCGCGCCGCCCGTATCCGCCTCACCTGGCGGCCGAACGTCCTGGAACTACGGGTGGACGACGACGGCCCGGCCGCGGGCGGCACCCCGGGCGGCGGCAACGGCCTCGTCGGGATGCGCGAGCGGGCCTCGGCCCTGGGCGGCACCGTCGAGGCCGGCCCGCGACCGGACGGCGGCTTCCGAGTGATCGCCGTGCTCCCGCCGAAGGCCGACGCGTTCAAGGAGGACCCGTGATCCGCGTACTGCTCGCCGACGACCAACTGCTCGTCCGGGCCGGGTTCCGGGCCCTGCTCGACGCCCAGCCCGACATCGAGGTGGCGGGCGAGGCCGCCGACGGCGAGGAGGCCGTTCGGCTGGTCCGGGAGCTGCACCCCGACGTCGTGCTGATGGATATCAGGATGCCGGTGCTCGACGGACTCGCCGCGACCCGCCGGATCGGCGAGGACGGATCCCTGGCCGCCGTGCGGGTGGTCATGCTCACCACCTTCGAACTCGACGAGTACGTCTTCGAGGCGATCCGGTCGGGCGCCTCCGGCTTCCTCGTCAAGGACACCGAGCCCGAGGAACTGCTGCGGGCGGTCCGGGCGGTGGTCGCGGGCGACGCCCTCCTGTCCCCCGGCGTCACCCGCCGCCTGATCGCGGAATTCGCGGCCCGCTCGAAGCAACCCGCCACGGCAGCCGGGCTGGGCCGACTCACCGACCGGGAACGGGAGGTGATGGCCCTGGTGGGCATGGGCCTGTCCAACGAGGAGATCGCCCGCCGCTTGGTCGTCAGCCCCCTCACCGCGAAGACGCACGTCAGCCGCACCATGGTGAAGTTGGGCGCCCGCGATCGCGCCCAGCTGGTCGTCCTGGCCTACGAATCCGGCCTGGTCCGCCCCGGCTGGCTCGGCTGAGGGGGGCATGGCGTGGTCCAGTAGGGTCGGGGCCGTGGAGACGACACATCGGCCCGCCGTGCGGGTGATCTGCCTGGACGGCGCCCAGCGCCTGCTCCTGCTGCACTGGCGCGATCCGTTCGACGGCGTGATGCTCTGGGAGCCGCCTGGTGGCGGCATCGAGCCGGGCGAGACACCGCTGATCGCGGCCCGGCGAGAGCTGGCGGAGGAGACGGGCCTGGACCCCGCTGCGGTCCTTGACCGGTCCGTGCCGGTCGAACGGGACGTCCGGTGGAACGGGAAGCGGTACGTCGGGTCGGAGCACTTCTTCGTGGCCCGGTTCGCCGAGGATCGGCCGACGTTGAGCACGACCGGCCTCCTCCCGGATGAGCAGGTCAACTTCCACGCACACGCGTGGATCGACTGGTCCGACCTGAACACGCTGCTGGATCGGGTCGAGCCGCCGACGTTGCTGTCCGTACTCGCCGCCCTGCTGCCGGACGGTCCTTGGCGCGACCTGGATGCGTCGCGGCCCCCCTTCGACGACAGGACCTAGCTCTTCTGCAGGGTGCGGGTGGCACCGGCGAGGAGCTTGGCGCCTCATCGACGTCGGCCGCATCGAAGACGCCGTACGAGTCCTCCAGCAGCCGAGGACCGAACCGACCACACCCGCCCGGGCGGCGCCTACTCCACCGAACCACCGTTCTGGCAGCCCGGACCGGTACGTGCCACGTCTCCACCGTACGTCGCGGGCCGGTTCAGTCGTTGCCCGGTCACGGGATGCCCCGGCGCCGCCGGCCCGAGGGTGGGCGGCCGGCGCCGGGGCGTTCGCCGTGCCGGTGTGCGGTTACCGGGGGCCGGGGCGGTGGCCGTGGTTGGGCCGGTCGTGGCCCGGCTTCCCGTGGCCCGGCTTGCCGTGACCCGGCTTGCCGTGGCCTGGGCGGCCGTGGTGCGGGGGCTTGGGCTGCTGCTTCCTGTCGACGGTGGTGGTCGAGGTGGCGGTGCTGGTGCCGGCGGCGCCGCCGCCGGTGACGGTGGCGGTGTTGGTGACCTGCTTCGGCGCGTGGGGGGCGATCCGGACGGTGAGGGTGAGGGGCGGGTAACTGGCGCCGGGGGCGAGGATGTCGCTGCGGGTGCAGGACAGCGGGGTGAGGGTGCAGGTCCATCCGGTGCCGGAGAAGCTGACCGGGGTCAGGCCGGTGGGGAGGGTGTCCGTGAGGGTGACGGTGCTGCCGTCGGTGGGCAGGTTGCCGGTGTTGGTGGCGGTGAGGGTGTAGGTGCCCTGCCCACCCTGGGTGAACGTCCCGCCGGCGGTGAGCTTGATCAGCGTCAGCGCCGGAGCCGGCCTGGGCACGACCCCGATCGCCACCCCGAACGGGAGGTAGTCGACGGGGACGGTGGCCACGACGATATTGGTGTCGGTTCTAATCACGGACACCGTGCCGTCGTTGGCGTTGGTGACGTAGGCGCGGGTGCCGTCCGGCGACAGCGCCACCTCTCGGGGCGCAGCGCCGACGGAGACGGTGGCGACGACCGTGTTCGTCGCCGTGTTGATCACGGACACCGTGTTGGCGTTGGCGTTGACGACGTAGGCGCGGGTGCCGTCCCGCGACACCGCCACCCCCTGGGGCGCATCGCCGACGGAGACGGTGGCGACGACCGTGTTCGTCGCCGTGTTGATCACGGACACCGTGTCGGCGCCGTAGTTGGTGACGTAGGCGCGGGTGCTGTCCGGCGACACCGCCACCCCGAACGGGAAGTCGCCGACGGGGACGGTCGCCACGACGGTGTTGGTGGCGGTTTTGATCACGGACACCGTGTCGGCGTCGGAGTTGGTGACGTAGGCGCGGGTGCCGTTCGGCGACACCGCCACCCCGAGGGGAGCATCGCCGACGGGGATGGTGGCGACCACCGAGTTGGTGCTCGTGTTGATCACGGACACCGTGTCGGCGCCGTAGTTGGTGACGTAGGCGCGGGTGCCGTTCGGCGACACCGCCACCCCGAGGGGCTCGAGGCCGACGGGGACGGTGGCGACGACGGCGTCGGTCGCGGTGTTGATCACGGACACCGTGCCATCGGCGCGGTTGGTGACGTAGGCGCGGGTGCCGTCCGGCGACACCGCCACTCCCCACGGCGCATCGCCGACGGGAACCGTGACCACCACCGTGTTCGTCGCCGTGTCGATCACCGACACCGTGTCAGAGTTGAAGTTGGCGACGTAGGCGTAGGTGCCGGGCGGCACGGCCTGGGCGGGCTGCGGGGCCACCACGGGCAGGGCCAGGCCGGCCACTAGAACGAGACCTGCCACCAGCGCCCGCAGCAACCCACCCCACCACGAACGACGCACTCGAAGACCAGGCGGCGCCGACGACGGGAGGGCCTCTTGCGCGCCCGCCCCCCTCACGCTTTGACAGATAGTCACAGCAATCCTCCCGACCGGGCTGATAGAACGGGACGGATTATGACAGTTCGCCACATTCGGTAAGGCGGGGACACGCGACCGCCCTGATCATGGGCCGGAGCGGTCGCAACCGCGTCGTACAGCCCCCGCTCGGCCGCCGTACGGGCCTCGGACACCTGTCGGTCCGGCGCCGGGGCTGGAACGGGGCGCCTTCGTTGGCGGAGGGCGCGTCAGGGACGGTGCGGCCCGGTGAGGGCGCCGGTACGTAGAGCAGGCCCTCCGGCCTCGGGATCAGGCTCCAGTGGCCGCATCACACCTGCCCCGGTGGCAGGTGGTGGTGTCCGAGCGACAGCAGTGGCACGTCGTTTCCGTTGAAGTACCACAGCGCACTCGTGTACCAGAGGACCACCACCGCGACCACCAGCGCGCCCCCCGCCAGCGGCAGGGCCCAGCCCGGCAGGTGCCGGCTCCGTACCAGCAGGACCTTGGCGGCGAAGGCCCCGTAGAAGAAGCAGCCCGCGATCGAGTGCACTGCCACGCGCGAGCCGTTCAGCTGCACGCCGTACGCCTGGATGCAGTGCACCGTGATCGGGACGGTGAGAACGAACAGGACCGCACCGACGATCCGGTGGGTGAGCGGCACCGGGCCCGGCACCCGGCGCACCCCGGGCAGCCGGCCGTACATCCACAGCGCCAGCAGCAGCTGGAGAGCGGCCAGCCCCAGGACGCCGGTGGCGAGCTGTGCCTTGAGGCGCACGGCATCGGTGTCCGCCTGGCCGAACAGCGTCGCGGTGTAGTCCGGCGTGTTCGCCCGGCCGAACAGGAAGACGGCGACGAAGACCGCGGCGGCAGCCGCGAACGCCAGTACCAGAGCGAGCCTGCCTTCCGGGCGGCGCAGAGCGGGCCGGGCGTGCGACATCGTGCTCCTCGTGTCGGAACGCTGAGGTTTGCGGTTCGCCCTCCCTTGTACTCGCCCGGTGCGGCAGATCGCGGCCGACGCGGCCGTAGCGAACGCAGCTCCGCAGTGTCGGAAGCGTTCTGCTCCCACTGCGCGCGGGTGAGGTCCCGGCCGACCCGCTCGCACAGCACCCGCGCCACGGATCGCCGAGACGGCACCGGGCGGGTACGACCCGCAGCTGGATCCGGCCGTCGCCGACGACCGCGGCCAGGGTCTTGCCGTCGCGGGAGAACCGCAGCCCCGCCACCCGCCCGCCGAAGTCGTCGCCGCGGGGAGCCGCCGTACTCGACAGACCTCCCAAGCGGCGGTGTCCGTCGCCGTCCCAGAGCGTGAGAGTCCGTACGTCAGGTCCAGCGAACGGACCTGACGGTCCCGGGCCGCGTACCGCAGCAGCCGGCTGTCCGCGTCGAACTCGCTTACGGCGGTGCGCGAGGACGCGCCCCACAGCGAGGAGGTGCTGCCGGTTCCGGTGTGGATCAGGCGTTACAGCTGCACGGGCCTGCCCGGCGGACCGTGGGCGTAGGTCGCGCCGTCCTGGGACAGGGCGACGGCGCCGTTCCCCGGTGTGCGCTGCACCGGCCGGCCGGAACGGCCGTCGACGAGGACCCCCTTGTCGGGAGCGGTGGTGGTGACCGCGACCCAGGCGGCCTCCCGGGCGATCGCAACGACCTTGGGTGGCGCCACGACGGCCCCCCTGGGGTCCACGGCGGGCGGCATGCCGGGGGGTGGGCTCGGGCAGGTCGGCCCGGCCCGTGCGCTTGCCGCTGACCACGTCCCGGACCTCCGCGCCTGGCCCGGGGATCCGTACAGGGCGGCCCGCGCGTCGTCGACGGGGGCGATCCGCCAGGCCGCGACGCTGAGCAGGGCGGCCATTTCGGGGGTACGGGCGGACGCCTGACGGGCCCGTTCGTCGCTGACGCCCTTCTGCTGCCAGGAGACCAGGCCCGCCACGAGCGCGAGGGACGGCAGGGCCGACGCGCCCGCGCGCAGCCGCCGGGTACGCCTCCGGCGCGCTGCGGCCGCTTGGCGGCACGCCTCGAGGAACGCACCCTCCAACCGACTCGCACGGTGCCAGACCGGCGCCCCGGCCGCGCAGGCGCGTGCCGCCGCCGGGGCGTTGCCGGCCGGGAGGTCCTCGGCCCGCCGGCCCTGCCCGTCCCAGTGCCCGGCGGCCGCGGTGAGCCAGCGCAGCAGGAGCAGGACTTCGCGGTCGTGGTCCACCCAGCCGCGCAACCGCGGCCAGGCGCGCAGCAGGCCGAGGGAGGCGAGGCGTGCGGCGTCGTCCTCGAGGACGAGGAGCCGGGCCCCGGCGAGGGAGCCGAACGCGTGGCGCAGCGCGCCGCGTTCCTCGTACGGGCGGCCGTCGAGCCATTCCGCTGTGGCGGCGGTACGGAGGGCGTCCTGGGAGCCGTCGGCGGCGGCGCCGGGGACGATCAGGCGGAGCGCGATCTCCCGTACGGCCTGCTGGACCGGCTTCGACGAGCGCTGGTACGTCGTCTCCGCGGCGGCGCCCAGAGCCGGCTCGGCCGTGTCGGCGGTGGCGTCGCGCAGGCGCCCGGCGTTCTCCCGACCGGCGGCGAGCAGGGCCGGATCGGCCGCATCGGCGGGTCCGCCCGGCATCCTCAGCAGGAGCCCGGTGGCGGTGGGACGGTCCGCCGGGGCCTTGGCCAGTGCCTCGCCCACCAGCTCGCGCAGCGCGGGCGGCAAGGGGGTGAGGTCCGGATGGTGTTCGGTGACCCGTACGACGACCGCGCCGATGTTCTCGCCGCGGAAGGGATCGCGTCCGGTGGCCGCGAACAGCATCACCGCTCCCCAGGCGAAGACGTCGGCGGCGCCGTCGGCGCGGCGCCCGGTGAGCACCTCGGGGGCCATGTAGCCCGGTGTGCCCATCAGGCGTCCGGTGTCGGTGAGCGACATGTCCGTGGTGCGGGCGATGCCGAAGTCGATGACGCGGGGGCCGTCGGGGCCGAGGAGGACGTTGTCCGGTTTGAGGTCGCGGTGGACGACACCCGCGCGGTGGACGGCGGCCAGGGCGGTGGCGGCCCCGGTGGCCAGCCGCACCAGCGCTTCGCCGGTGAGCGGGCCCGAGTCGCGGACGGCCTTGCGCAGATCCCGGCCGGGGACGAACTCGCTGACGATGTAGGGTCGTTCGCCATCGGTTCCGCTCTCCAGGACCCGTGCAGTACAGAAGGACTCCACGCGCTGCGCGGCGAGCACTTCCTTGGCGAACCGGCCCGCGGTGTCGGGGCGGGCGACGAGTTCCGGGCGCAGTACCTTGACGGCGACGCGCTGCCCGGCCTCGTCGTAGGCCTCGTACACCGTCCCTCGGCCACCCGCGCCGAGCCGGGCGGCGAGCCAGTACCCCGCGATCCGTTCCGGATCCTCGCTGGTCAGCAACTCGGCCATGATTCCCCCTGGTTCGGCGTCCCGCGGGTGCGCGCGGAAGGTACCAAGCGGTGCGGCGACCGGGTAGGGGGCCTTCGTCAGCGCACTTGGATGCCGGCGCCGTACGGCTTGCCACCACTGTGGCAGATCGCCGTGCTCGTGGTGCCGACGCGCCGCCACGTCGGGTCGTACACCGTGTAGTCCCTTGCCAGGAACCTGTCGCACCGCGTGTAGACGCGGAACTCTCCGGTTCCGTTGGTGCAGGTTCCCGCAGCGGTCGTACTGGACTTGTACCAAGTGCTGCAGTCGTACGGATCGGCGGCGGCAGGCGTGGCACCCGCGACCGCCAGACAGGTGCCCAGAACCATGGAGCTGATCAGTGACAGAACGCGTTTCATCCGGCTCGTCCCTTCCCGATGACCGGTGCCTTCAGGCACGGCCAGCCTCAACCTCTCGGATCCGCCGAGGACTTCATTTGCATCGGCCGAGAAGGATGCGTACCCACCGGAGGGGGCGCGGAAGCCATGACGGCGGGGCACCGGTACGGGTGGTCAGCGGCCGATGACCTTGTCCGCTCGGTCCGACTGGGGCCCCAACTGCTTGAGTTCGGCCAGGAGTTCGCTCTGACCCGTCAGGAGCTCGGTCAGGATGCGGCGCGCCGCGCGCAGGAGGTCGGCCACGTCGCCGCCGGCCAGGGCGTAACTGACGGTCGCTCCGTCGCGGATGGAAACGACGATGCCGGACCGGCGCAGGACCGCCAACTGCTGGGAGAGGTTCGATGCCTCGACGTCGATCGCGGCGAGGAGGTCGCGCACGGGTACGGGGCCGTTCTGCAGGAGTTCCAGGACGCGGATGCGGACGGGGTGTCCGAGCATGCGGAAGAACTCGGCCTTCGCCTGGTAGAGGGGTACCTGCATTCCCATGACTGCTCCTGCTGTTGCTTCAGACCTTGCTTGGGGGCGCGGGGCTTCCAGTCGACCGACCACCCATACATTCGTACGGACGGGCCCACGCACGCCCGGGGATTACCTGTTTCAGATGTGCCGGATTGAAGAATTCTTCAACTCGTGGGCATGCGTGGGCGCAAAAATGCCGGACTCAGAGCTCCAGGGCAGCCTCGACTCGCTTGAGCTGGTGACGGGCCATGGCCAGGTTGGACTGGGACTTGTCCAGTACGACGTACAGGAACAGGCCGCTGTGCCCCCGACCCTTGAGCAGCCGGATCAGGTGGTACTGGCCGCCGAGGGTGATCAGGACGTCCTCGATCTCGTCCTTGAGGCCCAGCATCTCCATCGTGCGGACCTTGGCCCGGATCACGTCCGTGTTGCCCGCGGCGGCGACCGTGAGGTCGAGATCCTTGCCACCGCCGAGGGTCCCCAGCGCCATACCGCTGGTGTAGTCCACCAACGCGGCTCCCATCGCGCCCTCGATCGACGTCATCGTCTCCTTCAAAGAGACCTCAACGTTCGCCATCGGTATTCGCTCCCTTGCCTTCTACGGACTCCGCCCGGTGCTCAGTTCCTGGCGACACCGGACTGCTTGTGATCCAGACGTTACCGAGCGTGCGCGGCTGCGTACGGGGAACGGGGAATTGCGCGAAATGTGCGTATTACCCCCTACTGTCCCGCGCGTCCCGGCCCGCACGGCTGCACCCCGGGTACTCCCGTGGAAGTACCCGGGGTGCAGCCGGCCGTACGACGACCGGAGGGAGCTTTCAGAGGAGTCTCGGGATGAGACGAAACGTCCGTGCTTCCGAGGAGACGAATCGAGATGGACACCTTCACCACCCTCGCCTACGACGGGCCCGGCCCGTGGATCCTGTTCCTTCCGCTGATCTGGGCGGCGGTCATCGCCGGTGTAGTCACCGTGCTGCGCCGTACCGTCCGGCGCGGGCACCGCGGGGCACCGGCCTACGGTGAGCGGTCGCCGATCGCGATCCTGGGGCGGCGCTTCGCCGCCGGGGAGATCGACGAGGAGGAGTACTGGCGGCGGCTGTCCGTCCTGGACGAGCAGTTCGGCCGGTCCCTCAAGGACGGGGCTGCGTGACCCCGCCGAAGGCGGCCGCGAGACGGGCCAGGGTCGTGCGCATCCCGGCGCGGTTGACCGCGATGCGCCGGTCCGGGCTGGTGCCGGCGAACACCGTGCCGAGCAGCTCGGTCAGCCGGGAGCCCCGACCGGTGCGCAGGTCCTGCCAGGTCTCCGTGACGCGCGTGCGCTCGCCCTCCGGCTCGAACCGGTATCCCCACCGTGCGATCGGCAGACCGAAGATGCCGACGTCGAAGGTGAACTCACCGGACCCGTCCGGCGTCTGCGCCGGTGCGCGCAGGGCCTTGATCCGGCCCACCGTGAACCAGAGGAACGGGCCTCTCCGGTTGAGCCCTACGAAGCGGGTGCCGGAGCGGGCCGGCGGCCGGAGCACCCAGACGCGGCGGCATTCGGGGCTCCAACGGCCCATGTTCCGCAGGTCGGACACCATCCGGTGGACGTCCGCGGGGGCGGCGTCCACCACGACGTGCTCTTCCAGGCTCCACCGGCGCTCGCTCACGATGCCCCTCCCTGTGATCGTCCCCGCTCCACGCCTGGAGTGTAGGCAACGAGGAGGGCCTCGGCGACGGCGGTGCGGGCATAGAGCACGGAGCGGCCGGCCCGGTGGGCGCTGACCAGGCCCGCTGCGCGCAGCGCGGTCAGGTACTGGGACACTCCGGCGGCCGAGAGCCCGGTACGGCGGGCCAGTTCGGTGGTGGAGGCCGGGGTTTCCAGTTCGGTCAGCAGCCGGGTGCGGGAGCGGCCGAGCACGGCGGCCAGGGCCTCGGTCCGGCCGGCGGGCCGGGGTTCCCACAGTGAGCCGGTGCCGCGCGCCGGATAGGCGAGTTGCGGCGGTTCCGGGGGCGTCACACGGGTGAAGGGGACCGGTCCGGTGAAGACCGAGGGGATCAGCAGCAGCCCGGCGCCCGCCGTCCCGCGGGACAGGGGCCGATGCCGGCGGGAGAGCCGGAGCGCGTCGTCGCCCCAGCTCACCGAGGGGTGGAGGTCGTTGAAGAGGCGGCCCGCTCCGTGCTCGGCGGCCTGCCGGGCCCGGTGGAAGACATCGGCGTCGAGTACCGCGCGGATCCGTGCCCAGTAGGGTGCCAGGGCCAGCTCCCAGTAGGTCCCGATCTCTTCCGCGACCCGGACCAGGCGGGCCCGCGGGTCGGCGTACAGGGTCCGCGTGCGCGGGCCGAGGCCTCCTCGTTCCTGTCGCAGGCGGTCGAGGTCCTTGCGGACCCGGGAGGTGGGCGTGGCCCGGATCCTGACGAGTTCCTCCGCCAGGGAGGGCGCCGGCCCGGTGGGCGCCGGATTGAGGAAGTCGGGTACGTACCCCGCGGGCGGGATCAGTTCGGCCAACCAGCCCCGGTCGAGGCCGGCGGCCGCCAACCGTGGCCGCACCTGCTGGGTCCAGGGCCGGTGCACGGGGGACGCGGTCCCGGAAGCCAGCAGCCGGTAGCTGGGCCCGACCTCCCACATCGGTGAGACGGCGAACCGCATCTGCGCGAGGTCGCTCACGGAGAACGCCAGCTCGGCCCGCACCGCCACTCCAAGGATTCAGTCATGCCTTAATCAATGGCCTGGCAGCCTACCGGGTGGCGATCATCCGGGCATGACATCACAGACGACGACCGCGGACGCGGCGGGCACCTGGAACCTCGGCGACCTGAAGATCAATCGGATCGGCTTCGGCGCGATGCGCCTGCCCCAGACCGGCGAGGCGTTCGCGGACGACGCCGTACCCCGGGACCGCGGCCGGGCGATCGGCGTACTGCGCCGGGCGGTCGAGCTCGGGGTTAACCACATCGACACCGCCGCGTTCTACTTCTCGCCGCTGCGCTCCGCCAACGAGCTGATCAACGCCGCGCTGTCCCCCTACCCGGAGGACCTCGTGATCACCACCAAGGTCGGCCCGGGCCGGGACCCCTCCGGGGTGTGGAGCCACGCCACCCCGGAGCGGCTGCGCGGCCAGGTCGAGGAGAACCTGCGCCAGCTCGGGCGCGACCACCTCGACGTGGTGAACCTGCGCATCGTCGGGACCGGTTCCATCGCCGAGCGCTTCGGCGCGCTGGCCGAGCTCCGCGAGGCGGGCCTCGTCCGCCACCTCGGCATCTCCAACGTCACGCCCGAGCACCTCGCCGAGGCCCGGGCCATCGCGCCGGTGGTCTGCGTACAGAACATGTACGGGATCGGGGTGCGGCCCGAGCACGACGGGTTCGTGCGCACCTGCGGTGAGCAGGGCATCGCGTTCGTCCCCTTCTACTCCATCGCCGGGACCGGACGGCAGGCCGGCGCGAGCGGTGCCGAGCACGAGGCGGTGCGGGCCGTCGCCCGGGCGCACGGCGCGAGCCCGGCGCAGGTACGGCTGGCGTGGACGCTCGGGCGGGGGCGGCACGTTCTGGCCATTCCCGGCACCGGTGACCCGGCTCACCTCGACGCGAACGTGGCCGCGGGGGCCCTGCGCCTGTCCGAGGAGGATCTGGCCGTCCTGGAGGCCGTGCACCACGGCTGACCGGACCGGCCGACGGAGACCGCTCAGAGGTCGTCGGTCGGCGGGTCGGCCTCGTACACGTGGGGGGTGTCCCACTCCCAGTCCAGTAGTTCGGTGCCGCCGAGGACCACTTCGTCGGGGTCCGGCATGCCGGCGCGGCGCAGGAACTCGATGACGTCCTCGTCGGAGCGGGCCAGGCCCAGGGCCTCCTCTCCGTTCGAGGTCCGCAGGGTCACCTGCCGGCCCCCCGACGGGAAGATCCGGTGCACGACGACGGGTGCATGATGCATACCCCCAGCCTCGCCCCGTCGGCCCGGCCCGGCACCTCAGGGGGTACGGCCGACACCGGCGGCGCGGTCGGCGCGCTTGGGGATGCGGAACGTGGAGGGGTCGGGATAGGTGGCCTTCTCGGCCTGCACGACTTCCTCGATCGCGGTCTTGAAGGCGGGCTCGAAGAAGTCGACGGCCAGCAGGAGCCGCAGTCCTTCCAGGGTCGGATCCAGCAGCGGGCGGCCCATGCGGGCACCGCCGCCCGAGATGCCGGGGAAGCCGGCCCGGGCGGTCTCCGGTCTCTCTCCCGCGCGCTCGTCGAGACCGGCGGCCGCGTAGCCGGCGATCAGCGCGAGTTCGGCGAGGTACTTGCGGGCCCCGAGGGCCATCTCCTCGGCGCCCTGCAGGGTCTGGACGGAGCCGCCCGCCACTTTGAAGTCGTCACTGATCCGCTTGAGGCCGCGCGCCTCGTACACGGCGCGCGCCTCCTCGAAGAGCCGCCCCGCCTCGTCGACCGCCTTCATCGCCGTCACCAGCTGGTCGATGTCGATCTCGCGCTTCACATTGCCTCCTGGTCCGGAACTGTGCTGCCCCGACCGTAGGAGGCAAAGCCACCGGTGCGGAACACCTGTGCGCAGTCCGTTATATGTGCACTCGGTGCCGCCCGGGACCCCTCTCCCGGTACCGGCGTCAACTCGCCATGCGGTCTTGCGACTTGAAGCCGGGATACCAACAATGCGCATGACAACCGGAGGATCTTCGGTCGCATTGTCAGCAGAGGGGAACCCCCACATGAACAAGCCTCTCACCGGCGCCTTACTCTCCCTGCTCCTCCTGGGAGCGGCGGTCACCCCCGCCGTGGCCGCGCCCACCACCACACCCGCACCCGCCTCGCCCACCGCCAACGCCCCCACCGCCCCCGAGGCCACCGCCGTCGCGGTCGACTTCGCGGGCACCGTGGCCCTCAGCAACTGTTCCGGTTCCGTCGTCCGCGCGCCCGGCTCCCAGCCGAACGACCTCGCGCTGGTCCTGTCCAACGGGCACTGCCTGGAGTCGGGCTTCCCCGCGGCCGGCGAGGTCGTCAAGGACCGCCCGTCCAGCCGCTCGTTCTCGCTGCTCAACTCGGCGGGATCGAAGGTCGGAACGCTCCGCGCGAGCAAGATCGCGTACGCGACGATGACCGACACCGACATCTCGATCTACCAGCTCACCCGCACCTACGCCCAGATCCAGAGCCAGTACGGCATCACCGCGCTCACCCTCGACGGCGCACGCCCGACCCAGGGCTCGGCCATCAAGGTGGTCTCCGGCTACTGGAAGCGGATCTACAGCTGCAAGGTGGACGGCTTCGCCTACCGCCTCAAGGAGGGCGACTGGACCTGGAAGGACTCGGTCCGTTACACCTCCGCCTGCAACACCATCGGCGGCACTTCCGGGTCACCGGTGGTCGACACGGCGACCGGCAAGGTCGTCGCCGTCAACAACACGGGCAATGAGGACGGCGCCCGCTGCACGGAGAACAACCCGTGCGAGGTCGACCAGAACGGCAACGTGACGGTCCGCCAGGGCATCAACTACGCACAGCAGACGTACATCGTCGTCCCCTGCATAGCACCCGGCAACAAGATCGATCTGAACCGCCCCGGCTGCGTGCTGCCCAAGCCTTAATCCCGCGCGCGTCCCCGCCCGACCGGAAAAGCCCCACGGCCGGGCCCCGGGCGGGGATACTCGGAGGCGTGGAACTGCACATCGATCACCGCTGGCTGCTGGAGCGGCAGGAGGCGCTGTTCAAGGACGTGGCGGTGGCCGACCATTCCGCCCTGGTCGCCGCCGTGGCCCGGCACCGGGTGAACACGCCCAGCCTGGACGTGGACGACCCCGACGCCTACTGGCGCGCGGCCGCGCTGCTCGACGCGATCGTGCTGCTCCGACCGCTCCCCGACTCCAACGAATACTTCGCCTACGGGGTCGCCGTCGCGTACATCGAGGCCTGCGGCGAGGCGGTGGACGCCAGCTACGAGCAGTGGCGCGACCTCATCACCGACATCCGCATGTTGCGTGCCACCGTCTTCGACGTGGCCGCCCGGCTCCGCTCCTGGCAGCCGGCGCAACCGGTGTGACCGACGCGGAGGCCGCAGCGAACGTGGCGGGCCCAAGGACGTTGCGGACGTCGCGGTCAGCGCCGGCGCTGGGCGGGGGTGCCGACGAGGAGCGCGTCGGACACGAGGCGTGCGCCGCGGGCGAGCCGGCCCAGCTGCTCCAGCTCGACGGCGTACATCCTGATCGAGTTCTCGATGACCGACTCGGCGATGCCCATGGTGGGCAGCTCGGCGCGGCTGGTCTGCAGGGCCGTCCGCACCGCGCGCATCTCGTGCTGCAGCTGGAGCTGGACGTGCCGGGCCAGGAGGGCGTGGTGGCGAGTGAGGGTCAGGTAGCCGCCGTAGCGGGCCGGGAGAAGATCCCGCAGCCAGCGCGCGGCGCTGCGCTCCCAGTCGTGCGTCCCGGGTGCCTTGACCTGCATGGGCCAGTCAGGGCTGAGGGTGTACGTGGCCGTCTGAGGCATTCTCGTCACTTCCGAGTGGAGTCGAACTCTGATCGAGACGTTCTTGGGGGGCGGCCTCGGCCCAGGGGTTGACCGAGGCCGCCATGGGCGCTCTGCGGGGATCCAAAGCCTGGATCCGACACGCGGTCGCGACCTGAGGAGGTTCGTCGTACCGCGAGTACGTTCGGGAGGACATGGGGGTCCTCCTTGGCATCTGGTGGATCCGGAGCGCCTTCGTCAGTAAACATATATACCGTCGAGTAAGCAAGAGTATGAAAAATTTCATGCACGTCGAGGGCTGAATATCGCCTGGTGAAGCAGGCCGGCACGGGCTACAGGAAGAAGCCGTGCTGGTCGGCCACGTGCTCGTAGCCCTCCAGTCGGGCCTGGGTCCGCTCCGGGTCCGCGTCGGCCATCGCCTGCAACAGGGCCGCGGACAGCATTCCGGGCGCCGCGTACGAGTCGAAAACCAGCCGGGACCCGGTGCCCGCGGTCAGGGACACGTCCGCCTCGTCCACCAGCGGCCCCAGGGTGGGGTCCGTGATCAGGACCACGCGCAGCCCCGTACTGCGGGCGGCGCGGATGGCGGCCAGGGTCTCCTTGGCGTGCCGCGGCATGGCGAAGGCCAGCACCCAGGTCCCGCCGGCCGCCCTGGACTGCAGCAGCGCGTCGAAGGCGACGCTGCCGCCGCGGGTCACCAGGCGCACGTCGGGGTGGATGCGCCGGGCCGCGTAGGCGAAGTACTCCGCGAGCGAGACCGAGATGCGCAGGCCGAGGACGGTCAGCGGCACGGAGGCGGCCAGCTCGCGGCCGATGTCCAGCACCTGGTCGGTGTCGGCGAGCAGCCTGCGCACGTTCTCCAGGTTCTCGATCTCGGCGTCGACGGCTTCCTGCAGCTCGTTGCGGCGGATCTGCGCGCGGGTGTCCGGGGCACCGGCGACGGCGCTGAGCGCGATCGGCTGCAGCACGTCCCGCAGGGCGGGGTAGCCGCTGAAGCCGAGGGAGGCGGCGAACCGGGTCACGGAGGGCTGGCTCACGCCCACCCGCTCGGCCAGTTCGGTGATCGAGAGGAACGCGGCCTCGGTGAGGTGGTCGATCAAGTACTGGGCGATGCGGCGCTGGCCCGGTGACAGGCGGCGTCCGTCGAAGAGCGCGAGGAGCCGGTCGGCCGGAGGACGGACCTCTTCGGACGACTGACCCCCTGGTGTGATCGCAGCCGCTTGTGCGCGTGCCTGCTGCCCCGATGACACTCGAGGGCCTCCCTAACTGATGTCACTCGCGCTCCAACATAGCTCACCCCCTGTGGCCGATGATGATCAGTCCTGGGCGCGTGAGGTCACGGGAGCGTCGGTGCGGTCGCCCAGGAACTCGTACCAGCGGCGCTGCAGGCACAGGTAACGGGTGTCGGCCTCGACGAGGTCGAGGAAGGAGCCGATCGTACTGGTGAGGCGCTCGCCGAGGCCCGGGTCGGTGAGGGCGCCGTCCTCGGTGAACGCCTGGTGGGCGCCCGCCAGGCTGAACATGTCCGGGTAGACGCGCGCGCCGAGGTGCTCCAGCGGCACCCGCAGGGCCCACAGCCCGCGGTTGCCGCCGACCATCGAGGGCGAGGCCGACACCAGCAGGGTCTGCTTGTCCTTGAAGGGCTGCGGACGGTAGCGGGAGACCCAGTCGATGGCGTTCTTGAGCACGCCCGGGACGGAGGCGTTGTACTCGGGGGAGGCGATGATCAGCGCCTGCGCGGCCTCGATCCGCGCGCACAGGGCCAGGGCCCCTTCGGGCAGTCCCTCGTCGGCCTCCACGTCGCCGTCGTACGGCGGCATCGGGAAGTCGCCGAGCGTGGCGGCCCGTGCGGTGGCGCCGGCCCGGGACACCAGGGCGGCGACCAGGGAGCCGAGGCGGGCGTTGACCGATCCGGTGCGGGAGGAACCGGACAGGACGAGCACGTGCAGGGAGGTACGGGCGTGCTCGCCGTCGTGCGGACGGGCCGGATCCGCCGGGAAGTGGTCGGTGTCGCTCGGGTTCATGCCGTCTGCTCCTGCTCTCTTCCTGCGCTCTGCGGTGATCGGCCACATGCGGCGGGACCCGCACACTTCGGTGTGCGGGTCCCGTCCGGGCCGCGGGTCACTTCGCGCCGGGGTTCTCCCAGCGGTAGAACTCGTGGGCCATGGCGTCCTTCGGGCTGCGCCAGGTGTCCGGGTTGTGCGGGCTGATGTAGGCGGTCAGCCGCTCGCTGAGGTCCCGGAATTCCGGGTGCTCGGTGACCTTCGCGATGGCCGGGCCGGGCGGCCGGTCCGACTCGATCAGGTGCAGGTAGACGTCGCCGAACTGGAACAGGCTGCGGCGCGTGACCCCCACCAGGTGCGGGAGTTCACCCGCGTCCGAACCCGTGAAGAGTTCGGCGATGTCCGGCGCCGATCCCGGCGCCATCCGGGCGACGATGAGGGCGCGGTGCGTCTGGTTCATCCGGGTGTTCGCCTTTCGTCTCAGACTCGGCTGACGGCGGGGGCGCGGCCCTCGCGCTGACGCTTCTCGATCTTGTCCCGGATGAGCGCCAGCTGGATCGGGGAGTTGCGGTTGATGTTGTCGGTCATCCACGCGTCGTCGACGGGGGCGTCCGGCTTCATCGCGAAGTCCTGGGTCCACTTCATCCGGGTGCCGCCGGGCACCTTGAAGTACTGCCAGTGGATGTCCATGTGGGCGAACGGGCCGGTCTCCACCCGTCGGGCACGGACGGTGAGGCCCTTGCGGTCGACGGTCCGCTCCGAAACCCAGCTCCACACCTTGCCGTTCTCGTCGGGGTGCATGGTCAGGCGGAACCGGGTGGTGTCGCCCTGCTCCTCGATGACCTCAAGGGAGGCGTACTCGCTGAACAGCTGCGGCCAGCTGGGGAGATCGTTGGTCATCTCCCAGACGAGGTCCACGGGCGCGTTGACGGTGATCTCGTTCTCGGTGTGTCCTGGCATGTCAGGCTCCTGTCATCAGACTGTGGTTGACGAGGTCGAGGAATTCCCCGGGGGTCTTGCAGCGGTCGGCGTGGGTGGGCAGGGCCCGCCCCCGCCGGTTCTCCAGTTCGCCGACGATCCCGAGCAGGCCCAGCGAATCGAGGCCGTACTCGTCGAAGGCCGAGTGCGGACGGCTCGCCAACTCCGTGGGATCGACGGTGATGCCGGCCTTCTTCATGAGGGCCGCCAGTTCCTCCAGGGTCAGCCGGTCGGACATCTCTGTGCTCCCTTCCTCCTACGAGCCCTTGCGGACGACGAGCGCGGAGTTCGACCCCATCCGGCCGCGGCTGAGCACCAGCGCGGTGCGCAACTCCGCGGCGCGGGCGCTGCCGGTCACCACGTCGAGGTCGTGGCACACGTCGTAGACGTTCGGGGTCGGCGGGACGATGCCGTGTTCCAGGGCCAGGACCGCGGCCGCGGTGTCGAGGGCGGGAGCCGCGCAGTACGCCCTGCCGGTACCGGACTTGGGCGCCGTGACCGGCACCTTCCGTCCGTACGCGCCGAGGGCGGCGGCGAGGGCGGCCACCTCGGCCGCGTCGGCCTCCGGGGTCCCGATGGCGTCGGCGAAGACCACGTCGATCTCCTCGGGCGCGCAGTCGGCTTCCCGCAGGGCGCCGCGGATGGCGTGGGCGAGTCCCTCGCCGGACGTGTCCCGTCGCCGGGTGCCGGTGAAGGTCGCGCCGTGGCCGGCCAGGACGGCCCGTACGGTGGCGCCGCGGCCGCGGGCCTCGTCCTCGTCCTCGACGACGAACATCGCGCCGCCCTCGGCGGGGACGAATCCGCAGGCCTTGTCGGTGAACGGCCGGTAGGCGCGATCGGGGTCCTCCCCCGTGCTCAGCCCCTCGTACTCCAGTTGGCAGACGATGGAGTAGGGCGCCAGCGGTGCCTCCGTCGCCCCGACCAGCATGGCCCGGCTGCCCTGGCGGATCCCGCGGACGGCGTGCGCGAAGGCGTCCAGTCCGCCCGCCTCGTCACTGGCCACGACCCCGCAGGGGCCCTTCAGTCCGCGCCGGATGGAGATCTGTCCGGTGCTCGCGGCGTAGAACCAGGCGATCGACTGGTACGGGCCCACGAAGCGCGGCCCCTGCTCCCAGAGGTGCTGGAGCTCGCGCTGGCCGAACTCGCCGCCGCCGGATCCGGCGGCGGTGACGACGCCCACGGAGAAGGGGTCGCCCTCGTAGTCGGCCCGGCCGAGCCGGGCGTCCTCCAGGGCGAGGTCGGCGGCGGCGAGGGCGTGGTGGGTGAAGCGGTCGGTCTGGACGAGGAAGCGGTCCTCGACCATGGCGCCCGGGTCGAAGCCCCGGACCTCGCCCGCGACGCGCAGCGGCAGGTGCTCGCAGCCCGCCCTGGTGACCCGGTCCAGTACGTTGAGTCCGGACTGGGTCGCCTTCCAGAAGGCGTCGGCGCCCACGCCGTTGGGCGCGACGACTCCGATGCCCGTGATGACCGTACGGCTGGTCACGAGACCTCCTCCTTCGGCCGGGTCATGACCACGGCGGACTGGAATCCGCCGAAGCCGCTGCCGACCGAGAGCACGCTGCGCAGCTTCCGGCCGCGGGCGACGCGGGGTACGTAGTCCAGGTCGCACTCGGGGTCGGGCGTCTCGTAGTTCGCCGTCGGCGGTACCACCTGGTGGGTCATGGCGAGTACGCAGGCCGCCAGTTCGATGGCGCCGATCGCGCCGAGGGAGTGCCCCACCATGGATTTGATGGAGGTCATCGGCGTCTTGTAGGCGTGGTCGCCCAGGACCCGCTTGACCGCCGCGGTCTCGTGACGGTCGTTCTGCTTGGTGCCGGAGCCGTGCGCGTTGACGTAGTCGATCTCGTCGGCGGCGACGCCGGCCTCGGCGAGGGCCGTTTCGATGGCCCGGGCCATCTCCAGGCCCTCTGCGGTCAGCCCGGTCATGTGGTGGGCGTTGCCGAAGGTGGCGTAGCCGCCGATCTCGCAGTAGACGGTCGCACCGCGGGCGCGGGCGTGTTCCAGCTCTTCGAGTACGAGGACGGCGCCGCCCTCGCCGAGGACGAACCCGTCCCGGTCGGCGTCGAACGGCCGGGAGGCGTGGGCCGGGTCGTCGTTGTTCGGCGAGGTCGCCTTGATGGCGTCGAAGCAGGCCACGGTGATGGGCGATATGGGTGAGTCGGACGCGCCCGCGATGCACACGTCCATCCGGCCCTCCGCGATGGAGTGCACGGCGTACCCGATGGCGTCGAGTCCCGAGGTGCAGCCGGTGGAGACCGTCTGGACCGGGCCCCGCGCACCCGTCTGCTCCGCCACGGCGGAGGCGAGGGTGGCGGGGGTGAACGCCCGGTGCAGGAACGGGCCGGCCCGCTTGTGGTCCACGTCCCACCAGGAGCCGGACTGGCTGACGGCCACGTAGTCGTGCTCCAGCCGGGTGGTGCCGCCGACGGCCGTGCCGAGGGAGACCCCGGTCCGCCAGGCCTCGTCCGTGGTGAGGTCGAGCCCCGCGTCCTTCACCGCCTCCCGGGCGGCCACCAGGGCGAACTGGATGTAGCGGTCCGCCCGGTCCGCCTCGCCCGGTTCGAGGCCGTGCGCGGCGGGGTCGAAGTCGACCTCGGCGGCTATCCGGGAACGGAACCCGGCCGGGTCGAAGAGGCTGATCCCGCGCGTCGCCGTACGGCCGTTGGAGAGCAGGTCCCAGAAGTCGCGGACGCCGATCCCGCCGGGCGCGACGACACCGACTCCGGTGACGGCCACCCGCCGGCGGGTCACGAGACCGCTCCCGTGCGGTCCGGCGGCTGCTCCCACGCGGTGCTCTCCGGGTGCGGGGCCTGCTCGGTGTCCACGTGGCCGAGTTCGGGGCGCGGGGCCAGCGGGCCGAGGTGGAAGACCATGCGGGCCTCGGTGTCCCCGACGTTCCGGAAGCGGTGGCGCGTGTTGAGCGGGACCAGGAGTCCCTGGTCGGTGCGCAGCGGGTGGGCCTCGCCGTCGAGGTCGACCTCGAGGCGGCCGCTGACCACGTACACGAACTCCTCGGAGTACGGGTGGTAGTGCTCCGCGATCGACTCCCCGGGGGCCATGATCGCCAGGCCCATGAAGCCGCTGGTGGAACCCACGGAGGTCGGGGTGAGCACCGCCCTGAGGTCTCCGCCGCGCCGGCGGTTGGGGGGCGTCTCGCTGAGGTCCACGATGCGTGGGCGCTGTTGGGTCATGGCGGGTTCCTCCTGCGTGTGGGGAGAGCCTGGGTGCGGATGGGTCGGGATCGGGGGTGGAACGGGGGGGTGGGCCGGACGGCCGGGGAGGATCAGGAATCGGCGGGTGCCCGGCGGTCCGTGATCAGGTTCATGGTGTGGCCGGCGGTGCGGATCCGCCTGCCGGCCCGGGCCGTCAGCCGGTCGAGCACCGCCGCCTTGCGCGGTCCCGAGACGCCGAAGGTGGTGTCGGGCTCGGCGTCGAGCGGGCCGCGGACGTCGATGAGCCGGACGACGATGTCGTCACGCTGGAAGATGCTGCTGCTCCGAACGGGGCTGCCCGGATGGCGTGCGGCCGCCTCGTCCTGGCGGGCCAGGAACTTGGCGAGCGCGACGCCGCAGCCGGGCTTGGCCGGGTAGAAGAGCGCGTGCCGCTGGACCTCGGCGGACTCGGGCTCGGGTGCGGCGATGTGGTGGACCGCCGGGAGCGCCGCGCGCATGAAGAACATGCGCGCGGACTCCGGGTCGTTCAGGTTCCGGTCCTGTTCGAGGTAGGGGTTGATGGCCTCCTCGACGGCGCGCACCTCGGGCTGCTCGGAGACGTGCCGCAGGGCCGCCATCAGGTCGCCCTGGACCTCCACCGTCCGTACGACCCGGTTGCCGTGCATGAACAGGGAGGTGCGGCACAAGCGGGTGTGGTCGTCGACCCGGGCCGCCGGGGAGGCGTAGCTGGAGAGGATGGACGCGACGTCCTGCTCGCTTCCCGGCTTGACGGTGAAGGTGAGGGCGTGGCGCACGATGCCGGCACCCAACCGGGGGGTCTGTTGCAGGCGCGCCGTGGCCGGCCGGGCCTCCTGGCCGTAGCCGCGGCCGGTCTCCCGCAGGACGGTGAACTTGAGCGGGCGCATGGCGCGGGCGCACGCGCCGAGCGGCTTCACCTGTTCGGCGTGATGGTCGCTGTTGACCCATGCGAGGTATTGCGGGGCGCTTTCCCACTCGCTGGTGATGAGCCATTGGGAGGGATTCTCGAAGGACTGGCACAGCTGGTCGCTGATGTGGCCCGGAACCGACGCGATGTCGTGGCGGAGCTGTTCGTACGCCTCGAAGAACTGCTGCTGGGTCCCCTCGTGGAGGTCCATCAGCAGGACGACCCGGAGCATGGAGCCGTCGAAGGCTGACTGCGACACCCGTTCGGACAGGGTGGTTGTCATCTACTCACTCCTTCATGAGGGGGTGGAGATCCATCGCGTACGGACCCCTCGTCCGTCACCGGTGGCGTCCGCCCGGGCCGGCGGCCGCCTCGGTGGGGCAACGGCAGGCCGGCGCGTCTCAGGGGGAGCCGCTGTCGCTCATCGTCATCCGGGTAGGGACGTACCGCTACATGTCCGGATCAAGCGGGTGACAACCGGCGAATCAACTGGGCCTGATCCCGGATCGCGGGCATAAAGACTCCACTCCCCCACACAGAAAACAGGAGCCCGCAGCTGATGGAAGACAACGCCGATGTTCGCGTACCGGTTCTCGTCGTGGGCGGCTCCCTCGTGGGCCTGTCCACCTCGCTTTTCCTGAGCCGCCACGGAGTGAGGCACCTGCTGGTCGAGAAGCACTCCGGTACCTCCGCGCACCCGCGGGGCCGTGGCATCAACGCCCGGACGATGGAGCTGTTCCGCACGGCAGGGGCGGAGCGCGCGATCCGCCGGGCGGCGTCCGTACTGGAGGGAAACCAGGGCATTCTGCAGGCCCGCTCGCTGACCGACGGCGACCACAACTGGCTGGTCAAGTCGATCGATCCGGCCGGGGCCCTGGCCCGGTTCAGCCCGACCGGCTGGTGTCTGTGCAGCCAGAACAACGTCGAGCCGGTACTGGCCGAACAGAGCCGCGGCATGGGCGCCGACGTGCGGTTCTCCACCGAGCTGATGAGCTTCGACCAGGACGCCACGGGGGTGAACGCCGTGGTGAAGGACCGGGAGACGGGCGAGCACATCTCCGTGCGCGCCGACTTCCTGATCGCCGCGGACGGGCCGCGCAGTCCCGTCAGGGAGCAGCTGCGGATCCCCCAGACGGGTAACGGGGAGCTGTTCCACAACGTGAGCGTCACGTTCCGCTCGGAGAAGCTCGTCGAGGTGCTGGGCGACCTGCGCTTCATCGTCTGCTACCTGATCCGCCCGGGGGCCGACGGAGCGCTGCTGCCCGTGGACAACAAGACGCAGTGGGTCTTCCACGCCCCGTGGCACCCGGAGCAGGGCGAAACCCTGGAGGACTTCACCGACGAGCGGTGCGTGGACCAGATCCGCGACGCGATCGGCGTACCCGACCTGGACGTGCAGATCGGCGGCAAGGCCCCGTGGCACGCGGCCGAACGGGTGGCGCAGCGGTATTCGTCCGGTCGGGTGTTCCTGGCCGGGGACGCGGCCCACGAGATGTCCCCCACCGGGGCGTTCGGGTCCAACACGGGGATCCAGGACGCGCACAACCTGGCGTGGAAGATCTCCGCGGTGCTGGACGGCTCGGCCGGCATCGAGCTGCTCGACACCTACGAGGCCGAGCGGCTGCCGGTGGCCAGGGCCACCAGCGAGCGGGCGTCGGCCCGTTCGGCGGAACACAGCCACCCGGGGTACGCGCCGCCGCCCACCATGGGCGGCGGGCCGGGCAGCGGGGTCCTCACCACCGCCATGGGCTACTGCTACCCGAAGGGCGCGCTCGTCGGCGGCGAGCCCGCACGGCCCGTCATCCCGGAGACCCTGCGGCTGGTCGGCGACACCGGAACCCGGGCCCCGCACATGTGGGTGACCCGGTCGGGTGAGCGGATCTCCACCCTGGACCTCTACGAGCGTTCCTTCGTGCTGCTCAGCGGCGCGGGGACGCCGTGGCAGGCGGCCGCGCAGCAGGTGGCGCAGCGGCTGTCGGTGCGGCTGGAGGCCTACACGATCGGCTCCGGGCCGGGTGTGGATCTGGTCCAGGAGGGGCGCTCGGACTGGACGGAGGCGCACGCGATGAGCGCCGAGGGCGCCGTGCTCGTACGGCCGGACGGGTTCGTGGCCTGGCGCTCGGAGGGAGCCGTGGCCGATGCCCCGGCGACGCTGCGCGAGGTCCTCTCGACGGTGCTGCACCGGGCGTGACCACCTCGTCCCCGTTTCCGCCGGCCGTGCGTGCGGCCGGCGGAAGCGGTTCAGCGGCAGGCCCAGCAACCTGCCCAGCAGCCGGAGGCCGGTACGGCGGTGCGCCGGCGGCCGGGTCCGGCGCCGGCGGCCGGGTCACCGCCGCCGGAGGTCCGCCCGGCGTAACACGCGACGACGACCGCGATCGCGGCCAGTTCCTCAGGGGCGGCGACGCCCCTCTCGACACGCAGCAGGCTCGCTATCGGGACATCCTTCGACATCGGCACGGCCTCTCTCACGGGGGCTGCGCGTGCGCCCGGTCGCATCGCGAGGGGCGGACCGGCTCGACTCCGGCGCGGGCGGCACACGGGTGGCTCGGCGCGCCGACGGGACGTGTTCCGCGTGAGCGAACCGGCCTGCGGACTCCGGTGGGATCACCGGGAGCCCTGTCGCGACCGACGCTACAAGAGTGCGCCGTGCGCGGCACTTTGGGCCGGCCGTGGTGACCGGCCACCGGCCGCTGCTGTGCCGGGGCTGCGCCGGCAACCTGTACGCCGTCTGCACCATGGACCACGCGGGCGGGAAAGCGGGCGGAAAGGCGGGCGGGAAGTCGGCCGGCACCGCGGTCGGGCAGTGGGAGGTCGACCACGAGATGCCCGTACCGTGCCCCCTGTCCGGCCTGCTGCCGCTGACCGGGACGGCGGCCTCCGTCCATGACCTGCCCGGCGCCGAGGAGGTGCTCGGTCCGCCGGTGTGACGTACGGCGAGTTGGTCCTTACGGGTGAGCGTCCCGCCGCCGACCGTCGACCGGCGGCGGAACGGCCCGGTCGGCGGTGGGGCCCCGGTCGGCGGCGGCCGCGCCTCGGCCCGGGCTGCCTCGCGTTCACTGATTGAACTCGCCCTGCCCGCAAATGCCGTGCCGGTTCAATCTCTTGACGGCCCGTGAGGGCGCGGAGGACAGTGTCCAGCGGCACCGCTTGAGAGCGCTCTCAAGGCGCCCGACCCACTGACCCTTCCCCCCGCACCGCGCTTCGACGCGCTTCTGAGAGGGCACCCATGCACGAGATATCCGGCAGGAAGCGGCCGACGGCCCGGCGGGCCGTCTTAGCCGCGCTCAGCACGATCGCCGTGGTCGCGGCGGCCGCCGCGGCCGTGGTCCTACCCGCGAACGCCGCGGCTCCCCCCGCACCGGCCGGCTGGTCCCGGGTGTTCCTCGACGACTTCGACGGACCCGCGGGATCCGGGGTGAACACGGCCGACTGGCAGTACACCACCGGCACCTCCTACCCCGGCGGACCCGCCAACTTCGGAACCGGCGAGATCGAGACGATGACCGCCGACCCCGCCAACGTCTCCCTGGACGGCACGGGCAACCTGCGCATCACCCCGCGCCGGGACGCCGCCGGCAACTGGACGTCCGGCCGCGTCGAGACCCGGCGGGCCGACTTCGAGCCCCCGGCGGGCGGCAAGCTCCGGTCGGAGGCCCGCATCCAGATGCCGAACGTGACGGGCCCGGCCGCCAAGGGCTACTGGCCGGCCTTCTGGATGCTCGGTGCCCCCTACCGCGGCAACTGGTGGAACTGGCCGGGCATCGGCGAGATCGACATCCTGGAGAACGTCCAGGGCCTCAACAACGTCTGGGCCACCCTGCATTGCGGCACGAGTCCGGGCGGCCCCTGCAACGAGACGTCCGGAATCGGCGGCCAGCGCGTCTGCCCCGGCTCCAGTTGCCAGGCCGGCTTCCACACGTACGCCGTCGAGTGGGACCGCTCGACGGCGGTCGAGGAGATGCGCTTCTACGTCGACGAGTTCAACTTCCATACGGTACGGGCCAATCAGGTCGACGCGGCAACCTGGACCAACGCCACGAACCACGGCTACTTCATCATCCTGAACGTCGCCATGGGCGGCGGCTTCCCGGACGCCTTCGGCGGCGGCCCCGATTCGGGTACCCAGCCCGGACACGCGATGGTCGTGGACTACGTGTCCGTCCTGCGCTCCACCGGCGGCACCACGCCTCCCACCACCCCGCCCACCACTCCCCCGACGACACCGCCCACCACGCCGCCCGGTCAGCGCGACGCGTACTCGGCGATCCAGGCCGAGTCGTACGACGGCCAGTCGGGCATGATCAAGGAGAGCAGCACGGACAGCGGAGGCGGCCAGGACCTCGCGGCGATCGGGAACGGCGACTGGGCACTGTTCCGGGGCGTCGACTTCGGCTCCACCCCGGCCAAGCAGTTCTACGGGCGCGTGGCCAGCGGTGCGGCCGGCGGGGTCAGCGGACTGGTCGAGGTGCGGCTCGACGACCCGGCCTCGGCCCCGGTCGGCAGCTTCTCGATCGCCTCCACCGGCGGCTGGCAGAGTTGGCGCACGGTGCCGGCGAACATCACCGCGGTCACGGGCACGCACGACGTCTACCTGACCTTCGCCAGCGGCCAGCCGGCCGACTTCGTGAACGTCAACTGGTTCGACTTCGGCCATTGATGCGCGGCGGCGCCGTCCCCGCGGACTCCGCGGGGACGGCACACCGGCGACTGTCCGTCTCGCCCGCCACGTCCCGAATGGCGTGCGCACCGCAAGCTCGGGAGCAGCCCGTCGCAGCGCGGCCCCGACGTCACCGGCCAAGCCGGTCAACAGGTCCGGCGCTGCCGTACGCGACAGGACGTCCCGTCCGGATCCGGACGCCTTGCGGTGCCCGAGCTGCACCGGCTCTCCGTGGTGTCCCCCGCCGGCACGAAGGTCAGGCGTCGCTCGATCCCCTGCCCGTAGAAGTCGATCTCGGCGGAACGGTCCGACCGCAGGCTGTCGATCGCCTCGGGGAGCTGCTCGATCACCGATGAAGGACCGTACGAAACGCTGACCGGCCACGCCTCCTGACCGAACCACACGAGGTGCTGCGCTTGCGCCGCTCCGGACGGCCCGCATCGACGACGCCTCGGTCCGGTTGCCCACCGGGGCACAAGTATCGCGCTCGGTCTGTCGGCTGCACGGAAGGTCCTCCGGCCCCGTCCCCTCGAACTACCCGCACCCGCCGGCAGCAGCGGTGACGGGCCCGGCATCATGACTGACCGTCGGACAGGGCGTCGGGGGGAGCCATCGAACAGTTCGTCGTCCACCCACGGGCTCGCTCCCGCATCGGTGGGCAGCTCCCGTGCGCTCCGTGGGGATCGACGCGTCGGTGATGGTGAGGCTGCACGTCCAAGGGCCGTCAGCGGCCGTCCTCCTCCCCCTTGCGCCACGGCCTGTCACCGGGCCGCAGGAGCGTCTCCGGCGGCCGGCCGCTCGCGCGCCGTTGGCTGGCCGTGGCTGCGCCGACGAACAGGATCATCAGCCCGCCCACCACGGACAGCCACAAGCCGACGAAGAATCCCACGATCAACAGCAACAGACCTACGGCCAGGAGGCCTCTCGCCCAGTCCGGACCCTGATGCTCAGCCATGCCGACTCCTTCCAGGAGATCGCACGGTATACCGATGGCGGTGACGGCCGTGGGCGGACGGCCAGGACGGATGGTGGGGGGGCCTCCGTACCGGACCGCCGGGAGCCGGGCGCGCTCGGGAGCGGGGTGGGGCGCGGCCTCCGGTGGACGGCCGGCGCGCCCCGGGACAGGCTGGTGAACGACCGCAGCCGGAGGCCGCACCAGGAGGACGACCGTGCCCGACGAGGAACCCCGCGCCGAGCTGGACGCGCGGTACAGCGACGAGCGGGCGACGGCCGTGCCCTGGCGGGAAGCCGTCACCCGACTGGCCGCGGCGGAACTGTACTGGCTGACGACCGTACGCCCCGACGCACGGCCGCACGTCACCCCGCTGATCGGGGTCTGGGCGGACGGCGCGCTGCACTTCTGCACCGGGCCCCAGGAGCGCAAGGCCAAGAACCTCCGCGCCAACCCGCACGTCGTCCTCACCACCGGGACCAATACCCTCCACGAGGGATTCGACCTGGTCGTCGAGGGTGAGGCGGCCCGGGTCACGGATCCCGACCGGCTGCGCCGGCTCGCCGCCGCCTGGGAGGCCAAGTACGGCGCCGAGTGGCATTTCGAGGTCGGGGACGGCGTGTTCGTGAATCCCGACGCGGGCGAGGCCGTGGTCTACGCGGTCCGCCCAGGCACCGCCTTCGGTTTCGGCAAGGGCGGCTACAGCCAGACGCGCTGGCTCTTCTCGTGACCCGCGGCCGCCGCGGACGGCCCGTCCCGCGAGAACCCCGACGTGAGCGGGGTTAGGCTCGGAGCAGGTCGCGAAGGGGATGGTGCGCATGTGTCGCTGGCTCGCCTACTCGGGTTCGCCCATGCTCCTCGACACCGTGCTCTACCGCCCCGAGCACTCCCTGATCAACCAGAGCCTGCGGGCCAAGATGGGCGCCGAACCGACCAACGGCGACGGTTTCGGCATCGGCTGGTACAGCGCGGACGGCAACGGCACCCCGGCGGTCTTCCGGGACGTCGGCCCGGCCTGGAACAGCCGCAACCTGCAGGAGCTCGCCGCGCACGTCCGTTCGCCGCTGTTCTTCGCGCACGTCCGGGCCTCGACGGGGTCGGCCGTCCAGCAGTCCAACTGTCACCCCTTCCGCCACGGACGCTGGCTGTGGATGCACAACGGCGCGATCGCGGACTTCCACCGGCTCCAGCGCGACCTGTGCATGGCCGTCGACCCGGCGCTCTTCCCGTCCATCGAGGGGTCCACCGATTCCGAGGTGATGTTCTACCTGGCGGTCACTTTCGGTCTCGACCAGGACGCCCCGGGTGCGGTGGCCAGGATGGCGGGGTTCGTGGAGCGCCTCGGCAAGGAGCACGGCGTACCGGAACCGCTCCAGATGACGGTGGCGGTGAGTGACGGCGTGCACGTGTGGGCCTTCCGCTACTCCAGCCAGGGAAGGTCCCGCTCGCTCTTCTACAGTTCCCGGGCCGAGACCGTCCGGCACCTGCACCCGGAGGTGCCCTACCTGAGGGAGGTCTCGGACGAGACCCGCCTCGTGGTGTCCGAACCGCTCGGAGACCTGCCCGGCGTGTGGAACGAACTCCCCGAGAGCAGTTACGTGGTGATCCCCTCCGGGCCCGAAACGGACTACCTCCCCTTCGTCCCCGAGTTCTGACCGCCCCCTGACCTGCGGGTCACGCGTCCAGGGGACGCCAGGCCGGGCCGTCCCCGTCCTGCACGACGTGTCCGAACACCACGTCGGCGAAGTGGACGCCGAAGCCGATGGTGCCGGGCTCCGCCAGCTCGGCGACGAGGCGCCGGCGGTGGCCGGCGGTGCGGGCGCCGTCGTGGTCGAAGCCCGAGGACCATGCGGGGTGGTCGATCTGGAGGGGCGAGTGCACGGCGTCCCCGAAGGCGATCAGGCGGCGCCCGCCGCCGCTGATGACGTACTCGGCGTGTCCGACGGTGTGGCCGGGGGTGATCCGTACGCGCACGCCGGGGAAGACCTCCTGACCGTCCGTGATCGTACGTACGCGCGGTGCCAGGGCCGCGACCTGCTCGGCCATGCCCTGGGCCTCAAGGAGGTCGCGCCGCTCCCATTCGGGCTCGGACACCAGGTACTCGGCGTGGGCGAACACCGGCCGGTCAGCGCCGGGCGCGGGGTGGCAGGCCCAGCCCAGGTGGTCCGCGTGGAGGTGGGTGAAGGCCACTGCCGCCACGTCCTCGGGGCTGCGACCGAGTTCGGCCAAGCTGCGCACGAGCGCGCCGCCCCGGATCGTGGCGAGCGGGCCCTCCGGGGCCTCGTGCGACTGCGGGCCGAAGCCCGCGTCGATCAGCAGGGCGCGGCCGCCGTGCTCCACGAGCAGTCCGCCGACGCTCCCCACCAGGTGGCCCGCGGGGTCCAGGTACTGCGGATGCGCGGCCCACACCTCGTCGGTGCTGTCCTGGAGCAGCGACAGCGGCCGGAGCCGTACGTCGCCGTCCGGCACGTAGGACACCGTGGTGTCGCCCAGCCGTATCGAGCGGATTCCCGCCGGACGGCGCAGTCGCTCGCCCTGAGCCATCGTCATGTCAGCCATGGGTCATCTCCCGTGAGTTGCCATCAGGTCGCCGCGGTCCGCCGCGGCGACGATCACCATAAGCATCAAGTTCGAATCATTCAAGCTGTAAATATTTCGGCTTCACGGACTTGCTAGGGTGATGGCATGACGACGCCCCCGGAGCTTCAGGCCATCGCCGAGCGACAGCTGTGCGGCCTGGTGAACGGACTGGCCCAGCGGATCTCCGAGCACGTGCGCGAGCGCGCCGCGGCCCTGGGCCTCACCGCGTCGCAGGCGACCGCGCTGCGGGAGATGAGCGGGCCGATGACCATGCGGGAGCTCGCCGAACGCATGAGCTGCGAGCCCTCCAACACCACCTTCGTCGTCGACAAGCTGGAGAAGCAGAGCCTGATCGAGCGCCATCCGCACCCCACCGACCGCCGCGCGAAGCAGCTCGTCCTCACCGCCGGGGGGATCGCGCTGCGCGAGCGCCTCCTCGCGCTGCTCGCCGTGGACTCGCCGCTGTCCGGCCTCACCCCGGAGGAACAGGGCGTCCTGCGGGGGCTGCTGGAGCGGGCCGCCGCGCGGCCGTAACCCGACTGCGGGGCAGCGACCGGGGGCGGTCACCGGTTAACCTGCCCGTCGAGACCACCGCCCGTGGACACCGTGGAGGAGCATCCGTGACCGAGCCGCGTCCCGACAGCCGCCCCACCCTGGAGGCCGTCGCGGCGCACGCCGGGGTGTCCCGGGCCACCGCGTCCCGCGTGGTCAACGGCGGCGACGGGGTCCGCGCACATCTGGTGGACCGGGTGCGCACCGCGATCCGCGTGCTCGGGTACGTCCCCAACCACGCGGCCCGCACCCTGGTCACCCGGCGCACCGGGGCCGTCGCGGTGATCATCGCCGAGCCGGAGGTCCGGATCTTCTCGGACCCCTTCTTCTCGCGCCAGGTCCGCGGCATCGCCAAGGAGTTGACCGCGCACGACGCACAGCTCGTCCTCCTCCTGGTCGAGGACCGCGGCGACTACGACCGGATCGAGCGCTACCTGGCCGGTGGCCACGTCGACGGGGCCCTGGCCTTCTCCCTGCACACCGACGACCCGCTGCCCGCCATCACCCGCCGCATCGGCATGCCCACGGTCTACGGCGGCCGGCCCGGCTGGACCACCGGGACCGGGGAGGACGACGGCGAGGGCGTGGTCTACGTCGACGCCGACAACCGCGGGGGCGCGCGGGAGGCCGTGCGCTACCTGCTGGCGCAGGGCCGGAGGCGGATCGCGCACATCGCCGGCCCGCTCGACCAGACCTCGGCCGCCGACCGACTGAGCGGCTACCGGGACGCACTGGCGGCCGCCGGCCCGGAGCTGTTCGCCGAAGGGGACTTCACCCCGGCGGGCGGGGCCCGCGCGATGACGGAACTGCTGGACCGGGACGCCGGTATCGACGCCGTCTTCGCCGGGAACGACCTGATGGCGACCGGCGCCCTGCGCGTGCTGCGGGAGAGCGGCCGGACGGTGCCCGGGGACGTGGCGCTGGTCGGCTTCGACGACGCCGAACCGGTGGCCGAGAGCGCCGACCCGCCGCTGACGACCGTGCGCCAGGACATCGAGGGCATGGGCCGTCTGATGGCACGGCTGCTGATGCGCCGCCTGAACGGCGGTCCGGACGGGCGGCTGACCGCGCCCGATCCGGTGATCACCGCCACGGCACTGGTGCGGCGCGCTTCGGCTTGAGCCGGCACCGGACCGGCACCGGACACGTCGCAGGGGCCCGCGGGACGGAGGGCCCCTGCGAACGGGGAGCGGGCGTTCCCGGATCAGCGCCGGGCCGGGCACTTCTTCCAGGAGAAGTGGTACACGCTGTTGATGCTGCCGTCCGTCGAGTCGAGCGCCATGAAGCTGGTGTGCGCCGGGTCCGAGGTGCCCACCTCGGCGCGCAGCTCGGTGTTGATGTTGAAGTTGCGCTGCTCACCGCAGGGCGCGAAGACCAGGGCCTCGACGCCGGTGGTGTCGGTCGCCTGCCAGTTGTCGACGAGCTCGCCGTTGAACTTGTGGGTCCGGTACGCGGTCTGGCTCATGCCCTGGAAGTAGTAGCTGGCCTTCTGCGTGCCGACCGCGCCCGGTGCGAGGCTGCCGAAGCCGCGGTAGTCGACCTTGGCCACGGCGTAGGTGTACCCCTGGGGGACGTGGACGTCGAGGGAGAGGAGGCAGTTCTTGCGGCCCTCGACGGCGGAGACGCCGCCGCCGGCCTGAGCCAGGTATTCGCTGTAGGTGACGGTGAAGGCCGAGTTGTCCGGGGACACGGAGACGGCGGCACTGCCTGGACGGCAGCCCGATCCGTTCACGGAGGCGACGTCCACGGTGACCTGGTCGGTGGGGGCGGAGGGCGCCGAGGACGAGGCCCCGGCGGCGGGGGTGAGCGCGATGAACGTCGCGGTCACGGCGGCTGCGGTGAATCCGGTGCGGAGGGACTTGATCACGTCGCCATGAATAGCGGTCGGCGGCGGCCCCGGCCGGCCGACGGGCACGCGGTCTCACCTCGATGGCCGAGGACCGTCACCGCAGAAACGATAAATCTACTCAAACCCCTGCGCCGGATGGCCCCAGGTGGCGCGCAGCGCCGAGTCGCACCGGTCAATCGTTGCGGTTCTTCCTAAGATCGGCGAGGTCCTTGAGGCAATCAGCGGGTTCTGGAGCCGGCCGGGGCGCCGGGCCCTCCTGCGGTGAGGAGTCCCATGTCCCGCGCACCACGCCCGTCCCGCGCACCACGACCGCGTCCCACCGCCATGTCCGCGCTGGCGCTCGCCACCGCCCTGGCCATCGCCCTGACCGCAGCCGCCCCGGCCTTCGCCGCGGCCCACCACGCGGGCGACGAGGCCGGGGTGCTCGGCGAGGAGCACGCCCGCGCGCACGCGCGGCTGCGCGAGGCGGCCCAGGGAAATCAGGGCTATCCGCAGTCGAAGCGCACGTCGAGCCTGGCCTCCCTGGAGGAGTCCCAGCGCAAGGTCAACGCGACGTTCGACGCGGCCCGGTTCGGCCGGTTCACCCAGTTCTTCCCCTCGCCCGATTTCGGCGTCCACGTGGCCCAGCTGCCGACGGGCAAGGTGCTGCTCTTCTCCTTCGAACGCGTGGAAGCCGACCCCACCAAGGAGACCGGGCCCACCAACACGGTCGGCCGGACCAACGCGGGCCGCGCCTACCTCTGGGACCCCGCGAGGGGGACCGGGGCCAAGGCCTTCACGAACGTGCCGCCACCGGTGGTACTGATGCCCGACGGTGCCTACGCCCCGCGCCCGGCGCCGTTCTTCTGCGCCGGTCACTCCTACCTCCCCAACGGGATGGTGGGGGTGTTCGGCGGAAACGTCGGCGGGAAGGGCGGCAGCGGCGCCAAGCTGTCCTTCGTGTTCGACCCGTGGACCGAGAAGTGGTTCCGCAACCGCGACATGTCCGTGGGCCGCTGGTACCCCTCGGTGGTGACCGGGCCGGACGGCCGGCAGATCATCATGTCCGGCCAGTCCGAACGCGGTACGGGCACGCCCACTCCGGTGGTGGAGCGCTTCCCCGCGCTCGGGCGGCCCGTGCCCTGGCGTTCGTACGACATCCCGGCGAACGTCCCCGCGGAGCGGCTCCGGTCACGGGCCCCCTTCCGCAACGACTATCCGCACCTCTTCTCGCTGCGGGACGGGAAGATCTACGGGCTCGGCCGCGACGCCGACCAACAGTGGCTCTTCGACCCGGTCGAGGACACCCGCACCGACCTGCCCCGACGGCCCGCCGACTTCCGGGGCTACGGTTCGGCCGTGCCGCTGCCGGCCGGCTTCCGGGGCCCGGACTCCGTCCTGGTGCTCGGCGGCGACCCGCGCGACCCGCTCACGTACCGGCTGTCCGGCGGCCGCTGGAGCATCGAGGAACCGAGGGCCTTCGGCCGCACCCAGGACGGGACCCTGATCCTGCCCGACGGGACCCTGCTCACGGTGAACGGCGCCCTGGACACCCGCGACTACGGCAACGGGCCCTTCAACCCGAAGGCCGACCTGAAGTACCGGCAGATCGAACTGCGCGACGCGCGCGGCCACTGGAAGCTGGGTCCGGCCCAACGACTGCCCCGCGGCTACCACTCCAACGCCCTGGTCCTGCCGGACGGCCGGATGATGGTCACCGGGGACGAGCTCCAGCAGATCGCCAACGACCCCGACATCAAGGACGGGATGGACGGCAGCATCGAGCTCTACGAGCCCGCCTACCTGCACCGGGGCGCCCGGCCGGCGCTCGACCGGGCCCCGACGGGCGACCTCGGCCACGACACGGCCTTCCAGGTCACGAGCTCGACGGCGAAGGACGTCACGCGGGCCGTGCTGCTGGCGCCGACGACCGTCACCCACTCGGTGAACACCAGCCAGCGCCACCTGGACCTGCGGATCACCGGCGTCCACGGCTCCACGATCGGCCTGCGCACACCGCCGAGCGCGGCCGACGCCCCGCCCGGCTACTACATGCTCTTCCTGCTGGACGCCAAGGGCGTCCCCAGCATCGCTAAGTGGATCAAGCTGGGCACCCGCACCCGCTAGGCCGGGGCCCGGCCCTCGGCCGCGGCCGTGGTGAACCGTACGACGGCCGCGCGCCCGTCCGTACGGACCCGGCAGTCGAGCGGCCCCGTCAACAGGGCCGCATCGTACGGCAGCAGCTCCGCGCGGTCACCGGCCCGTTCGACTACCGCCGACCCCTCCAGCGCGACCACCAGCAGCGTCCCGCCCGGCGGGACCGCGGGGGCGAGCGCGCCCCGTACGACGGCGGTCTGCGCCTCCACCACGCCCCTGCGGTACATCACGTTGAAGTTCACGACCGGGCCGCGGAGCAGCCGGCAGTCGGTCGGCTCGTCCCCGGGGAAGTCCTGCGGCGCGAACCGCTCGTCCACGAGTCGGCGTACGCCCGCCACCGTGAGGTCCATGCCCGCGCCCTCGGCGAGGGTCAGGGTGCGCCCGATGCCGGGGAAGGCCGAGAACGGGCCGTCGGCGGCGACCTCGGCCAGGCTCGCGCGCCAGCCGAAACCGTCCATGTCCGCGCCGTCGGGCCAGGCCGCGATCTCCCGGGTGACTCCCCCGCCGTTCTTCCAGACCGTGGCGGTCCGGTCGGCCGCCCGCAGGACGCACAGCGCGCCGGCTCCGCTCACGCCGCCGGCCCGGCCAGCCGCTCGCCCAGCTCGGCGGCGTCGGCGAGGAACCACGCCTGCGTCCCGCGGTTGCACTCGCGGACGAAGTCGCGCAGCGCCGGACTGGCCTCCGTGTGGCGCGAGATGTCGCCCAGGACGACGATGCCGACCCGGTACTGGACGAACTTCTGGATGATCGCGCCGGCGACGCGGGTGCTCAGCCGGAAGAACGCGTCGTCGAACCGCCCGGCGGGGATGACGACCCACTGGGCACCCTGGTAGCCGGCGTCGCCGATGCAGTCGAGTGCCTCGCGTTCACCGGCGATGACCTCGCCCTCCGCCTCGCACATCAGCACGGACACGTCGTTGATCGTCTGCAAAGTACTCATGGAGGCCGAGGCTACTTCAGGCGCCCTTCTCCATCGAGGGGCGCAGGCGGCCCAGCAGGGCGTAGAGCGTCGCGCTCTCGGCCTCGTCGAGGGTGTCCAGAGCCCCGTGCATGGCCTGCATCTCCTCGCGCACGCGGCGGATGACCTCGCGACCCGCATCCGTCGCGACGACGTTCTTGACGCGGCGGTCGGCGGGGTCCGGCTCCCGGCGCACCAGCTCGCGGGCCTCCAGCCGGTCGACGATGCCGGTCACGTTGGAGGCGTCGCACACCAGCAGGGTGGCGAGGCCGCGCATGGGCACGGGGCCGTCGAGCTGGGCGAGGACCCGGGCCTGGGTGGAGGTCAGGCCGTGCTGGGCCGCGGCGGCCGCGAACTCGCGCCATTGGGCGGTGCCGATCGCGGCGAGCAGCTCCAGCAGCTGGAGCTTGGTGGGGGTCTGCGTGGCGGTGTCGCTCATACCTGGAGCGTACTCAGGATGCTTCACATTATCAATTGTTTACTTGACCACCTTAACTATCGACGTCTACCGTCGGTCGAGTTACTTGAGAAGGTCAAACATCTGCGTTCCGAAGCTCTTCAGCTCCGAAACACGAAGAAGGTTCACCCCAGCCATGAGCACCCCCTCCCCCGCCGCCCCGGCCTCCGGGCACCGGAACGAGACGGTCATCGTCTTCGCCCTGAGCCTGGCCGCCATGGTCGTGTCGATGATGCAGACCCTGCCGGTCCCGATCCTCGGCCTCATCCGCCAGGACCTCGGCACCACCACGGCCAACGTGAGCTGGGTGACCACCGCCACCCTGCTGTCGGCCGCCGTCTTCACCCCGCTGCTGGGCCGCTTCGGTGACCAGCACGGCAAGAAGCCCACCCTGGTCGCCGTGCTCGGCGTCATGGTCGCCGGCTCCGTGATCGCCGCACTGGCGACCTCGCTGCCGCTGCTGATCCTGGGCCGGGTGCTCCAGGGAGCCGCCACCGCGATCTTCCCGCTGGCCCTTTCGGTCCTGCGCGAAGAGGTCCGACCGCAGAAGCTGCCGGGCGCGATGGCCCTGGTCAGCGGCACGCTCGCGTTCGGCAGCGGGCTCGCGCTCGTCGCGACCGGACTGCTCACCTCCGGCTCCGGCGCGGACTACCGCAACGCCTTCTGGATGGCGACCGGCTTCGCGCTCCTCGCCCTGCTCGCGGTGGTGTTCCTGGTCCCCGCGACCCGCCACAAGACCGGCGGGCGCACCGACTTCCTCGGCGCACTGACCCTCGGCATCGCGCTGCTGCTGCTCCTGCTGCCGATCTCCCAGGGCCACGAGTGGGGCTGGGGCTCCGCCCGCACGCTGGGCAGCTTCGCCGGCGCCGCCGTCATGGCCGCCGTCTGGGTGCTCGTCGAGCGCAAGGTGCGCGAGCCGCTCGTCGACATGAAGATGTTCGTCCACCGCCCCGTGCTCATGGCCAACCTGGCCGGCGTCCTCGTCGGCTTCGGCATGTTCGCGAACTTCCTGGGCGTCTCGTACCTCGTCCAGATGCCCGAGGCCCTCACCGGCTACGGCTTCGACGCGTCCATCCTGCGCGCCTCCGTGCAGTTCCTGCTGCCCGGCGCCATCGTCTCGCTGCTCGCCTCGCCCGTGGGCGGCCAGATCGTGCGCCACCGGGGTCCGCGTACGGCGCTGGCCCTGGCCGCGGCCCTCGGCGCGGCCGGCTTCGCCTGGCTGGTCCTGGACCACCAGCACAGTCTCTCGGTGATCGGCGCCGGGCTCGTCGTCGGTGCGGCCGTCAGCTTCGGCTACGCCGCCATGCCCGCCGTGATCATGTCCAGCGTCCCGCACCACCAGAGCGGCATCGCCAACGGCATCAACTCGATCTCCCGCTCCACGGGCAGTGCGATCGGCAGCGCCGTCGTCACCACGATCCTGGCCTCCAAGACCATCGAGCACCTGCCGGCGGGGGTCCCCCCGCTGCCCGCCGAGTCCGGGTTCACCCTCACCTTCGGGATCGGGGCGGTGGCCTTCGCGCTGGTCGCGCTGATCAGCTGGATCGGCCTGCGCAGCGGGCAGGGCACCGTGGCGGCGGCCGCCGACCGGCCCGCGCCGACGACGGAGAAGACGGAGCAGGCCGAGAAGGCCGACGCCACCCGCTGACCGACCGTCCGTCCCGTCACCCGACCCGCCGGCCCGGGGGTCCGGCCTCCGCGTGTCGCTCGCGGGGGTCGGGCCCCCGGGCCTTGCATGGTGGGTGCATGAAGGCTACGGACGTCATCGCCGACGGTTTCGGACGCATCCGGGAGATCGTGCACGAGGTCGTGGAAGGGGTCCCGCCGGAGCTGCTCAACGCACGCGTGGATCCGGCGGCGAACTCGGTCACCTGGCTCATCTGGCACCTGACCCGGATCCAGGACGACCACATCGCGGACGCGGCCGGCACCGAGCAGATCTGGGACTCCGGCGGCTGGTCGGACCGGTTCGCACTGCCGCTGCCCGCCGGGTCGACCGGGTACGGGCACTCGCCGCAGGACGTCTACACCGTGCGGGTCGACTCGGGCGAGCTGCTGCTGGGGTACTTCGACGCGGTGCACGAGCGGACCGCCCGCTTCGTGCACGGGCTCGCCGCCACCGAGCTGGACCGGGTGGTCGACGAACGCTGGGACCCGCCGGTCACCCTCGGGGTACGCCTGGTCAGCGTGTTGGGGGACGACCTCCAGCACGCCGGGCAGGCGGCTTTCGTACGGGGCGTGCTGGAGCGGGAACGGGGCCTGTGACGGGACCTCGCGGGCACCGGCCGCTCCTGGTGGGCACGGATCGAAGCGAAGCCGACCGGGACGTCCCGGTCGATCCCGCCGGCGGCGCGGGCACGGTCAGCACCGGCGATGCCACCACGCCAGCTCCGGATCCGCCGCGGGATCGTGGTGCGTTCGCCCGAGCAGCACCTCGTCCAGGCATTCGACCTGCACCCGCAGTTCGGCGGCGGCCTTGGGCGGCAGCACGGACAGAGCCCCTTGCAGCTCGTCCCGGGCCCAGCCTTCGCCACAGCACGGGCAGGTGAACTCGGCCTCCCACGGTCTCCACGGGCGTTCGACCCCGTGGACGCGGACCGACCACACGCTCAGCGCGACGGAAGCGATGCCCGGTGCCAGCCGACCCCGCTCGAGCACGCGGACGGCGGCGTTCGCCGCCCCCGACGGGCCGGGGACATCGCGATACCGCGAGTGCCGCCGATCGCGCCGCAGGACGTACGGAGGGCCGGGACCCCGTCCGGGTCCCGGCCCCTCGCACTACGCTCCGCTCGCGTCGAGCATGCCCTCGCGCTCGACGATCTTCACGCGCTCGCGGCCCTGGGGCTCGCCGAGGGCCTTCTCGGCCGCGTCCAGCCGGTACCAGCCCTCCCAGGTGGTGTAGCGGACGCTGCGCTCGACGAGGAAGGCTTCGACGGCCTCCGGAGCCGGGGCGGCCGGTTCGCTCAGGCGGCCCTCCGCGTGGTCGGCGAGCAGGTTCGCCACCGTCTCGTTCGCGTCACCCTTGGTGTGGCCGATCAGGCCGACCGGACCGCGCCGGATCCACCCGGTGACGTACGTCGACTGCAGGTGGGCACCGGCTTCGATCACGCGGCCGCCCTCGTCCGGGACCGTGCCGGACTCCACGTCCCAGGGGAGCTTGGGCAGCTCGTCGGAGAGGTAGCCGACGGCCCGGTAGACGGACTGGACGTCCCAGTCGGTGAAGTCGCCCGTGCCCTTGACGTTGCCGGTGCCGTCCAGCTCGGTGCGCTCGGTGCGCAGTCCGACGACCTTGCCGTCCTCGCCGAGGATCTCGGTGGGCGACTCGAAGAAGTGCAGGAACAGCTTGTGCGGGCGCTCGCCGATGTCGCGGATCGCCCAGTTCTCCAGGGTCTTGGCGACCATGTCGGCCTGCTTGTTGCCGCGGCGGGTGGCTATGGAGCCGTCGTCGTAGTCGATGTCCTCGGGGTTGACGATGACCTCGATGTTGGGCGAGTGGTCCAGCTCCCGGAGCTCCATGGGGCTGAACTTGGCCTGCGCCGGACCCCGGCGGCCGAAGACGTGGACCTCCAGGGCCTTGTTCGCCTTGAGGCCGTCGTAGACGTTCGCCGGGATTTCGGTCGGCAGCAGCTCGTCGGCCGTCTTCGCCAGGATGCGCGCGACGTCGAGGGCGACGTTGCCGACACCGAGCACGGCGACCTTCTCGGCCTCCAGCGGCCAGGTGCGCGGGACGTCCGGGTGGCCGTCGTACCAGGAAACGAAGTCGGCGGCGCCGTAGGAACCGTCGAGGTCGACGCCCGGGATGGTCAGCGCGCGGTCGGCCGTGGCACCGGTGGAGAAGATCACGGCGTCGTAGAAGGACTGCAGCTCGTCGAGGCTGATGTCGTTCGGGTAGTCGACGTTCCCGAAGAGGCGCACCTGCGGCTTGTCGAGCACCTGGTGGAGGGCGGTGATGATGCCCTTGATCCGGGGGTGGTCGGGGGCGACGCCGTACCGGATCAGGCCGAAGGGCGCCGGCATCCGTTCGAAGAGGTCGATGGACACACCGGGCTCGACGGCTGCCTCGGACTTCAGCAGCGCGTCGGCGGCGTAGATACCGGCGGGGCCGGCACCGACGATTGCTACCCGCAGAGGGCGAGGCATGGCAGAGGTTCCCTTCGAGCGACGGCAAGGTGGATCAAAGGGAACCCTAAACGAAGGTAAACCTAACTCGGCACCCGGTGTCCGTTTATGGCCACATAACCAAAACTTATGACCTCCCCAAGCGGTCCTTGGGGTGTCAGGGAACTCGCTGGTCAGCACGGACGCCACCTGACAGACTGAAACCGCTTGATCACCCCAGGAGGACAACATGGCTGACGAAACCGACACCCCGCAGGACGAGTCCCCGGCCGACGCGGCCAAGCGCAAGTTCCGGGAGGCCCTGGAGCGCAACGCCGCGAACGCCCAGTCCCAGCAGGCCCACCAGAGCCGGGCGAAGGTCCAGGGTGCCAGCAGCGGCCCCGGCGGCAAGAACAAGAAGGTCCGCCGCAAGACCGGCTGACCCTCGAACCCGAGGAGCTCGCCCCCGCCACTACGGCCGGGGGTGGCTCGATCCGGCATTGGGCCACTCGGGTGAGTGGGGATAACCCCGAGCGCCGTCGACAGTTGATCAGCACGTCCCGCCGAGGGCAGCCATCACACGCGACAGTGCGAACCAGAAGGATCCCCACATGCTCAAGAAGTTCATGGCCACCGCAGCCGCCACCGCCGCCGTGCTCGGCGCGGGTGCCGCAGTCGCCTCCCCGGCGATGGCGATCGGCAACGACAACGGCGTGAACACCGTCAACGGCAACGGTTCCGCCCAGATCTACGGCAACCAGGAGACCCACGGCAAGATGAGCCCGCAGCTCGGCGCCATCCAGGGCTCGCTCAACAAGCTCTGCGTCGGCCTGCCGGCCAAGGTCAACGCCCAGTCCCTGCTCGCGGTCCTCGCCAACGTCGGCGTCCAGGACGTCAACGTCCTCGCCAGCCCGCAGAACCAGCAGTGCACCGAGAACTCCACCCAGGCCAAGGGTGACGAGGCCCTCTCGCACATCGCCAGCAACATCCCGATCCTCTCCGGCAACCTCTCCGCGGGCAGCTGATCGGTTCGATCGCGCGCCGGTGTCACGCGTCACGCGTGATGCCGGCGCGTTTCATTTGGTCTAGACCTTGACAGGTTCAGACCATTTTCGCTTCAGTGGGCACCGTTGCCCCCACGGCAAGTCCCCCCACTGAAGGAGCAGTTACGTGATACGTGCGCTTCGCCTCCGCGCCCTCGCACTCGCCGCCGCCTCGGCCCTCACGGCCGGCCTCGCCCTCGCCCTCCCCTCCTCCCCCGCCGTCGCCGCGACCCCCTGCGCCGGCGCCTGGGCCTCCTCCGCCGTCTACACGGGCGGCATGAGCGCCTCGTACGGCGGCCACAACTGGCAGGCGAAGTGGTGGACCCAGGGCGAGACGCCCGGCACCACCGGTCAGTGGGGCGTCTGGTCGGACCAGGGCGCCTGCGGGGGCGGGGGCCAGGACCCGGATCCGGGCAACCCCACCGGATTCGTGGTCTCCGAGGCCCAGTTCAACCAGATGTTCCCGAACCGGAATCCCTTCTACACCTACAACGGCCTGGTCTCGGCGCTCTCCGCCTACCCCGGGTTCGCCAAGACCGGCGACGACACCACCAAGCGGCGCGAGGCCGCGGCCTTCCTCGCGAACGTCTCCCACGAGACGGGCGGACTCGTGTACATCGTGGAGCAGAACACCGCCAACTACCCGCACTACTGCGACGCGAGCCAGCCGTACGGCTGTCCCGCCGGACAGGCCGCCTACTACGGCCGCGGGCCCATCCAGCTCAGCTGGAACTTCAACTACAAGGCCGCCGGTGACGCGCTCGGCATCAACCTGCTCGCCAATCCGTACCTCGTGGAGCAGGATCCGGCCGTCGCCATGAAGACGGCGCTCTGGTACTGGAACACCCAGAACGGCCCGGGCACCATGACCGCCCACGCCGCCATGGTGAACGGCGCGGGCTTCGGGGAGACCATCCGCTCGATCAACGGCGCCCTGGAGTGCAACGGCGGCAACCCCGCCCAGGTCCAGAGCCGCATCTCGAAGTACCAGAGCTTCACGCAGCTGCTCGGGGTGACCCCCGGGAACAACCTCGGCTGCTGAGCAGCGGTGCTGTGGCGGTCACCGCGTGCGCAGCGCGGTGGCCAGCTGGGCCCGTGAGCGCACGTCGAGCTTCTGGTAGATGCGGGTCAGCCGGGCCTCCACCGTCTTGACGCTGAGGAACAGCTTCGCCGCGGCCTCCTGGTTGCTGGCGCCCTGGCTGACCAGCAGCGCGAGCCGGGTCTCGGCCTCGGTCAGGGTCGCGGCCGCCGGTACCCGCGCTCCGGCGCCGTCGCCCGGGGCCGGTTCCCTGGCGAGTTCCGTCCAGGGGGAGGCCCCGGCCCGGTCGAAGACCTCGGCCGCGGCCCGGAGCGCCGCGCGGGCCGGTGCGCGCCGGCGTCGGCGGCGCTCCACCCGGGCGAGGGCGAGCAGCGTGCGGCCGCGTTCCAGCGGCAGCCGCAGGGCGTCGAAGCGCTGGGCGGTGGTCTCCAGCAGGTGGACGGCCCCGTCGGCGTCGCCCTGGGCGGACAGGCACAGGCCGCGGGCCCGGTCGAGGGCCGCGACCACCCCGGTCCGGCCGAGGCCGACGGCGACCGTGCGGACGGAGGCCAGCAGTCGGGCGGCCTCCTCGGGTGCGTCTGCGGCGATCAGGGCTTCGGCGAGCTCCCCGTGCCAGCGCAGGATCGAGGGGTCCACCACCTGCTGGGCGGCCTCCAGTTCGGCGACGCGGCGCAGGGTGGCGACGGCCTTCGCCGCCTCTCCCGTGGCGAGTTCGACGAGGCCGAGCGCGTGCAGGCTGCGGGAGAGGAAGACCTGGTCCTGTTCCTCCTGCGAGGCCTGGATGCCGCGCCGGGCGTAGCCGGCGGCCCGGGCGAAGCTGCCGCCCATGGCCTCGGCCATCGCGGCGACGTACCAGGCGGGGCCGGGCGAGAGGCCCGCGTCGATCGTGAGCTCGAGGGCCCGGCGGGCGTGGGCGGACGCGGCCTCGCACCGGCCGCTGCGCAGTTCGACCTCGGTCAGGCTGCGCAGGACCTCGAAGACGTCCTCGGCGGAGCCGGTGCGCTGGACCGCGGGCAGCAGGACCATCAGTTGGCGGCGGGCGTCGTCGAGGCCGTCGTCGAAGAGGGCGTGCCGGACGGCGAGGTACTGGGGCGCGTTGCGCATGCCGAGCGGCACCTCGGGGGCGGGCAGGGCGAGGGCCTCGGCGAGGATCGCCTCGGCTCCCGGGTCGCCGAGGATGCGGCCCATGCGGGCGCGTACGGTCAGGGCCATCGCCTCGGCGACCTGGTCGCCGCCGAGTGCGGCGAGCGCTCCGGCGCGGGCCGCGGCGTCGCGGGAGCGGACCGGATCGCCGTCGCTGAGGTTGTGCTTCCAGGCGATCCGCAGCTGGACGGCGGCCTGGAGCGAGGGGTCCCCGGCGGCCTCGTCCATGGCGTACGCGATGGTCTCGTCGAGGGCGCCCAGGGCCTGGCCGGCGGCGTCGATCACGGCGAGCCGGGCCCGTACCCGGTCGGCGGGCGAGGCGTCGCGGGCCAGGACGGCTCCGGTGGCGCGGCGGGCGAGGTCGGCGCGGCCGGACCAGCCGGCGTCCTCGGCGGCCGTGACCAGGCGGGCCAGTTCCGCGCCGGCCAACGAGGACGGCGTGCGTTCGGCGGCGAGCAGGCCCAGTTCGGCGGCGAGGGCGCGCTGGCCCCGGCGACGGCATGCCGCGGCGGCCTCGGTGATCTCCTCGGCGAGCCACTGGTCGGGGGTGTCCACGGCCAGCGCGCGGTGGCGCACGGCCTGGACGGGATCGTCGACGGCGGCGGCCAGGGCCGCGTGTCCGGCGGCGCGTTCGGGCCAGCCGGCGTCGGCGGCGAGCGCGGTGGGCAGGGCGCCGGCGGTGAACTCCACGGAGCCGTCCTCGCCCACTCTGACCAGCGCGGCCCGTTCCGCCTCGGCCAGCTCGGCCTCGGCGTCGGGGCGGCCGGCGCGGCGCAGCAGGGAGATGGTGGGGCGGGTGGCGAGGGCGGCGAGCAGCAGGGTGCGCCGGGCCTGGGCGGGGGCCCCGGCGAGGAGCCGGCGGGCCACCTCGCGGGCCTGTCCGGAGACGGCCAGGGGGTCGGCGTGGTGGGCGCTGCTGTCGCGGGCCTCGGCGGCTTCGGCGAGGGAGTGGCCGAGGGCGAGGGCGAGGCGCGGGTTGCCGCCGCTGGCCTGGTGGATCCGGCCGGCGAGGCGGGCCGGGAGGCCGTGGCGGACGAGGAGTTCGGCGACCTCGTCGGCGCCCAGCGGGGGTACCCGGATGGCGGGGACGCCGGGGCCGCAGAGGGGTTCGCCCACCGGGACCCCGCCCTGGACGCATTCGGCGACCAGGACCCGGACGCGGGGCGGGGTGAGGCGCAGGGCGAAGCGGAGCAGGTCGGTGCTCTCGGCGTCCAGCCACTGGGCGTTGTCGAGGACGAGCAGGACGGGGTCGCGATCGGCGAGGGTACGCAGCACTTCGACCACGGCGAGGCGCAGGGCGATGTGGTCGCGGCCGGCCCGGGGGGCGTCGGCCTCGCGGCGCAGGAGGGCGATGGCGGTGCGCTGGGGGCCGGAGAGCTGTTCCAGGGCGCCGCCGGGCACGGAGGCGAGGAGGGCGGCGGCGGACGCCTCGGGTATCCATTGGTCGGCGGCCTCGGGGGCGAGGCACAGCACGGTCTCGCGGCGCGATTCGGCCGCGGCCGCGACGGCGCGCACGACCTCGGTCTTGCCCGCGCCGGCGGGTCCGGTCAGGAGCGCCCGGCCGTGCGCGGTCAGCGCGCGGTCGACCGCCCTGATCAGTTCTCCGTGTCCGACACTTGTGTCAGCGTGCCCCGTCGCCGCCACCACGCACAGCCACCAGCCTCTCGGTCCCCAGCTCCGGCGCCCTTCCTGTGAGAGGCGACAATACGAGGTCGAGTGGCGGGCGGACACGGATTGTGACGCAGAAATCAGTCGCGTGCCGGGAAAACCCGTCGGACCTGCCGATACGAGGTGTATCAGCAGGTCCGCGGGCTCGCTTTGGTCCGTACTATCTGGCCGTCAGGCCGAGTTGGCTCCTGATCAGAAGGTCAGGTTCCAGGAGTCGATCTTGCCGGTGTCGCCGCCGGCGTTGTCGTTGACCCGCAGCTTCCAGGTGCCGTTCGCGACCTCGGAGGAGGCGTTCACGGTGTAGACCTGGTTGATGTTGGCCGTGCTGCCGCCGGAGCGGTTGTGCAGGTTGTAGACGCTGCCGTCCGGGGCGATCAGGTCGACCTTGAGGTCACCGATGTAGCTGTGGACGATGTTCACGCCCACCTTGAGGGCCGCCGGGGCGTTGCCGGTCACGCCGGTGACGGTGATCGGGCTCTCCACCGTGGCGTTGTCCGCGATGGCGTAGTCCGTGGTGTTCTCGCGGCCCGAAGTGGGCGGGGTCGAGGTCACGGCGGCGACGGTCGCGGCCGCGTCGGCGAGGCCGGCGCCGCAGCCACCGGTGCAGGTACCGGCCAGCGGGCGGGCGTTGGTCTTGATCGCCGACTCGATCTGGGCCGGGGTCAGCGAGGTGTTCGCCGACTTCAGCAGGGCGGCCAGGCCCGCGATGTGCGGGGCGGCCATGCTGGTGCCCTGGTAGGGCTTGTAGATCTCGGCACCGGGGGTGGTGGTGCCGGCGTTCAGGGTGGAGAGGATCGCGTTCTCGGGGGTGGTGACGGTGCCGGGCGTGTCGGTGGCGCGGCGGGTCTCACCGCCCGGGGCGGCGATGTCGATGATCGTGCCGTAGTTCGAGTAGTACGAGCGGTCGCCGGCGCGGTTGGTCGACGCCACGTTGATCACGTTGTTGCAGCTGGCGGGCGAGTAGCCGGACGCGTTGGCGTTGCTGTTGCCGGCGGCGACCACGACGGTCGTACCGCGGGCGACGGCGGCGTTGATGGCGTTCTGGTAGCTCGTGCCGCAGGCACCCGGGCCGCCGAGGCTCATGTTGATGACCTTGGCGGGGGTGGCGTTGGCCGGGACGCCGGCGACGGAGCCGCCGGACGCCCAGGTGATGGCGTCGACGATGTCCGAGGTGGCGCCGCCGCACTTGCCGAGCACGCGGACGGGCTGGATCTTCGCGCCGTAGGCGATGCCGGCGACACCCTTGGAGTTGTTGGTGGCCGCGGCGATGGTGCCCGCGACGTGGGTGCCGTGCCACGAGGAGGTGCTGGCCTTGGAGCCGACGCCGCACTCGCCGTCGGTGGCGTTCCAGTCGCCCTCGTCGGCCGGGTTGTTGTCGCGGCCGTTGCCGTCGCGGGCCTCGGAGGAGGTCGAGATGAAGTCGTAGCCGGCGACGATGTTCGGCGCGACGTCCGAGTGGGCGACGTAGCCGGTGTCGATCACGGCGACGGTGACGCCGGAGCCCGTGGTCTTGTCCCAGGCACCGGGGACGTTCATGCCGGCGGTGGACTCGAAGAGGTCCCACTGCTTGGCGTACTCGGTGTCGTTCGGGGTGACGGCCTGGGCGTAGGCGCGGGTGTCCGGCTCGACGTAGGCGACGTCCGGGTCGGCGCGGAACTGGGCCATCACGTCCGCTGCGTCGGCCGGGGCGGTCGCACCACCCAGGTTGACGAGGGCGGCTCCGGTGCCCAGGCGACGGTCGAACTTCGCCTTCTTGTTGCCGGCCTTCTTGCCCTTGGCGGTGGCGTCGTCGGCCGCCGCGGTGTTCGAGCTGGCCTCGGTGGCCGAGGACTTGTACCCGACGATGAGGTTCTCGACGGGCGCGGTGGGGGCGACCGTGGCGGCGGGGGCCGCTGCGGGGGTCTCGGCGGCCAGGGCCACGGAGGCGGTCGCGGAGCCGGCGAGCAGGGTGACGGACATGGCCACCACGGATATGAGCCGACGTCTGGAAGAGTGCACGTGTTCCCCTTCGAGGGCCGTTTCCGGGCGTGCCGGAGCGGCCGGTCAGTGCAGTGTGGGAGGTTCCGGCGGCCGCGGGACCGGGAGCGAGTTGGTCGAGCTCGCCCCGGCTCCGCCGCGCGCCACGTCGCCCGAGCCGCAACAGCGGGGCTGGGCAACGGCGGTCCCGGCTCTCCCCCCGACCGCTACGGCCTTCACGCCATGTGGGGTTGGCGTGTGTGCCGTAGGGTCAGGAGAAGATCGCCGGTGGGCAGACAGTAGGCAACACGGGGATGAACTCGATACGGGGAAAACCCTTGTCCGCCCCCTGCGGCTCCCCCCGAGGGTCCCTCGGCAGTGGCGCTGACCAGGCACGTTCGTCGTCCGCGCGATCGCCGCGCAGGACCGGGGCCCAGACCGGGACCCCAACCGGAGGCGGCGCTACCGCGGCGGGGAGAGCCTGCGGAAGTACGTCCAGCTGGTCTCGTTCGGCTCGCTCCACTTCTCCGGCGCGTGGGCGAATTCGGGGTGGTGCTCGGCGATGTACGCGCGGGTGCGCTCCGGGACCTGCGCGTACGCGTCCAGCTTGCGGCCGCGGCAGTGGAAGGTGAGGCCGCCGGGGCGCTGCCCCTGTTCCATCCAGGGCAGCCACGGGGACATCCGGGTCCAGGACATCGTGGCGGGGACGCTCACCGCGTCGGTGGTCAGGGTGGCCGCGGGTGCGAAGAACTGGAACAGCTCCAGGGCGCGGTAGGTGTCGTCGGCGGAGTGGGCCGGGTACTGCGCGACCGGCAGGGGCGAGGGGTAGGCCAGCGGGATCTCCAGGCTGAAGCAGACCTGGTCGCCCAGGTCCGTCAGGGGGATCGGGAAGGGCCGCCACTTCTGGTTCGCCGGATCGTTCCAGACGTGGACCACCTGCTTGTCCTGCCAGGTCTCCAGGATCTCCCGGGTCCCGGGGTCGAGGTAGAACGCGGCCTCCCTGGACAGGAGTTGGTAGCCGCCGAGCTCCTCGTCCGCCACGAGGCGCGCGACGTTGAGCCCTTCGAAGCCGAAGAGACGCCGGTAGGGCTCGCCGGGGGCCCAGGAGTGGACGTCTCCGGTCCACCAGCAGGTGACCTCGGCGCCGTCGAGCGAGGCGCGGGTGCGGGCGAATGCGTCCAGGAGCTCGGCGGGTGTCAGCTCTGATGTCATACGGCCCACTGTGCGCGGTGGCCGCACGGCCGGACAAGCGGCCCCGCGGACAACTCCTGGGTGCTGTCCGGCCGGTGGCGCCTCAGGCAGCTGCGCGACGCACGTGCAGATGGCCGTCGAGGGGGAAGGCGGGGGGCGCGGACGCCAGCGTCCTGTCGTAGGCGTAGCCGCACTTGGCCGCGACGCGACAGGATGCGGGGTTGTCCACCTGGTGGAGCAGTTCGAGGCGCTCCAGGCCGTCGGCCCGGAAGGCCTCCAGGGACCAGGCGGTGAGGGCTTCCAAGGCCCGCGGAGCCACGCCCCGGCCCCGCGCCTTGGCCGCCGTCCAGTAGCCGACCTCGGCGGAGGCCTTGCCGGACGCGACCTCCTTGAGGACGACGTTGCCCACCAACCGCGCCGGCGCCGCGCCCCGGCCCTCCTCCAGGACGGCGAATCCGAACCGGACCCCCGTCGCCCAGCCCCGCTCCTGGGCCCGTACCCAGCTCAGTCCGTCGCCCTCGCCCGCCAGCCCGGGATCCGGGGAGGCCTCGACCAGTGCGGCGACGTCCTCCACGCACCAGGGCCGAAGGACGAGAGCGGCAGCGGTCGGTGTGGCGGCGGCCTCGAGCGTGACGGAAGTGATCATCGGCCGATCGTAGCGGCGGCAACCGCGCTCCCGGCGGACGCCGCTGGGTGACCACCTGTCGGGACAGCGGCGGGTCGCGCTGACGCGGCGCCTCACACCGGGCCCGCGGCGCGCACCGGAATCAGCCACCTCGGGGTCGCCGGGAACGGGGGCGTACGCGGCCCCGGCGGGCCCGCGGCCGCGATGCGGCCGTGGTGCGCGACCCGGGGGCCGACCGGCTCCGGGCAGCCGCTCACCCACCCGCCCAGACGTTTGACAAACCGGCCCTGACCTGGTGTTTTCCTTGGATTCACCTAGGCTGGGGTGATCTGCCGGGCACCATCGGAGGGGACTTCATGAGTGACGAAGCGATCACGTACGACACCAGCCACATCCAGGTGCTGGAGGGTGCCGAAGCCGTGCGCAAGCGGCCCGGGATGTACATCGGCTCGACCGGCGAACGCGGCCTGCACCAGATGGTCTTCGTGGTCGCCGACCGGGCGGTGAACGAGGCCCTGACCGGCCGTGCCGGATCCGTCGGCGTGACCCTGATGGCCGACGGCGCCGTACGGGTCACCGACGACGGTCCGGGCATCCCCTTCGGGGCCGCCGAGGACACCGACGGCCGCGGTCTCGAAGCCCTGTTGACCGACCTGTCGGCCGGGGCGGGGCCCGGTGACCGCGGCACCGTGACCACGGCCCTCGTCGGCTTGGAGCCCGCGGTCACCAACGCCCTGTCCAGCCGGCTGACGGCCGAGGTGCGGCGCGAGGGGGTCCGCCGGGTCCAGGAGTACGCGTGCGGCGTCGCCGTGGCGCCGCCCACCGCCGCGGGTCCGGCAACGGGAAGCGGGACCACCCTCACCTTCCGGCCCGACACCACCCTCTTCGAGACGACGGAGTGCTCGTTCGCCGTGCTGGCGGAGCACTTCAGGGAGCTGGCCTTCCTCAACCGGGGCCTGGACGTATCGCTGACCGACGAACGCCCTCCGGGCGGCCCCCAGACCGCGCGGTTCCGGTTCCTGGGCGGGGTGCGGGACTTCGTCGTGTCCCTCCGGGCGCGGGCGGGGGCGCACGTGCACACGGACGTCATCGGCTTCGAGCGGGAGGACCCGCGGATGGCGGGGACGATGGAGGTGGCCCTGGGGTGGTGCGGCTCCCGCGCGGAGCGGGTCCGCAGCTTCGCCAACAGCATGGCCACCCCCTACGGCGGCACCCATGAGGCGGGCCTGCGCGAGGGGGCGGCCGCCGCGCTCGACGCGTACGCGCGGGCGCGGGGGCTGCTGACGGCGGCGGAGCCCGGCCTCGGCGCCGACCGCATCGGCCGGGGCCTGACGGCGGTCGTGTCGGTCAAGCTGGACCATCCCGAGTTCGTCGGCGCCACACGCGGAGAGCTGGGCAACAGCCCCGTACGCGCCTGTGTCGCGGAGGCCGTCCGGGAGCACCTCGGCGCCTGGCTGGAGCAGAACCCGGGGCAGGCGGTGGCCGTCGTCACCGAGATCCTCCGGGCCGACGCCCTCGACTGAGTGCCCGTCGCGTCCCGGCCGGCAAGCCAGCGGGTCGGCCGGCCGGGACGCGACGCGACGCGACGGTTCAGGCATACCTCTCGAAGAGGGCGTGGAGGTAGCCCTCCAGTCTCTGCGTCAGGACAGGGGCCGTCAGGTCGACCCGGCCCAGTTCGCGCCAGGGCCCGCCGACCTTCTCCGCGTCCGGAGCGAAGCCCAGCGCGTCCAGGAGCCGCCAGTAGAGGTGGGCGGTGCGGTCCTCGGTCAGGGTCCCTCCCGCGGCGACATAGCGGTCCGCGAAGCCCATCCCCGCGGGAACCCCGTGCAGCAGGGCGAGGGCCGTCGAGCAGTGCGCCACGTCCAGGTCGGCGGGCCCCCAGGAGGTCTCCACCCAGTCGACGACGCCGCTGATCCGAAGGTCCTCGTCCGTGCCGGTGAAGAGGACGTTCCCGGGATGGAAGTCCCGGTGCAGAAAGCGACCTCGATGGTCCGGCGGATCCCGGCGGATGACGTCGACCGCACGCTGCCAGAGCTCGGGCCGCCGGGTGTCCGCGGGCGGGCTCACCCGCTCGGGAGAGGCCCAGGCCTGATAGGTACGGGGCCGCTGGTGGGCGGCGATCGGCAGCTGATGGATGCGCACCAGTTGGCGGGCCAACAGTTCGGCGCGGGCGTCGGCGTTGCGATCGTCCAGGCGCACGGTTCCCGGCAGCAGGGACATCAGGAGGGAGGGGTGGTCGCAGTGCTGCGCCGTCGCATCCACCGCCACCAACGTGGCCGCGGGCACGTCCGTGTCACCGAGCAGGCGCAGGATCGCCGCTTCACGGGTCAGCAGGCCCTCCGCGTGCCGGGCGTAGAACGGCTTGACGAAGGACCGCAGGACGAGCGAGCGCCGTCCGTCCGGGCCGCCGAGGTCCAGGCGCCGCATCTGCGAGGTCCAGCCGCCGCGCAGGCGGACCGCCTGCTCGATGCGTTCTGTCGCGGGCAACCCCTTCTCCACCCAGGAGCGCGTGGCACCCCAGCCCTCACCGGCTAACTCTGCGTCCATGCCCTCTGCTCCCTCGCCCTCGCTCATGGAGGCAGACTATCCGTCCGGGTGAACCGTTGGCCTGACTTCCCCGGGCCGGCGAGCGGCCCACGGAACGTACGAATCACGGCGCCGCGCCCGTCATGCGGATGACCAGTTGACGGCGGGAGCGCCACCGGCAACCGTGACCGGCATGTGGAACGAACACCGGCTGCTCACTCTCGCCGTCTGCCTGGTCCTGGCCGGCGGACTGATCGCAGCGGTACTGGGGGTGTCGCGGGCGGCCGGTCCGCACGCCGGGGCGACGGACGGGCGGCCGGTCGCCTCCGACTACGTGGACATACGCGATGTCCCGCGCCTCCCGGCAGCCGCTCCCGCCCCCGGGTCCGAGGGGTCCGCCGGGTCGATGGTGGTGGATTGCGGCCGCAACGAGCAGGGCCACTACAACGAGGACAACCTCGTGGTCTCGCCCGGCCTGCTGGGCGGCGCCCATCACACGCACGCCTACGTGGGGAACCTCTCCACCAACGCGCTGTCGACGGAGGCCTCGCTGGACGCGGCCGCCACGAGCTGTGCGGGCGGCGACCGATCCACGTACTACTGGCCCGTGCTGCGCCGCCCCGACCGCCCGGGCACGCGCCCGCACGAGGATTCGGCGGGGCACGGGAACGTCGGCGAGATCGTGCCGGCGACCTCGGTCCTGGTCGAGTTCCGCGGCAACCCGGTGAGCAAGGTGGTGCCGATGCCGCGCTTCCTGCGCGCGATGACCGGTGACGCCGTCGCGTACACGGCGGACACCGAGGCCGACGTCCGGGCCCGCTGGGGATGTTCGGGCTCCCCGGACCGAGCCACCACCCGTTACCCGCGCTGCCCCGCGGGCGAGCGCGTCACCCGCACCCTGGTCTTCCCGAGCTGCTGGAACGGCCTCGACACCGTCGGCGTCACGCACCGCTCACACTTGCTCTTCACCGCTGCGAACGGCGTCTGCCCGAAGGACACCTTCCCGGTGCCCGAACTGCGCGTCTCCCTCGCCTACGAGATCCCCCCGGGCCTGAACGTGGCCCTCGACTCCTTCCCCGAGCAGCGGCACAGCCCGAAGACCGATCACGCGATGTTCGTGAACGCGATGACCGACCGGCAGATGGCCGCGGTCGTCCGCTGCCTCAACGAGGGCCGCACCTGCCGGACCTGAGTGACGCAGGTCACGTGAACCGAATCCGTCCCGGTGGCGTGTTCCGACCGCACCACATATGCGAGGAAGACGGAGAGGGTGAGATGGCCGGACCACTGTGGCCCCGCACTCGGCGGGGCTCGACCGATGAGGCACTGATCAAGTCGGTGTACGAGGAGCACGGTCACGCCCTGCTCGCGTACGCCACCCGGCTGACGGGAGACAGGGCCGCCGCCGAGGACGTCGTACAGGAGACGCTGATCCGGGCCTGGCGCCACTCCGAGGTGCTGGTCAACGGAAAGGGCTCGGTGCGCGGCTGGCTGCTCACCGTGGCCCGCAACATCATCACCGACCGCTACCGGGCGAAGGCCGCCCGGCCGCCCGAGGTCTCGGGAGCCTCGTCCGCTCCCCCGGTGGAGGCGGACCACGCCGACTCCGTGGTGGACAGCATGACGGTCCTGGGGGCCCTCGATCAGCTGTCGCCGGAACACCGCGACGTCCTCAAGGAGTTGTACTACCGACAGCTCAGCGTCGCGGAGGCGGCCGACAGTCTCGGCATCCCGGCGGGTACGGTCAAATCTCGCTCGCACTACGCCCTCAAGGCGCTGCGCGACGTCTTCAAGAGCGACGGATTCAGGGACATCGGTTCCAGAGAAGGAAAGCGATCGGGCAGGCCGCCCCAGCAGCCCGCCGGACTGCGTGAGGTGGTGGCATGAACCGGCAGAGGCACGAGGAGGAACTGCTCGGCCCCTACGTACTCGGCGTCCTGGACCCCGAGGAGATCCGCCGGGTCGAGGAACACACGAGCGGATGCGTGCAGTGCCGGGAGGAGGTGGCCGCGTTGCGCGAGATGGAGGCGGCTCTGGGCGAGGTGCCCGACGAGGCGTTCCTCGACGGACCGCCGCATGGCGGTGACCTGCTGCTCCAGCGCACCCTGCGGCAGATGCGCGGTGAGCGGGCCGGTGATTCGCGGCGGCGCGCGGGCCTCGCGGGACTGGCGGTCGCCGCTTCGCTGGCCGCCGTGTTCTGGGCCGGTACCCAGCTGGGTACGGGCGATTTGGACACCGAGGCGCTGCCTGTGCCGCCGTCCCCGACGGCCACGGCCAACCCTTCCCCACCGCCCGCCGGGACCAAGGTGCTCTCCGCGACCGACAAGGCCACGGGGGCGCGGATGACCGTGCAGATGACGCCCGCCACCAAGTGGGTGCGCGTGCACGCGGCGGTCACGGGCGTACCGCCGGGCGAGCGGTGCCGGCTGATCGTGGTCTCCAAGAACGGTACGCGCACCACCGCAGCCGGCTGGGTCACGGGCAGCCAGGAGAACGGCGAGGCCAAGGGCGCGGCGCTGGACGGTTCGGCGGCCGTGGACCCGGCGGACGTCAAGGCGATCCTGGTCGAGAACGAGTCGGGCCGGACGTTCGTGTCGGTTCCGGTCTGACCGGAACGGTCCGGTCGGACCGGACCGTTCCGACCGGAGCGCGGGCCGGAACGTGACGGAGCCCGGGAGCATATCCAGCTCCCGGGCTCCTGTGTGCCACCCAATTGCGCACACCGGCACGTTTAAGAGTCGCGGATCATTCTTAGATCGACGTGTTCTACCTTTGAACTACCGCGCCACGAGGAGAGGCACAGAGGGGACTTGAACCCCTATCCATCGATGATCGTCCGCGCTCGGTCGATCCGGTGTTCGGCGGCGAATACTGAGACTGGAGCGATAATCTGAGATTGAAGGGCCGCCTCTACCAGCTTGGGCCACCCCGGCTCGCAATGCCGGGGGAGGGATTCGAACCCCCAACTGACACCCTCGTTCAGCTTCAACATCAGTTTCAGCTTGCGCTCTCGCGCACCTCCCGCAGACATACGGGAGGGGTTCTGTGGGCTACCTGAACAGGTAGCCGAACACCGCGTCGCCGACCCGCTGGTCGGTGACCTCGGCGCTGTTGGCCTCCTCGCGGGCGAACTTGACGGCCTGCTGGAGCTTCTCCACGCGGTCGATCAGCTCGTTGACCCGCCGGGCGGGCAGCGCACCGGAGAACTTCACGGTCGTCCAGTACCCGACCGGCACGTCCTCGTAGTACACCTCGACCTGCGCCGGGTGCTTCTCGGTGGCCTCGGCCTTCACGTGGTTGCGCGGCACCTTCTTGGTACGGATGGTGCGCACCGGGTCCGTCTTCCAGGAGTCCGTGGACGGGTCCAGGTTCCAGGATTCGGAGGCGTCCAGCACCGGCAGCTTCCGCACGAAGGTGTGCATGTCGGTGAGCTGCTTCTCCAGGAAGAGCAGGTACGGCACGGGCACCTGCGCCAGCAGGACCGTCCCGTCCACGACGACATCGGCGACCGCGGTGCGGTTCGCCCAGTCCTTGGTGGCCGTCACGTCGAACAGCCGCGTCAGGGTCCCCGCCGTCGCCCGCAGCACGTCCTCGGCCTTGACCTGCACCCGGGTGGACTCGGGCGGCAACTGCTCGCCCTCCTCGTCCTTGGGCTGGTAGGTCCGGGAGATTCCGGCCAGCAGGGCGGGCTTCTGGACGTCGTGGTGAGCTTGGGTGAGCTCCTGGAGGGACTTGGACTTGACGCCCTTTTCCACTGCGATGATCTGATTCAGCTTCGGCACGTGATCAACCTAGCAGTCGATTGTCCGATCATTCACCGGGATTTCCGGCACGCCCGCCCGGTCCAGCAACCGGCGCATGTCCTCGGGCGGAAGCACGGGGTTGGCGGCCGCGGCGGCCGCGGTGTCCGGATCGGCGAGCAGTTCGCGGATCCGGGCCACGGGGAGCCTGGGGTCCCGGGCGGCGGCCGCGCGCGTATCGGGGTCCCGGCTGAGGCGGTCGAGGAGTTCCGGTTCCAGGTCGGGGTCGCGCAGGGCCAGCCGCCGGCGTTCCGGGTCGGGCGAGGCGCCGAAGCGGGCGGCGAGCCCGGCGGCGGGGAAGCCCGGCCGGGTGACGAGCATGCCCACGGCGCGGTGGGTGCCGTTCAGGTAGAGGTCGAGGAGCAGCTCGGGGGGCGGCTTTGGGTGGAACTCGGCGAGCAGTAGGCGTACGGCGAAGTCCTGGTCCCCCGCGAGCAGTTCGACGGCGTCGGCCGGCAGGCCGGGGCAGACCGCGGCGCTGCGGCGCAACCAGGTGTGCGCGGACCGGGCGCACCGGCGCAGGAACTCGGCGTCCTCGCGGCGCGCCCACACCCAGTCGAGGGTGCCCAGCCGGTCTTCGGCGTCCACGGTGTGGTCGATGGCGGCGCGCTCGGACTCGCTCAGCTCGGGGCGGGCGGAGACCGCCAGCCGGACCCCCGGGTCGGGGTCGACGGCGAGGCGCGCCACGAGGTCGGGCGGGAGGGTGGGGTTGGCGGCGATCGCCGCGAGCCGTCCGCCTCCGGCGACCACGCGTTCGGCGAGCTCCCGGGTGAGCCGGCCGGTCTTCAGGATGTCGATCACCTGCCACGAGTCGCCCAGTTCCCCGACCAGCCAGGCGGTCGCTTCCTCGTCCTCGTGGCAGATCCGCGCGGCGGCTGCCCTCCGGACATCGGGATCCTCGTCGTGCAGGAGCCGTTCGCGGACCTGCTGCGCGAGCCGGTCCCAGGCGCGGCAGGACGCCCGGCGGAACACGGGGTCCTCGTGGTCGGCGAGGGTCGCCAGGATGTGGTCGGGTGTCGCGCCCGACAGGATCAGTTCGTGGCTCACCGCGAGGCGTGGGTGGGCCAGCAGCCGTTCGTAGGCCCAGTCGGGCAGCGGGGCCACCCGCTGCCGGTAGGTCAGGGGGCCGACCGCGAGCATGAGGTGGACCCCCGGGGCCGGGTCCTCGACCAGCCGGGCGCGCTGATCGGGATCGGCGTTGCCGTTCTCGGCGAGCGCGATCCGGACGTGGCGGTCCGGGTGGACCAGAACGGCCTCGACCACCTCCTGCGGCAGAACGGCGCGCCGCGCAACCGCCCGTCGCACCCGCTCGTCTTCGTGGCCGAGCAGCCGCACCAGCACGTCCGCCGGTGCGGCCGCGTTCCCGACGAGCCCGTGCAGCTGCCCCGTCCACCGATCGCGCATGCTCCTGGTCCCTCCCCCGTTGCCGAAGCAGGATCGTAACAAGGAAGCCCACAGCCGGACCGATCATCATATTGCGGTCCATGACATCCTGTGACGTCATGACTCGCCGGACGTATCGGCGGACGTCCGGGGAATATGGGGAAGGTCCATGAGGCTCTGCTTCCTGGTGGAGGAGCACTACCGCCACGACGGCATGCCGAACGAGGTGATCCGGCAGCTGACCGCGTGGGGGCACCGGGTGGACGTCGTACGGCCGGGCGGCTCGCTCCTGCGCATGACCGAGGTGGTGGACGCGGGTGCGCACGATGCGTGGGTCCTCAAGACGGTTTCGGGCGGCCCGGGTCTGACGCTGCTCGAAGCGGCCGCCGCGGCCGGGACGACCACCGTCAACGACGCCCGGTCGATCCGCGGCGTACGGGACAAGGCGCTGGCCGCCGCTCTCGGGCGCGGCCGGGGGCTCCCGCTGCCGCCGACGTACGCCGTGGCCCGCCCCGAGTTGCTGAGGGAGGTCCCGGCGGCGGAGTACCCGCTCGTCGTCAAGCCCGCCGACGGCAGCTCCGGGCGCGCCGTGCACCTGGTGTCCTCGCCGGAGCGGTTGGAGTCGCTGCTGCCCGTGCTCGCGGGCGAGGGCCTGCTCATCGCCCAGCCGTACGTGCCCAACTCGGGGACGGACATCAAGGTGTACGCGGTCGGCGGGGAGCTGTTCGCGACCGAGCGGTGCTCGCCGCTGCACCCGGACCCCTCCGTGCGGGAGCGCCGCGTGCCGCTGTCGGCCGAGGTGGCGGCGATCGCCGCGCAGGTGGGGGCGGTCTACGGGCTGGACCTGTACGGCGTGGACGTGCTGTTGGGCCCGGACGGGCCGGTGGTCGTCGACGTGAACGACTTCCCGAGCTTCCGTCAGGTGCCGGACGCGGCCGCGCGGGTGGCCCGGGCGGTCCTGGAACTGGCACGGGCGGGCGGCAGCGCGCAGCAGCCGGCGCCCGTGGCGCTGGCGTACCCGCTGCCCCTGTCGATCCCGGCGCAGATCTCGGCCGTGGGGGGCGACGGCGCGTGAAGATCGGCCTGATCACCCCGGAGCCCGGGCATCCGCTGCTGGCGGACGCCACGGCCCTGCTGGCCCCGGAACACGAGGTCGAGGCCCTCGATCCGGTCGCCCTGGAGGACGTACCGCTGCCGCTCGCCGAGGTGTACCTGCTGAAGTCGCGGACGCCGCACGCGCTGGGTCTCGCGCGCTCCCTGGAACGGCGTGGAGCGGCCGTGGTGAACTCCGCCTCGGCCACCGCGCTGTGCCAGGACCGCACGGCGATGGCCGAGCTCGCCCTGCGGGCCGGGCTCCCCTTCGCCGCGACCCGTACCCACGACTCCCTCGGGGCGTGGGCGGCCGGGGCCCGGCCGCAAGCCCCCGTGGTGGTCAAGAGCCGGTACAGCCGCCGGGGCGACCTCGTCGCCCGCGTCGACGACGCGGCACGCCTGCGGGAGTTGGCGCGGGAGTGGCCGCACGAGCCCGTCGTGGTGCAGGAGTACGCGCCCAACAGCGGCTGGGACCACAAGCTGTGGGCCATAGGCGACCAGGTCTTCTCGGCCCTGCGCCGGTCCGAGCTCTCCCCCGGCGGCCGTGGCCCCACCCGTCCCCTGCCGCTGGCGGAACTGCCGTCCGGCTGGGCCGATCTGGTGCGCGAGGCGGGCGCGGTCTTCGCGCTGGACGTCTACGGCGTGGACATCATCGACACCGGTGGCGGAACACCGCTGATCGTGGACGTCAACGCCTTCCCCGGCATCCGGGGCCAGGCCGGCGCCCCGGAAGCCCTCGCGGCACTGGCCCTGCGTCGGGCCGCGGGGCGTACCTGACGGTTGCCGGGCAGGTCCGGACGGGGGAATGCGCGGGGCCTGACGGCCGTGGCCCGGTGTCGTGGCGCGGAGGGGCGGCGGCCGCCGTGAGGATCGGGGCATGGGCGTCGTCCTGCCGGTCCTCTTCGCACTGTTCGCGGCGTTCAGCAACGCGCTCGCCACCGTGCTCCAGCGGCGCGCCGCGCTCACCGTGCCGCAGAGCGACGGCTTCCGCCTCGGCCTGGTCCTCGATCTGCTGCGGCGTCCGCTGTGGATCGGCGGCATCCTGGCCGTGATCGCGGCGGGGGCCGGGCAGGCCCTCGCGCTGGCCACCGGCGCGCTGGCGCTCGTACAGCCGCTGTTCGTACTGGAGCTGCCGCTCGCGCTGCTGATCGCCTCGCTGATGACGCGGCAGCGGCTGCCGCGGGCGATGTGGCTGGCCGTGGCGGGGGTGGTGGCGGGGCTCGGGGTCGCGCTCGTGGCCGCCTCGCCCATGGGCAACCGGACGCACGTGCCGGCCGAACGCTGGGTGGTGGCCCTGACGGCGTGCGCGGTCGTCGTGGCCGCCCTGGCCGTGGCCGGGCTGCGCCTGCCGCCCGGCCGGGCCCGGGCCGGCTGCCTCGGTGCCGCCACCGCCGTCTGTTACGCGCTCACCGCCGCGCTGATGAAGTCCGCGGTGCACGTCCTCGACGACGACGGCTTCGTCGCCTTCCTGACGACCTGGGAGACCTACGCCTTCGGGGCCAGCGGCATCTGTGCCCTGCTCCTGCTGGAACACGCCATGCAGGGCGGCCCGCTGGTCGCCTCGCAGCCCGCGCTGACCCTCGGCGACGCGAGCATCAGCATCGCGCTGGGGGTGGTGCTGTACGAGGAGCACCTGCGGTCGGGCTGGTGGCTGCTCCCCCAACTGCTGGGCATCGCCCTGATCTGCGCGGGCGTACTGGCACTGGCCCGGGCCGGGGAGGGCGCGCCGTGAGGCCCGGTAGCCTGCCGGTCGGTCGAGCGGAGGGCGGGATCCATGCGAGCGGTGGTCTTCGAGCGGTACGGCGAGCGGGCCGAGGTGCGGGAGGTGGCGGAGCCGGGTCCGCCGACGGGCGGGGTGGTGGTGCGGGTGGAGGCCACCGGGCTGTGCCGCAGCGACTGGCACGGGTGGATGGGGCACGACCCGGACATCGTGCTGCCGCACGTCCCCGGGCACGAACTCGCCGGTGTGGTCGAAGCCGTGGGGACCGGCGTCAGGAACTGGCGGGTCGGCGACCGGGTCACGGCGCCGTTCGTGTGCGCCTGCGGCAGCTGCGCCGACTGCGCGGCCGGTGACCACCAGGTGTGCGCGCGGCAGACGCAGCCCGGGTTCACGCACTGGGGGTCCTTCGCCGAGTACGTGGCCCTGGACCACGCTGACGTGAACCTGGTGGCGGTGCCCGAGGAGCTCTCGTACGCGACGGCGGCCGGTCTCGGCTGCCGCTTCGCGACGGCGTTCCGGGCGGTGGTGGCGCGGGGCCGGGTGGCGGCGGGCGAATGGGTGGCCGTGCACGGCTGCGGTGGGGTGGGGCTCTCCGCCGTGATGATCGCGGCGGCGGCCGGGGCCCGGGTGGTCGCCGTGGACACGGCACCGGGAGCGCTGGAGTTGGCGCGGGAGTTCGGCGCCGTGCACTGCGTGGAAGCCCGGGAGGGCACGGACACCGCGCAGGCCGTCCGGGACGCGACCGGCGGGGGCGCGCACCTGTCCCTGGACGCGCTGGGATCACCGGCGACGGCGGCGGCCTCGGTGGCCGGGCTGCGCCGGCGCGGGCGGCACGTTCAGGTGGGACTGCTGCCGGCGGCGGCCGGCGCGGCGGCCCTGCCGATGGACCGGGTGATCGGCTGGGAGCTGGAGGTCCTCGGGAGCCACGGCATGGCGGCGCACGCCTACCCGCCGATGATGGAGATGGTCCGGGGCGGGGTGCTGCGGCCGGACCTGCTGGTCACCTCGACGATCCCGCTCGACGCGGCCCCGGCGGCGCTGGCCGCCATGGGTACGGCGGCCGGGCGCGGGGTCACGATCGTCCTGCCGGGGGCGGCGGCGCGCGGCTGAGCTACGATCGCCCGACCCGAACGGGCGTGCCGTGCGGGACGGGCGGGTGGTGGGCATGGGTTCCGAAGAGCGGGCGGCGGGCGCCGTGAGCGTGGCGCTGGCGGTCGCCCTGACGCTGACCGGCTGTTCCGGCGGCGCGGAGGGACCGGACACCGGGAAGCCGGGCGCTCCGGCCCCGGCCTCCACCCCGTCCCCCGCCCCGGCTTCGACGCCGGCCGCGGAGCCGAGGCCTTCGGCCACCGGCGGGGCTGCGCCGGGGCGGACCCCTGCGGACCCGTCGCAGATCCCGCAGGACCCGGACCGGGCAGCCGATCCGCCGCCGGCGAGCTGGAAGCCGACGCCGTTCGACCCGAAGGACCCCTCGATCCCGAACTACACGGTGCCGCCGCCCATGCGGTAGCCGGCGGCTCGGGGCTGCCCGGGCAGCGGTGAGCGTGCGTACCTGCCCGACAGCAGGTGGCCCGCCCCCGGTGCCACCGCGTCCAGGTCCAGGGACCGGAGCAGCTGGTGGGCCGTGCAGACCGCCGCGGACACCACCGGCTTGCCCAGGAGCTGCTCGGCCTCCTCGATGGCGCCGAGCGAGGGCATCTGCACGCACGCGGAGAGCACGACCGCGTCGGCGTCGGCGTACTCCAGGGCCCGGGCGAGACCCGGCAGCCGGGCCGGGTCGTGGGCGGCGACGTCCAGGTTGTCGGGGATTTCGAGGGCCCGGTGGTCGAGGACCTCGATGCCCTCGTGCGTCAGGTAGTCCACGACGGTCCGCGTGAGCGGGCGCATGTAGGGGGCCAGCAGCACGATCTTCCGGGCGCCGATGGTGTGCAGCCCGTGGACGAGGGCTCCGGCGCTGGTGACGACCGGGGCGGGCGCACCGTTCTCGACGGTCCGGGCGTGCAGGCGCTGCTCCGAGGTGCGGTGGTAGCCGAGGCCCATGCTCATGATGGCGACCAGGCAGGCGTAGCCCAGTACGTCGACCCGGGCGTCGGAGAGTTCCACGGCGCAGCGGTCTGAGTCGGCGTCCATGGCCTTGAGCTGTTCCGGGGTCACGTGGGTCATGCGCATCCGGCTGCTGTGGAAGGTGAAGCGCTCGTCGGGTACGACGGCCTGGCGGGCCCGGAGGATGGCCGGGACCTCCGTCTCCATGGTGACGTTGGAGCTCGGCACGATCTGGCCGATGCGGTAGGTGCGGGGGGACACGGGTGCTCCTTGTTCGGCGGGGCCGGTCAGCGGGCGTCGACGACGGGGTTGGTCAGGGTGCCGATGCCTTCGACCGTGGCCTCCACGGTGTCACCGGGGCGCAGGAATTCGGGCGGGACCATGCCCGCGCCGACGCCGGACGGTGAGCCCGTCGCGATGACGTCGCCGGGCTCCAGGGTCATGCCGGAGCTGATGTCGGCGATGAGCCGGGCGATGGGGAAGAGCATGTGCCGGGTGTTCGACTTCTGCTTGGTGACGCCGTTGACGCGCAGCGAGAGGTCGAGGGCCATCGGGTCGGGGATCGCGTCGCGGGTGACGACCACCGGGCCGAAGGGGGCGTAGGAGTCCTGCCCCTTGGAGAAGAACCACTGGCCGGAGCGGCGCTGGTCGCGGGCGCTGATGTCGTTGACGATGCTGAAGCCGAAGACGTGGTCGTACGCGTCCTCCTCGCTCACCCGGAAGGCGGTGCGGCCGATGACGACGGCGAGTTCGCACTCCCAGTCCAGCTGGGCGGTCAGGTCGGCGTTGTGCAGGATCGGCTGGCCGGGGCCGGTGACGGCGGTGGCGGGCTTGCCGAAGAGGACGGGGCGCGGCGGCAGGTCCTCGTCGGTGTCGAGGCTGCGGCTGGACTCCTCGACGTGCTCGATGTAGTTGAGTCCGACGCCGATGATCTTGCCGGGGCGCAGGGGCGCCCGCAGGGACACGGCCTCGATCCGGTGGACGGCCTCCGCGGGCCAGGCCGCGGGTCCGGCGGCGAGCAGTCCGCGCGCGGCCTCCTGGGCGCCAGCGCCGGCCCGGATGAATGACAGCAGGTCCGGGGGCAGCTGCGCGCCGGCCCGCCGGGCCAGGGTGGTGAGGTCCACGACGAGGTCGTCGACCTGCGCGCCGAGACGCACGGAAGCATCGTCGAGGGTGTAGCTGAGCAACCGCATGGGGGCTCCTTGCGTATGAGGGGAGGGTGCGTGGGGTGGGTGCGCGGTGCGGGGCGGTGCGTCGCGCCCGGCCGGGGCTCCGCCGTACCGGCGCCGGTGTCAGGGCCGGCGGCGTCCGGTACGGCGGAGCGGTTCAGGTGGTGGGCTGGTGGCCGCCGTTGTCGGCGTACGCCTCTTCCCGGTGGAAGCCGAGCGAGCGCATGACCGGGAAGTCGTTGAAGGAGAAGAGGCAGGCGTCCTCGGCCGGGTCGAGGTTGTGGTGCTCGTGCCAGGCCCAGGACGGGACGCAGAAGATGTCGCCCTGCTTCCACTCGAAGCGCTGTCCGGCGATCACCGAGACGCCGTGGCCCTTGGCCGCCGTGTAGATCACCGAGCCGGTGTGGCGGTGGGCGAGGGTGGCCTGGCCGGGGCGCAGGAGCTGCATGTGGGCGCCCATGGTCGGCATGACCGGGCCACCCGTCACCGGGTTGGTGTACTCGGCGATGACCCCGTCGTACGGGGAGCCCTCGGTCGCCTTCGCGAGGCCCCGCAGGGCTTCGTACGTGGGCTCCCAGGGATAGGCGAGCAGCGGCGAGTAGGGCCGGGTCCACTGCTCCGCCCCGTAGGGCAGCAGGTTCGCCGCGTAGGTGAGGACCGAGGAGTTGATGACCTTTCCGGGGGTTTGGTAGAGCTCGGGATGGACCTCGTAGAACCCGGCGTCCAGGGCGTTGACCAGGGGGATGTCGAGTCCGTCCTGCCAGATGACGGGGGCGTCGTCGGCGTCGTTGCCGTGCTCGTGCCAGGTGCCGTTGGGGGTGATGGCGAAGTCGCGCGGGCCGACCTTCAGCTTCTGGCCGTCGACGACCGTCCAGGCCCCGGTGCCCTCGTGGACGAAGCGCAGGGCCGCGGCCTGGTGGCGGTGTGCGGTCATGGCCTCGCCGGGGCCCATGATCTGGAGCCCGGTGTAGAGGAGTCCGGCGGCGGCGCTGACCTCCTTGCGGCCCGGGTTGACGAGCATGACGACCCGGCGGCCGGCGTCGTCGCCCTTGACGAGGCCGAGGGCCTTGTGGACCAGGGGGCGCAGGTCCGCGTAGCGCCACAGCACGGGCACGGAACGGGGCTGCGGGTACCAGGGCTCGATGTCGTTGGCGACGGTCCACAGTGCGCCCGCGTCGAGGGTGGCGAGCTCCTCGTAGTACGCGGTGAGCTTGGGGGTGTCGGACACCCGGGCGCGGCCGAGCGCGGTGTCGTCCTGCTCGATGGTCATACGTCCTCCTCGGGAGCGGCGGGAGCGGCGGGAGCGATGAACGCCTTGGTGGGCGCGGTGAAGGTGACCGGCGGCCTGGGGCGGTTGTCCACTTCGAGGCGGAAGACGTCGAAGCGGTTGTAGTGGCCGACGATGTCGTGCATCTGCTTGGGCTGGATGCACCGGGCGAGGTCGATCTCGCCGTAGACGATCCCCTCCTCGTCGACGAGGGGCTCGGTGACCGGGCGGCCGTCGGGGCCGAAGATCCCGGACAGGGCGCTGCGCGGGCGCGTGAACTGCTTCCGCAGCTCCTCGTCGTCCCCGGCGACGGCGTCCACGATCTCCGGGGAGACGGTGGAGCAGGCGACGACGGAGAAGACCTTGCCCTCGAAGCTGTGTGCGGCCGTGCGGACGGCGATCGCGTCGGCCATGTCGTAGTCGGCGGGGGCGACGGGCAGGGCGATGTAGCAGGAGGCGTGGACGAGTTCGCCCTGCGCGAGGAGGGCGAAGCGGGCCAGGGTGTTGGTGTTCTCGCCGCAGGCCAGTGCGCCGAGGGGGCCGACGGGGGTGTCGTGGACGACCAGCGAGCTGCCGTCGCCGCCGGTCCAGGTGAGCTTCTCGGCCCAGGTCGGCACCAGCTTGCGGTGCACGCCGAGGAGTTCGCCGTCGGGTCCGATGGTGAGCAGGGTGTTGTAGAGGACGCCGAGGCTGTGCGCGGCCCGCTCGTTGACCCCGATGACGAGGACGACGCCGTGCCGGCGGGCCGCCGCGCGCAGGGTGTCGACGTGCGGGCCGGGGACGTCGACGGAGGCGCGCTGGAGCCGCTCGAACCAGGGGGAGCCCTGGACCGGGTTCATCGTCCAGTTCCAGTAGGGGTAGCCGGGGACGAACGCCTCCGGGAAGACGACGAGTTCGGCGCCGCCCGCCGCGGCCTCGGCGATCAGGGCGACGGCCTTGTCGACGGTGGCGGCGGGATCGAGGTAGACGGGCGCGGCCTGGACGGCCGCCGCCGTGAAGCGGGGCGGGTGGTCCCTGTCCATGAGGGGTACCTCCGGGCTCAAGGGTGGGCGGGAACGGCTGTGCGGGGCAGCCAACGGCGGTGGACGGACCCGGCCGGCTGCCGCAGGAGTTCGAGGCGCGGCGGGATCCGGTCGGTGCGCGCCGACGGGGGCCGCCCGCTGCCCGCCCGCCAGGCGCGGGCCCAGGGCGCGGCCGGGCCCTGGTAGCCCTGGGCGGCCGCGGCGTGCAGGGTCCACAGCGGGTCGTGGAGCTGGGCGCGACCGACGCCGCACAGGTCCGCCCGGCCGGCCAGGACGATCGAGTTCACGTCGTCGTACGTGGAGATCGCGCCGACGGCGATGGTGGGGACCCCGGTGGCGTTGCGGATGAGGTCGGCGTACGGGGTCTGGTAGCTGCGGCCGTATCGGGGACGCTCGTGGGCGACGACCTCGCCGGTGGAGACGTCGATGGCGTCGGCGCCCGCCTCGGCGAGCGCGCCCGCGATCCGGACGGCGTCGGCCTCGGTGGTGCCGCCCTCGGCCCAGTCGGCGGCGGAGATCCGCACGAGGAGCGCCTTGCCGGCCGGCCACGCCTCCCGTACGGCGCGCAGCACTTCGAGGGGGAGCCGCAGCCTTCCGGCCAGATCGCCGCCGTACTCGTCGGTGCGCAGGTTGGTCAGCGGGGACAGGAAGCCCGACAGCAGGTGCCCGTGCCCGTACTGGAGTTCCAGCGCGTCGAAGCCCGCCCGGTCGGCCCGCCGGGCCGCGGCCGTGAAGTCCCGTACGAGCGCGTCCATGTCGGCCCGGTCGGCCTCGCGCGGCACCGGGCTCCGCTCGTCCCAGGGGAGCGCCGAGGCGGCGACCGGCTGCCCGCCGCCGTGGGTGGCGGCGCGGCGTCCGGCGTGGGTCAGTTGGATGCCGAGGCAGGTGTCGCTCTGGCCGTGGACGAAGTCGGTGAGGCGCTTCCAGGCCGCCTCCTGTTCGTCGTTCCACAGGCCGGGGCAGCCGGGGGTGGCCCGGCCGTCGGCGCTGACGGCCGTCATTCCGGCGAGGACCAGCCCGGCGCCGCCGACTGCCTGCGTGCTCAGGTGGACGAGGTCGAAGTCGCCGGGGACCCCGTCGCGCGCGGTGTGCAGGGCGGTGGGCGGTACGACGACCCGGTTGCGCAGCAACAGGCCGCCCAGCGGGTAGGGGCGGAACATCGGCGGCACGGCCGAGGAGCGGTTGACCGCGGTGGTGAAGCCCTCGTCGCGCACGCGCAGGTTGTCGTAGGTGACGCGGCGGCTGCGGGTGAGGAGGTTGAAGGCGAACTGGTGCGGGTCCTGGCCGGTGTAGCGGTCGATGCGCTCGAACCATTCCAGGCTGGCCTGGGCCGCGCGCTGGGTGGATTCCACCACCGGCCTGCGCTCCTGCTCGTAGGCGGCGAGGGCGGTCGGCACGTCGGGGTGCTCGTGCAGGCTGGCCGCGAGCACGAGGGCGTCCTCCATGGCGAGCTTGGTGCCGGAGCCGATGGAGAAGTGCGCGGTGTGGGCGGCGTCGCCGAGCAGGACGACGTTCTCGTGCCGCCAGGTCGTGTTGCGGACCGTGGTGAAGCGCAGCCACTTGGAGTTGTTGGGGATCAGGCGGTGGCCGTCGAGGTGGGCCGCGAGGAGTTCCTCGCAGCGCCGGATGCTGTCCTCGTCGCTGGTGCCGGCCGGATGGTCGCGGTCGGCGAACTCCTCGAAGCCGGCGCGCCGCCACGCGTCCTCCGCCATCTCCACGATGAAGGTGGAGCGGGTGGCGTCGTAGGGGTACGCGTGCACCTGGAGGGTGCCGAACTCCTGCTCGTCGACGATGAAGGTGAAGGCCTCGAAGACCTTGTCCGTGCCGAGCCACATGTAGCGGCCGGAGCGCTCGTCGAGGTCGGGGGCGAAGGTGTCGGCGTAGGCGGCGCGGGTGGCCGACCGGACGCCGTCGCACGCCACCACCAGGTCGTAGTCGGCGGCGAGTTCGGCCGCGGGCGGGGACTGGGTGCGGTAGCGGACGTCCACCGCCAGGTCGGCGCAGCGCTGCTGGAGGATCCGCAGGAGGTGCTGCCGGCCGAGGGCGGCGAAGCCGTGGCCGCCCGAGGTCAGGGTGCTCCCCCGGTGGCGGACGTCGATGTCGGTCCAGCGGGCGAACTCGGCCGACATCGCCTCGTAGACCTCGCGGTCGGCCTGGGCGATGCCGTCGAGCGTCTCGTCGGAGAAGACGACCCCGAAGCCGAAGGTGTCGTCGGGGGCGTTGCGTTCCCAGACGGTGACCTCCCAATGCGGGGAGAGCTGCTTGGTGAGGGCCGCGAAGTACAGTCCGCCGGGCCCTCCTCCTATGACTGCGACGCGCACGGCGTGCCTCCTGCTGATGGTGCGGTGGTGAGTAGTTCCGGTTGCTGCGGTCCCGCCGTGCCGAGCAGGTCCCGTACCTCGGCGGGCCAGGGGGTCGACCCGGTGGCGTGGGCCGCCGAGTGGGCGATGACCATGCGGCCCCTTGCCGCCTCGCCGCCCTGCGCGCCCCGTACGGTGAAGGCGTAGTGCAGGGAGGCCGTGCCGATCTTGGTGACCTTGAGCTCGGTGCGCACGGCGTCCCCGAACCAGAGGCGGGCCCGGTAGTCGGCCTCGAAGTGGACCCGGGGCGTGCTGCCGAACAGGTGCGAGAGGCCCAGGCGCTGGAGCAGGACGGCCTCGGCCGCCTCGACCCAGCGCACGACGGTGGAGTGGTGGTAGTGGCCGGCGGCGTCGGTGTCGGTCCACTCGACGCGGCGCTCGACGACGACGCCGGCCGGCTCGGCGGGTGCCGGGGCGGGGGTGGCATCGGGGCCGGTGGCAGGGGCGGGGGCGGCTTCGGTGCGGGCGCGTTCGCGCAGTTCGCCGCGCCGGAGCTTGCCGGTGCCGGTGCGCGGGAGCGCGGTGACGAACTCGACGGCGCGCGGGTACTTGTAGGGGGCGATGGTCCGTTTGACGTGGGTCTGGAGCTGGCGGACGGTCTCCCCGTCGGCCGGGACACCGGCGCCCAGGACGACGTACGCCTTCACGAGCATGCCGCGCCGGGCGTCCGGGGCCCCGACGACCGCGCACTCCTCGACGTACGGGTGCGTGACGAGGGCCTTCTCGACCTCGGGGCCCGCGATGTTGTAGCCGGAGGAGACGATCATGTCGTCGCTGCGGGCGACGTACCAGAAGTAGCCCTCCGCGTCGCGGATGTAGGTGTCGCCGGTGATGTTCCAGCCGTTCCTGACGTACGAGGCCTGGCGCGGGTCCTCCAGGTAGCGGCATCCGGTGGGACCGGTGACCGCGAGGAGGCCGGGCTGCCCGTCGGGGACGGGGTCGCCGTTCTCGTCGACCACGGCGGCGCGGTAGCCCGGAACGGGGCGGCCGGTGGCACCGGGCCGGATGTCCTCGTCGGCCGCGGAGATGAAGACGTGCAGCATCTCGGTGGCGCCTATGCCGTCGATGATGCGCAGGCCGGTGGCGGCGTGGAACTCGTGCCACACCGCGGCCGGGAGCGGTTCGCCGGCGGACACGCAGCGGCGCAGCCCGGCCAGCCGGTCCACCGCCCCCGCCTCCATGATCGCGCGGTAGGCCGTGGGCGCGGTGAACAGCACGGTCACGCCGTGCTCCGCGACGAGGTCGGCCAGCTGCAGCGGGGCGGCCTGCTCGATCAGCAGGGTCGCGGCCCCGGCGTGGAGGGGGAAGACCACCAGTCCGCCGAGCCCGAAGGTGAAGGCGAGCGGCGGCGTGCCGGTGAAGACGTCGTCCGGGCGGGGTTTGAGGACGTGTCGGGAGAACGTGTCGGCGTTGGCCAGGACGTCACGGTGGAAGTGCAGGGTCGCCTTCGGCCGACCGGTCGTACCGGAGGTGAAGGCGATCAGCGCCACGTCGTCCGCGGCCGTGACCACGGTGGTGAACCGGCCGTCCTTGGTGGCGCAGCGCGCTGCCAGGTCGTCCGGCCCGGGACCCCCGTAGGTGAGGACCGGTAGGGCGGGCAGGCCGGGACCGGGGCGGCGGCCCGGGTCCAGCTCGTCGGCGTAGCGGTGGTCGCACAGGGCGAGCGAGGGCCGGCTGATGTCGGTGAGCTCGGCGAGTTCGCCGGCGCGCAGCATCGGCATGGTGGTGACGGCGACCCCACCGGCCTTCAGGACGCCGAACCAGGCGGCGACGAGCCAGGGGTTGTTGGGGCCGCGCAGCAGGACGCGGTTGCCGGTCCGGAGGCCGAAGTCCTCGGTGAGGACCTGGGCGACCTGGTTGGCGCGGTGCTGCAGTTCGCCGTAGGTCCAGCGCTCGGTCGGTGTGAGCAGACAGGGGCGGTCGGGGCCGTGCCGCTCGACGGCGTCGTCGAGCAGGCGCTGGGCGCAGTTGAGCCGGTCCGAGTAATTCAACTCCGTTAGCTCGAAGTGAAGTTCGGGCCAGAGGGGGAAAGGCGGAAGCCGATCACGACAGAAGGAATCGGCGTACGCGGAAGGGGAGAGCTCCATGGGGCGGCACCTCGATCAGGGAGCAGCGGGGAGATGGGTGCACCGTATGTCGAATATTTGGCGACCGTCAACACATCGCTATACGAGAACACCCTCCGGGCGCCGTGCCGCGACTCAGGGGACCGGGATGCGGACCCGGACGGCTTTGCCGAACTCGTGTGCCACGAAGGAGAGTTCGCCGCCCAGTTCGGTCGTCAGCAGCTGCACCATCAACAGCCCGCGCCCACTCTCGGACTCCGCGTCGACCTCCGCACGGGGCGCGGGCAGTCGCGGCAGCGCGGAGCCCCGGTCGGCGACCTCCAGCCGGAGCCAGCCACCCCCCTCCACGACGGCGACCCGCATCCGACCGGCGACGCCCGCGTGCCGGACGACGTTCCCGACGAGTTCGCTGACGACCACCAGCAGGGCGTCCACCACGTCGGCGTGGACCCGCCAGCCGTCGAGGACGGCGCGCACCCGGGACCTGACCTGCGGAACGCTCGCGGCGACGGGGTCGGACACCCAGTGGACGAAGCTTCGGGCCGCGGGGACCGCAAGGGGGTCGGCGATGGTGAGCATGACGTGCTCCCGGAGGGGGAAGGCGACGGCGCCACTGCGATGGCTCGTGTAACTGATCCCAAATCTGGATCGTTCCTGGGCTTGTGGTCAGCAGAAACGCGTCGCTAGAGTCCTTGATTACACGTGTAACACGCTACGCCTCCCCCGGTGACTCGCGCAAGCATTCCGGACAAACGACGCGAAGCCTGCGTCCGTCCCACCGGCCGCAGAGCCACCGCTCCACCGGGACACCGCCGAATTTGGAAGGGCCGCAATGACGCAATCTCCTCCCGCCGAGATCGACATCGCCGACATGACCTGGCCGCCCCCGCCGTACCGGTCCCCCGTACCGCCCGTGACCGGCACGGACGGCGTCCGCCGCTTCGACGGGATCACCTACGCGACCACGCCCGGCTACCGCCCCCGGCTGCTCGACGTCCAGGTGCCCGCCGGCGAAGGCCCGTTCCCGGCGGTCGTCTGGATCCACGGCGGCGGCTGGCTGGACGGCGACCGCCGCTACCCGCCGCCGACCGTCCCCGCCGACCTGCTGCACGGGGCGGTACGGGCGGCCGGCCTCGCACTCGTCTCCATCGACTACCGGCACAGCCTCGAAGCACCCTTCCCGGCCCAGCTGCACGATGTGAAGGCCGCGATCCGCTACGTCCGCGCGTTCGCCGGTGACCTCGGCATCGACCCGGACCGGATCGGCGTCTGGGGCGAGTCGGCGGGCGGTCACCTGGCCGCCCTCGCCGGCCTCGTCGGCCCCCACAGCCCGCAGGGCGCGGCGCTGGAGGGCGCGGAAGGCGTCGGCTCCGGCGAGAGCGGGGTGCGTGCCGTCGTCGACTGGTACGGCGTCGCCGACCTCGTCACCCTGGCCGAGCACCCCCTGCCGCCCATGCCGACGGCGCCCGGGACGGAGTTCCCCGATCCCTACGAGGCCCTGCTCGGTGCCACCGTCGCCGAGCGGCCGGACCTGGCACGGGCCGCGAGCCCGGTGACGTACGCGGACGGCTCGAATCCGCCGCCGTTCCTGCTGGTGCACGGCACGCACGACGGCCTGGTCCCCTACAGCCAGAGCGAGGCCCTCGCCGCGGCCCTCGAGAGCGCCGGGGGCGAGGTCACCCTGCAGCCGGTGGAGGGCGCCGACCACATCTTCCTCGGCTCCTGCGACATCCCCGCCATCGTCGAGGGGGGCGTGGGCTTCCTGGCCCGGCACCTCGGCGCGGCGGTCTGACGGCGCCGGTCCCGCACCCTGTTCCGCCGCGGGGGCACGGCCACGGCCGCGCCCCCGCGTTCCCTTCACAGCACATCCGGCCGCGAGCCCCCGCCGCGGTCACGAGAGGCAGCCATGTCCGGCAACCCGACCACCACCACCCCGTACGGCAGACCCGCCGGACCGCACCGATCCGGTGGGCCCGGCCGGCGCGCCGGAAGCGGGGCGCCGCGCGGCCGCGGCGTCCTCGTCGCGGGCCTCCTGCTCCTGGGGGGCGCCGTACTGCCGGCCCTCGTCGTCCGCGCCGACGCCGCGCATCCGCCCTTCCAGGGGCTGGACGACCGGTGGCTGATCTGGATGGGCGGCCCCCGCGAAGGTCCGTACCGGGTCGCCGCCGCGGCCCTGGACCTGTTCGGCGGGCCGGTCGGGGCGCTGCTGCCGCTCTCCCTGCTGATCCTGCTGCTCGTCCGCAGGCGCTGGGTCTCGGCCGGCTTCCTGCTCGCGGCCACCCTCGGCGGCAACATGCTGCTCGTCCAGGGCCTCAAGCACCTGGTGGACCGGCCGCGCCCGGCCGACCCGCTGGTCCGCGTCGACCACGGCTCCTTCCCGTCCGGCCACGCGGCCACGGCGGCGCTCCTGGTCGTCGTCCTCGGGGTCCTGCTGGTCCCGGCCGCCCGGCGGCGGGCGTGGTGGATCGGGGGCGCGGCCTTCACGCTGGCCATGATGTGGAGCCGTACCTGGCTGCACGCGCACTGGCTCAGCGACACGGTGGCCGGGGCCGCGGCGGGCGCGGGGGTGGGACTGGTGGCGTGGTGGCTGTTCGGTCCGGCACTCGCCCGGGAACGTGCCCGCGCCCACGACCGCCGGGGGGCGGCCGCGGGCGCGGGTACCGCCTGAGCGAGCGGGTCGTCCGCTCCGCGCTCCGGCCGGGCCTGTTTCGGTCCCCGTGGCCAGGAGGTTCCCGACGGCATGGTGGTCCAGGGCTCGGAGGACGACTGGGCCGGCCGTCCCATGGCCCGGACGGCCGTCACTGGTACGGGACGTCGATGCCGGCGGCGCGCAGGTTCGCCTCGACCAGTGCGTTCAGACGGGCGATGGCCGGCGCCCGGTCCTCGCGGTGATGGTTGACCAGTCCGTACCGGGAGGCGGTGTCGGACCGGCCCCGGGACCCCGTCGGCATCGCCAGGAGCGCCCGGTCGGCCAGTATCTTGTCGGTCAGCAGGGACGCCAGTTCCTCGATGCGCGGGTCGTCGGGATCCCAGGACTCCGCGTCCGCGCCCCGTTTGGTCAGCTCCACGTACTCGGGATCGTCGAGCGAGCGGTGGAGTCGGGTCAGGAAGCTGTCGAGGATCTCCGGGATCAGTGCCCGGGCCAGCACCAGGGCTTCTCGTTGCGCGGCCACGTAGTCGGGACCGAAACCGAGCTCGGTGAGCCGGTCCAGGACCGCGCAGGCCCGGTCGGGCAGCAGGACGCGGTCGCCGTCGGCGAGTCGGTGCAGCGTGTCCCGGCGTTGGACCAGGTCCTCGATCCGTTCGTCGAGCCGGCGACGGACGTCGTCCAGGGCCGCGGCGAACCTCTCGGGATCGGCGTCGAGCAGGTCGGCTGTCTCGGCCAGCGGCACGCCGGCCGAGGCCAGGGTCCGGACCTGGACCAGCCGGAGCAGATCGGCCGATCGGTAGCGCCGGTAGCCGGAGCCGTCGCGTTGCGGCTCGGCGACCAGGCCGAGCCGGTGGTAGTGCCGCACGGTCTTGATCGTGACGTCGACGAACGCCGCCGCCTGACCGATCGTGAGCCCGTCTGTCATCGGCTCAGCACACCTCCTGGTCGTGGGGGTCCGGGTGATCACGGGGGGGCGATCACCGGGCGAGGGTAGCTCGCACCGGCCCGTGTCCGCGACGGGCGTTGACCTTGACCTTGGGTCAGGGTGCAGGGTCGACGCACGGCCACCTCGAAGGGGTCGTGGAGCCGCCGGGGCCGCCCGGGGGCTGCCCGGGATCCGACACCGTGAACAAGGGGAACCATGAGGCGAACGAGCGACAGCGGACTGTCCGGAGCAGGGCTGCGCAGAGTGCGCGAGGCGCTGACACGGCACGTCGAGTCCAAGCGGATCCCCGGGCTCGTCGCCCTGGTCGGCCACGGCGGCCGGACAAGCGTCGAAGCGATCGGGACGATGCGCCACGACGGTGGCGCGCCGATGCGCCGGGACACGATCTTCCGGATGGCCTCCACCTCCAAACCGGTCACGATGGCGGCGGCGATGGTCCTGCTCGACGAGTGCCGGCTGCGGCTGGACGAACCGGTGGACCCCTGGTTGCCCGAACTCGCCGACCGACGGGTGTTGAAGCGGCCCGACGGCCCGCTGGAGGACACCGTGGCGGCACGTCGGCCGATCACCGTACGGGATCTGCTGACCTCCACCTTCGGGCTCGGAGTGGATTTCGAGTTGATGGACTCCCCGATCCGGGCCGCAACCTTCGCGCGGACCGACTACAGCGTGGCGTCGGGGCCGGCGCCCGGGCCGGACGAGTGGATGCGCCGCCTCGGCGAGCTGCCGCTGTCGTACCAGCCCGGCGAGCGCTGGCAGTACGACCTCAGCAACGAGGTGGTCGGCGTGCTGGTCGCCAGGGTCACGGGCCGGCCGTTGGAGGCGTTCCTGCGCGAACGCGTCCTCGACCCGCTGGGAATGAAGGACACCGGCTTCCACGTGCCCGCCGACAGGATCGACCGGCTACCGCCCCTGTACGGGCCCGATCCGCAAACCGGAGAGTTCCTCGTGTGGGACGAGGCCGTGGGCGGAAGGTCCAGCCGACCCCCGGCGTTCCAGGGTGCCGGAGGCGGGCTGGTCTCCACCGTCGACGACTACCACGCCTACTTCCGGATGCTGCTGAACCACGGCGTGCACGGCGGCGAACGGATCCTGTCCCGGGCCGCCGTCGAACTGATGACCACCAACCGCCTGACGTCCGGGCAGCAGGCCGCCCGGGACGCCATGTACGCGAACGTCGCCCATATGACGGTGGGGCAGGGACTGCTCGGTGGCTGGGGCTTCGGAATGGCGGTACGCACCCACCGCAACGGCTACGCACCCGTCGGCCAGTTCGGCTGGGACGGCGGTACCGGCACCACCGTCTACGCCGACCCGGAGCATCGGCTCACCGGAATCCTGCTCACCCAGGTCGGGATGTCCACCCCGGACTCGTCGCGGCTCATGCACGACTTCTGGACCACCCTCTACCAAGCCGTCGAGGACTGACGGGACGGAGGCCAGCAGGTCGGGCGGTCAGGAGGTCGGGCGGTCAGCAGGTCAGCAGGTCAGGAGGTCAGGCGGTGGACCAGGACCGGCTTCACGGCCGGCACCGGCGCCGCCGTGCCGGTCTCGATCAGCTCGTGCACCGCGTCCGCGATCTGCGCCGCCGACGGCATGTCCAGCCGGACCGTGGTGAGCGCGGGCCTCTGGAGCGTCGAGAGGACCAGGTCGTCACAGCCGACCAGGGCGACCTCGTCCGGCACGGTGATCCCCTCGGCCTGCAGCGCGTGCAGCAGCAGGGCGGCGTACTCGTCGTTGTAGGTGAAGGCTGCGTCCAGATCGAGGCTCCGCCAGCGCCGGGCGAGCGCGCTCGCGGACTCCCGGGTGTAGGACAGTTCCACCGGGGTGACGGTGGCCAGGTGCCGGGCCGCCACCGACTCGGCGCCCGCGAGGCGGGGTTCGGCGAGGGTGCCGAGGCCGCGTTCCTGGGGCATGACCACGCCGATCCGGGTCCGGCCGCGGGCGATGAGGTGCTCGGCCGCTGTGGCACCGATCCGGGTGTGGTCGAAGCCGACGGTGTACACCCCCTCGACGGGACGGGACGCGAAGGCCAGCAGGCCGCGCACCCCCGCGCGGACCAGTACCTCGGCCGCCTGGGCGGTGAAGCGGTCGCCGTCCAGGGCGACGACGGCCGCGGGGCGCAGTTCGGCCCAGGCCCGGGCGGCATCGAGGGGGTCGGCGAAGCGACCCGCGTGCAGGACGGCCGTGTAGCCGAAGCGGTCGAGCTCGCTGTGCAGGTCGTCGACCCAGTCGCTGACGAGGCGGCCGATCGCGGAGATCGACGAGGGCATCAGGACGAGGTTGCTGCGGCCGGCGCGCAGGGACCGGGCGGCCGCGTGCGGTACGTAGCCGAGCTGCTTGGCCGCGTCGAGCACCCGGGCACGGGTACCGGAGCTCACCCGGTGCCCCTGGGTGTCGTTCAGGACGAAGGAGACCGTGGCACGCGACACCCCGGCGAGGCGGGCCACGTCGGCGCTGGTGATGGATGCGGGGACGTGGGTGTCTCTGGTCATGACGTCCCTCGACGCTCCTTCTGCTCGGATCGAGCATCCGTTCGAGGACCGGCGTGAGCACCGGTTCCGCTCGGGTGACTCCTTCCTTCTCAGGTTACACGAGTTAAATCAAGGGGGCGGGGGTGTGCAGGAGCCTGGAGGCTCCCGCGAGGTCGGCGAGGGCGGTCACGACCGAGTCGAAACGCATCGTGGTGCGGGTGCGCGTGTCGTACGGCCGCCACTGCGGCAGGTCGGGATGGTTGGGGTCGCCGGTGCGGACGAAGGCGATCCAGGCCCGGTGCATGGCGTACGCGAGGCCGTCACGGACGGCGGGGACCAGGCCGGCCAGGAAGGGCGCGTGCGACCACTGGTCGAAGTTGTCGAAGACGAAGGGGAGTTCGAGGCAGTGCGCGGCCCCGAGACGGCCCTCGTACGCGGGGGTCGGCAGGTCGAACTGGTAGGCCCATACGGGACTGCCCGTCTCGGCGCGCGCCTCGGCCAGCCGCACCGCCGGCACCCGGAAGAGCTCGTCCGTGATGAGGTCCATCAGGACGTCGGCCGGACGGGCTCCGGGCCGGGCCCGCTCGTACGCCGCGTACACGCCCGCCGCGGCTTCGCTCCCGAAGGTGTCCGCGATCCGGTCGGTCACCTGCTCCCGGGTGGCGGCGGCGTACCCCTCGTCGAGGGCGAACCCGAAGTTGGCCTCCTCCCGCGTCCAGCCGATCATGACGTCGACACCGGCCGCGGCCCCGCCCAGCAGGGCCTCGGCGGGGTGGCTCCGGAGGGTGACGCCGTCGATCACGGGCAGGAAGGGCGTCGGCCAGTACCCCCACCGCGCGGTCTGCGCGAAGAGCCCGGCGCCCGCTCCGATCAGCTCGGGCCAGGGCAGCTCGCGCAGCTCCGCCAGGTCCTTGGCTCCGGCCAGCTCCAGGTAGGCGGCGGTGCGCTCCAGGTACGCCTCCGGGTCGGGGAGGTCCAGGCCGAAGGGCGGGCTCTGCAGGATCACCCGCCGGATGAGGCCCTCGGCCTGCGGGTGACCGGCGAGGGCGGCGGTGGACACCGCGCCACCGGATTGCCCGGCGACCGTGATGCAGTCCGGATCTCCGCCGAAGGAGGCGATGTTCTCCTTCACCCAGCGCAGGGCGGCGAGTTGGTCGGTGAGCCAGAAGTTGCCTCCTTCACCCGCCTCGTCGCCACCCCCGTCGCCGGGATAGAGGTAACCCAGCGGACCGATGCGGTAGTTGATGCTCACGACGACGAGGTCGCCGTCGCGCGCGAAGGTCGCGCCCGAGTAGCCGGGCAGCGAGCCCGAGCCGGACACGAAGCCGCCGCCGTGGATCCAGACCAGGACCGGGCGCCGGGCGTCATCGAGGGCGGGCGTCCAGAGGTTCAGGGTGAGGCAGTCCTCGTCGAAAGGGGGTGACCCGTGCCCGCCGAGCACCGGGTCTCCGCCCTCCACGTACATCTGGGGCGCGCTCGGCCCATCGGCGGTGGCGTCCCGCGTACCGCTCCAGCCGGCGTGCGGCTGCGCGGGCCTCCAGCGCAGGTCACCGACCGGCGGGGCGGCGTAGGGCACGGCCCGGAAGACCGTGACCCCGTCCTCGTTGGCGCCGCGCAGGCGGCCTGCGGGCAGGTCCACCACCGTCCGGTCCCGGCCTGGGGGGTGAGGCATGGGTCGTTTCCTTCCTCGCTGCCGCGCGCGGGGTGCGCGCCGCCGATCGAGAATATGGCGTAAATTTGGCGAACGTCAACGCTGCTCGATAGGCCGGAGTCCGGGGCGCACGCCTCACAGCCACAGGCTGTTCGAGGCCATCCGCTCGGACTCCGCCTCCAGCAGCGGAGCGAAGGCCCGCCACAGGACGAGACAGGTCCCGACGCCGACGAGGGCGCCGGCGACGGTGTCGCTGAGCCACTGGGCGTGGAGCCAGGTCCGGCTGCCCATCATGGCGAGCACGTACGAGGTTCCGAACGCCCACCACCAGCGTCGCGCACGCGGCGGGAACAGCACCACCGCAACGGAGACCACCAGCGTCACCGCGCTGAACACCTGCCCGGAGGGGTACGAGCCGTCGCTGACCAACACCCACGGGTGCGGCGGACGCGGCCGGTCCGCCACCTGCTTGAGGGGCAGGAGCACGACGAGGTTGGCGACGACGGTGACCGCGAAGACGAACAGCCCCGAGCGCCAGCGCCCGTAGACGCACAGGCAGCCGATCACCAGCAGCGGCAGGACCGTGCCGAGCGGGCCGCCGAGCCGGTCGAGGACGGTGGTGAGGCCACCGAGTCCGTCACCGCCGGCGCCGGGGGATCCCGCGGCGGCGAAGTCGTTGACCGAGGCCGCCCAGCGGTCGTCGAGCCCCTGGAAGAAGGGCTGCCGGTCCAGCCGGAGCAGCAGCCCGGCCAGCAGCGCGAGGACCAGGAATACGGTCCCGAGGCCGAGCGCATGACGTGGTGGGGCTGCCGGAAGGTGGTGCCGGGGCGGGCGGACCGGCAGGGGCGGCCGGGACGGCGGCGGGGAGGGGGGCGAGGGGAACATGGCGGGCCTTTCACGGTCGTCTCCCCAAGCGGTGGGGCACGCGGAGAGCAGGCACGGGACGGTGGAGCGCGGGGGCGGACGCCGGGGAGCTCCGTCGGGGAACGGCATCGGGACACGACGCTGGGGGGCGGCGGCCGGAAGCCGCGGGAACGCGGCGGCAGGCGCAGGGCCCCGGTAACGCCGGGGGCGGGCGGGAAGCCCACCGGCGACGGGATCGTCGCGGTGCGGCACGGAGTATTGCCGATGCGTCACGACCGCCACAAGAGCAAGAGGGCTTGTCGATGCATCTGCCGTACCGGCGGCTGCAACAGAGCGGTTACACGTGACGCCACGCCACCCTCCCCGACGGTCACGATCTGCACAACGACCCGCCGCGAGGCCTGGCGGAGCCGGGAAATGGGTGCTACACAGTGTCCACCGCACTTGGTGACACGTGTAACAACATCACGTTACGAACGTCGTACGCCACCGCACGCCCCGACGGCGACGCCGTCCCGCGCCCGTTCACGTCCACGTTCACGGGCCGCCCCCTCTCGCACGCCCCCTCTCGTACGCCACCCCCCTCCCCCGCACGCCACCTCCCCGCTCCGTCCCCCGAGGAGTCGTCATGGCCACGCCCGAAATCGTCGAACCGTCCGTACCACCGACCGGGGAACCCGCCCCCCGGCGTGGGCTCCTGTCCCTCCTGCTGGTCGCCAACTCGGCGATGATGGCGCTCTACATGGGCGTCGGTTCCGTCCTGCTGCCCACCCAGGTCGCGGCGATCGCCCCCGACGACAAGGTCGCCGTACTCGGCCTGATCGGCGGCGTCAGCGCGGTCTTCGCCACCGCCTTCAACCCCATCGCCGGCGCCCTCTCCGATCGCAGCGGGCGTCGCAACCCGTGGATCGTGGGCGGTGGCCTGGCCTCGCTCGTCCTCCTCGCCGCCCTCGGCAGCGCAACCACGGCGCTGCTCGTCGGCATCGGATGGTGCCTGATCCAGGCGACGATGAACGTCTACCAGGCGGCGGTCACCGCGATCGTGCCCGACCGGATCCCCGCGGCCCGCCGCGGCACCGCGTCCGCCCTGGTCGGGCTCGGCCTGCCGATCGGCGGTACGGTCGGCGTGCTCATCGCCTCCCGGACCGCGGACCAGCTGCGCACCGGCTACCTCGTCCTCGGCGCCGTCGTCGCCGGGTCCGCCCTGCTGCTCAGCGCCTTCTGCCGGGACGTCCCGCGCACCGGGCCCGCCGCGGCGGCGCCCGCCCGGCCCAAGGGCGCCCAACTGGCCGCCTTCCTCTCGGCCCTGGCCAACCACGACTTCCGGTGGGCCTTCATCGGCCGGGCCCTGATGGTCCTCGGCTACTTCTCCGTCGTCGGCTACCAGCTGTACATCCTGGGCGACCACATCACGTTGCCCGACGGACTGACCCCGCCCGCCGCGATGGCCGTCCTCACCCCGGTGTCGATGGTCGCGCTGGCCGTCTCCACCGTGGTGGGCGGTCTGTTGTCCGACCGCTGGAACCGCCGCAAGGTGTTCGTCGGCGTATCGGCGGCCCTCGCCGGACTCGTCATGGTGGTCCCCGTGATCAGCCCGACCTGGACCGGCATGCTCGTCTTCAGCGCGCTCAACGGTCTCGCCTTCGGCTGCTTCATGGCCGTCGACACCGCGCTCGTCACCCTGGTACTCCCGCGGGCCGAGGACGCCGCCCGCGACATGGGCGTCCTCAACATCGCGAACGCCGGGCCGCAGATCATCGCCCCGTTCGTCGCCTCGGCCGTCGTCACCGGCCTGGGCGGCTACACCCCGCTCTTCCTCGTCGGCGGGGCCCTCTCGCTGGTCGGCGCGCTCGCCATCCTCCCGATCCGCAGCGTGCGCTGACCCTTCCCCGGGCCCGCCCCGTCCGCAAGCTCCGGCGGGCGCGCGCCGAGGGTCGTGCGCCCGCCGGTCCCCACCCCTGCTCACCCTCGACTCCCTCCCTCCCAAGGAGCACCCTGTGAGACGCAAGCGAGTTCTGCCGTTGGCCGCGCTGCTGTTGTGCACGCCGGCGCTGGCCGGCACGGCCCCGGCGGTCGCCGCGCCGCAGACCGCGCCCGCCGGCCCGTTGCGGATCCTGCTCACGAACGACGACGGCTACAACGCCCCGGGCATCCGCAAGGCCTTCGAGCGGCTGACCGCCGCCGGGCACGACGTCACGATCGTCGCCCCGCTCACCAACCAGAGCGGCACCGGCACGAAGATGATGAGCGCCCCGACGATCGCCGTGAAGCACCCCGAGCCCAAGGTCTGGGCCGTCGACGGCACCCCGGGCGACTCCGTCGCCTTCGGGCTGGCCGAGGTGTTCGCGGGCGACGCCCCCGACCTGGTCGTCTCCGGTACCAACTTCGGCCCGAACGTCGCCGGTCTCGCCACCCACTCCGGTACGGTCGGCGGCGCCGTCGCCGCTCTGGAGCACGGCGTACCGGCCATCGCGCTGAGCACCGGGGGCGTGAGCGCGCCCGACCCGGTCACCACGGTCAACGCGATGGGGCCGACGCTCGACTTCGCGGTCAAGCTGATCGACCGGCTGCGGACGCGGGCCCGGTCCGGGCCGCTGCTGCCCGAGGGCGTCGGCCTGAACGTCAACCACCCGGTGGTCGGTGCGGACGGCAAGGGAACGGCCGCGGGTGTGTCGGCGACCTTCCAGGATCCGCAGACCCTGCTCGAACCGGACTTCACCGACGCGGGCGACGGCACCTGGAAGATGACCGTCAAGGTCGACCTGCGGCCCGCTGCCAAGGGCAGTGACGTCGAGGCCGTGACCGCCGGCCGGATCGCCGTCAGCCCGATGAACGCCGACTGGAACACCGGGCCCGTCGACCGGGCCGTGGCCTCGGCACTGATCGCCGGGCTCCGCCCCTGACGGCCCCGGCCGGGGCGGAGCCCGCACCACCCCGCACCACCCCGCTCCGCTCCGGCCGGATCCACCCGGATCCACCCCGGCACGGCTTCGGCACGGCTTCGGCACGCACCGGCAACTTTCCAGGAGGACGGATGAAGAGGCCCGGGACACGGCTGCCCTCGGCAAGGTCCCTGCTCGGTACCGCACTCGCCCTGGTGGCACTGCTCGCCTCCGCACCACCCGCGGCGTCGTCCCCGCCCGGCGGATCACCGCACCCGGTGGTCACCGTCGCGCAGGGCACCCTGCGCGGCCAGTCCCGCGACGGCGCGCAGGAGTTCCTCGGCGTCCCCTACGCCGCTCCCCCGGTCGGGGACGCACGGCTGCGGACCCCCGCGCCCGCGCCCCGGTGGCACGGGGTACGGGAGGCCACCCGGCAGTCCCCGGCCTGCCTGCAGTTCTCGCCGTTCGGCCTGAGCGATCCGGCGGCCGTCAGCGAGGACTGCCTGTACCTGGACGTGTACCGGCCCCGGACCGCCCGCCCCGGGGCCCGGCTCCCGGTGATCGTCTGGATGCACGGGGGTGCGTACAGCCAGGGAACGGGCACCCAGTTCGGCGGACGGACCACGGCCGACCTCACCGGGAGCGTGGTCGTCAGCATCAACTACCGGCTGGGGCAGCTCGGCTATCTCGCGCTGCCCGAACTCGGCCGGGAGAACGCCCTGGGCTCCGGTTCCTTCGGCCTGTTCGACCAGATCGCGGCGCTGCGCTGGACCCGGGAGAACATCGGCGCGTTCGGCGGGGATCCGGGCAGCGTGACGATCTCCGGGCAGTCGGCGGGCAGCGGTTCCGTCTGTGCGCTGTTGGCCGCCCCGTCGGCCGCCGGGCTGTTCCACCGGGCCGTGCTGCAGAGCGGGCCGTGCACGCTGCTGGGTACGCCGGCCAGCGCGGACGCCGAGGAACAGGCGCGGTCGTTCGCCGCACGGGCGGGCTGCACCGCTTCCGCCGAGGTGGCCGCGTGCCTGCGCGCCGCCTCCGGAGCGGCGCTGGTGGAGGCCGCCCGTACGCTGCCCACGCGGGGTCCGGCCTCCGGCGACGGGCTGCTGCCGGTCGCTCCCGTGCGGGCCATCGGGAGCGGTGCGTGGAACAAGGTGCCGGTGCTGATCGGGAGCACCCGCTCCGAGGCCCGCTTCTTCGTCGCCCTGACGCAGCCGTACCTGACCGCCGAGCAGTACGCGGCGCAGATCCTGGCGGATCACGGGGCGGCCGGGCCCGAGGTGCTCGCACGGTATCCGGTCGCGAAGTACGGTTCGCCGTACCTGGCGCTGTCCGCGGTCATGACGGACTCGACCTTCGCGTGCCACACCGCGTGGACGGCGCAACTGTTCGCGGCCCAGGTGCCGACGTACGTCTACGAGTTCGACGACCCGCGGTCGCCGACGCTCGCGGGCGCGCAGGTGCCGGGCCTGGACGAGTCGAACGCGCACAGTGCGGAGCTGGCCTATCTGCACGACTTCACGATGGGCGAGCGCCCGCTGACGCCGGTGCAGGTCGCGCTCGGGAACCGGATGAAGCGCTACTGGGCGGCGTTCGCCCGGTTCGGCGCCCCTGCGGTGCCGGGCCAGACCCCGTGGCCGCCGACCGGTGCCGGTGCCGGTGCCGGTGCCGCCACGGTGCTCGTCCTCGATCCGGCGACGACGCGGACGAGCACCTCGTTCGGAGCGGAGCACGGTTGCGCGTTCTGGCGTACCCAGCCGCCCCGGCCGCTCTGAGATCCGGCCCCGACCGACCGGCCGCGAAGTAGATTTGGATCATCAGGAGAGGGGGCCGGATGGACCGGAACATACGCACGGTCGAGGACGTACTGAAGCTGCTGGACGGCCTTTTCGCACCGGAGGCCGACCGTTGGACGGAAGACGGGGCGTCCTGGTGGGACGGATTCTACGCGGACCGCTCCAAGCCCGTCCCGTTCTTCGTGCCGAAGCCGGACGAGAACCTGGTCTCGTACCTCGACCGGGGCCTGATCGCCCCGGGCCGCGCCCTCGACCTGGGCTGCGGTCCGGGCCGCAACGCGCTGCACCTCGCCTCCCTGGGCTTCGAGGTGGACGCCGTCGATCTGTCGCCGGCGGCCCTGGCCTGGGGCGAGGAGCGGGCCCGCGAGGCGGGGGCCGAGATCAGGTTCCACCGCGGGAACGCCTTCGACCTCGCCGCGACCGCGCTGAGCGGCCCGTACGACCTGATCTACGACTCGGGCTGCTTCCACCACCTGCCGCCGCACCGCCGCATCAGCTATCTCGCCCTCCTCGAGCGGTCCCTCGCGCCCGGCGGCCATCTCGCGCTCACCTGTTTCGCGGCCGGCGCGATGGGATCCGAGATCCCCGACGAGGAGTTCTACCGCGAGGCGGGCCTCCAGGGTGGACTCGCCTACACCCCGGAGGCCCTGCGGGCGATCTTCAGCGACCTGACCGAGGTCGAACTGCGCCGGATGCGTGACGAGCCCGCCGAGTCCCCGCTGTTCGGCGAGCCCTTCCTCTGGACGGCCCTGCTCCGCCGCCCCGCCGGGTCGTAGCCCTGAGGCGCGTCCAGCAGGGCTCGTGGTCGTCCGCGGTGCGATGAAGTCAAGATCCCCGCTGAGGATCGAGCCGGGCCCGCCCGCACACGTCTTGCCGTGTGCTCGGAGACACGCATCCAGGCGAGAACGGTTCCCCCGTCAGGCGGCCGGGGGCCGCGGGCGGCGCTGCGCCCACGGCCGGACCTCCTCCAGTTGCGCCGCGACCCGCAGGACGGTCACCTCGTCGTCCCGGCGGCCCACCAGTTGCACGGCGAGCGGCAGACCGTCCTCGCCGAGGCCCGCCGGGACGGAGGCGGCCGGGTGCCCCGTGACGTTCCACAGCGCGGTGTAGGCGACCATCGGGCGCGAGCGCGCCAGCGCCGTCAGCAGCCCGGCGCCGTCCAGCGCGCCCACCGGGCGCGGGCGCTCGGCGACGACCGGGGTCAGCAGCAGGTCCATGGTGGTGAACATGCGGTCGGCTCGCTCCGCCAGCCGCTCCCCCGCCCGGATCCCGCGCTCCACGGCGGACTCGGGGACCAGCCGGGCGAGCGCCAGGGTCCGTCGGGTGCGCCGTTCCAGCAGGTCGGGACGCTCGACGGCGTCGGCCTCCGCCCGCACTCCACCGCAGAACTGCGCGGCGAACGGGGCCGTCGCGTCGGGGTAGCGGGGGTCGACCTCCCGTACGTCGTGGCCCAGTTCGCGCAGCGCCCGTACGGACTCCAGGACGGCCCCGACGTGTTCCGGATGCGGACGCACCCCGGGCACGGCCGGCTTGACCGAATAGCCGATGCGCAGCCGGCCGGGCGGGGTCTCCAGGGCCTCCACCCAGCTGGTGGTCGCGGGGCCGGCGCTCCAGCGGTCGGCGGGGGTGGTGCCGGCGAGCACGTCGTAGAGCAGGGCGGCATCGCCCACGCTGCGGGTCAGCGGCCCCACGGTGCCCAGCGCGTACCAGAGGTGGGGGTTCGGGGCGGTGGAGACCCTGCCGCGCTGGGGTTTGAGGCCGAACAGACCGCAGCAGGCGGCCGGGATGCGGATGGATCCGCCGCCGTCGCCGCCGAGGGCCGCCCCGACCAGTCCGGCCGCGACCGCGGCGGCGCTGCCGCCGCTGGAGCCGCCGGGGGTGCGGGTGGTGTCCCAGGGGTTGCGGGTGTGACCGTGGGCGGCGGATTCGGTGAAGGGCCACTGGCCGAACTCGGGCATCGTCGTCTTGCCGATGACGACGGCTCCGGCGGCGCGCAGGCGGCGTACTGCTTCGGAATCGGCGGTGACGGGGGTCCGGTTGGCGGATCCACCGAAGGTGGTGACCTGACCCGCGACGTCCAGTTCGTCCTTGACGGCGACGGGGACGCCGTGGAGCGGTCCGGTCGGCTCCGCCGCGTCACGGGCATCGGCCTCGGCGAGGGCCTGCTCGGCGAGGACGACGCGGAAGGCTCCGAGGACGGGATCGGTCCGGGCCATGCGGCGCAGCGCGGCCTCGACGAGGGCGCGTGAGGTGGTCTTGCCGGTGCGCACCAGCTCGGCCTGGCGCGCGACCCCCTGGAACATCAACTCCGCGTCGTCCCGGTCCTGTTCCCGCCGCCGTACGCCGTGCTCGTCCATGGACACCACCCTTTCCCCTTACCTCTCGGTAACTCCGGTGCAAGGCTGGTGTCCCGGCGCTCGCGCGTCAACCCCGGCAGGGCTGGCGGCGGTGGCAGCGGTAGCGGCGGGCCGGACGGCACGGGCCGGCCCGGAGCCGGGGGTGACGTCGTCCGGGTCAGGACGTCGCGGCCGGGGCGGTGCGACGGCCGCGGACGCGGAGCACCGCGACGGACGTGGCCGTCAGCGCCGCCACGGCGGCCGCCAGCGTCAGGAGCCAGACCGGGGCGCCGCCCGCCGTGAGCAGCTCGTCGTGGTAGATCGCCCTGCGGTACGGGGTGTCCTCGGCGGTGGCGCGCAGCTCGTGGTCGGCGTCGATCCGCCCGGGCTCCGGGAACCGCTGGTCGATGGCGGTGAGGAAGACGGGCTCGGCGCCCGCCAGTTCGGCGAGCGGGCCGTTCTCGGGGCGGATGGTCCCCGCGAAGGTCACCTCGGGTGCGGAGCCGCCGATCGGGGAGGCCGGCTCCATGCGGTGGTCGGCGAGGACGTACAGGCCGAGGGACTGCGGTGTCTTCGCCATCCGGGAGAGCCGCATCGGGTAGACCAGCCGGTCGCTGTCGAAGCGGATCCGCAGCGGGTCCAGGTCTCCTCGCAGCGGTCGGCCCTGCCCGCGCGGGGCCAGCCGTACCGCGACGTACTCCCAGCCCTGGTCCACGTACGGCTTGACTTCGGTGGCGAGGCGGTCGGGGAGCTTGAAGCCGTTGCCCTCCAGCCAGTTCTTCAGGGCGTCCGGGTCGGTGGCGGTGAGCCGGGCGACGTCGAAGTCACCGAGCTGCTCGCGGCCGACGACGCCGACCGGTGGTGCCGCGGCGCCGGGCGCCGGGGCGCCGGCACCGTCCCGCATGCCGCCCGAGGAGAAGGGCCAGTCGTGGTCGCGCGGCCAGAAGTAGCCCCGGGTCCTGTGCTCCGGCCGGGTGAGCCGGCCCAGTTCGTCGAACATCTTGCCGTCGCCCAGCTCCACCGTGGCGCGGCCCGGCACCGGCATGATCCAGGCGGCCCGGTGGGCGTCCCCGCCGACGGTGAACCGCATCACGATCTGCTCCGTGCGGCCGTCCCAGCGCACCACGGAGGTCTCCCGGTCGACGCCGATCCGGGACTGGCCGTCGGGAATCATGGCCCCGCACCCGCACGCGTAGGCGGGGTTGACCAGTGCGCCCAGCTGGGTCGCGAGCAGGGCGAACAGGAGTGCCACAATTCTTCGTTTCATCCTCACGGGGTCTGTGACGAAGGCCCTCGCAATCCGGTTCCGACCCCCCTCGCCGACCACTGCGACCTGGCCTCATACTGTGCCCCATGACGGGGAGCGAGAAGCGGCAGCAGGCTCTGCTGCGCCGGTCCGCGGTGCTGCGCAGCCCGCTGGTTCCGGATGCCGTGGCGGCGGAGATCGCACGGCACGACTGGGAGTCCATCGAGTGCGGCTGCGGCCGCTCGGCGGGCCATCTGATGGACGCCGTGCGGGATGCCGCCGAGGGGCATCCCTCCGCGTTCCACGCGCTGGAGGGGCACGTCTTCTTCGCCGAGCACCTCAAGCCGCCCGCCCCGGCGGTGTGCGGCGTGCTGATGGCGGTGTGGGCCGCGCACCCGCCCCGGCGGGCGACCCGCGAGGCCCTCCTGTGGACCCTGTTGGCCCTGCTGTGCACGGTGGACGACGGCGGTACCCACGAGGCCGGACTGCACGGACAGTGCACCGCCTTCATCCGTACGGGTATCGACGGCTTCCGCCGTGAGATCGCCGCCGACCCGGGCTCCGGGAGTGCCGCCTACGCGGAGGGCATCCTGGACATCCTCGGCCTGCCGGCCTGAAGTCCGGGGGTCAGCCGGCCGCCGTCACACAGCGCCGTAGCCGTGCCACGGTGACGTCCTCCAGGGACTCGGCGAAGGTCCGCGGCGGTGACGCCGGGACCGCCAGCAGGGACGGGACCACCAGGACCGCGCAGCCGGCCGCCTCGGCGGAGGCGGCGCCGTCCGGCGAGTCCTCCACCGCGACGCAGGCCCGCGGTGCGAGGCCGAGGCGCCCGGCGGCCGCCCGGTAGGGGTCCGGGTGCGGCTTCGTGCGGGCGGTGTCGTCGGCGGACAGGGTGAAGACGAAGGGAACATGGGCCAGGGAGCCCCCGACCACCGAGTCGACGACCACCCGCGGTGACGCGCTGACCAGGGCGAAGGGCACGCCTTCCGCCTCCAGGGCGGTCAGCAGCCGCTGGGCGCCGGGCCGCATCGGCGCCCCGGCCTCCACCCCGCGGAAGAAGCTCTCGGTGAGCGCCGCCGCCACCTCGGCCGGGTCTCCTCCTCCCGAGACCCGTACGAGGTGGGCGGCGGTGTCCTCCACCGCCCGGCCGACGACTTCCGGCGCGTCCGCGTCGCTGAGCCGGTGGCCGAGGCCGACGGCTATCTCCTCGGTGGTGCGCCACCACAGCACTTCGGTGTCGACGAGGGTGCCGTCCATGTCGAACAGGACCGCGGCGAGGGTGCTCATGCGGAGCCGGCCACGACGAGCACCGGCCGCTCGGCCAGTCCCACGGCGGCGCGCGCTCCCGGCACCAGGGCTCCCGCGTCCCGTGAGGGAAGGTCCGCCTTGACGCTCACCCCGCCCGGCAGCTCCAGGTGGAGCCGGGTCACGGAGCCGAGGAAGGAGGCGGAGACCACGGTGGCCGTGCCCTCGGCGTCGGCGGTGACGGTGACGTTCTCGGGGCGTACGAGGACCTGCACCTGCGGCGTCGTGGGGACCGGGCCGTCGACGGGCAGGCGCACTCCCGCCACCTCCACCAGGCCGGAGTCGGTGAGCCGTCCGGGCAGCCGGTTCATCGTGCCGACGAACTCGGCGACGAAGGGGGTGGCCGGGCGGTCGTACAGCTCGGCCGGGGCGGCGCACTGCTCCAGCTTCCCGGCGTTCAGGACGGCGACCCGGTCGGCCATCGACAGGGCTTCCTCCTGGTCGTGGGTGACGAAGACGGTGGTGATGCCGAGGGAGAGCTGCAGGCGCCGGATCTCCTCGCGCAGGTTCGCCCGTACCTTGGCGTCGAGCGCGGAGAGCGGCTCGTCGAGCAGGAGCACGCGCGGGCGCAGGGCGAGGGCGCGGGCGAGTGCGACGCGCTGCTGCTGCCCGCCGGACATCTGGTGCGGGTAGCGGTCGCCGTGATCGGGCAGGCCCACCAGGTCGAGGAGTTCGGCGGCGCGCTCGCGGCGCTCGGCCGCGCCGACCTTGCGTACCCGCAGGCCGAAGGCCACGTTGTCGCGGGCGCTCAGGTTCGGGAAGAGGCTGTACGACTGGAAGACCATGCCGGCGTCGCGGCGGTTGGCCGGGACCCGGGTGATGTCCTGTCCGTCGACGAGGACCTCGCCGGAGTCGGGCTGTTCGAAACCGGCGACGACGCGCAGGGCGGTGGTCTTCCCGCAGCCGGACGGACCGAGCAGGGCGAGGAGTTCACCGGGTTCGACGGTGAGGTCGAGCCCGTCGAGGGCGACGGTGGACCCGAACGCCCGGCGCAGGCCGCGGAACTCGACGCGCGCGCCCGCGGGCCGGTCGGACTCCGCCGGCTTCCTGGCCGCGGGCAGGGTGGTGGACGTGGTGGACATGGACTCAGGGCTCCTTGCGGGAGGTGGTGGCGGGTGCGGCCGCGGCCGTGGAGGGGGTGGTCCCGGCGCGGGAGAGGGCGATCAGCAGCAGCCAGGTGATCAGGAGGCTGAGGATGGAGACGGCCACCGACATCCGGGCCTGCGCTCCGGAGATCGAGACGATCCACACCGCGAAGGGCTGGAACCCGAGGAGGGAGGCGATGGTGAACTCGCCGAGCACCAGGGCCAGGGTGAGGAAGGCGGCGCCGGCGAGGGAGGCCCGCAGGTTCGGCAACAGCACGCGCAGGACGACGTGCGGCCAGCTCGCGCCGCAGCTGCGGGCGGCCTCGACCAGGGTCGGCACGTCGACGGCGCGCAGGCCCGCGTCGAGCGAGCGGTAGACGAAGGGGAGCGCCAGGACCGTGTAGGCGAGGACCAGGACGACGGGGAACTCCTCGTTCTGGACGGCGATGAAGGTCTGGTAGAGCGGGGTCCGCGACAGGTGTTCGGGGCCCCAGCGCAGCACGGTGGTGATGCCGGTGACCAGCGCGATCGGCGGCACCACCAGCGGCAGCATGCACATCACCTCGACGACCGGGCGCAGCCGCGGGGAGCCGATGCGTACGGCCACCAGTGCGGGTACGGCGAGCAGCAGCGACAGGGCGATGGTCGCGGCGGCGAGGCCGAGGGAGAGCAGCAGGCTCTCGGTGAAGCCGTCGGCGGAGAGCAGTTCGGTGTACGCCTCGAAGGTGATGCCGTGGCCGGGCACGTGCACGGTGAAGACGAACGAGGCGACGAGCGGGACGAGGAAGTAGGCGCCGGCGAGGGCGAGGACGGCTCCGCGCCAGATCGTGGGACGGGGCCGGCGGGGCCGGCGGGCCGGGGTCCGCGCCGGGGCCCCGGTCTCCGGTTCCCCGGTGTCCCGGGCGCCGTCGGAGTACCGGGTGGTCGGGGTCATCGCAGCCATCGGGCGCTCCGTCGCTGGAGGGGCAGGTAGACGGCCATGACCAGGCCGGCGATCAGGATCATGTCGAGGCCGAGGGCGAGCGCCACGTTCTCCTGGCCGGTGAGCACGTTCCCGGACAGCGCGTCCGCGATCTTGAGCGTGACCAGCGGTACGGAGCCTCCGACGAGGGCCGCGGCCGTGGCGTGGGCGGCGAAGGCGGTGCCGAAGAGCAGCACGAACCCGCCGAGCAGGGAGGGCGCGAGCACGGGCAGGCCGACGTGGCGCCAGAACTGCCGTGCGGTGGCTCCGCTGCTCTGCGCGGCCTCGCGCCATTGCGGGCGCAGTCCGTCCAGCGCGGGGGCGATCACCAGCACCATCAAGGGGATCAGGAAGTACAGGTAGACCACGGTGAGGCCGGTGAAGGAGTACAGGTTCCAGCCGAGTTCGGTGAGGTCGGCGAGTTGGGTGACGACGCCGGAGATCCCGACGGTGGCGATGAAGGCGAACGCCAGCGGTACGCCGCCGAAGTTGGCCAGCACCCCCGAAGCGGTCAGCGCGGCGCTGCGCAGGCCGGCGGAGCGGGAGGTGACCACGGCCTGGGCGATCACCACGCCCAGGACGCCGCCGACGAGTGCGGTGAGGGCGGAGAGCTGGACGCTGCCGATGAGGGAGCCGAGGTAGGGGCCCTGGAGGGAGCGCGCGAGGTGCTCACCGGTCACCCGGGTGGCGCCGCTCGCCGGGTCGGTGCGGGTGACCGCGCCGTAGGCCATGGCGCCGAGCGGGATGCCGAAGCAGAGCCCGGTGAAGGTGAGCAGCGGGAGGGTCGCGAGCCAGGTGCGCGGGCCGCGTCGCCGGCGGCGGGTGCCGCCGGCGACGCGGGGGTCGGTGGTGGAGGACATCAGGAGAGGGCCTTGTCCCACTTCTCGGCGAGGGTGGCCTTGGCCTTGTCGAGCTCCTCGGAGGCGGGGAAGGTCGGGGTGCCCTGGACCTGCGGGAGCTTGGCGACGGCGGCCTGGTCGGCGGTGCCGTCCTGGGTCATGCCGGGGAGCAGGACCGGGCGGGCGTACCCCTTGAGCCAGAGGTTCTGGCCCTCGGCGCTGTAGAGGAACTCCAGCCACAGGCGGGCGGCCGCCGGGTTCGGGGCCTCCTTGTTGATGGCCTGCGAGTAGTACTGGGCGTAGACGCCGTCGGTGGGGACGGCGACCTTCCAGTCGACGCCCTTGCCCTTGAACTGGTCGGCGTAGCCGGCGTTCAGGTAGTCCCAGTCGATGGAGATGGGCGTCTCGCCCTTCTCGACGGTCGCAGGGGTGGACTCGACCGGGATGAAGTTCCCGGACTTCTTCAGCTGCCCGAAGAAGTCGATGCCGGGCTGGATGTCGGCGAAGGAGCCCTTGTTGGCGAGGGCGGCCGCGTAGACGCCGCCGAAGGCCGAACCGGACTTGGTGGGGTTGCCGTTGAGAGCGACCTTGCCCTTGTACTCGGGCTTGAGGAGATCGGCGAAGGTCTGCGGGCAGGTGGGGATGCGGGCGGCGTCGCAGCCGATGGAGACGTAGCCGCCGTAGTCGTTGGTCCAGCGGCCGTCGGCGTCCTTCTGGGCGGCGGGGATCTTGTCCCAGGCGGTGACCTTGTACGGGGCGAAGAGGTTCTCGGCCGCGCCGCTGCGGGCGAAGGCGATCCCGAGGTCCAGGACGTCGGGGGCGCGCTTTTGGCCCTTGCGGGACTTGACGGCGGCGATCTCGTCGGAGCTGGAGGCGTCCGGGTTCTCGCTGTTCACCTTGATCTTGTACTTGGCCTCGAAGGCCTTGATGATCTCGCCGTAGTTCGCCCAGTCCGGCGGCAGCGCGATCACGTTCAGCTCGCCCTCCTTCTGCGCGGCGGCGGCGAGGGCCTCCAAGGAGCCGAAGTCGGCGACCGAGGTCGCGGCGCCCGGCTGCACGCCGTTCTTGGCGCCGTCGGCGCCGCCGGACTTCTGGTCGGGGGCGGCACCGCAGGCGCTGAGCGTGGTGAGTACGGCGGCGCTGAGCAGAACGGCCGCACCGCGACGGGCGGAGGAACTGAGCACGGTCTCTCCCGGAGACGAAGGTGGATTCACTTGTCTGAACAAGTTGGCTCCAGTTCGCCCGGGCCCGCTGTACGGACGGTGAACGGCGCCTGTCGCCCGGAGCACGTCTCGAGGAAGAGAGAAGAATGACCGGAAGGAGCCGTGACAGAACCTGTTGGAGTGATCATGGGAGACCGGTGCACAGCGATTCCGGCATGGCACCGCCGGACACGGCCAGCAGGGGGCGAAAGGCATGAGTACGAGCGCGGGCACGGCCAGGTACCTGGAGATCGCCGAGGCGCTGCGGCGGGAGATCCTCTCGGGCGAGCTCCCCGTGGGGGCGCACCTGCCTTCGGAGAGCGACCTGGCGGCGCACTGGTCCGCATCGCGCGGGACGGTCCGTCAGGCGGTCGCCACCCTCGCCGCGGAAGGGCTGATCGGCTCCCGCCAGGGCGCGCGGCGCATCGTCCTGCGCCGGGAGCGCCGGCACAGCTTCGGCGAGCTGAACAGCTTCGCCCAGTGGGCCGAGGGACTGGGGCACCGGGCCGCCAGCCGCTTCCTGTCGCGCACCCGCAGGCCCGCCACGGCCGAGGAGGCGGACCGGCTCGCGCTGGCGCCCGGTACGGAGGTCCTGGCCGTACTGCGGCTGCGGCTGCTCGACGGGGAGCCCACCATGGTGGAGCGGACCGCCTACGCCGACTGGGTCGCGGCGGCCGTCGAGGCGCTGCCGGCGGACTGCCGCTCCGTCATGGACAGCCTGGCCGAGGGATCCGGGGTCACCGCCCACTACGGCGAGCACCTCATCGACGCGCTTCCGGCCGGCAGCGAGGACGCCCGGCTGCTGGAGATCCGGCGCGGTAGCCCGCTGCTGCGCCAGCGGCACGTGTCCGCGACCGCCACCGGCCGCCCGATCGAGTGGTCCGACGACCGCTACCGGGCCGGCAGCGTGACCTTCAGTGTGAGCAACTCATCGGTAGCAACTCCCTTGGAGCGGCGCGTCGGAGACCAGTGACCGCATCAGCCGTCGGCGCGCGGGGTCTCGGCGATCGCCCCGGGCAGCCAGTCGGCGACGTGACCGAAGCCGAAGCCCAGGGCCGAGGCCCGGCCGTTGTCCATGGCGTAGGCGCGGTCGAAGGAGAAGGGCGAGGCGGCGGCGCCCGCCCCGACCACCCGGTACCGCGGCCGTCGCCCGACGTGCTCCCCCACCGCCTCGCAGAGCGCGAGCACGTCGGGCGCGCCGTGCGAGGCCGCGTTGACGGGCCCGGTGAAGGTCTGTCCCGCCGTCCAGTGCAGGAATTCGGCCATCTCGTGGTGATGGATGAACGAGGTGGCGTACGGGGCTTTGTGGACGTCGACGGGGGTCCCGGCCGCGATCCGCTCCACGTAGTGCGCGAGCCGCCCGGTGAACTCCGCCGGACCGCCGCCGAGGACGTGCGCGGCGCGCACGCTGACGTACGGGAAGGCCGCATCCCGTAGGAAGACGGCCTCGGCCTGCCGCTTCCCCTCGGCGTAGACGTACGCGGGCCAGGGCCCGGGGGCGCGGCCCGCCGCCCCCGCGAGCGGCAGCCGCGCGGGGTCGAGCGACGCCTCGGTGACCGGGACGGGGGCGGGGTCGGGGAGGCCGGCGGAGACGGGGTCGAGGGAACCGGCCGGGAGCGTGGCCGGGTCGTAGACCTCCATCGTCGAGGTCATGACGTAGCGCCCGGTCCGCCCGGCGAACACCCGTCGTGCGACGGCGGCCTGGAGCGGTGTGTAGCAGACCTGGTCCACGACCACGTCGAAGTCGCGCGCGCCCAATGCCGCCCGCAGCGCTTCCTCGTCGTCGCGGTCGGCGACCAGTCGGTCCACGTCGTGCGGTGGTGCGCCGGAGCCCCGGTTGAGGACGGTCACCTCGTCCCCCGCCTCGCGCGCCCGGGTGACCAGGGTCTTTCCGAAGTACCGGCTGCCGCCGACGACAAGAATTCGCTTCATGCGTTCGACTGTGCCGCTGTATCGTCCCCCGCGGAACCGACCAGCTGCTGAACGCATCGTAAGGAAAACTGATGATCGATGTGCACCGGCTGCGCGTCCTTCGGGCGGTGGCCGAGCACGGCAGCTTCAACCGGGCCGCCGGCGCCCTGCTGTTGACCCCGTCTGCCGTCTCGCAGCACATCGCGGCGCTGGAGCGCGCGGTCGGCCACCCGGTGGCGGTGCGCAGCACGCGCGGGGTCACCCTCACCGAGCCCGGCCGGCTGCTGGTGGAGGCCGCCGAGTCGATCTCCGCCGAGCTGGACCAGGTCCGCCACGCGATCGACCGGCTCACGGCGGAACGGCCGCGCCTCACCGTCGCCACCTTCACCAGCGGGGGCCGACACCTGCTGCCCGCGGCGCTGCCCCGGTTCGTGGAGGCGCATCCGGAGGTGGAGCTGACGGTGCTGGAGAGCGAGCCGGAGGGCGCGGCCGCGATGGTGCGCGGTGGAGCGGCCGATCTCGCACTGGCCTACCACTTCGACGGGCCGCCGCCCGTCCGCCCGGGTGAACGCCCGGGGCTCGACTGGGTTCCGCTGATGGAAGATCCGCTGTGGCTGGTGCTGCCGCCCGGCCACCGCCTCGCGGACCGGCCGTCGGTGGGTCTGGCCGAACTGGCTTCCGACCGCTGGGTGCTGGGCTGCCTCAGGACGGAGGCCTTCCTGCGCCGGTACGCGGAGCTCGCCGGTTTCGACCTCCTGGTGGCGGCTTCCACCACCGACTACTTCTTCGCGCAGACCCTGGTCGCGGCCGGAGTCGGGGTCTCCCTGGTCCCGCACGTATCGCTCACCACGACAGGAGAGTTGACCGCGGTCCGCATCGAACCCCCGCGTCCTGCCCGGCACATCGGGCTGGTCCTCCCCCGCCGACGCCGCCCGCACCCCCCTACCCGGGCATTGGCCGCAGCCCTGACCGCGGCCGCCGCCTCGCCCCGCACACCGACCGGAGAGCGCCCTTGAACCATCTTCTGTGCGGACTGGCAGCCAATCCGGCGCTGCCGCCCGAACTGGTCGACCGACTTCTGACGCGCGCGCTGAAGGAGGCGGGGACCTGCCCCGACCGGGACTACGCCGACGAACTGCTCCACGATCTGACCGACCGCACCGATCTGCGCCGTGACCAGGTGCTGGAGCTCGCCGCGTACGCCAGGAGCACCGCCGTGCCCCTCGCCTACAGCGGGACGCTCACCGCCGCCGACGTGGATCCCATGTCCTGGCCGTACGCGGCCATCGCCCTGATCGACGAGGGCCGCGGGCACCCCGAATGGCCCCGCCTCCTCGCGGCCCACCCGGACGCCGAGATCCGCTGGAGGCTGGCTTCCTGCCCCGGCCTGCCGCCCGACGTCGTGGACCTGCTCGCCGCCGACCCGGATGTGGAGGTGGTGGAGGACGTGGCCCGATGGACTGAGTCACCGGTCACCGCCCGCCTCGCTCGCCACCCGGATCCCCGGGTCCGCATCGCGGCGGCGTTCAACCCCACCACTCCGCTCGAAGCCGTCCTCGCCCTGGCCGAAGACCCCGAACTTCCCCTGCAATGGGCGCTGTCCGAGCGCACCGATCTACCACAGGCGCTCTACACCCGACTGGCCGCCGACCCGAATTACGGGGTCCGGGCCGCGTACGCGCGCAACCCCGGGATCGGCCAGGAGCTGATCCGCGTCCTGGCCGCCGATCCGGAGATCCTGGTACGGCGCGCCGTCGCGGAGAATCCGCACGTGCCGTTCGACCTGCTGGCCGAGCTCGTCGTCGGCGACCGGGCGGCGTGGAACCCGCTGCCACGGATATCCGCCGCCACGCCGGCCGAACTCGCCGAGCTGGCCGGCTCCCGCCACGCGGCCGTACGGATGCTCGTGGCGCAGCGGCGCGACCTGCCCCCGCAGCTGCGCGACGCGCTGGCGGTCGATCCGGACGCGTCCGTGGTCAGGGCCGTCGCGCGGCACCCCGGCCTGTCCGAGGAGCTGCTGCGGGCCATGGTCGCGCGGCACGGCGTGCAGGTCCTCGCCGCGGTGGCCGCCAACCCGGACGCGTCCGGTCCGCTGCTGGAGTACCTGACGCAGCACCGACCGGGTGTGCGCAAGGTGCTCAAGGAGGTCGCCAAGCACCCGCACGCGACCGGCCCGGCCCTGCTCGCCTGCCTGGCGGACCGTACGTCCAGGCCGCTGGCCGCGGCCCACCCGGCGCTGCCGCCCGAGGCCATCACCGGGCTGCTCGCCGACGAGGACCAGCGGGTGGCGGAGGAAGCGGCGCGCAACCCCTCGCTGCCGCGCGCCGTGATGCTGGAACTGGTGCCCTGACAGTCCGTCAGCCGCGTCACCCTGCGGGCGCCGGAGGGGGTCCCGGACGCGGAGCGGTGACCGAGCCGGGGGTCACCAGGCCCGTCTCGTAGGCGAGGACGACGGCCTGGGCCCGGTCGCGCAGCGACAACTTCGCGAAGATGCGGGCCACATGGGTCTTCACCGTGGCCTCGCTCAGCGTGAACTCGCGGGCCAGCTCGGCGTTGGAGAGCCCGTGCCCCATCAGGGTCAGCACCTCGCGCTCGCGCGGGGTCAGCGCGGCCAGCTCCTGCCGGGCGGCGTCCGCCGCGGCGGGGTCCGGTACGGCCGCGCCCGGGCCGCAACGCTCCACCAGGCGGCGGGTGATCGACGGGGCGAGCAGCGCGTCGCCCGTGCTGACCAGGCGGACGGCGGCGGCGAGGTGCTCGGGGGTGACGTCCTTGAGCAAGAAGCCGCTGGCCCCGGCGGCGAGGGCGGCGTACACGTACTGGTCGAGGTCGAAGGTGGTCAGCATGATCACCCGGCAGTACGGGGCTTCCGCGAGGATGCGGCGGGCGGCCTCCAGGCCGTCCATGTTCGGCATCCGGATGTCCAGGAGGACGACGTCGGGGCGCAGTCGGCGCACCGCGGCGACCGCCTCCACGCCGTCGGCGGCGACGCCGACCACGTCGATCCCGCGGGCGGTCAGGATCAGCCGGAAGCCGGTCCGGACCAGGTCCTGGTCGTCGGCGATCACCACACGGGGCGCGGGTGCGGGCACGGGCACGGCCGTCTCGTCCGGCGTGGCCGGTACGTCCGGCGTGGTCACGGCCGCTCCAGCGGGATCCGGGCGCGCACCCGGTAGCCGCCGCCGAGGCGGCGGCGGGCGTCGAGGTCGCCCCCGTAGACGGCGACGCGCTCGCGCAGGCCGAGCAGCCCGCGACCGGTGCCCTCGGCCTTCGGCCGGTCCCGGCCCCCGGCGGATGCCGCTGCGGGCGCGTGCCCCGTCAGCACGCTGGGTCCGCCGCCCAACACCTCTACGCGCAGCGCGTGTTCCTGGTACCGCACGGTCACCTCGGTCCTGCCCCCGTCCCCGTGTTTGAGCGCGTTCGTGAGCGCCTCCTGGATGATCCGGTACGCCGTGACGTCGATCCCGGCCGGGAGCGGGCGCGGCTCCCCGGATATCCGTACCTCCACCTGCAGCCCGGCGAAAGCGAACCGGTCGATCAACGGGCTCAGCCGGGCGAGGCTCGGCTGCGGCGCCAACCGGGCGGTGGCCGGGGCCTCGTACGGTTCGTCCGCGCCGTCCTGGGCGGGGGCGAGCAGGCCCAGCAGGTGCCGCAGTTCGGTCATCGTGTTCCGCCCGGCCGTCTCCACGGCGCCCATCGCCGCCGCGGCCTCCTCTGGCAGGGTGGCGAGCACCTCGCGGGCGGCCCCGGCCTGGACCACCATCAGGCTCACGTTGTGGCTGACGATGTCGTGGAGCTCCGCCGCGATCCTGGCCCGTTCGGCGTCGACGGCGCTGCGGGCCGCGCCCTCGCGCTCCCGCTCCAGCAGCCAGCCGCGCTCCTCGAGCGCCACGCGGTGGCTGTGCCGGGCGCGCAGCAGGGCCACGCCGAGCGCACCGGCCGCTGCCGCGGACACACAGGCCGCGACCGCGGCGATGACCGTCCCCACCTCGAACTCCCCCGCCCCGTAAGCCTGGACGCCATTGTGCCGGACGGCCGGCATACATCCCCAGGATGACCTGCCCGTACGGTTACATCCGGGGGCCGACGCCATGACCGCGGGCCCCGCCTTAGGTTCGAGCCATGACAAGTGATCATGACATTGCGCGGCAGGTCGTCGTACGGCTGGACGGTGTGCACAAGGAGTACGGCGACGCGAAGGCCCTGGACGGCCTGTCGCTGGAGATCCGCGCCGGGGATGCGGTGGCCGTGATGGGCCCGTCCGGCTGCGGCAAGTCCACGCTGCTCAACATGGTGGCCGGGCTCGACCGGCCGACCTCGGGCACCGTCGAGGTGCAGGGCCAGGACCTCGGCGGGCTGAACGAGACCGGGCTGGCGCTCTTCCGGCGCCGGCACATCGGCATGATCTTCCAGTTCTTCAACCTGATCGACGACCTGCCGGTCCTGGACAACGTGGCGCTGGCCGCCCAGTTGACGGGCGCCCCGGCCCGGCAGGCCCGCCGCCGGGCCCTGGAGCTGCTCGACGAGCTCGGTGTGGCCGACCGCCGCAACAACTATCCGGCGACGCTCAGCGGCGGCGAGCGCCAACGGGTCGCCGTGGCCCGCGCCCTGATGAACCGTCCGGCGCTGCTCCTGGCCGACGAACCGACCGGCGCCCTCGACAGCCGGTCGGGCGAGCAGGTGATGGACCTGCTGATCGACCTCAACCAGATCGGCCAGACCCTGCTGATCGTCACGCACGACCCGCAGTTGGCCACCCGCTGCGCCAGCCGCCTGGTCGAGGTCGCCGACGGCCGGGTCGCCCGGCAGAGCGCGCTGGAGGCGACCGCGTGAGCGCCGTGTGGCGGGCCTCGCGCGCAGCCGTGCGGCGCCGCAGGCTCCAGACCTTCGTCATCGGACTCGTCGTGCTCTGCTCGACCACGACCGTCCTCCTCGCACTGGGGCTGCTCGACGCCGCTTCCAGCCCCTTCGACAGGGCGTACGCCGCCCAGTGCGGCCCGCACACCGTGGCGACCTTCGACACGGCGAAGGCGTCGCCGGAGCAGCTCGCGAAGACCGCCGACCGCCCCGGGGTGGCGGCCGCGGCCGGGCCGTTCGAGCAGGCCGTCCTGGACGTTCCCGCAGGCTGGCTGTGGATGGCCGGCGGCTCCCTCACGGTGGTGGGGCGGGCCGACCCGGGGGGCCCGGTGGACCGGATCGAGCTCCTGGAGGGCCACTGGGCGACCGCGCCCGGCGAGATCGTCATCGGCTGGTACTCGACCGGCTCGCCCGGACCCCGACTCCTGGGGACCAGGCTGGAGGTCCCCGGTTCCGCCCCGCTGACCGTCGTCGGGTTCGCGGCCGCCGCGAGCAGGTCGGCGGGCGCCTGGGTCTCGCCCGAGCAGATGACCGCGCTGCGTCCGTCCGCCGCGCAGATGCTCTACCGCTTCACGCGCTCCTCCACGGACGCCCAGCTGGCCGCCGCGCTGGCCGGGGCGACCGCCGAACTGCCAGAAGGGTCGCTGACCGGCACACAGACCCATCTCGCCCTCCAGCAGGCCTTCTCGGCCCTGGCCGGTGCCTACCTCCCCTTCATGACGCTGTTCGGTGTGCTCGGCCTCCTGGTGTCCGCCCTGATCGTCGGGAACGTCGTCAGCGGGGCGGTGGTGTCCGGGTACCGGCACATCGGCGTGCTCAAGGCACTGGGCTTCACCCCGAACCAGGTCGTCGCCGTGTACCTGACGATGCTGGCCGTGCCCGCGGTCGTCGGCGCCGTCCTCGGCACCCTGCTCGGCAACGCACTGGCCGTGCCCGTCCTTCGGGTCGCGTTCTCCGGCATCGAGACGGGCCGGGCCGCCATCGGCGACGTCGGTGCGTGGGTGTCCGTCGTCTGCCTGCTGGGGATGCCCGCCCTCGTCCTGCTCACCGCCCTGGTTCCCGCGCTGCGGGCGCACCGGCTGCCGGCGGCCCGCGCGATCAGCGCCGGCGGCGCCCCGCGGACCGGGCGGGGCCTGCGCGTGCAGCGCCTGCTCGGCGGCACCCGGCTGCCGCGTCCGGTCAGCCTGGGCCTCGGCCAGCCGTTCGCCCGGCCCGGACGCACCCTGATGACCATGGCGGCCATCGTCCTCGGCGTCACCACGGTGACCCTGGCGACCGGCCTGACCAGCACGATGCTCGCGTTCGGCGAGGCCGGCCGGGGCGACGGTACCCGGATCCACGTGGAGGCGGGCGGGCCGCTCAACGACCGGCCCGCTCCGGTGCTCGGCGACGGCCCGACCGAGGAACGGCTGCGGTCCCTGCCCGGCGCGACGGCGGTACGGGCCCGCGGGCTGGCCCAGGTGAGCCTGGTCGGGCAGCTCCGCCCCGTCTACGCCAACTTCTACCGCGGGGACGACCCCGCGGCCGCGGGCCGGATCGCCAGGGGGCGGGAGGCACGGGCGGCCGGCGAGATCACGGCCGGGCCCGCCTTCCTGACCCAGAACGGGCTGGAGCTCGGCGACCGGGTCACCCTGGCGATGAACGGCAGACAGGTGGCGGCAACCGTCGTCGGCGAGCTCGTGGAGAGCAACGCGCGGGCCCTGGACGCCACCTGGCAGACCTTCCTCCAGCTGTCACCGGAGGCCCGCGCCGCCGAGTACGAGGTGCGCCTCGCAGCCGGGGCCGACGTGCCGGCGTACGTGGAAGCGGCCGAGGCGGTCGATCCCGACCTGCGCGTATCGGTGCTGGACGCCCGCAACGCCGCCACCGTCACCGTCGTCGCCTTCTCCTCGGTGTTCACCGTCCTGCTGAGCACCGTGGCGGCGCTCGGCGTCTTCAACACGGTCCTCCTGAGCGTCCGGGAGCGCCGCCGGGACCTCGGCATGCTCAAGTCGATCGGGATGACGCCGCGGCAGGTCGTGGCGATGACCGTGACCTCGGTGGCGGGCGTGGGCGCGGTCGGCGGGCTGCTCGGTGTCCCGCTCGGGTTGATCGCGCACCGGCTGATCGTGGACCACGTCGGGGTGGTCAGCTTCCCGGAGTCGATGAAGGACGTGTGGGACGCACCGCTCGTGGCCGGCCTGCTGCTGGCGGGGGTCGCGATCGCCGTCCTCGGTGCACTGGTGCCGGCCCGGTCGGCGGCCCGGATGACGATCGCGTCGGCCCTGCACACCGAATAGGGCGGCGCTCCGGGGCGGTTCATCCGTTCGCTTCCCCGGGAGGTTCTCCCCGAGCGGCCATCTGGGGCGGTCCGGAGAGGTCGCCCGGATCGACGGCGGGAGCCTGAACCTAGACGAACCCGGAACCGCCCTGGCCCTGGTGGAAGCGGCCCGGGCCCGGGGGTGGCGGCCCGACTGCGCCTCGAAGGAGTTCGACGGCTGGACCCCCTTCGACGCCGCGGTCGCGGCCCGGCCGCCCCGCTGAGGAGGCGATGGCCGGGCGTCGTCGCCCCGAACTCCCCGTGAACTCCCGCTGAAGCCCCGCCCGATCCCGCCCCGTCCCGGCCGTCCCGAGTGAATTCGTCACCTCCCCGGGCCGGGGGTCGTTAGGGCCTGGGGGTTGACTCGGGGGCGAAGGGATGACGGAATGCGGCAGTTTCCTCTGGAGATGCACCACATGGCACCTGGCCGGGTGGTCGAGTGGCGGCTCAGGTCCACGGCGGTAGAGGCCGCCGACACGGGTGACCCGGTGAACAGGAAGGCGTCCTTCAACCAGGACAAGCACTTCACCGTCGCCGAGGAGAGCAGGGCCGCCGACGACCCGGTCGCGTCCTGGGTGGCGGTGACCTTCGAAGTGACCGGACGGCTGGACGAGCAGGCCCTGGCACAGTCCCTGCTCTCCTTCGTGCAGCGGCACGAGGTCCTGCGGTGCGCCTTCCGCCGCCTGGCCGGCGAGGTGGCCTGCGAGCCGTTCGACCCCGCAGGACTGACCCTCGAACCGCAGCAGGTGGGCGCCTTCGAAACCTCCGACCTGCTGCGCGACTTCCTCGTCGAGCGGTTCAAGCGGAGCATCGACACCCTCTCCTGGCCGCTGTTCATCATGGGTGCGGTGGAACGCGAGGAGTCCGCTACGGTCTACCTCGCCTTCGACCACATCGTCTGCGACGGCATGTCGATGCCGATCGTGGCCCGCGAGGTGTCCCTCGGCTACGAGGCCCTATGCCGCGGCGAGGGCGCCGAACTGCCGCCCGCACCCAGCTACCTCGACTTCGCCGAGGAGCAGCGCCGCCGCTACCTGTCCATCGACGCGAGCGACGAACGCCTGGGCTACTGGAAGGCGTTCATGGGGCAGGCCGGCGAGTTCTTCCCGCGCTTCCCCCTCGACCTCGGTGTCGAGCCGGGCCGGATGTACCCGATCGTCAACGAGTCCTCCACCCTCCTGGACGCCGCCGAGGCCGAGGTGTTCGAGAAGACGTGCTTGGCGGCCGGCGGCAAGCCGTTCATGGGGGTGCTGGCCTCGGTCGCCGTCTGCCTGCGCGAGGCCGGCGGCCCGGGCGTCTACCGCGGCTTCATGCCGGTCAGCGAGCGCGGCCGGGACACCTGGGCGCATTCGGTGGGTTGGTTCGTCAACACCCTGCCCATCGAGTTCGACGCCTCGCCCGGCCGGGACTTCACCCAGGTCATGGCCTCCGTCCGGGCCGGCTTCAGCGAGATGATGAGCCATCTCGACGTGCCGTTCGTCCGGGCGTGGCAGTTGCTGGCGCCCGAGGAGTTCGCCGCCCGCTCCTGGCCGTATCCGGTCAACTTCTTCTCCTACATCGACATGCGCAAGTGTCCCGGGGCCGAGCGCCACGACGAGTGGCGGCCCACCACCCACGTGTGGTCGGCGCGTGCCAACGGGGCCTGTTCGTGGTTCCAGCGGGACACGGACGGGATGCACATGAACTCGATCTACGTCGACACCCCGGCGGCCCGCCGGACCATGGGCGACTTCCAGGAGGGGCTGCGCCTCACCGTTCAGGAGATCGCCCGGTCCGGCGGGTTCCGCCGGCCCATCGCGCTGACCACCCCGCGGCGGCCGCTGCGGACCCCGCTGGACGTGGCCGCGATCGCCCGCCGCGGCTGAGCCGCGGCCGCATCAGCCGGGCAGGGCCGCCGCCCGCAGACGGGCCGGCGAGGTGCGCCGCAGCAGGGCGATCCCGACGGCGAAGGCCCAGTAGACGAGCAGGGCGGCCGTCAGTGCCGTGTTGCCCCAGCCCACGGCACTGTAGAAGCGGGCGGCGTCCGTCCCGAAGAACAGTGAGGGGACGAAGGCGAGGTTGACCGCGGCGACGGCGTGGGCCGTGTACCCCGTCCAGCGCGGCAGGACCCCGGCGCGCAGGATCGCGTACCCGGCAGCGGTGAGGAGGACCGCCGTCAGCAGCCGGGCGGCCGAGCCGTGCAGCAGCATGTTGGCGTGGGCCAGCGGGCCGTCCACGGTCGGGTCGAGGCGCCCGCCGGGGTTCTCCAGGACGATGCCCGCCTCGACGGACGCGGCCACCAGGGTGATGGTCACGTAGGCCAGTCCGGCGCCGAGGACCACGGTGGCCGGCCAGGCGAAGGCGGAGCCCGCGCCGCGGATGACGTGGCGCAGGCCCGCGAGGAAGACGAGCAGGGCCGCGCACGTCAGGAGGTTGAGGAGGATCCGGGCCAGGACGTTGCCGGCGGGCGGCGGTCCGGAGTGGACGAAGTACAGCGGTACGGCGACGGCGGCGAGTGTGCCCGCCGCGATGCCGCAGATGCCCGTGAGTCGTAAGACGTGGTTCTCGTTCATCGGTTTCCCTTTGCCTCTGTTGCGGGTGGGGCTTTCTCGATGCCGTCGAGCAGGCGCGCGATGCCGCAGGCCACGATCGGGGCGACGGCGCCGTCCTCCCCCTCGTCCAATCCCGGTTCGCCCGCGAGCGCACAGAGCGTGGGGAAGTTCCCCGGGTCGAGGCGCTCGGCGAGGACCCGTCCGTACGAGGCGGCGCCGACCGGGTCGAGTTCGGTGGCGATCCGGGCCAGGTCGCGCACGGCGCCGGTGATGAAGGTGGCGAGCGGGATCAGCTCGCCGCGGTCGGCGCCGGAGCGCGCGAGCGGGCTCAGCAGCGCCTCGAACCAGGCGAGTTCGTTCGGTCCGACCGGGGCGCTGACCGTCGGGACCCGCACCATCCACGGATGGCTGCAGTACGTCGCCCAGAGCGCGTCGACCCAGGCCTCCACCTCGGCGCGCCAGCCCGCCCCGGTCGCCGCGGGCGGGCGACCGCTCGCGGCGTCGACCATGGCCGCGAGCAGGTGCTCGCGGCCCGGCACGTGCCGGTAGAGGGCCATCGCCGTACAGGCCAGCTCGGTGGCCACGCGCTGCATCGACAGCGCGTCCAGCCCGTCGGTGTCGACGACGGCCACGGCCGCGTCGACGATCCGGCGGGGGGTGAGGCGCGGGCGGCCCTCGGCGGTCCGCTCGGCGTCGACCCGCCACAACAGGTCGGCCACGGCCGCGAGATCGGGCGGGGCGGCGGATCCGCCCGGCCCCCGGGGCTCACGGGGCATCGGGGCCCCTCCTCTCCGACTGCTCGCCGCGCGAGCGGTGCCGCGTCGCGCCCCAGCAGATGTTTATGTCATACACAAAGTATAGGACGTAAACATCCACCACAAGGGTGTGGGGAATCCGGGCCGTCCCCGGGCTGCCGCGCCGCTCAGAGGCGGGCCGCGCGGGCCAGCAGCAGGGTGCGTTCCTGCGCGTTGCGGGTGAGGGCGGCCGCCCGCTCGAACTCCGCGCGGGCCTCCTCGGTCCGGCCCAACCGCTCCAGCAGGTCTCCCCGTACGCTCGGCAGCAAGTGGTAGGCGCGCAGGGCCGGTTCCGCGGCCAGGGCGTCGACCAGCGGCAGGGCCGCCTCCGGCCCCTCTGCCATCGAGACGGCCACCGCCCGGTTGAGCTCCACCACCGGGGACGGGACCAGCTGGACGAGCCGCCCGTACAGGGTGGCGATCCTCGGCCAGTCCGTGTCCTCGTAACGGACCGCCGCCGCGTGGCAGCCGGCGATCGCGGCCTGGACGGAGTACGGGCCGTTCCCGGCCCGGCCCAGCGCCCGGGCGCCCCGGTGGATGAGCATGCGGTTCCACCGGGCCCGGTTCTGGTCGGCGAGCAGCACCGGTTCCCCGGCGGGTCCGGTGCGGGTGGCGATCCGGGAGGCCTGGAACTCCAGCAGCGCGGCCAGCCCGTGCACTTCGGGTTCCTCGGGCATCAGCGCGGCCAGCACGCGGGCCAGGCGCAGGGCGTCCTCGCACAGGGCGGGGCGGACGAGGTCGTCCCCGGCGGTGGCCGCGTACCCCTCGTTGAAGACGAGGTAGATGACCTCCAGGACCGAGGAGAGCCTGGCTTCGCGGTCGGCGCCGTACGGGACCTCGAAGGGCACCCCCGCCTTGGCCAGGGCCCGCTTCGCCCGGACGATGCGCTGGGCGACGGTGGCCTCGGAGGTGAGGAACGCGCGGGCGATCTCCTGGGTGGTCAGCCCTCCCATCAGACGCAGGGTGAGCGCGATCCTGGCCTCGGTGGCGAGGACGGGGTGGCAGGAGGTGAAGATCAGGCGCAGCAGGTCGTCGTCGATGTCCTGCGGATCCGCCGGCTCGGCGGGCGGCGGGACGTCCTCCAGGCTGCGGCCGACCTCCGCGAGCTTGCGCGCGTAGGTCTCCTTGCGGCGGACGAGGTCGATCGCGCGGTGTTTGGCCGTGGTCATGAGCCAGGCGCCGGGCCGGTCCGGGACCCCCGTCCGGGGCCACTGTTCCAGCGCCGCGACGAGGGCGTCCTGGGCGATCTCCTCGGCGATGCCGACGTCCCGCACGACGCGGGCGACACTGGCGATGATCCGCGCGGACTCGATCCTGAACACCGCTTCGACCGCCTGGGCCGCACTCACTGCCGTCACGGCCACCCATCAGAGCAGCCGTAACGGGGCAGGGCAAACGCGGCGCGGGCGCGCCGGGATCACATCTCCTGGATCTCCCGGACCTCGGCGCTCACCTTCCATTCCACCGGGTGGATCTCAAGGAACCGCCGGGTCCACTCGATGGCCTCCGCCTTGTCCTTGCACTGGGTGAGGGAGTAGCCGCCGACGACCTCCTTGGTCTCGGTGAAGGGTCCGTCGGTGTAGCTGATCTTCCCGCCGGACCAGCTGAGGCGGGTTCCCGCGGAGGTGGGGAGCAGCCCGGCGGTGTCGAGCATGACCCCGGCCTTGGTGATCTCCTCCAGCAGCGCGCCCATGCGCTGCTCGAACTCGGGCGGGAACTCGTCGCTGGGCAGGTCCTGCTCGTCGATGCGGATCATCGTCAGGAAGCGCGGCATGGTGGCTCCTAGGTCAGGAGGGCGGGGGCCTTCCCCGCCTCTCACCCCTGCGTCGAACGGGAGACGCCCGGATCGACAGCCTCCGGGAAATTCTTCGAAGATTTTCCGTGGGCGGCCACCTCGGTCCCCCATCCGGCCGATGCACCGGCGCGCCGGGCGGCCGGCCAGGATGGTGCGGCCGGACCTCGCAGAGCGCACCCACACCTGGCTACTCGCGAGTAGGATCGCGGGCCCGGACACCTTCGAGAGGATCCCCCGATGCCCCGCGTCTCCTCCCCCCACCTGCTGGCCGGCCTCCTGGCCACGATGGCGGTCGCCCACGCGGCCGTGCCCGGGAAGTTCGACGCGATCATCCCCCGTTCGTTGCCGGGCAGCCCGCGCGCGTGGACGTACGGAAGCGGGGTGGCCGAACTCGCCCTCGCCGCCGGGGTCGCCCATCCGCGCACCCGCCGGGTGGCCGCGCTGGCCACGGCGGCGTTCTTCGTCGGCGTGTTCCCGGCGAACGTGAAGATGGCCGCCGACGCACGCCACGCCGCTCCCGCCGTCCGTGCCGTGACGCTGGGCCGGCTGCCCCTGCAGGTGCCGCTGGTGCTCTGGGCCCGCAAGGTGAGCCGGAACGCCTGAGGCCACCGAACCGGCCTACGCACCGGCCCGTGGACCGGCCGGTGGACCGGCCGTCGGGGCGGGCCCGGCCGTCATCGGCTGTCCCCCGTCCAGTCCCAGTGGCCCGGGTCCCCCGTACGGCGGCGGTAGTGGGCGCGGCCGCCCGCTCCGTAGCGCCCTATCTCCGTGGGGAGCCTGGCCTCTTCGGCGAGCTGGGGGCCGCTCCAGCCGGTGATGTCCAGGAGGAGCCCGTCGAGCGGCCCGCCGACCAACTCGCCGTAGGCGTGTCCGGGTCGCGGTCCGGGGTCGGGGTCCTCGTGGTCGGCGCCGTAGACCCGGCGCCGGAGCATCCTGTCGTCCATACCGCCCAGCTTCACAGCCACCACTGACAACGGCCCCGGCGGCCGCGGTCCGCCGGGGCGGCGATGATGGGGGCCGCCCTCCCGATCCGGGGAGGCGCACGAGCGAGGAGCGACACGCATGGCACGTCGGGTGCACCAGCCACTGGAGGACCAGGAGTTCGACTTCATCCTCTCGATGACGACCGGGCCCGTCCTCGCGTACTTCTGCGGCTCCTGGCCCAAGGCCGTCGAGGCGTGCCGCGCGATGGACGCCGTCGTCGGGGAACTGACGCAGGAGTACGGGACGCGGTTCACCGCCGTCCGCACCGACATGACCCGCTGCCCCGGGCCGACCAGGCGTTACGGGGTCGAGGGCGCGCCGACCGCCGTGCTCATCAAGGACGGCGAGGCGGTCGCGAGCCAGGCGGGACCGATGGCGCTCGAGGAGTTCCGGGCGTTCCTGGACGCCCACCTCTGAGGGTTCCGGGGTTCTGGAGCTCCGCGGTTCCGAGCGCTCAGAGCAGGGCGACGGCGCGGCGTTCCAGGGCGAGGGAGCCGTCCACCAGACCGGCGAGCTCGTCGAAGAGGGCGCGCCGCCCCGGGGCGTCCGCGTCCGGGGCGGCCGCGCGCGCCAGTTCCGCGAGCCGGGACCAGTTGCCGGCCGAGTCGCGGAACAGAGCGGCCGCCTCCGGCCGTCCGACGAGGTCGAGGAAGTCCGCGTAGAGCGGGCGGGTGGCGCCGGGGGCGGTCCACTCCTCCTCCAGGCAGGCGTACAGCCGCCGGGTCCCCGCGAGGAAGGCCTCCGGGGATCCGAAGCGGCGCTCCCAGCCGGTCCGGGTGCGGCCGTCGCGCAGCTGGGCGGCGAGCTTGTCCATCCCGGAGAAACCGAAGTTGACGTCGAACCTGTTGCCCAGCACCGGACCGGTGAGGCGGGCCGCGGTGGCGGCCACGGCCCCGTCGACGTCGGGTGTGCCGGCGGCAGGGCCGGTGGGTACGAGCATCCGGTGACGGCCCTTGCGGTGGCCGGTCCAGGCCTCGCCGAACTCCCGCGCCCCGATCCGGTACGCGGCCGGGGCCCCGTCCTCGACGAAGAGGCTGTCGCCCTCGTACCCGGCGAGGACCACGGTGTACGGATCGGCTCCGGCCATCTCGTCCGGTGCACCGCCGTGCCAGGGGAGGCGGGACCGGTCGACGGTGCAGAACACCGGCCGGCCGGCGTCGAGGGCGGCGTGCACGCGGTCCCAGCGGGGCCGCGCGCCGTGGGTGACCTCGTAGGGGACGCGGAGCCGGTCGAGGGCGGCTTCCACCCAGGGGTCGGGGTGGGCCTGAGCGACGATCGTCAGCAGGGGCGGGCGCCCGGCGTACTCGAAGACGAAGTACATGAAGCCGATCCCGCCCGCGAGGCCCGCGATCAGTTCTTCCTCGTGCACGCTGCCGAGCGCGTGCCGGACGAGTGAGCTCTCGCGGTGCCGCCCGGTGCCGAAGTCCTCGTAGAGGAGCCCGGTGGGATTCGGCCGGGGTGCCTGCTCGGTCATCGGGCCAGCGTAGCCGCGAGGTCCGGCGAGCGGACTTCCTGTACAGTTGTCCAGGAAATATCGGCTGGTACACCGGCCCGCACCACCGCCCGTACGTAGACCCCCAGAAGTGGAGGCGGCCATGCACACGGTCGCATCGATCCTGATCGGCCTCGTGGCCGCGCTGCACGCGTACTTCATGGTCCTGGAGATGTTCCTGTGGCAGCGGCCCCCCGGCCGCGCACTGTCCGGCTTCGACGCGGACACCGCCCGCCTCACGGCGCCGCTCGCCGCCAACCAGGGCCTCTACAACGGCTTCCTCGCCGCCGGACTGGTCTGGTCCCTCGTGATCGACTCGCTCGCCACCCAGATCTTCTTCCTCGTCTGCGTGGTCGTCGCCGGGATCTACGGGGCCGCGACCGCCAACCGCCGGATCCTCGTGGCCCAGGCCCTGCCCGGCGCCCTCGCCCTCGGCGCCGCACTGCTGGCCGCGTGAGCCCGGAGGACCCGCGCACGGCCCGGACGAAGGGGCGACTGCGCGAAAGCCTGCTGGCCGAGTGCGCGGACCGGCCGCTCGCCGAGGTCAGCGTCTCGGCGGTGGTGCGCCGGGCCGGCGTCGGCCGCGCCACCTTCTACCTGCACTACGAGGACCTCACCGCGCTCGCCGTGGACGCCTGCGCGGACGTGGTGCACGCGGCGGTCGACGCCCTGCACGCCTGGCAGACCGGCCCGTCACCGCTCCCCCCGGCCCGGCCGCCCGCCGCGCTGGCCGCCTTCCTGACGGAGGCGGCCGACCGGGCGCCGCTCTACCGGACCCTGCTCCTCCCGGGCGGCGGCGGCCCCCTCGGCAGGCGCCTCCACCGGGAGCTGCGCGCCCGCGCCCGGGCGGAACGGGCGGCGGTGGGCGCCCCACACCCCGAGCTGGTCGCGTCGGCGGTCGCGGCCGCGTTCACCGGCGTGCTCGCGGACTGGCTGCACGAGGACATCCGGGCGGATCCGGAAACCCTGGCGGACCACCTGTGGCGGTTGCTCCTGGCCCTCCACCGCGCGATCGGGCCCGACGGCGGGCCGGGGGCGGCCCGGACCCGGTAGCGGAACGCACCAAGCCCCGCCGGGCGGGCCGGCGGGGCTTCGCGTCACGGGCTCGGCCCGCGAAGTGGACTACCTGAGGGGAACCACCTTCTCAGCCTGCGGACCCTTGGGGCCCTGGGAGACGGAGTACTCGACGCGCGCGTTCTCCTCCAGCGACTTGAACCCGGTGGTCTCGATCGCGGAGAAGTGCACGAACACGTCGGGGCCGCCGTCGTCCTGCTGGATGAAGCCGAACCCCTTCTCCGAGTTGAACCACTTCACGATGCCTGTTGCCATCTGGCTGATCCTTCACAACGTTCCACTGCGGGCCGCACGCGCGGCCGTCTCGATCCTGCCCAACGGTCCCCCCGAGCACACGCTGGACGCGGCCAACCGGGGCGCGGCGCGCATTCGAACTTCTGACCGTCTTGTCCGTGAAAAGAGGGAACGGCTCCGCGCCGAGGCCTTCGAGGGGCACTCGGGCCGGGCCGCCGCGGCCGGACCCCGGGCGCCGTTCACGCGCCGCCGTCCGCAGCGGGCAGCGACGCGGCGGATCGAGGCCGAGAGGCTGCGGCGAGGGCCCGCCGCGGCCCGCTGACGCGGCAGCCGAGGCAGTCGGCGTGCCCCGCACGGGCGCCGGTGTCCCGGGTGCGCCAGTCCCAGTCGGCTTCCGGCCGGGGGCCGCTCGGCTTGCCCCACCCTGCGAGGTGCAGCAGCCAGGTGACGATCCCGGCCACGACGACGACGCCGAGCCCGATCCAGATCCCGGGGGTCCAGGCCGCGCACACGGCACCGCCCGCTCCCGCGAAGCCCAACAGTGCCAGGGTGGTCCCGGTCCAGCCGGCCACCGTGTGGCCGAGGTCTACGTGGCCGTGCGCGCTCATGGTTCTCCCTGGTCGGACCGACGGCAGTACGCTCGGAAGCGGGAAGCTTATTTCGCGAGGTAAGCATCTCACTTGCTAAGTAACTTAGATCCTAAGGAGTATGTGGGTGCAGGGCAAGACCCGCCCCCCGGCCACGGCCGGCGAGGCGATTGCGCGCATGGACCAGTACGTCGCCCTCGGCATCGTCGGCCAGCAGGAGGTGGCGCAGCTGCTCGGGCTCAACGTCACCGATCTGACCTGCCTGGGGCACATCCTGGGCGCCGGGGAGGCTCCGCTCGCCGCCGGTGACCTCGCCGGACTGCTGGACCTCACCACCGGAGCCGTCACCGGGGTGCTCAACCGCCTCGAACGCGCCGGATACGCGCGGCGCGTCCCGGACCCGGCCGATCGGCGCCGGGTCCGGGTCGTGGCCGACCCCACGGCCGCCGCGCGGGTCGTCGCCGTGTACCAGCCGATGTACGACCGGCTGGCCACCCTCTTCGCCGACTACACCCCCGACGAGATCGCCGTGATCGCCGACTGGTTCGGCCGCGCGGCGGTCGAGATCCGCGCGCACTGTGCGCAGGTGCGGTCCGGGGAACTGACCGCGGAACCGGCCGGGGAACTGACCGCCGAGGAGGCTTAGCCCCCGCTGGTACCATGGGCGGTTGACCATCTACTTCTTTCTCCCCCTCCTTCTCTCTGCTTCGAAAGGTCCTGCATGAGGAACCCGTCAGCTCATGGGCGCTTCGGTGTGAAGGGCGGTGCCAAGGCCGGTGCCCGGACCCCCGCCAAGGCCCCCCGGACCCTCGGCCCGCAGGGTGAGTTCACGATGCACGCGCCGAAGGAGCCGGCGCTGGCGCCGGTGGAGTCCTTCGCCGAGCTCGACCTGCCCCTTGAGCTGGTGGAGACCATGGCTTCGCTGGCCGTGACGGAGCCGTTCCCGATCCAGGCCGCGACGCTCCCGAACGCGCTGGCCGGCCGGGACGTCCTCGGTCGCGGCCGGACCGGCTCGGGCAAGACCCTCGCCTTCGGCCTGGCGCTGCTGGCCCGTACGGCGGGGCAGCAGGCGGACCCGAAGCGCCCGCTTGCGCTGGTCCTCGTACCGACGCGTGAGCTGGCGCAGCAGGTGACCGAGGCCCTGGAGCCGTACGCCGCGGCCCTGAAGCTGCGGATGGCCACGGTGGTCGGCGGATTGTCCATCGGCCGCCAGGTGAGCTCCCTGCGCACCGGCGCCGAGGTCGTGGTGGCCACCCCCGGGCGGCTCAGCGACCTGGTGGGGCGGCGGGACGTACACCTGGAGCGCGTGAAGATCACCGTGCTCGACGAGGCCGACCAGATGTGCGACATGGGCTTCATGCCGCAGGTCACCGAGATCCTGGACCAGGTGCACCACGCGGGCCAGCGGATGCTGTTCTCGGCGACCCTGGACCGCAATGTCGACCAGCTCGTCCGGAAGTACCTGAAGGACCCGGTCTCGCACTCCGTCGACCCGCAGGCGGGGGCGGTGTCCACGATGGACCACCACGTGCTGCACATCCACGCGGCCGACAAGGTATCGGCGGCGACCGAGATCGCGGCCCGGGACAACCGGGTGCTGATGTTCCTCGACACCAAGCACGGGGTCGACCAGTTCGTGAAGCACCTGCGGGCGATGGGCGTGCGGGCGGAGGGCCTGCACAGCGGCAAGTCGCAGCCGCAGCGCACCCGGACCCTGGCGCAGTTCAAGACCGGGGCCGTCACCGTACTGGTCGCGACGAACGTCGCCGCGCGCGGCATCCACATCGACGACCTCGACCTCGTGGTCAACGTCGACCCGCCCGCCGACCACAAGGACTACCTGCACCGGGGCGGCCGCACCGCGCGGGCCGGCGAGAGCGGCCGGGTCGTCACCCTCGTCACCCCGAACCAGCGCCGGGACATGGTCCGTCTGCTGGCCGACGCCCGGATCCGCCCGACGATCACGCAGGTGCGCTCCGGCGAGGCGGCGCTGACCCGCATCACCGGCGCCAAGGCCCCCTCCGGGGTCCCGCTGGCGGGCTCCGCGCCGACCGACGCCAAGGGAAAGCCCTCGGGCTCGGACCTGGCCTTCCGCGGCATGGGCACCCGCCCCGGCCGGGGCAAGGAGTCCCGCAAGACGATCGAAGCCCGCCAGCAGGCCGAGGCCCGCCGCGCGGCCCGGGTGCGCCGGGGCGTCTGAAACGCGTACGCAGCGCCGCGCCCCGGACCGGATCCGGTCCGGGGGCGTGGTGTCGGCCCTTTCGGTGTCAGCCCCTGCGGCGGCGGTTGCGCGCCACGATCGCACGGGTGACCACGGGCGGGAGCAGGTCCTTGGCCAGCTTGCGCCAGCGGACGCCGGGCCTGCGCACGGCGGCGGGAGCGGGGACCGGCGCCGGTTCCGTCCGCGGCGCGGGGCGCAGCGGCTGCGGGAGGACCGGCACGACCACGCCCCGGTCCTCGGTGCGTATCAGGGGGCGGCCGTCGATCATCTCCACGTAGTGCCGGAGGTCGGTGCGCTCCTCCAGCCACTCGATCAGCGCCGCCTGGTGGGGCGCCGGGTCACCCCAGGTCGCGTAGAGCTTCATGCCCGAGATGCAGATGGGGCGCAGTTCGCCCGTGACCACCGCCGTCCACACGGCGGCGGCGACGCCGGGGGTGTGCTCGGAGCGGTAGTCGTCGAAGACCACCACGGCGTCCGGGGCCGCGACGAGACGCGAGGACGCGATGTCCGTGACGACGTGCTCGTAGAGGTGCGAGGCGTCGATGTGCACGAACCGGCAGCTCGCGGGCTTGACCTGGTCGGCGACGACCGAGGTGGGGGCCTGGATCAGCGTCGGCAGCGCCTCGTGGAAGGCCAGGTAGTTCGTCTCGAAGCCGCGCCGCGTGAGCGTGGGGTAGGACTCGCGGTTCTCGGCGATGTTGAAGTCGTCCGTCGCGGGCGAGTCGAAGAGGTCACAGACGGTGAACTCCTCGCCGGGCTGGAGGTACCGGCCGAGGAAGATCGCACTCTTCCCCATGAAGGCGCCGAGCTCCAGCAGGTCGCCCGGCTGCCCCTCGCCGCTGTTCTGACGCGTCAGGAACCAGTCGAAGAGCACCTGGTCGTGCGCCGAGAACCAGCCCTTGACCTCGTCGTACGTGGTGGGGACGAGCGGGGCTGGCTCACCGTCGGGGGTCGTGACGGAAACTTGTGAAACGTGCGACACGGAGAGTCATCCTCCAGCGAAGTGGCATCGGTCTTCACGCTGATACCCGGCCGGGTAACGGCACCCTAAGCCCTGGATGGGCGTGTGACGAGATGTGAGCAAGATCTTCCTGTTATTGCTCGGCGGACCGGGCCCGCCGCGGGTGATGACCTTGAACGAACGCCCGGCCCGCGGGCACGGCGGCCAGCGGCCCCGGCGCTCTCGCCCGGCGCGACGGCACGGGCCTCCGGGCGGCGGCCGTAGCGCCGGTGCTCGAGTGGCATGACGCGGCGCGGCGTCGCCGGAAGCGGAACGGCTCACCGGTCGAGCGGCAACTCCACCAGTTCTTCCGGCGGTTGGTAACCGGAACGCCGGTAGAGAGGGCTGCTGCGATCCGAGGGCCAGACGATCAGGGTGTCGAACTCGGCTCTGCGTGCGTGCAGTTCGAGGGCTTCGAGGAGCGCCGAGCCGATTCCCTTGTTCCGGTGCGGCGGCGTGACGAAGAAGTTCGTCACGCCGCCGATCGGCGTGTTGTGGCCGTACGGCTCGGGCACCCGCTCCACCGGGCAGAGGAAGACGTGGCCGCAGACGTCGTCACCGGTCTCCGCGACCCAGGCCAGCCAGCGGCCGTTGCCGAGCCGTTCGCGGATCCACAGCTCCGCCTCTTCCAGGGGCCGTTCCGGAGCCGGCGGCTGCCCTTCGGGGTCTTCCTGCTTGAACGCCCAGCGCAGTTCGGCCAGTCGGCGCGCATCGGCGGGTCGGGCCGGCCGCACGGTGAAGTCTGTGGTCATGGGTCGAGTCTCCCGGTACGGGGCGCAGCCGTGCGTCGATCGCCGTGCCGAGGTGGTGGCTCAACGACGGACGGCAGACTGCCTGACGTAACGCACCAACGGCTGCGACGATCGGAGGCGTGATCGCTTGGATGCGCCGCACCCCGCCCGGGGTGGTGACGGTGGTGTGCGCCGTTGCGGCCGGCCTGCTGGTCGGCGCAGCCGTGCATGTCATCGACCTGCTGCAGCACGGCCTTCGGCCTTACGACTGGGCTCCGAGGTGGCTCAACCTCTACTGGTCCTCGCTGGCGCTCCTCGACCCGCTCGCGGCTGCGCTTCTGATCGGCGGCAAGCGTCGAGGAACAGACCTCGCCTGCGTCATCCTGACGACCGACCTCGCCGCCAACTGGTACGCGGCCTACGGCATCCAGAGCAGCAGCCTCGCTGCTCAGCCCGGCCTCCAGCGGTTGGTCGCCTTCGCCGTACTCGTCCTGTGCACGGCGCCGTTCGTCCGACGGCGCCTCGCCGCATGAGCCGCCGTGAAAGGCGGTCACCGGGGGGCTTCTCTTCGCCGTCGTCGGCGGCCCGACAGTGGTGCGCGTCCGCCCACCAGTCGTCGTCCGGGTCGTCGTGGGAGCTCCGGCGGATCCACCGCCGCAGCAGGCCATCAGCCGCCCGGGCTCTCCTTCGGCTCGTGGTCGGCTCGCCACCGGTTCAGAACGCGGTGCCGCGGCGCAGGCGTTCGGCGGCCGTGTTGCGGACGCGGCGGGTGCGGGCGTCGGTGGCCAGCAGGGTCAGGGCCTCGTACGAGGTCAACAGGCGGACGGCGGCGCGCTGGCACCAGTCGGAGGCTGCGGTGAGCTCCTCGGCGGACCAGGGCTCGCCCCGGGTGACGGCCTTGAGCAGGCTCCACTCCCGCAACCGGCGCTCGGGGAAGGGGCGCCCGGCGAGGGCGGCGGCCATGGCCCGGGCCCAGGCGGCGAACTCCTCGTCTGCGAGCAGTCGTACGGCTCGCCGGTCGAGGTGGGTGACCACCGCGCTCTCGGCCATCACCCGGTCGGGATCGCGCAGTACGGCGACCACGACCTCCGCCTCGGTCTCCGCGCCCGCGCCCGGCGCCGCGGCCAGTGACTCCAGGTGGCGGGCGTAGCGCCGGTGCTCGGGGGGTTCGTCGGCGTCGGGGCCGTTCATGGGGCCCCGCACCGGTATGCCCGTGGCGGGTCGCTGCTGATCGTTTCCTCGCGCCATGGCCCCCATTCCACACGATCACCACGGGCCGCCGGCGTTCAGGGTGCCGTCAGCTCCTGTTCAGCGGTGCGGGACCAACATCAGGGCCTCCGCACCGACCGGTCGGTAGCCCGCGGCCTGGAAGGCTCGGATGCTGCGCGCGTTGCCGGTGGCCTGTTGGGACCAGACCGGCTGCCCGTCGGGGACGAGGTGGCGGGCGGCACGGGCCAGCTCCCGGCCGATTCCTCGGTGGCGCACGCCCTCGTCGACCTCGACGGCCGCCTCCCAGCGACCCGCGACTCCGCGGCCGAGGACGAGGACTCCCCCGGCCGCCGACCAGACCCGTACGTCGTGGCGGCGGCGCAGGGCCCTGCGCACGCGCGGGTGGTCGGGGTCGGTCGTCTCCACGAGCTCCAGTGCCGGTGCGCCGGGCAGCGGACCGGCGACGGTGAGCAGGTCGATCGTGTCCGTGCCGCGTCCCGTGCGGTCGAGCAACGCGGCCAGGAACCGGGGGTTCATGGTGGCGGCCAGCGCGTCGCAGTCGAGGGCGGCCAGGGCGGCGCGGACCCAGTCCGGGTCCTCGTCCGTGAACACCACGGAGTGTGCGGTGAAGGCGATGACGCCCGCGTCGCGCCGGTGTTCCTGCGGGACCACGGTCGTGCGGCCGTCAGGGGGCGGGAACCGGCCCTCGGCGGCAGCGTCCAGGACCTCCGTCAACGTCCGTCCCATGACCGTCAGACCTGCTCGAAGTGGAACGACTTGATGAAACAGTCGCGGGGCTGGCCGATCGCGAAGAAGATGCAGTCCACCAGCGATTGCGAGGTGAGCGGGTCCTTCGCGGTGCGCGGTGCGCCCTCCCAGGACTCCGACAGCGGGTCGTGGTTGTCGAAGTCCGGCGGGTAGAGGGAGATGACGCGGACGCCCTGGTCGCGCAGCCTGCGCGAGAGGATCTCGGTGAAGCCGGCCTGGGCGCTCTTGGCCGCGTAGAAGGCGGCGTGGGCGTCGGAGCGGTGGTGGCCGGTCTCCCCGCAGCCGGAGACCACGGTGACGATGTCCGGCTTGGTCGACTTCAGGAGCAGCGGGAGGAATGCCTTGGTCGCCAGGACGGTGCCGGTGGCGCCGGAGGCGAGGGTGTCGATCACGTCCTCGTCGGACGCGGACAGCAGGTCCGTGCCGTGCTGGTAGCGGGAGCCGTTGTTGACGAGCACGTCCACGTGGTCGGTGCGGGCGGCGACCGCGGCGGCGAACTCCCTTACGGACGCGGGATCGGTGAGGTCGCAGGCGTAGGCGTGGACGCGGTCCGCGTCGTGGCCCTGCGCGCGGATCTCTTCGCGGACGCGCTCGGCGGCTTCTAAGGTGCGGGCGGAGAGGTGGACCTCGGCTCCCCTGCTCGCGAAACGAAGGGCGAGGGTGCGCCCGAAGTCGCGGCCGGCGGCCGTGATGACGACGCGGTGGTGCTCCAGTGCCATGTCTGCGCTCCTGATTCGTGGTCTATACACATGATCTCAGGTGCGGGGCGGGGTGGTTGGGCCGGGTGGGGGGACCGCGGAGAGCCGGACCGTTCGGGACGACCGGGGGCACCGACGCGGACGCGTACCGGCCCTCCGCATCGCGCTTCAGCCCTCGCCCGCCTCCTGGTCCGCCTCCGGCAGCGGAGCCCCGGTCTCCAGCAGGGTCTTGAGGCTGGACGCGAGCATCGGCCAGGCCCGTCCGCACATGCCGATCAGCGTTCCGCCGGGTTCGAAGTCCTCGTGCAGGATGGTCAGCCGTGCGAGGGTGTCGCCGACGGGCTCGATCTCGTACGTGACCTTCGTACGGCGCTCCTTCGCCAGTTCGGCCCGCAGCTCTTCGCCGATCCCGACCGAGGCCGCCCACTGCGGGGTGAAGGTGTGCCAGGTGTAGGAGAGCAGGCGGTCCGGGACGCAGTCGAGGACCAACTGTTCGGGGTCGCTGGTACGGGCCCCCCGCTCGACCCAGTCCATCGGCGAGCCCACCGCCCAGTCGGTCTCGAAGCTCAGGCCCCAGTACCGGCGGGTGAAGGCGGGCTCGGTGAGGGCCTGCCAGACCCTGGCGGGATCGGCCTGGATGTACAGGGTGTAGGTGATCGCGCTGTCGCTCATGGCCCCATGCTGCGGGACCGCGGACCGCGGACGCCGGATTTCCCGATCATGGCGGTGGCCGCGGGGCGGGTCAGTACACGTGGAAGGCCAGCCCGCACAGCCCGAGGCCGGCCTGCACCGCGGCCCGCCAGACACGGAGCGGGCCGTCCAGGACGCTTTCGCGGGGCTCGGGGTCCAGCCAGACCTGCTCCTGCGCCCGCGCCCGCTCCGCCGGGCCGAATCCGAGGGCCCGCTCCACCGCGGGCAGTGCCCGCCGTGTTTCGGCGGCGGTCAGCAGGAAGTTCCCGCACCAGCCGGGCAGCAGGGCCGCGCGCTCGGGGCCGACGGCGTGGAACAGTGCGCTGACCGGGTACGCCTTGCTGTGCACCGACACGAACATGAGCTCCTGGTCCGGCTGTCGCTCCCAGACGTCGTCCACGAACGGGAACGCGCACAGGTCGTCGACGTGGCGGCCCGGGCGGGTCAGGTCCTGGAAGGAGCGGATCGCCTCGTCCTCCGCGGGGGTGCAGGTCCACCAGGTGCGGTGGTCGGGGAGCGGGGCACGCTGCCAGGCCGTCCAGCGGCGGCGGGCCCGCGGGCAGGTGCGGTCGGCCTCGATGGCCGCCGCCGTCCGCGGCGCGAGGTCCGCGATCACGGAGTCCTCGTGGCAGCTGATCGACCAGGCGCTGGTGAAACCCATGCCGTCGACGGTAGGGGGCGCCGCTGACAACGCCCCTGACCATGCCGCCACCGGCGCCCCCGGCAGTGCCGCCGACCCCTCACCGGCGAGCGTCCTCCCCGGGGAGTTCCGTGAGCGGGGTACGGGCGGGGACGGGGAGGCCGAAACGGGCGCGGGCGGCGTGGACCGCCGCGAGCTCGTCGTCGCCCGCCCCTCCCCAGTCGCTCAGTTCGCGGACCTGTTCGGGGGTGGCCAGCAGGCGGGCGTACTCCGGGGCCGCGCCCGCGGGGAGGTCGGCGAGGCGGGCCGTGGTGCGGGCGTGGGCGCCCTGCTCGCCGTGCCGGTAGCCGAGCGGGGCGGCGTCCTCGGTGGCTGCGGCCGTCGGGGGCGGGAGGTGGGCCGCGCCGGTGGCCCGGGAGATCAGCACCAGGACCCGGCCGTCGGGGGCGAACAGCCAGGCCGACAGGTCCCGTACGGGCAGCCGCTCCGGTACCGGGCCCGGATGCCAGGCACCGTGCTGCGGGGTCCGCCGGGTGCGCAGGACCCCGAGCCGGTCGAGGGCGGTCGGCGCGGTGGGACGGCCGTCCTCGAGGAGGGCGGCGCCGGAGCCGTTGATGCGGGCGCGCAGGGCGGACAGGGCGCGGCGGGCGTCGCCGGGGTCCATCAGGGCGGGCAGGTCGGCCGGTTCGGCGAAGTGGATGGCGGTGATCTCCTGGGCCGGGAGGCGGACGGCTTCGATCCGGTCGGGGGTCCAGGTGCCGCCGTCGTAGACGTGCAGGATCTCGCCGGGGAAGCGCATCTCGGGCGGGAAGCCGGGGGTGTCGGCCGGGATCCAGTCCACGGCGAGGCCGCGCGGGTAGCGGCCGTCGACGCCGAGTTCCTCGCGCAGCTCCCGGGCGGCCGCCGCGGACGGCGCCTCGCCGGCGTCCACGGCCCCGCCGGGCAGCAGCCGGTCGGCGCGGTAGTCGACGCTCTGGACGAGGATCCGGCCGCGGGTGTCGGTGACGAGGACGACGGCCGCGGTCCACACGGCGGCCCGCGAGGCCCCGTACTCCGCCGGGGTCATCCAGGTCCCCGTCCGCTCCCGCTCGTGTTCGTCGATCGCGTCGTGTTCGTCGATCGCGCCCTGGTCGGTCAGCTGCGGCATCGGACTCCGTTCACCGTGGGTGGACCTGCCGGCCTGTGCAACAGCGGGCGCGGCTCCCGGGTTACGGCGCCCCGCCCGCCCTCTCCGACACCCGACTCCTTTGCCACTCCTATACCTCCTTATTACTTGGTTATGCACTCCCTGGTACGTTCCGGATGCGGACTGGCGGCGTGAAAGCCGTCGGTCCGACCAGCTTTCAGGCACCGCACGCACCCGACGGACCCAGGAGATACCCCCACATGCGACGCGCCTCCCCCACGGGCACCGGCACCCCGGCGGCACCCGGCAGGAGGTGGACCGCGACGGGGATCGCCGGTGCGGACGCGGGCGCCGCGGCCGTCGGCTTCGGCGGGCTGTACGCCGCCGGGCTGCTCCTCACCGGTGAGGAGGTCGCCGCGGGAACGAAGGTGCGCGGCGTCGCCACAGGCGGGATGAGCCGGGACGAGGCCCGGCAGACCCTCGACCGCGTGCTCGGCCCGGCCGCGCTCGGCCTGTCCCTGGACAGCGCCGCGACCGCCGACCGGGCCGCGCGCACCGGCTCCGGCCCGACGTGCGAGCCCCGATCCCCGCTGGAGGGCTTCGACGTGGCCGTCGACCGCGTGTCCGTACAGGGCGGCGAGGAGGTCGGGCGGGAGACGATGAAGACCCGTCACACCCCGCGCGACCGTGTGACGTGCGGCGCGTGACGGGCCCGGGTGCGGCGGGGGCGGCCGCGGGGTCCGGCGGCCGGCTGGCCGGGGTCGATGCCGTACGCGGGCTGGCCGTCCTCGGCATGTTCGCCGTGCACGTCGGCCCCAGCCCGGAGCCGGAGGGCGCCGGATACCTCCTCGTCGCGGCCGACGGGCGCGCTCCGGCCCTCTTCACCCTGCTCGCCGGCTTCTCCCTGGTCCTCGCCCAGCGCGGGCTGGACCCGGCGCAGCGCCCGCAGGGCTGGGCGCGACGCTGGCGCCCGCTGCTGATCCGGTGCGCGCTGCTGGCCGTACTCGGCGTGTGGCTGGCCTCGTTGTGGCCCGGGATCCTGGTCATCTTGGCCTTCTTCGCCGTGTACTTCCTGGCGGCCGAGCCCTTCACCCGGCTGTCCACCCCGGTGCTCGCCGTCGTGGCGGGCGGCTCGGTGGTGGCGGGCCCGCTGCTGTCGTTCCTACTGGGCCCGGTGTTCGGGTACGAGGCGTCCGGGCGCGGGCTGGTCCCGGAGGTCGCCGATCTGGCCAGTTGGTCCGGGCTGGGTGCGGTACTGCTGGAGCTGCTGCTCACCGGGGCGTATCCGCTGGCCACGTACTTCCCGTACGTGCTGGTCGGAATGGCGCTCGCCCGGCTGTGCGAGGTGCGGGAGCGGTCCGTGGCCCGGCGGATGGCGCTGTGGGGCACCGTGGCCGCCTTCGCCGGATACGGCTCCGCGTGGCTCGCGAGCCACGTGTTCGGCGCCCGGCAGCGGTTGCTGGAGGCGATCGCCGTCCACCATCCCGAGGCCCTGGCCGCGGCCGATCCCGTACGGGAAGTGCTGCAAGGCCAGTACGGCGCCGTGCCCAGCACCTCCTGGGACTGGCTGCTGGTGGCCGATCCCTACAGCCAGACCCCGCTCGAAACCCTGGGCAACGCGGGGGTGGGCTGCGCCCTCATCGGCCTGTGCGCGCTCGCCGCACGGCACGGGGTGGGCGCGCGCCTGCTGCGGCCGCTCACGGTGCTCGGGGCGATGGCGCTGAGCGCGTACGTCGTCCACGCGCTGGTGCTGGCCGGTCCGGCACACGGCGCCGCGTCCTGGTCCGCCTGGCTGGCCTTCAGCGGCGCGGCCCTGGCCCTGACCTGGGCCTGGCAGCTGATCTGGGCCGAAAGCCCGCTGCGCCGCGGCCCGGTGGAACACGTGCTCCGGCTGGCCACGTCGGGGCGTGGCCGGGCCTGAGCGCGCCGTCACCCGTCCGTGTGATGGGGTTCGGCTCGCGCGGCGCCGGTACGGCAGGGTGGGTGGATGCAGCTGCGTCTCGCCCTGCCCCTGCCCCTTGCCGCGCTCGTGTTGGCCACCGGGTGCCTGACGGTGCGTCCCGCCGCGCTGCCGGACGCACCGCGACCGGCGGAGCCCGCGGCGGCCCGTGCGCAGGACCGGCAACCGACGCCCCTCGCGCTGCCGTTGGGTCCGCTCCCGACATCGCCGGAAGCCCCCTCGCCCGCACCGCCCGCTCCGCCCGTGGTCCTGGAGGCCGGGCCACCACCACCACCACCACCGGCACCGGCTGCGGCTGCGGCTGCGGCACCGGCCGCGGCCGAGCGGCCGCGTCGCCCGCGCCGGGTCGATACGAAACCGCCGCGCCCCCGGCGGCCCGCCAAGCAGGTGAAAACCGCGGCCCCGGCGAAGCCCCGCAAGCGGCCGCCGACGGTGGCCGAGCCCCGGCCGGCGCCGCAGCGTCCGTACGACATGCCCTCCCTGTGCGAGGCGGCCAAGGGCATCGTGCATCCGTCCATCGTCGCCCTCTGCCGCTGAGGGCGCCCATGGTCCGCCGCGGCCTCGGGGATACCCTCGGAGCCGCGGAACGGACGACACGGGGAGCCAAGAAGATGTACGAGGCGGGGCCGTCGGCGGTGGATGCCGTGCGGGCGCTGAAGGAACTGGCGCGGGAGCGGCCGGACGAGCTGGAGCTGTTCGAAGGGTTCACGGACGCGGAGTTGGACGGCTGGCCCGTGGCGGTGCCCGCGGAGGTGCGGGGCGTCCTGCGGGAGATCGGCGGCTTGGAGACAGAGGACCACGAGTACCGTTTCGGGCCGCGCGGCCGTGAGGTGTTCGCGGACGGCTGCTGGACCCTGGGGGAAACCGACTTCGGCGAAGGCTCGCTGATCGTGGGGGTCGGGGGCGCCTGCTGGGGGCCGGTCGTGGCCGTCAACCCGTGGGGGTCCGACCCCGATGTCACCGTCGAGGCACCGGACTTCACCGCGTGGCTCGCCGGGTTCGCCGAACGGTTCGCGGACGGGGTGGCGGACCGGCCGCGGGGGAAGTTCTCCGTACCGGCCACCTCCACCGTGGAACTCGCCGAGGGGGGCGAGGCGGGCGAAGGGCTCGACGGCGAGCTCGCCGCGCTCGTCGGCCGTGGCGACCCGCTCACCGATCTCGTCGATCTGCACGGCCTGCCGGGCTATCCGTGTGCCGTGGACTGGGAGCCGTACTTCTCCACCTTCCACAACACGGCCGACACCGGAAGCAGCGAGATCCAGTTCCAGATCGTGGGTGAGGGCCGGGCCCTCCTGCTGCGCAGCGTGGTCAGCGGGGACTTCCTCGGCCGGGCCGTGCGCCGCCACCGCGTGCCGGCCGATGCCGCCCGGCGTGCGGTGGCCGAGCTGCGGGAACTGGCGGATGGCTGCCCCGGTTTCGTCGTGCTCGACGCGGGGTGCGCCGACTCCGTCATGGACGGCTGGGCGGTCCCGGTCCCCGAGGAGGTCCGGACCGTGCTCCGGGAGATCGGCGCAGTGGCGATCGCCGGACTTCCGGCCCTGCGGCTGCTGCCCGGGGCGCCCGAGCACGCGGTGGATCCCGAACTGCACCGCATGCTGGGCGGCGACGGTTCGTACTGGCCGCTCGCACGGATCGGCGACGGGCGCGGCCACGCCCTCGCGCAGATCCGCATCGACCCGGCAACCGGCCGGTGGGGGTACGTCGTGTCCGTGCCCGGCGACGGCGAAAGCCTGCGGGAGTACCCGGAGCTGGCCCTGCTCGCCGAGTCCCTGCCGGACCTGTTGCTGACCTTCGCACGGCTGGCCCGGCGGGCCGCTGCGGGTCCTGACTTCGCCGCGCGGATGGCCCGGGACACCCGGTGGCTGTTCCCCAACACCGGGGAGCCGTGGCCGCGGCCCGCCCCGGTCGGTGAGTGGGCCGGTTCGGCGGACCCGCTGCTCGCGGCGGCCACCGAGCTGCCGGCCGGAACGCACGCCGCCGACCTGCGGGCGGTGCCGATCCCGAGCGACCTGTGCTTCTACCGGGCGGCCGGCTGGCCGTACGCGGCCCGGCTGGAGCGACTGCACTTCGCGGCGGGCGGCCAACTCGCCGCCGCCGTGCCCGTGCCGGTACGGGGCTGACGGCGGCGCGGCCCCCGGGCCCGTTCAGCCGACCGGCCCCGGCCCGGCTGCCCGGGGGTGGCGGGCGGGTTCGCTTGGATGGGCCGGACGGAGCCCGACCGGAGCCCCGTACCGCCCTCCACCCCCAGGGAGTCGCCATGACGAAGATCGCCCTCTTCGGCGCGACCGGCACCGTCGGAACCCGGGTGCTGCGCGAAGCGCTCCGGCGCGGCTACGAGGTCACGGCCGTCGTACGCGATCCGGCCGGACTCCCGGACACCATGACCGGGACCGGGACGATCGTGGTGGTGCGCGGCGACGTCCTCGATCCTGCGTCGGTGGCCGCCGTGGCGGCCGGGCACGACGTGGTGGTCAGCGCCTTCGGACCCGGCCGCGGGGACCCCACCGACCTGGTGACCGCCGCGGAGTCGCTGATCGGCGGGGTGCGGTCGCTCGGTGGGGACGCTCCCGCGCCGCGGGTGGTCATCGTCGGCGGGGCGGGGTCGCTGCGTACCCCCGGCGGCCAACTGGTCCGGGACGCGGCCGGTGTTCCGGCGGCCGTCCTGGCGGTGATGCGCGCCCACGGCGACGCCCTGGACTTCCTGCGCACCGTGCCCGTGGAGCAGGTGCGCTGGACCTGTCTGAGCCCGCCCGCGCAGATCGCACCGGGCGAGCGGACGGGCACGTACCGGCTGGGGCTCGACGACCTGGTGGTCGACGAGGGGGGCCGGAGCCGGATCTCGACGGAGGACTTCGCCGTCGCCCTGATCGACGAGATCGAGCGCGACGCGCACGCGGGCCGACGGTTCACCGTCGCCCACTGAGCGACCGGGAAGGCGTGCACGAGGCGTGCGGACGGTGTTATTGGGTGGATGCGTCCGTTCGGGTTACCTACAGTGACGAGGCACCCGATGTCGAGCAGGAGCGGACCATGCGCATCCACTATCCCCGTACGCCGCACCTCCCCTGGTCCCCCGGGGCGGCGGCGGACGACGTCCGGGCGGTCGGACTGACGGGGTTGGCCGGGCGCGAGGTCGTGGTGACGGAGAAGCTCGACGGGGAGAACACCACCCTGTACGCGGACGGGCTGCACGCGCGCTCGCTCGACTCGGCGCACCACCCCTCGCGGGCCTGGGTCAAGGGCCTCCAGGGCCGCATCGGCCCGGGGATCCCGGCCGGGTGGCGGGTGTGCGGGGAGAACCTCTACGCCCGGCATTCGATCCCGTACGAGGACCTGGACAGCTGGTTCTACGGGTTCTCGGTGTGGGACGGGGAGCACTGCCTGGACTGGGACCGGACCGTACGGTTCCTGCGCGGCCTGGGCGTTCCCACCCCGCGCGTGCTGTGGCGGGGCACCTTCGACGAGCGCGCGCTGCGCAAGTTGAAGCTCGACACGGCGCGCCAGGAGGGGTACGTCGTTCGGACGGCGGCCGGTTTCGCGCGCGAGGACTTCGGCCGGTGCGTGGCCAAGTGGGTGCGGGGCGGCCATGTGCAGACGAGTACGCACTGGATGTTCGCGCAGGTCGTGCCGAACGGGCTCGGGCCGACGGCCCCGTTGTGGGCGGTGCGCTCGGGGGCCGAGGTCGATGTGCCCGGGCTGTCCGCGGCCCTCGGGATGAGCGGGGCCGGCACCACCGGCGCCGCCGACAGCACCGGCGCCGCCGACGCGGACGAGGTCGCCGAGGTCGTGGCCCGGATCGACGGGGCGGGGCGGACCGGGGAGGACCGGCTGGCCGGTGTCCTGGCTGCCGTCCTCCACCGCGAGCCGCGGGCCCGGATCGCGGCGCGGATCGCGGCGGGCCCGGCCGGGATGGGACTCGCGCGACGGGTCGCCGATCTGGTGAGGCTGTACCCGTACCTGCAACGGCCGTTCCCGGACGAGGACCGGCGGGCCGGGCTGGTCCGGATGGCCGCTGCGGCCGATCTCGGCGTGCTGCACGCGCTCGCCGGGGCGCTGGCGGACGGGCCCGAGGCGCGGGAGTGCGTGGAATGGTCCGCACTGTGCGCCGAGGAGGCCGGGTTGCTCGGCCCGGATCCGCTGGAGGCCCTGGAGGCCGGGTTGCGCGAGGCGCTCGCCGGGCTGGACACGGAGGCTGCGGACCGCTGCTGGGCCGAGGCCCGGCGGGCCTTCGCGCGGGGCGGGATCTCGGGATCCGCCGTGGAGGAAGCGGTGGCGGCGACGTGGCAGTGGCGCGAGGGAACGTTTCCCCGGATGGTGCAGCTGTGCGGGCCCTCGGGCAGCGGGAAGAGCACCTTCGGCCGCGAACTGCAAGGTGTGGACGCGTACGTCAGTCTGGACGATCTGCGCACGGCCCGGGGTTCCCGTGCGGACCAGGGCGCCAACGCCGAGGTGTTGGGCGAGGGCCTGGACCGGCTCGACGCGGCTCTGGCCCGCGGCGGAACGGTGGTGTGGGACGCCACCTCGCTCACCGACCAGCAGCGCGGCCTGGCTGGCTCGGTCGCACGGCGCCGCGACGCACTGGTCACCCACGCCGTGGTGCTCGTGGAGGAGGCGGAGCTGGTGCGGCGCAACGGCGTGCGCCCGCATCCGGTGCCGCCGCAGGTGCTCACCTCGCAGGTGCACCGGTTCAGTCCGCCGTACGCCGGTCAGGCGCACCGGACGTGGTACATCGGTGCGGCCGGGGTCGTCGAGGACACGGCGGGCTGCCTCACGACCGGCTCCGCCGGCACGGGGCGGGGACGAGGGCACGGACAAGGACGAGGACGGGGACCGCACTGATGCGTACCAGCGAGGAGCTCTACCACCAGGTCCGCTGGGACTCCCGGTTCGATCCGGCCCGGTTCGTGCTCGGACTGCTCCAGCGCGGGGCCGCGCCGAAGCGGGTCCCGCTGCCCTCCTTCGTGCCCGGCGGCGACATCCCCTGGCACCGGGTGCTGTTCGTCGAGGCGGACGGCGAGCTGGTGTGGGACCGCGCCACGGGCGTGGACCGGATCGACGTCACCGCGGCGGGCCGGGTCCGCGATCCGCGGCTGCTGCGGGCCCCGTTCTTCACCGCCCGGACCCCGCACGCGTGGGACCCGGCGGGCGGCGGCGCCTGGCGGCCCGCCGAGCCGGTGCCCGGGGGCGGGGCGGCCGCTGCCGCGCCCTCCTCGGTGCGGCTGCTGACCTGGAACACGCTCTGGGACCGGTACGACGCCCCGCGCATCTCCACCGCCCGGCGCAGGCCGCTGCTGCTGGCCGATCTCGCGGCCGCCGATGCCGATGTCATCGCGCTGCAGGAGGTCGAACCCGAGCTGCTCGGCCTGCTGCTGGCGGCGCCGTGGGTGCGGGCCTCGTACACCCTCGGTACGGATCCGGGCGGTCGGGACGTCGCCGAGTGCGGGCTGCTGCTGCTCAGCCGGCTTCCGGTGCGGGAGGCGGGGATGCACCTGCTCCGCCCGCACAAGGCGGTCACCGCGGTCACTGTGGACACCGCGGCCGGCCCCCTGGTCGTCTCGAACACCCACCTGACCAGCGACCACACCGAGAACGGCGACGTCCGGCGGGAGGCCGAACTGGCGCGGCTCGCCGAGGGGCTGGGCGGCATCGAGGCCGGGGTGGCACTGCTGGGCGACTTCAACGACGGCCGCCACGGCACCTGGGGGCCCGCGGCCGCACTCGGCATGCGGGACGCCTGGAGCGACGTGCACGGGGCGGCGGACGACACGCCGACCTTCGACCCGGTGGCCAATCCGCTGGCCGCGGTGGGCTCGCTGTCGGGCCGGGCGGCCCGGCTGGACCGGATCCTGCTGCGGTCCACGACGGCCCGGGTGGCCCGGGCCGCGCTCCGCGGTGACTCACCGGCCCCCGAGGGGCTGTTCATCTCCGACCACTTCGGGGTGGAGGCGACGGTGGAGTTCGGGGAGCGGGGCGGTGCGCCCGCGCGCCTCGACGTACCGGCGACGGCACGGACGGCGGTGGCATGGCTTCCGCCGACCCTGCCGGAGGCGGTACGGGAGCTGCGCCGCGAGGTCGACCCGCAGGCCGGACGCTGGCCCGCACACGTGAACCTGCTCTTCGGCTTCGTCCCGGAGTCCTCCTTCGCCGATGCGGTGCAGCTCCTGGCGGAAGCGGCCGCCGCGACCGGGCCGTTCCCCGTCCGGTTGGAGGGTGTGCACAGCTTCGGACACCGTGAGGACGCCACGGTCTGGCTGGACCCGGCGGCGGCCGGTGAGGCGCCGTGGCAGGAGCTCCGGCGCGCCCTGGCGGAGCGGTTCCCGGGCTGCCGGGGACGTACGGGTGATCACCACGGCTACACCCCTCATCTGACGCTGGGACGCAGCCGGGACCCCCAGCGCGCGGTCGCGGCCTTCGCGGCGCGGCTCGGCGGCCCGGTGGCCGCGCGGGTCGGGGAGCTGGCCGTGCTCTCGCGGCGCGGGGACGGGCCGATGCGGGTCCGGGCGACGGTGGCGCTGGGGACGGGCGAGGTCCGATGGGAGCCGGAGGCCTCGGACCGGCCCGGGTCCACGGACCGGGAGGAGGCCGCCGGGTCGGTCACCGCGCGCGTCCGGGCGGCCCTGGGCGACGCGCAGGTGCACGTGGCAGGGTCGCGCCGCATGGGCTGCGCGCTGCCGGAGGCCGACCTGGACCTGGTGGCGGTGCTGCCCGGTCCGGGCGATGTGGCCCTCGTACGGGACCGGGTGGCGGCGGCGCTGCCCGAGGCGGGGCGACTGCGCGAGGTGACGGGGGCACGGGTGCCGGGGCTGCGGTTCCGCGTCGGCGGGCTGTCGGTGGATCTGGTCGCGATGGCCACCGGCGCGCTGGACCCGGCGCAGGCGGTGGCACGGCGGGCGGAGCTGGGCGAGGCCGCCGCGCTCGCGCTGAGCGCGGTCAGCGACGCCGATGCCGTACGCGAGCGAGTGGGAGCGGAGCGGCAGGCCGCGTTCGCCGGGCTGGCGCGGCGGGTGAAGGCGTGGGCGCGGGCCCGCGGGCTGGACTCGGCGCCGTTCGGCGGGCTGCCCGGGCTGGCCTGGGCGGTGCTCGCGGCGCGCACGGTGGAGGAGGTCGGGGCGTTGCCGCCCGACGCCCTGCTGCGCGAGTTCTTCGGCAGGTGGGCCGCCTGGGACTGGCGGGTGCCCGTCTCGCTGTCGTCGGCGGGCCCGGGCGCGGCGGAGGGCGGGCCGGACGCGGTCACGGTCCTCACCCCCTCGGAGCCGGTGCGCAGCTGCACGACCCAGGTCGGGCCGGGCCTGCGCGACCTGCTGGTCCAGGAGTTGTACGCGGCCTGGGAGCTGTTGGAGTCCGGCCCCGCGGACGCCGTGTGGGCCCCCGGGCCTCCGCCGCTGCACCGTCGGCACGCAGCCTGGGCGGTGGTGAGCGTACGGACGGCCTCCGAGGCGGAGTTCGAGGAGACCCTGGGCCGGGTGCGCGGGCGACTGCGGGCCCTGCTCGGCACGTTGGAGGAGGCCGGCGTCACGGACGCGCACGCCTGGCCCCGGCCCTACGAGTCGGGCCCGACCCTTGCCCGCTACGCGATCGGCCTCGGCGCCGCTCCGCCCGATGCGGCGCACCTCGCCGCCCTGGCCGGCCCCTGGCGGACCGGCCTGGCGGGGGTCGAGGTCTCCTGGGCGGCCGGCGGCGAGGTACCCGACCTGGTGTGAGGAGTGGGCGGTCAGGGGTCGTGTCCCGGGCGCTGTGGGGCGCGGGCCAGGGATCGCGGGTCGTGGGCCACGGGGGCCACGGGGGTCAGATCTCGATGATGATCTTCCCTGCCGTGTGACCTCCCTGGCTCAGCTCGAAGGCGGCCGCCAACTCGCCGAGCGGGAAGGTCGTGGCGACCGGCACCTTCAGCTGTCCGCTGTCGGCGAGCCGCCGCAGTTCGGCCAGGTCGCTGCCGACCGGGCGGACCCACATCCACTCGCCGCCCGCGCCGAGCACACTGGGGTCGGCGATGGAGGCGTGCCGGCCGTCGTCGTGGAGCACCTCCCGGGTGACGGCTCCGACGCCGCCGACGAAGTCCGCGACGACCGTGGGGCCGTCGGGCACGAGGGCCCGTACGCGCGCGGCGAGCCCGTCCCCGTACTCGATGGGTTCGGCGCCGAGTTCGCGTACCCGGTCGTGGTTGCGCGGGGAGGCGGTGCCGATGACCCGGGCGCCCAGTGCGCGGGCGATCTGCACGCCGAAGGAGCCGACACCGCCCGCCGCGCCGTGGATGAGGACGGTGTCGTCCTTGCCGGTGCCCAGGCGGGTGAGCAGTTGGTAGGCGGTGAGCCCGGCGAGCGGGAGTCCGGCGGCCTCGGCCCAGGTGAGGGAGGTCGGCTTGTGCGCGAGGGCGCGCACGGGCACGGTGACGAACTCGGCGAAGGTCCCGCCGTGCACGTAGTCCTTGCGGGCGTACGCGATGACCTCGTCGCCCTCGGCGTATTCGGGGGTGTCGATGCCGACCCGCTCGACGGTGCCGGACACGTCCCAGCCGGGGACCACGGGGTAGACCACGTCCATCAGGGGGTCGAGCCCGCCTGCCATGATCTTCCAGTCGACGGGGTTGACGGCGGCGCACTTGACCCGGACGAGGACCTCACCGGGTCCGACCTTGGGCATCGGCAGCCGGGTCTCGGAGAGCACCTCCGTCCCGCCGTACGTCTCGTACGCCATCGCCCGCATGGTTTCCTGGCTGCTGCCGCCCGACTGGGACATGTACCCGACCTCTCCGTGTGCTGGTGGAACCCGCCCCCGGCCCATCCCACCATGCACGAAGCGCCCGCCCCACGAAGCGGGGCGGGCGCGGCGCGGCGCGGCAGAACGACGGGCTCACTCGTACTCGGTGCCGCCCTTGCGCGTCAGGTACGCCGGGCTGACGGCCTTGGCGATGGCGCGGCCGCCCACGACCGGGCTGTACCGTTCCGCCGACGGCCGGATGACGACACCCTCCCGCAGGTGCACGGCCTTCCCGGAGACGGTCTCGCGGCCGCTCGCCAGCTCCAGCACCGCGTCGAGGTCGTACGGGCCCTCGTACAGCCGCGGTACCAGCGGAAGCTCACCGTCCGTCAGGACGGCGGCCGGGTCCAGCCAACGCGTCTGTCCGTCGATCTCGGCGGAGACGTCGAAGACGGCGTATCCGGGTGGCGCGTCGGCGGTACGGACGTCGGTCCCGTACGAGAGGTCCTGGACGCCCTTGCCGTACACCTCGCCGAAGATCCCGACCCGGGTCGCACCGAGGCAGTCGGCCAGGGCCGCCGCGACGGCCGCCACACCGTGCCCGCGTACGGCCCGCCAGTAGAGGTTGCGCTCGTCCTCCTTGAGCGCCAGCCCCTTCGAGCCGAACCCCTTGGAGGAGACGAAGGACCGCTCGCCCTCGACCACGTACGTGAACAGGCAGGCGGTGCCGTGCAGCTTCTCGGTGAGGACGACCGGTTCGCCGGGCTCGAAGATGTGCGGGTAGCGCTGGAGGTTCTCGATGTCGACCCACGGCATCAGGTCGGCGGCGGCTTCGACGTCACCGTTCATGGTCGTGGGTATGGGCGGGGCCCATTTGGTGATGCCGAGCAGCTCCGCGAAGTCCGTCTCCTCCTCGGCCGCCCGGGCCAGGTCCACGTCGGCGAGCGCGCGCGGCCTGCACACCAGTCCTTGCGAGAGTTCGCCGCGCAGCCGGACCGCCTTGACCCGGTCGGCGGAGCCGCCCGCGAGCCGCCCGGTGAGACCGAGCTCCTCGATCAGATCCGCCGGCAGCACGGCCTGTTCGGGGATGTAGACCGCGAACTCGCCCGTGCGGTAGGCGCCCTTGGCGATCACGGCGCGGTACAGACCCACCTGGGCCAGTTCCAGCGCGTCCGCGTTCGGGTGCTCGTGGACGGTCAGTTCTTCGGCGGTGACGCGCAGGGTCGACATGGGACGGCTCCAACAGTGGTCAACAGTGGTCAGGGACACGGCCGACGCCCGGTGATGTCGCGGCGCGTCGGTGACGACCACTCTGCTTCCCGCCATTTCCGCTGGTCCAACGAATATCACGGTGTTAGCCTGCCCGCCCCGGCGCCCGTGTCGTCCCTGCCGTCCCCGTCGTCCCCGGCATCGCGCCGTCCCAGGTTCCGTGTCCCGCAGGAGGTCCCCGTGTCAGCTCGTCCGGTCACCGTCGTCACCGGCGGCAGCAGGGGCATCGGTGCGGCGACCTGTCTGCGGCTGGCTGCCGACGGGCACGATCTGGCGCTCGGTTACACCCGTGACGCGGCGGCGGCCGGGGCCGTCGCCGAGCGGGTGCGGGCCGCCGGGGCGCGCTGTGTGACCGTGCGCGGTGACATCTCCGAGGAGTGCGCCGTGGAGCGGCTCTTCGACATCGCCGGCGCCGAACTCGGCGGGGTGACCGGGTTGGTGAACAACGCCGCGGTGACCGGCCCGCTGGGCCGGCTCGCCGATGCCCGCACCGAGGACCTGCGGCGGGTCGTGGAGGTGAACCTCCTCGGTTACCTGCTGTGCTGCCGCCGGGCCGCCCGGGACATGGCGGAGGGCGACGGCGGGGCGATCGTGAACGTCTCCTCCACGGCCGCCACCCTCGGCAGTCCCGGGGAGTACGTGCACTACGCGGCGACCAAGGCGGCCGTCGACGCGCTCACCGTGGGGCTCGCCAAGGAGCTCGGCCCGGACGGGATCCGGGTCAACGCCGTGGCTCCGGGCATCATCGAGACCGACATGCACGCGGCGATGGGCGATCCCGACCGTCCGGCGAAGGCCGCGGCCGGGATCCCGCTCGGCCGGCCCGGCCGGCCCGACGAGATCGCCGGGGCGGTCGCCTGGCTGCTCTCCGCGGAGGCCTCGTACACGACGGGCACCGTGCTGCGGGTCTCCGGGGGCCGCTGATCCGGGCGGGGCCGTCCGGTCCGCGGCTCAGGTCCAATGCTCCTGGCTGAGCACCCCCACGAAGAGCAGCAGCGCGACGGCGACGGCGACGGCGGTGAGGCAGGAGCGCGCGAACGCCTTCGCCACGCTTTGATCGTCCGGCGGGGGCGGGGGCGCGGGCACCGGCCGAGGGTGTGGGGGCGGCGGCGGGCCGGGCGGTGGAACCGGGACGGACAAGGCAACCCCCGTGGGCACAGGTACGGATCGCACGGGAACGAGCCGCTCGACCGCGTCCGCTCCTGCGTTCGCCCGTAGCCTGACAGAAGAACTGAACACGTTCAACCAGAGGGGGCCATCGGGCGCGGCCGACGATCAGCCCATCGCCGCCCGCGTGGCCGGTCCGTAGACCCCGTTCGGGTCGCCCTTGATGGAGCGGTCGCGCTGGAGTTGGCTGACGCCGCGCTTGGTCTGGCCGGCGTAGACCCCGGTGACGGAGACGTACGTGAACCCCTGCCCGTGGAGCAGCTCCTGCAGGGCGCGCACCTCGGGGCCGCTGTCGCCCATCCGCAGCGTTCCGGAGGAGCTCGGCGGGCTCGGGACCGAAGCGGTGGGCGAGGAGGGCTGTTTCGTGCCCTGGCTCGCGGACGCGCCCGGCTCCCGGGAGGGAGCGGGCGGGGCGGAGGCAGAAGCGGAGGCGGAGGGGGACGGTGCGGGCGCGCTCGGGCCGGGTACGTCGGTCCCGGCGACGGAGTCCGGACCGCGCGCCCGGAGCTTCGGTACGGACAGCTCGGCGGGCGCCCCGGCCCGGGACTGCTGCGGGTCGGGGCCGCTCAGCAGGAGCACCAGGGCGCCCACCGCGGCGAGCGCCAGCAGGGTCAGGACGGCGAACGGAAGCCGGCTGCGGCGCCCTCGGCCGGCGCTGCGGCCCGCAGCCGGGTCGGGAGCGGAGCCGGGAGCGGGAACGGAAACGGGAACGGCGACGGGAGCGCCGGGTTCCTGGACGTGCGCGGGGCCGGGGAAGGCGAGGGGGCCGGTCTGCGGCCAGGTGGGCGCGGTCGACCGGGGCGGTGCGCCCGAGGGGGCGACGTACGGGCGGACGAACAGGTGGTCGTCGGGGACGATCCCGTTCTCATCAGGGTCTTGGCGCATGGTGGTCTCCCGGCAGGGTCGGGGGCCGGCGCGGCGGTGCGGTGCCGGCCCCCACCCGGTCGGTCAGGCTCCGTACCGCCGGGCGGCGGGAGCCGGGGCCGCACCGGCGGCGGGGGCGCCGGGCGTGCCGAGTACGTCGCATGCGCCGTGCGTCGGAGAACCGCCGGTTTCGGCCGGGTCGATCGACGGGCGAACGGATAGGGGCATCTGACGTATCTCCGGGGTGCGGCTCACGCTGTGGTGCTCGATCGGCGCACTCTTGCCCTCCGGCGGGGGCCGGGTCAAGCCGAGTGTCCGATCCGCCCCCGTCCATCCGATCTGTCGGGCGCGCCGCTCCCGCGGCGCCCCGCCATCAGCCGGGGGTGCGGGGTGTGCGGCGGATCGCCGTGACCCACACGGTGGCGGCCGCCGCGAGCATCAGGGCGGCCCCGCCGAGCGGGGCGGCGGGTACGGAGATGCCGTCGACCGCGAGGCCGCCGCAGAGCGCGCCCGCCGCTATGGCGAAGTTGAACATGGCCACCATCAGGGAGGACGCGGCCTCGGGCGCCTCCGGGGCCGCCTTGATCATCCAGCCCTGCACGCTCACCGAGACCCCTCCGTACGCGAGTCCCCAGGCCAGCAGGAGCGCGGTGCCGACGGCCGGTCCCGGCAGGACCGCGATCAGCGCGAGGACGACGGTGAGGGAGGAGCTGACCACGAGCAGGGTCCGGTACGCGTCGCGTGCTCCGGCCAGGAAGTTCCCCGCGACGCCGGCGATGCCGTAGCCGAGCAGCAGGGTGCTGATGTGTTCGGCGTCGACGCCGGAGACCTCCTGGAGGATCGGCCGTACGAACGTGTAGGCGGCGAACTGCCCGGTCACCACCAGGAAGGTGACGATGACCCCGGCCCGCACGGCGCGGTTCTCCCGGAGCAGGGCGGGGAGTTCGGGAAAGGTGATGTGCCGGGTCGCCGGCAGCGGGGGCAGCAGCACGAGCAGGGCGGTCAGCGTGACGAGGCCGAGGGCGCCGACCGCCGCGAAGGCGGTGCGCCAGCCGCCGAGTTCACCGAGCAGGGTGCCGGCGGGGACGCCGAGCACGGAGGCGGTGGGGACACCGCCGAAGACGAGCGCGGTGGCCCGGCCGACCTGGCGCTCGGGGACGAGGCGTACGGCGAGTCCGCCGGCGATGGCCCAGAATCCGCCGACGCTGACGCCGACGAGCAACCGGGCCGCCAGGACGACGGCGAAGTTCGGGGCGAGCGCGGCGGCCAGGTTGGCGGCGACCATCACGGCGATGAGCACGCACAGCACGAGCCGCCGGTCGAGCCGGCCGGCGCCGACGGTGACCAGCGGCGCGCAGAGTCCGGCGACCAGTCCGGGCGCGGTGACCATCAGACCGGCGGTCCCGTCGGACACCCCGAGGGCGGTCCCGACGGGGGTGAGCAGCCCGACGGGCAGCAGCTCGGAGGTGATCAGGCAGAAGATGCCGAGCGAGACGGCGCAGACGGCCGCCCAGCCCTTCCACGGAGCGGCACCGATCCCCGGTGCGGGTCCGGCTCCCGGCCCGGCTACGGGCTCGGGCTCCCTGGGCAGTCCGGGCTCGGGCGGGCCCGATTCGGAGGGCGGCGCGGGATCGTTGCCGGGCGCGGCGGCTGAGGTCATGGATCGGTACTCCGTACGGACGATCGGCGGGCAGGACACGGCGGTACGGGGAGCCGGGGGTCGCGCCTCCCCCTTCGCCCGTACTGTCGTTCCAATTCCCCACGGGCTCCGGCCATTCCCACCGGGCCGGTGTCACCCGCACGCGTGAGAGGAGGGCCGGGCCGGCCCGGCCGTACGGCAAGGTGGTCGGATGCAGTTACGCCGTGCCGTGCCCCTCTCCCTCGTCGTGCTCCTCGCCAGCACCGGCTGTGTCTCCGTCGGGCCCCGGGATCCGGCTCCGGCTCCCGTACGGGGATCCGTACCGACGGCCGAGGCGCCCGAGGTCCCGACGCCCCTGGCCCTGCCGTTGGGGGCCCTGCCCGAGGCCGCCGCGCCCGCTCCGGACGCGGCCCGGGACCCGGGCGCGGACGCGAACCCGGGGCAGGCCCCGAAGTCGGACCCGGCTCCGGCCCCGGAGCCGGAGCCCTCGCGCGAGCGGGCCGCGAAGGCCGCGCCCCCGCCGCGGCGCAAGCGCGCGCCCGGGCCGGCGACGGCCCATCCGCGGCGGCGGCCGGCCCCGCCGCCGCGCCTGGACCAGCTGTGCGCGGCCGCCGAGGGCGCGGTACCGCCGTCCATCGTCGACCTCTGTCTGCGGCAGTACGGCCGCTGACCACCGCGTCCGTCGCCGGTGCGACGCTTGACCCTCCCCCTGTGTCAGACCTTGTAGTGGAGAGCGTCATGTTCACCATCGGAGACTTCGCCAAGCACGGCCGGGTGTCGGTCCGCATGCTGCGTCACTACGACGCCCTCGGACTGCTGCGCCCGGCACGCGTCGACCCCTTCACCGGCTACCGCTCCTACGAGGCCGGGCAGCTCGCCCGCCTCAACCGGATCATCGCGCTCAAGGAACTCGGCTTCTCGCTCGACCAAGTGGGAACGATCCTCGGCGAGCGGGTGGGTGCGGAGGAGCTGCGCGGCATGCTGCGGCTGCGGCAGGCCGAGCTGGAGACGGCCATGGCCGCCGCGGCGGCCCGGCTGGTCCAGGTCGAGGCGAGGCTCCGGACCATCGAGGAAGAGGGAACCATGCCCGCCGACGACATCGTCGTGAAGAGCCTTCCGCCCGTCCGGCTCGCCGAACTGACCGGCACGGCCGCGAGTTACGAACCGCAGGACATCGGGCCGGTCATCGGGCCGCTCTACGAAGAGCTGTGCCGCCGGATCGAGGAGGCCGGGGTCGTCCCGACCGGTCCCGGTACCGCCTACTACGAGGACGCGGCCGCCGGCGGACCCGCGGGAGCCGTCCTGGTCCACGCCGGACTGCCGGTGGCGGCCTCGGTCCGCGCCGAGGACCTCGGGGGTGAGGTACGGATCGTCACGCTGCCGGCGGTGGAGCGGGCCGCCACCGTGGTGCACCGCGGCTCGATGGACGGCGTGCTGCCGACGTCGCAGGCCCTGGCGCGGTGGATCGACGCGCACGGGCACCGCTCGGCCGGGTACGCGCGCGAGCTGACCCTGGCCTGCCCGGAGGACCGGGACCAGTGGGTCACCGAACTCCAGGAACCCCTGGCCGCCACGTCCTGACGCCCTCACGCCGCCCCCAGCACACGGACGGCGGGCCCCGGCGGTCCTCAGGGGCGGCGTCCGCAGGCGCGGGCGCACCGCCGGGCCGTGTCGCGCCGGGCCGTGCGCAGCCTGCGCACGGTGTCGTGGCCGCGCCGCTTCCACTCGCCCCGGGGCAGCGCGGCCCGCTGGCCGCCGCCCGCGATCAGGGCGTTGACCGGGGTCATCGGGTCGGCGGCCATCGCCTTGGCGAACAGGACGCCCACGACGAGCGGGACCAGGGCCACGGCCAGGGCCGAGCCGGCGGTGGTCACGTGCTGCATGCGCGGGCTGGCGGCCCGGCCGCTCGGGGCATCTGAAGTCATGTCCCCATTCGACCAGCGGCGCGCCGTCGGGGAATCGGGGTGGATACTCAGGCCGTTGGGTGTGAGGTACTCAGACGGGCGGGGCGGGTGGTGGGTCATGGCAGTACCCGGGCAGGGCTTCGAGCCCGCGACCGGCGACGGCCCGGCAGCCGCGCCCGGCGGGCGTGGGGCGGAGCTGCGCACCGCGTACGAGGGATTGCTGCAGATCCGCCGTCTGGTGAACGGCCCGGCGGGTACGGCGGTTCCCGCGCCGTGGGAGGTACGGCAGCTGCCGCGCGCGGTGGCCCTCGCACTGGAGGCGGCGGGGATCGCGCCGTCGGCGCTGGACGCCGAGGGGAGGCGTACGCGGACGGGCTACCGCGTGGCGGCCGGAGCGGAACCCGGGCGGGTGGAGGTGACCTGGCTGGGCCCGGCGGGCGGCGGTGCGGCGGGTGCGGAACAGGAGCGGCTGACGGCCTGCGCGGCCGTGCTGGAAGGGCTGGGCTGGGTGTGTCTGCTGTACCGGGGCCCTCGACGGCGCCGCTTCCTGGAGGTGGAGCCCCCGGGCGGGCTGAGCGGCGGGCCGGGAGCGCCCGGAGGGTACGCAGGACCGGGCGGGAGCCCGCTCAGCTGAGGGTGAGCAGGACGACGTCCACCTCCCGGCCACGGGCCATGGCGAAGTCGCGGGTGCGGCCGGTGACGGTGAACCCGCACTTCTCCAGCACCCGGATCGAGCCCGTGTTGTCGGCCACCGCCCCGGCGTGCAGGGGGCGGGTGCCCTCCAGCCGGATCAACTCGGCCAGCGCCCGGGTGGCGATGCCCCGTCCCCAGTGCTCCGGGCCGATCACGTACGTCACCTCGCGCTCCTGCGGCGGCCCGAACACGGCGGCGTGGCCGACCACGACCCGGTCGGCCAGCACGGTGCGCAGGAGCACGGCGGGGTCGTTGCGCACCTTCGCCCAGTGCGTGTCGAAGTGGCCCCGGTCGTAGTGGTACTTCCTGGTGATCGCCGCCATCTGCTGGAGGCCCGGGTGCGTCAGCTGCTCCCAGAAGACGGCCAGGTCGTCGTCGCTCGTCTCGCGCAGCTCGATCTGCATGTGCGCTCTCCCTCTCCCCCGGGGTTCGATCTCGATCGCCCACCCTACGAGGTGCGCGGAGCGGGCCCGGGCCCTTGTCAGGCGTAGCGTCCGGCCAGCGTGGTCACCGTCTCGGCGAGGGCGCGGCGCAGTTCGGGCGGGCCGAGCACCTCGACCTCCGTGCCCAGGCGCAGCAGGTCGCCGACGGCGACGGCCTGGAACTCGACGGCGATGCGCAGCCGGACCCAGCCGTCCGCGTCGGCGGGGCCGGCATCGGCGAGCGCCCGGGTGCCGGCCGCTCCGAACTGCATCGGCAGCAGCCGCTGTCCGCGCGGGGACAGCCGTAGTTCGGCGGTCTGCTGGTGGAGGGCTGCGTCCAGTCGGCTGGTGGATTCCTGCCAGTACGCGGCCAGTTCGAATCCGGCGGGCCGTTCGAAGCGCTCCGCCGCGGTGTCCACCGTCAGGAACCGGGAGACCCGGTAGGTCCGTACGGCTCCGTCGGCATCCGCAACGTCGGCGACATCGGCGACGAGGTACCAGATGCCGCTCTTGAGGACGAGGCCGAGCGGATGCAGCTCGCGCCGTACCTCGCCGCGCCAGCGGCGGTAGTGGGTGTGCAGCACGTGCTGGTCCCAGACGGCCTGGGCGATCTGCGCGAGGTGCGGGACGGGGTCGGCCTCCCGGAACCAGGCGGGCGCGTCGAGGTGGAAGCGGTCCTGGATCCGGCGGGCCCGGGCGGCGAGCGCGGCCGGCAGCGCGGCCTGGAGCTTGAGCTGGGCGGCGGCCAGATCGGCGCCGAGGCCGAGCTCCTGTGCGGGTCCCGGTGCGCCGGCGAGGAAGAGGGAGCCGGCCTGGGTGTCGGTGAGGCCGGTGAGGCGCGTGCGGTAGCCGTCGGCGAGCCGGTAGCCGCCGGCCGGGCCGCGGTCGGCGAGCACGGGGACGCCCGAGGCGCCGAGGGCGTCGATGTCGCGGTGGATCGTGCGCACCGACACCTCCAGCTCGGCGGCGAGTTCCGGGGCGGTCATCCGGCCGCGGTTCTGCAGCAGCAGGAGCAGGGAGAGGAGCCGGTCGGCGCGCATGGCGTCATTGTCACCCGTACCTGACAGAAGATGTCAGGTACGGGTGCCAGCCTGGGGGCACGCCGGGCGGAGAGACCGTCCGGCCGCCCGAGAGGACCGTCATGCCCACGCCCGTAGAGACCGCTGGCCGCTTCACCTCCGCCAACTGGGAGGAGAGCCCCGTAGGCGCCGTGGACGCCGTCCCGCGGCTCGCCCACGCCCATGTCAACAACGCCTTCACCGGGGGGATCGAGGCCGCCGAGACCGCCTGCGACTACACGATCGCCTACACCGGGGAGAACCTCGGCTCCTACAGCGGAATGGAGCTGGTCCGCGGCAGCGTGGACGGCCGCAAGGGCAGTTTCGTGCTGGAGGAGCGCGGCACCTTCGATGCCGGTGGCACGGTCTGTCGTTTCGAGGTGGTCCCCGGCTCCGGCACCGGGGACCTCGCGGGATTGACGGGATCCGGAGGCTTCACCTACCGGCACGGCGACACCTCCGTCGCGTACGCCTTCACCTACGACCTGGGTGAGAGCCCGTCCCGTTGAGGGACCCCGGGCGTTGACGGTCCCCCGGTAGGCGGCGGTGACGCCGGCGTCATCGCATCGTTGCGCTCGCCCCGGGGGCACGTTCGTGAGCGTGTCGCACCGAGCGCGCGTGGCGGCGCTCCTCGAGGAATCGCCGCTCACCGCCGCAGCCGTCATCGCGGACGTGCGGCATCTCCTCGCACACGGCACCCGGCAGTGCCACGCCGGGCTGGTGGCGTTGGCCGAGGACACGGTCGCCCCGGAGTCCGTCCGCGGTCTCGACGAGCTGTTGGTGGACTGACGTCCGCTCCGCTCGTCGGGCCCCGCCGCCGGCGGGCGACCGGCGTTGTCAGTGGGTCCCCCTAGCGTCCCGGACATGACGCGGACCGCACACACCTTCGCCTACGCACGCCCTTCCTCCCTGACCGCCGCCGAGGCGGGTCAGGCCCTCAACCTGGAGACGGCCGGGGGTCTGACCCCGACCGGGGCGGACGCCCACCCCCAGTTCTTCGCCGGGTTCCTGAGCGCCCCTCAGGCGGCCGCGCGGGCCCTGCTCGCCGTCGCGGACGTGGCCGCGGCCCGCTACTACCGGCGCGCCCTGCCCGCCTCGCTCGACCCGGTCGTCACCGGCAACGGCGACCGGCTGCGCTTCGAGTCCTTCTCCGGCTGCTGCGGGGTGTACGCCCGGCTCGACGTACTGCCGGAGGGTCTGCGCGGCGCCGACACCGGCCACGGCACCACCAACGTCGACGTCAACAACCCGCTGCGCGAGGCGTTGTCCCGGCTGAGCGGTGACGACCCGCTGCACCTGCGGGTCGGCCCCGACGAGTTGGCGGTGACCACGCTCGACGGGCCGGTCGTGGAGAAGAAGGTTCCGCTGCCGGAGCGCTGGCTGCGCGGATTCGCCGAGTCCCAGGCCGTCACCGCCGGCTTCGACCTGCGGGCCGAACTGACCGCCGCCGAGGCGGCGCGCTTCCTCCGTTCCCTGCCCCGTGGCGCGGCGGGCGGCGGAGCCACGAGCGGCGCCCTGTGGGTGGTTCCCGCCGGTCGTGCGCTGCGCCCCACCACCCGGCCGGTGCCCGGCGCGGTCTGCCTGCCCGGCCCCGAACGTCTCGCCGCCCTCCAGCGGGTGCTGCGGCACGCCACGGGCCTGCGCGTGTACGGTCCCGCGCCGGCCGGGGCCGAGCCCACCGCCTCCGCCTGGGAGGTCACCCTGCCCGGGATGCGGCTCACGCTCACCCTCTCCCCGGAGACCTCCCGAGGGTTCTCCGGGGAGGGCGGCGTCCTGGAGGCCCTGGCCACCGACGCGGCGGCCGAGGACGCCGAGCTGATCTCGGTACTGCTCGCCTGGGAGCCGCGCATCGATCCGGCCGATCTGGCCGAACAGTCGGGGCTGCCGGTGGACCGCGTACGGGCGGCCCTGACCCGCCTCGGTACGGCCGGCCGGGTCGGCTACGACATCGCCGAAGCCGCGTACTTCCACCGCGAACTCCCCTACGACGCCCGCCGTGCCGAACGGCACAACCCGCGGCTGGTCGCCGCCCGCGCCCTGCTGGCCGCCGGAGCGGTCACCCTGGGCGGGCCCGGTACCGCCCTGGTGGCCTCCGGCGAACGCCGCTACCAGGTGCGCGAGTCCGGCGGCGCACTCAGCTGCACCTGCCAGTGGTGGGCCGACCACCGGGGCCGCCGCGGCCCCTGCAAGCACGCGCTGGCCACCCGGATGGCCCTGCGGTCCGCCGCCACCGCCACCTCCGCCACCTCTTCCGTCTCCCCTGCCCCTTCCGGAGCCGCACGATGAACGCCACCGCGAACCCCACCGACGACATCACCGAGGACGTCCTCGCGGCCGTACGGGCGGGCCGCGCCGCCGAGCTGCCGGGCCTCCTCAAGGCGCTGGAACCCGCACAGCGCCGCGCACTGCTCGCCGGGCTGAAGGGGCTGCGCGGCGAGCTGCGTTCCTCGCGGTGGGAGCGCTGGGAGGACCGCAACCGGGTGAACCCGGCCCTGGTGGTCGCCGGAGCCGGCTGCATCACCGGGGCGGCGGCCGCGGCCACCTGGATCGGCGCCGCCGATCTGCGCCGCTGGAGGCGGCAGCCGCCCACCGCCGCACTGCTCGACGTACTGTCCGGCCGGGATCCGAAGTGGCTCGGCGACCTCGCCCACCGACTGGCCGCCCGGCCCGCCACCGCCGAACAGGACTACCCGCTGATACGCGAACTCGTCCGGCTCGCCGGCTGTCCCGTACCCACCACCGACGGCTGCGTCGAGGGCTGGGCGACAGCCGTGGGCGCGTCCCGCTCCCCTCTCGTGGTCACCCTGCGCCGCGACCCGCACCTCACCGCGCTCGCCCCGCGGCTCTTCGAGACCGCCGAACCGGTCCGGGTCCTCACCTGGCACCGGGATCCGGACGGCCCCGACAACTGGCCGACCGCGCTGGCCGCCCTGGCCGACGAGGGGTTCCTGGACCGAACCGTGCTGCTGGACGGATGCACCGCGCGGTTGCTGCGCGGTGGCAAGCCCGCCCAGCTGAAGCCCTACCAGGAGATCCTGGAAGCCCTGCGTCCGACCGCCGAGGAGGAGCGGGAGCGGGCCGCCGACTGGATCGCGCTGGCCGCCGACGCGCCTTCCGCCGTCGCCGGGACCGCCCAGCAGACCCTCGCCCGGCTCGCCGCGGCGGGTCACCTGGCCCCCCGCCGGCTCGCCGAGATGTCGGCCGCCGTCCTCTTCCGCCCCGAGAAGAAGCTGGTCCGCTCGCAACTCGTACTGATCGGCAAGGAACTCACCCGCAACCCGGCCGCCGCTCCCGAGCTGCTGCCGGAGCTCGCCGAGGCGTTCGGGCACGCGGACACCGGCATCCAGGAGCGGGCGCTGAAGCTGGTCGCCGCCCACCTGACCGACGATCCCGGACTGCGCGCCGAACTCGCCGAACGGGCACACCTGTTGAGCCCGGTCCACCGGGCCCGGGCGGTGGAGCTCCTGGGACCGGCCGCCGCTCCCGCCGGGGAGCCCGGCCTTTACCAGGAGATCCTGCCGCCGCTCCCGGTCCCGGCTCCGCTCGCCCTGGCCCCGGGGACGGTCGCCGAGACCGTGGAACTCGTCGCGGCGGTCATCAACGCGCGCGTCGCCACCGTCGAGGAGTTCGAGCGCGCCCTGGACGGGCTGGTTCGGCACGCGTACCGGGACCGTGCGGCCCTCGCCGAGGCGCTGCGGCCCGCGCTGGCGGACCGCTGGTGGCTGGACCCCGAACAGTCCCGTTACTACACGCAGGAGTTGCCCGGCCTGGAGCACGTGGCCGCCTGCGTCCTGGACGCGCCGCCGACGGGCACACCGGATCCGGCCCTCGTGTCCTGGCGCAGCGACTGCCACCACCCCGCGATCGGCGCCGCCACCCATGCGCGCGTGGCCGAGGCCGCGGAGCGCATCGCGTCCCGGCCGGTGCCCTTCCTCCTCGCCACGCCCACCGTGGAGACGGGCTCGCTGGACCCGCGCGTACTGGTCGCCCGCCTGGCCGAGTACGGCCGTCTCGGCGCGGACCCCGCGCCCGCGGACTTGGCCCAGGCCTTGCTGCGGGTCCGCCGCGACGCCTCCGTCGTTCCCGAGGCCGCCGCCCTCGGCACGCCGGCGGGCGATCGGCTGGCCGCCTGGCTCGGCGAAGCGGGCCGGCCCGTGGCCGTCACCCGCCGTACCGCGCCGGCGGTGGAACACCGGTGGGGCGGCGTAACGCCCGCGCGTCTCGTGCTGGACACGGCGCAGCGGACGACCGTGGTGCGCGAGTTCCCGCACCGGTTCCACGAGCTGGCGAAGGCCCGCACGGCGACCGACCGCTGCTGGGACGGTCGCGACGACACGTCGATGATCGCGGTCCTGCCCGAGGACCGGGAGGCCCTGGCCGCCTGGTGCCTCCCGGTCGTCACGGCCGGTGCCGTCAACGAGGCGCGCGAGTCGGCCGCAGCGCTGCCCCTGCTCGCCGCGGCCGGTGGACCGGCCGGCCCGGCCCTGCACCTGGCGGTCGCCACCGGGCTCGGCGCCCGGCACGCCGAGGACCGGCTGAGGGCCGTGGACGCGCTCCTCACCCTCGCCGCCCAGGATGAGCTGGACGCCGTACGCCTCGGGTGCGATCTGGCCGAGCTGATCGCCCTGGGCACGGTCAAGCCCAGCCGGCTCGCCGACTCGCTGCGCACCCTCGCCGCCACGGGCGCGTACGCGACGACCTGGGCCGTGCTGGCGGCCGCCCTGCCCGCGCTGCTCACGGGGGCGGCCGACCCCCGTGGCGCCGGTGACCTCCTGTCGACGGCCGCCGAGTGCGTGGAACAGTGCGGGGCGGCGGCGCCCGAACCGGCGGGGCTCGCCTCCGTCGCGGCCCGGGGCGGCTCGTCGCGCCTGGTCACCCAGGCCGCCCGGCTGCGTGACGCCCTCCGCCGCAACGAGGGGGCTCCCGCCGCGGGCAACTGAACGGGCTGCCGTAACGGAAAAATTGTTGAACTTTGTCCCACTGTCCGTAAATATGCGGCCAATTTGGCGATGACGGGACTGATGTTTCATCATCATGACTGCACGTCAGCTTTCGGCGTGCGTCAGAGGGATACGGGGGCGCCGGGGGGTCCCCCGTTCACACCGGCCCGACTCCGCAGGCGAGTTCCTTCTCTCGCCGCGCCCCGCCGTGATTCCCGTTCCCGTTCCCGTCATCCAGGCAAAGGCTCATGTCCGCCCAGCAGCTCTCGGACCTCATACGTTTCGCCCGCCACAACTCGCCCTACTACCGCGACCTCTACGCGTCCCTGCCACCGCACGTCGACCGCCTCACCGACCTGCCGGTGGTCGACCAGCAGGACTTCTGGGCGGCCAACGCCCTGCACGACAGCCGTGTGCTGACCGGCCCGCTCAGTGAGGCCACGGTCTACAAGACCGGCGGCACCACCGGGTCCCCCAAGTTCTCCGTCTACACCCGCGACGAGTGGCGCACGTTCGTCACCGCCTTCGGCGAGGGGCTCGTGGACACCGGTCTGCGCCCGGGGCACCGCGTCGCCGACCTCTTCTACGCCGGGGAGCTGTACGCCAGTTTCCTCTTCGTCCTCGACTCGCTCGCCCACGCGCCCGTGGACAACGTCCGCCTGCCGATCGGCGGCGGCGCGCCGCTGGAATCGACGATCCCCACGCTGCGCGATCTCGCCGCCCAAGTGCTGACCGGCACGACCACCACCCTGTGCCGGCTCGCCGAGCAGGTCGTCGCGTCCGGTGTCCGGCTCGACTCGGTGGAGTTGCTCCTCTTCGGCGGCGAGGCCCTCTTCGATGACCAACGGCGGCTGCTGGCCGCCGCGTTCCCGGGCGCCGAGGTCCGTTCCGTCGGATACGCCAGCGTCGACGCGGGCCTCCTCGGCCGCCCGGTGCCCGGCCCCGACGCCCGGGTGCACCGGGCCTTCACCCCGTACGCGGTCGTCGAGATCCTCGACGACTCCACCGACGAGCCCATCACCGAACCGGGGCGGCCCGGCCGGGTCGTCGTCACCAGCCTCTTCCGCCGCCTCATGCCGATCATCCGCTACCCCGCCGGTGACCGGGCCGAGTGGACCGGCACCGGGCCCGGCCACTTCAGGATCCTCGGGCGCGCCGAGGAGGGTGTGCGCGTGGGCCCCGTCTCCCTCTACACCCAGGACGCCCAGGACGCCGTGGCCGCGGCGGACACCGAGGGCCGCGTGGTCGGCATGCAGCTCGTCGTCCGCCGCTGGGACGGCCGCGACGGGCTGGTCCTGCGACTGGCGACGGCCCCCGGTGACGACGCCCGCGACCAGGTCGCGGGCGGCCGCGAGGCGCTGGCCGAGGCCGTCGTCACGGAGCTGGAGAGCGTACGGCCGCTGTATCCGGACAGTGTGCGTGCCGGGTTCGTGCACCCGCTGTCCGTGGAGTGGGCCCGCCACCGCGACCTCGCCGTCAACCCGCGCTCGGGCAAGCTCGTCCGCGTCCTGGACGAGAGGCCGACCGCATGACCGCCTCACCCACGGCCGACACGGCCAACACGGCCGACACGGAAAAGGAGACGGACAAGGAGCCGCAGCCGCTGCCCGGGGCCGACCGTCGGCGCGCTCCGCTGGTCCTGCGCAACCGGGCCTTCGGCGCCGTATGGCTCGGCCAGGTCCTCACCCAGGCCGCCGTGCGCATGTTCCAGGTCGGCGTGTCCTGGTGGATCGTCGCCTACGCCGTGCCCGGGGCCCGGGGACTGGCCTCGGGGCTGTTCATGGCGGTCTGCACGCTGCCCGCCGTGGCGCTGGCGCCCGTCGTGGCGGGGGCCGTCGCCCGCATCGCACACCGCTCGGTGCTGCGCACCTCGGCAGCCGTCGCCGGGGCCGCCGCGGCCGCCCTCGCGCTGTGGGCGTACGGCGGCGGACTGCCGCTCACCACCGTGTACGCCGCCGGTCTCGCCCTGGCCACCTGCCAGGCGTTCTTCGACCCCTGTCTGACCACCTCGGTCCCCGAGCTCGTCGACGACGCCGACATCGAGACGGCCACCGGCTTCGAGCTGTCCACCCAGTCCCTGGCCGGCCTCTCGGGAGCACTGCTCGGCGCCCTGGCCGTCGACCGGGCGGGCGTGGCCGGGCTGGCCGCCGGCTGCGCGGCCGCCTACCTCGGCGCCGCCGTACTCGTCGCGAGCGCCCGTTTCCGCACCGTCACCGCGGACGGTGCGGAGGGCGCGGACGGCGCGGCGGCCCCGCCCCGGCGGCGCCCGCTGCGCCGCATCCTCGCCGAACTGCCCTCCGTACGGCGGATCCTGATCTGCTTCACCGCGGCGAACCTGTTCACCGCCGCCGTGTTCGTCGTCATCCCCCTCTACACCCGATCGGTCCTCTTCGGCGGGGGCGGCACCGTGGCCCTGCTGGAGGCCTCCCTGGGCACCGGTGCGCTCGTCGGCGCCTTCACCGGCACCCGCGTGCCGGGACGGCCCACGGTCGCCGGGGCCTGGTGCCTGGGCCTGATGGCCCTGGCACTGGCGCTGCCCGGGCTGTTCGCGCAGCGCCCGGTCGTCGCGGGCTGCCTGGCCGTGGCCGGCTGGTGCGCCGGGGCCGTCAGCGTGCGCTTCGTCGCCCTGTTCCAGCGGATGGTCCCGACGGCGGACAAGCCCGGCTTCTTCGCCGTGATGCAGGCCGTCCTCGGTGCCTCCCTGCCGGTGGCGTCCCTCGTGTTCGGCTTCGCCGGAGACTTCCTCTCCCCGCAGACGCTCTGCCTCGTACAAGGCGTCGGGCTGCTCCCGGCAGCCTGCGCGCTGGCCCTGCTCGGGTCCCGTACGCCCGACCCGGCCGTCGCGGAACCCGCCGGAGGCGAGCGATGAGCCCCGTGATCACCCCGGCCGTCCGCGCGGACATCGCCGAACTGCGCCAGCTCTACTACGCCGTCTACGGTCCGCACTACCCGGTGGCCCTGGGCACCGACCCGGCAGAGATGGCCCGGCTCATCGCGGACCCGCACTCCCTCTGGCTCGTCACCCGCTGCGCCGTCACCGGGGCGCTGACCGCGTCCGCCGCCATCCACGGCGAGGCGGGCAGCCGCACCGGCCGCCTGGAGGGCATCGCCGTGCACCCCGAGCACCGCTCGGCGGGCCTGGCCGCCGCCCTGACCGAGGCCCTGTGCGCCGGGATGCTGGACACGGGCCGCCTGGACTCGGTGTACGCGACCGTACGCACCGTCAGTGCCGGTCCGCAGCGCGTCGTCGCCCGCAACGGCTTCCGGCCGCTGGGCATCCTGCCCAACGCGGTGGATCTCAGCAGCCGCGAGAGCCTCGCACTCTACGCGCGTCACGCCGACGGTGTGCTCGACCGGCGGATCCCCGTCACCGAAGTACCGGCCCCGATGATGCCGTTGCTGCGCACGGCCGAGTCCGCGCTCGGCATCCGCTACCCCGGGGTCAGGGCCTCCGCCGGCCCGCTCCCGGCGCCCGCGCCGCACGCGGCGGTCGAACGGCTGGAGGTGATCGAGGCACCCGCCTTCGTCCGCCGCCGCTTCCGCGAGCGGTTCCCGGGCTCCGGGGGCTGGTTCTACCCGCTGCACACCCCGAACGTGCTGCTCACCCCCGAAGACGGCCGGTTCGAGGTCTACGCCTACCTCAACCGCGCCGGCGGGTACGGCTGCCTGCTGACGGCCCACCCCGACCCGGCCGCCGCGGCGGCCCACCTCGAACCCGTCACCCGGGCCCTGGCCCGCGCGGGCGCCGGCTACGTCGAGGCCCTGGTGCCGCTCGCGCACCACGAGGCCCTCGCGGCCTTCCTCGTCCAGGGGTTCGTCGCCGGGGCCCTCTACCCGGCCATGCGCGCGGACGGCGACGGCTTCCACGACTACGCCGTGCTGTCCCGTTCCGGCGAGCGGATCGACTTCCGCGGCGTCGCCGTCGAACCGCCCCTCCAGCCGTACCTGGACTGCTACGTGTCGGCCTGGGCGTCGGCACACCTGCCCACTTCATCCGAGGTTGCCCCATGAGCCCCATGAGCCCTGTGAACCCCCATCTCGCGCCGGTCGCCGTACCCGACCCGGCCCTGCTGCCGCACGTGCAGCAGCTGTGCGACCTGACCGATCCGTACGCCTTCGGACCCGCGCAGGACGAACTGTTCGCCGCGGCCATGGCGGAGAGCAACGCCTGGCACACCGAGCGATCCGCGTTCTTCCGCTCCCTGTACGAGGCCACTCCCCCGGCCGAGCCGTACCGTACGCCGCTCGTCCACGCGAACTTCTTCAAGCGGCACGAGGTGCTCTCCATCCCCCGCGAGGACGTCGAGCTGCACCTGACCTCCTCCGGTACCACCGGCCAGAAGTCGCAGATGTTCTTCGACGAGTGGACCATCCGCTCCGCGCAGCGCATGGTCGCCCGGATCTTCGAGCGCAACGGCTGGATCACCCCCGACCAGGAGGTCAACTACCTCCTCTACAGCTACGAGCCGTCCCCCTCCTTGAACCTCGGGACCGCCTTCACCGACAACTACCTGTGCGACTTCGCCCCCGCGCGCAGCGTCGCGTACGCGCTGCGCAACACCGGCGGCGAGCACGAGTTCGACCCCTTCGGCTGCATCGCCGCACTGCGCCGCTTCGAGCGGGAGGACGCCCCGGTCCGCATCCTCGGCTTCCCGGCCTTCCTCTTCTTCACCTTGGAGCGGATGCGGGCCATGGGAATGCCTCCGCTGCGCCTGCCCGAGGGCTCCCTGGTCGTCCTCGGCGGCGGCTGGAAGGGGCACGCCGACCGGCGCATAGAGAAGGAGGAACTGTACGCCCGCGTCACCGAGCAGCTCGGCATTCCGGGTGAGCGGATCCGGGACACCTTCGGGTCGGTCGAGCACTGCATCCCGTACATCGAGTGCGACCACCACCGGCTGCACGCGCCCGTCTGGTCACGGGTGACGATCCGCTCCACCCGCACGCTCGAACCGCTGCCCTACGGGGAGCGGGGCTACCTGCACCTCGTGTCGCCGTACATCACCTCGGTGCCGGCGCAGAGCGTGGTCATGGGCGACCTCGCCTCCCTCCGGCCCGGCAGCGCGTGCGGATGCGAGCTGGAGACCCCCTGGTTCACCGTTCACGGTCGTGCCGGGGTGAGCCGCAACCGCAGCTGCGCGGTGGCCGCAGCGGAACTGATGAAGGGAATGGTGTGACCGTGAGCGTGCACCAGCACTACTGGCAGGGCGAGTTCATCGGCGACGAGGAGGCCGGGCGCCGGCTCACCGAGCTGCCGGCCGCCGTCGAGTCCGCGCTCGCGGAGGGCCTGGAGACCGAGACCGTCCTGGCCGCGTGCGACGCCCTCGCCACCGCGCTGTCGGACCCCGGACATCCCGTACGGGCCCGGCTCGCCGCGCACCTGCCCGAGGGCGAGGACCCGGCCGTCCTGGCCGAGCTGGGCGGCCTCCTCGGCCGGCGGGAGCTGACCCGCAAGCTGCGCCGGGAGCTCGGCAGCGCGACGCCCGGCCGGCTGAACCGCGCCGATCCGCGCGAGACGGTCTACGAGGCGTGGGCGCCCGTCGGCCTGGTCGCCCACGTCGCGCCGGGCAACGCCACGACGGTGGCGCCGCTGAGCATCGTCGAGGGCCTGCTCGCCGGGAACGTCAACGTGCTCAAGACCAGCAGCGACGACACCCTCCTGACCCAGCAGCTGATGGCGGAGCTCGCCGCCCTGGACCCGAGCGGAGCGCTGGCCGCGCGGATCGTCGTGCTGCGCTTCCCTTCCTCCCGCCAGGAGTGGCTGCGCCTGATGTGCGCGCCCGCGGACGCCGTCGCCGTCTGGGGCGGGGAAGCGGCCGTCGAAGGGGTCGCGGCCCATGTGCCGGCCGGCTGCCGGCTGGTGGAGTGGGGGCACCGGATCTCCTTCGCGTACCTGACGGCCGACGCCTGGTCGGAGGCCCGCACGCTCGACGCCCTGGCGGACGACGTCTGCCTGCTCGAGCAGGAGGCGTGCTCCAGCCCGCAGGTGGTCTACCTCGACACCGAGGACGAGGACGAGGTCTTCGGTTTCGCCGAGCGGTTCGCCGCGGTCCTCGCCGCGCGGCCGCCGGCCTCGGCAGGCTCTCCTGCGGTCGGCACGGACCCGGCGGAGGCGGCCGAGCTGACCACCACCGAGCTGATGGCCCGGCTGGAGGAGCACCTGGGGCTGACCCGGGTGCTCGCCGCTCCCGACGGCTCGTGGCGGGTCATGGCCGACACCCGGTCCCCGCTGACCGCCTCGCCGCTGCACCGCAGCGTGTGGGTCAAGCCGCTGCCCCGCAAGCGGCTGATCGCCACCCTGCGGCCGATGCGCCGCTATCTGCAGACGGCGGGCATCGCGGGCAGCCCGGCGGACATCGCCGAGCTCTCCCGCACCGCCCTGGCCGCGGGCGTCACCCGGATCACGCCGGTCGGCGCCATGCTGGAGAGCTACGCGGGCGAGCCGCACGACGGGGTCTACGCCCTGCAGCGCTACAGCCGCCGCGTCGCGGTCCAGGCCGAGCCGGCCCGCTTCGCCACCACCGCCTGCCTGGACGACCTGGTCCGGCCCGTGGTGCTGCCGCGTCCTGCGGGACCGCTGCTGGGCAAGGAGGACGTGCAGGAGCCGGCCCGCCGGCTGACGCGCGCCGATGCCGAGCTGTACTTCCGCAGCGGCGGCAGTACGGGCGCGCCCGCGCTGTCGGTCTTCAGCTACGACGACTACGACACGCAGATGCACGCCGCCGCCCGCGGGCTGCTGGCCGCCGGCTACGACCCGGCCTCGGACCGGACCGCCAACCTGTTCTACTGCGGTGCCATGTACGGCAGCTTCATCAGCTTCTTCTCCGTCCTGGAACGGCTCGGCGGCGTGCAGTTGCCGCTGTCGGCGGGCCCCGACCACCGGGCCACGGCGCAGGCGCTGATCGACCACGGGGCCGACACCCTCTTCGGCATGCCCTCCTACCTGTGGCAGCTGCTGCACGCCGAGGAGGAGGCGCTGCGCGCGTACGGCGGCCTGCGCAAGGTGTTCTACGGCGGCGAGCACTTCACCGAGGAGCAGCAGCGCACCCTGAAGGACACCTTCGGCATCGAGGTCGTCCGCTCGATCACCTACGGCAGCACCGACCTCGGCCCGCTGGGCTACCAGTGCACCGAGAGCTCCGGCGGCGTCCACCACCTGCACGCCGACCTCCACACGATGGAGGTCCTGGACCTGGCCGAGGACCGCCCGGTGGTCCCGGGCGAGACGGGCCGACTGGTCTTCACCACGCACGCCCGGCGCGGCCAGCACCTGGGCCGGTACGTGATCGGCGACCTCGGCCGGGAGGTCCCGGGCCGCTGTCCGTGCGGACGGCACGCGCCGCGCTTCGAGCTGCGGGGGCGCACCGGCGACGTGATGCGGGTGGCGACGTACTTCCTCAACTACCGGCGCTTCCTGGACCTGGCGGAGGAACACGGCGGTCACCGGGGCGAGCTGCAGGTCCGGCTCGACTCCGCCGACGCGCGCGAGGTGCTGACCGTACGGGTGGAGCGGGCCGCGGCAACGGATCCGGAGCGGCTGCGGGAGGTGTTCCTGGCCGGTTATCCGGAGCTGCGCTCGGCGGTGACGGAGCGGCTGCTGGACGTGGTGGTCGAGGCGGTGGACGGCACGTTGCTGGACCGCAGCCCGACCAGCGGCAAGCTCCTCGCCGTCGTGGACGCGCGCGGCTGATGCGAGAGGGGGCGCGGGACGGCTCGAAGGCTGTCCCGCGCCCCCTCGTTCACGGGGCGGTCAGGTCACGGTGCGCCGAAGGTGAGCGTGAGCTGCGGCGTCCCTTCGTTCGCCTGCGCCTCGGCGGACCACAGCCACAGGGCGTCCGTACCGGTGCTGCTGAGCGCCAGGCCGTAGCTGCCGCCGAGCGCCGCCGCGACGCTCGCGGTGGTCAGCCCGGTGGTGTGCACCGCCGAACCGTCCGGGATGCCGGTGAAGGTGCCGAGTGCCGGACCACCCAGCGCGGGACGGTTGTTGTACGTGGTGCCGGCTTCGCTCCACGAACCGGTGACCGGGAGGACCGAGACGGTGTCCGTGGTGCCGGCGCCGCTCTGGGTGCTCGTCTTCACGCTGAGCACGGCCGACTTCAGCACCGTGCCGGCGGGCGCGGCGGGCAGGTCGAAGCGCAGGTAGCTCGCGTAGAAGGAGCTGCCGCGCACCGCGAGCGATCCCGAGGTGCCGTAGTTGGTGGCCGGCGCCCCCGCGTTGGCGTAGGTGTCCTCCGCGGTGGCCACCTGGACCACCGAGTCGGCCGGGGCGGTGGCGAGGGCGTAGTGGTTCTGCACCTGCGCCGCGCTGAGCACCGTGGGGTAGACGGCGGTCTCGTCGAGCCGGCCCGCCCAGTAGTCGCTCGTGGGACGGTCGGGCCAGCCGCCGAGGCTGTCTCCGCCGGCGTGCCAGTAGCCCGAGAAGTTCTCGTGGGTGGTGACGGCGAGGGTGCCCCTCTGGACGCCGTCGACGTAGAGGGTCATCCCGCCGGGGCCCTGGGTGGCGACGACGTGGTGCCACTGGTTGTCGTTGTAGGCGGCGGAGGTGGTGATGGTGCGGGTGGCACCGGTGTAGACGCCGTAGACCAGCCGGCCGTTGTTGGTCATGTAGACGTGCTTGTCGTACTGACTGCTGCCGCGCGTCTGGTTGTTCCCGAAGCCGATGAGCTTGCCGCCCCGGGTGGTGTCGGTCCTGAACCAGGTCTCGAGGGTGTAGGTGCTGCCCACGGTCTGCCGCGCGTCCCCGTACACCTGGGTGTCCGTGCCGTTGAAGCCGATCGCGGTGCTCGCGCCGGAGACCGCGCCGGGCGTCTGTCGCAGGGCGGGGGCGTTCAGGTGCGTACCGCTGCGGTTCCCGGCGGCCGAGGAGTCGGCGACGAAGGGGAGGGCCGATTCGTCGTAGCGCCAGTACTGCTGGGCCCCGTCGGTGCGGACCTGGTTCGGGTAGCCCTCGACCGAGGTCGGGACGGTCACGCTCGCCGTCGCGGACGGGGCGCTGGTGTTGCCGGCCGCGTCGGTGGCCGTCACCCGGTAGGTGTACGACTGGCCCGCCGCCGCGGTGGTGTCGGTCCAGGAGGCCTGCGGCCGCTTGAAGAACAGCGAGTCGGCGGTCACCGTGGCGAGGGGGGTGGCGGCCCCGTTGCGGTAGATCCGGTAGGTCAGCGCGCTGTCGTCGAGGTCGAGGCTGGTGCGCCAGCGCACCTGGACCTCACCGGGCCGGAAGCTGACCGCGCTCGCCACGGGCACGGTGGGTGCGCCGGTGTCCCCGGTGGAGGCGAACCGGGTCAGGCTCTGCTGTGCCGCGCCGTTGACGGTGGTGAACTCCCCGCCGACCCACAGGTACTGGACGCCGCCCTTGGAGCCGACGGTCATCACGCGCGGCCCGATGCCCTCGCCGATGCCGTCGTTGGTGTCGGGGGCCCAGCCGAGCTTGCCCGTCCCGGAGGTGGGCTGGGCGAGCAGGTGGTGGCGCTGGCCGTCGGGGAACTCGCCGACGCTGGAGCAGTCGTGCGCGTGCGAGGCGCTGTAGAGCACGCTCTGGTACGGCAGGACGGCTTGGGTGGCACCGAGGCACGTGTCGCGCCAGCGCTGGCCGAAGTCGCTGAGGTTGAGGGCGATCCGGCCGTCGAAGACGCCGCCGCCCGTGCCCTCGTTGGCGGTGTAGAAGCCGGTGGCGTCGGTCGCGATGTCCTTGACCACGGAGTTGGTCTCGATGAATCCGGCGTACGACCTGGTGAGCGCGCCGCTCGTCGCGTCGACGACGGCCAGCGCGTGGGTGTTCGTGCCGTTGACGGTGAAGAAGTCGCCGCCGAGGATCACGTCGTTGCCGTCCGGGGTGACCTCGACGGCGCGGCCGGGCTCGTCGGCGTCGGCGGTGAAGGGCTTCAGCGCGCCGTCGGCCGCGCCGACGGCGGCGAAGCGCTGGCGCGGCTGGCCGGCGACGGTGAGGAAGTCGCCGCCCGCGTAGACGGTGTCGCCGGTGACGGCGAGGGCGCGTACGGTGGCCGCGAACGCCGGCCGGAAGCCTTGTTTCACCGTGCAGCTCGCCACGTCGACGGCGGCGAGGCTGGAGACGGGTGTGCCGTTGACGGCACCGAAGTAGCCGCCGACGTACAGGGTCGCCTTGTCCGGCGAAAGGGCGAGCGCACGGACCGTGGCGCTGCCCGAGGCGACGGTGAAGGACAGCTCGCAGGAGGTCGGAACGCCGGTCGCGGCGTCGAGCGCGACGAAGTTCACGGCCGACCGCTCGTTTCCGGAGCCTCCGTCGGGCGGGCGCACGGTGGAGAAGGTGCCACCGACGAAGACCTGGCCGGCCGCCTCGGCGAGGGCCCAGACGACGCCGTCGGGCTGCCAGGTGGCCAGCGGGTCGGCGGTGAACGCGACGGGCGGGGTGACTGCCGCCGCCTGCGGGACGAGGCCGAGGCCCGCCCCCAGGGCGGTGCCGGCCAGGGACAGGGCGAGCGCGGCCGCCGCCCCTCGGGATCTACGCATGAATCCCCCAGTTCGGTGTGCGGTACGGCCGTAGGGTGCGGCCGAACAGGCCATGGCCGAAAACCACCGAACAGCAGTCCACAGCCGTGCCTAAGGGCGCACCCTAGAGCGATTCGCGGCTCGATTCATCCCACTTGACGTATCGGATGCGAAAGAGCGCCGGCCCGCACACCGGCCCCTATCGTCACGCGCGGGGCTTCGCCCTGACGTGCATGCGCTCGCCCTGCCGCCCGAAGAGGCTGAGGATCTCCACCGGCCGCCCGTCCGCGCTGGTGAACCAGTGGGGCAGCCGGGTGTCGAACTCGGCGGCCTCGCCGGGGCCGAGGACCAGGTCGTGCTCGGCGAGGACGAGACGCAGCCGACCCTCCAGCACGTACAGCCACTCGTAGCCCTCGTGCGTCCGCGGATCCGGCTCGCCGCCCCGGTCGGGGATGAGCATCTTGTAGGCCTGGAGGGGTCCCGGGCCCCGGGTCAACGGGACGGCCGTACCGCCGTTCGGGAGGGTGCGGGGGGTCAGCCGTACCCGGGGATCCCCCACTTCGGGAGCGCCCACCAGGTCGTCCAGGGGCACTTGGTACGCGGCCGCGAGCGGCAGCAGCAGTTCCAGGCTGGGGCGGCGCTGCCCCGACTCCAGCCGGGACAGGGTGCTCTTCGAGATGCCGGTCGTCTCGGAGAGCGCGGCCAGGGTGAGACCGCGCCGGGCGCGCAGCCGTCTGAGCCGGGGAGCGACCTCGTCGAGGACCGCCTGGTGGGGGGATGGGGTCTCGTCCATCCGGCCATTGCACCCGGCCGTCCCGGAAACGGCAACAAGGTTTGCCGTCCACCACCCGGCGCCCGCACCCTCCCGGCATGAGCCCACGCACTGATTCCACGACCGGCCCCCGACAGCACCGCACCACCACCGGCGGCGCCGACGACGACGCGGATGCCGGCGCGCACCCGCCCGCGGTCCGGTGGGCGCTCGCCGGTCTCTCCCTGTCCGTGCTGCTGTCCTCGCTCGGCTCCGGCATCGCCCACGTCGGCCTGCCGACCCTGACGCAGGTGTTCTCCGCGTCGTTCCAGGAGGTCCAGTGGGTCGTCCTGGCCTATCTCCTCGCCGTCACCACCCTGGTCGTGGGCGTCGGGCGCCTCGGCGACCTCGTCGGCCGGCGGCGGCTGCTCCTGGCGGGAATCTCCCTCTTCACCGCGGCCTCGGTGCTGTGCGCCGCCGCGCCCGCGCTCTGGCTGCTGGTCGCCGCCCGGGCGGCCCAGGGCCTGGGAGCCGCCGTGATGACGGCCCTCACCCTGGCGTTCGTGGGTGAGACGGTCCCGAAGGAGCGGACGGGCAGCGCCATGAGGTTGCTCGCCACGATGTCCGCGGTGGGCACCGCCCTCGGTCCGTCGCTGGGCGGGGCCCTGCTCGCCGGGTCCGGCTGGCGCGCGCTCTTCCTCGTCAACGTGCCGCTCGGCATCGCGGCGTTCCTCCTCACCCACCGCCATCTGCCCGTCGACCGGGAGGAACGCGGGGGCGACCGGCCCCGCTTCGACCATCTGGGGACGCTCCTGCTCGCCCTGACGCTCGCCGCCTACGCCCTCGCGATGACCCTCGGCGGCGGCCTTTCCGGCACGCTCGGCACCGCCCTTCTGCTGGCCGCCGCCTGCGGGGTCGTCCTCTTCGTGCGCGTCGAGGCGAAGGCGGCCTCCCCCTTGGTCCAACGCTCGCTCCTGCGCGCTCCGGTGATCGGCGCCGGCCTCGCGTCGAGCGCGCTCGTATCGACGGTGATGATGGCGACGCTGGTCGTCGGGCCGTTCTACCTCGCCCGGACGCTCGGGCTCGGCGAGGCCCCGGTCGGACTCGTCCTGTCGGTCGGTCCGCTGGTCGCCGCGGTGACCGGGATGCCCGCCGGGCGCCTCGCGGACCGGTTCGGCGCGCAGCGCACGACCCTGCTCGGGCTCATGGCGATGACGGCCGGTGCCGTCGCCCTGTCCGTGGCGCCGGCGTCGCTCGGTGTCCTCGGGTACCTCGCCCCGCTCGCGATCCTGACCGCCGGCTACGCGGTGTTCCAGACGGCCAACAACACCGCCGTCATGGCGGACGTCGCCCCGGAGCGGCGGGGCGTCGTCTCCGGCATGCTGGGTCTCTCCCGCAATCTCGGCCTGGTCACCGGTGCGTCCCTCATGGGAGCCGTGTTCGCCCGCGCGTCGGCAACGGCCGACATCGCCTCGGCGCCCGCCGGAGCCGTGGCCACCGGAATGCGGTTCACCTTCCTGGTCGCTGCGGTCCTGATCCTGGTCGCGCTCGCCGCCGTCGCCGCGGCGGGCCGCGTCAGCGGGCGTCCGGACCCGGCAGGGGACGGCACAGCAGCGCGGCCGGGGAGGGGCGGGTGGCGGCGCGGGTGGTGAAGGCGATGCCCGCCGCGTACTCGGTGGGCGAGCACTGGCCCTTGTAGTTCCCGTAGGCGAACTCGCCGCCGGGGCCGCCCGCCGGGCGGTTGTCGCCCCGGTCGAACCACACCGTCCGGCCGCCGGCGGGGAGCGCCGTACGGGCCGGGGCGCACAACGCCGCCGAGACCCGCTCGCCGCGCAGGCTGTAGCCGATCAGGAACTGGCCCTGCGGGCACTGGAACTTGGTGTATCCGGTGGCCCAGTCACCGCCCGCCGGGACGTACCTCTCGTCGCGGACCACGGTGTGCCCGCCCGTCGGGGCGCGCAGGTCGGAACTGGTGCACAGGCCGCGGCCACCGGTGTGGGAGAGCCCGGTGAGGCGGGCGCCGTCGGGGCAGACCGCCTTGCGGGCCCCGCTGTCCCAGTCCCCGGCGGCCCGAGTGCGCAGCGAGGCGTTGTGGTCGCGGTGGTCGGTGGTCAGCTGGTACCAGGCGGTGGTGGCGGGGACCGGTCCGGTGCGGCCGGGGGTGGTCGCGAGCGGGGACCAGCGGGTGGTGCGCCAGTCCCCCGGGTCCAGGACGCCGGAGCGGCGGCCGGTCGCGTCGTAGCGCAGGAGCGCCCAGGTGTCGCCGCCGGGGGTGCCCTGGGCGGTGGTGCTCCAGCCGACGAGGGGCCAGTACGCGAAGTCGGCGTCGGAGCGCGTCAGGTATCCGGTGAGGCGGTCGAACCAGGCGCGCGGGGCGGCGCCGCCCTCGTCGGCCCCGATCCCGAACTCGCTGATCCAGACGGGGGCGGTGAAGTGCGTGCCGGTCTCCGCGGACACGAAGAAGGCCTGGTCGTAGAGGGTCTGCTCGAGCTCCGCCGCGGTCATGTCCTGGTAGCGGGGGTCATGGGTCTCGCCCATGCCGGTCGCGCCGCTGTGCCGGGGGCCGGTGTACCCGTAGAAGTGGGCCGAGTAGACCAGCTTGTTCGAGGTGACCAGGGTGTGGGACAGGGTGCGTACGGGGGTGAGGGTGGGGCGGCCGTGCGGGAAGCCGTCCACGGGCAGGCCGAACCAGTTGATGCCCTCGACGACGATCAGCAGGTTCGGGTTGGCCTCGGTGAGGATGCGGTCGGCGGCCTCCTGGGCGGCCGCGTGCCAGTCGTGGTTGTCGCCGAGGCCCCAGTTGGGGTCGTCGAAGAAGTCGCGGCGGACCTCGTTGTAGAGATCGGCGCCGACCACGCGCGGGTTGTCGCGGTAGCGACGGGCGAGGAAGACCCAGTCGTCGGCCCACTGGGCGGTGGAGCGGCCGCTGTTCCAGCGTTCGTTGCCGTCGAGGCCGCAGCACCAACGGGTGGTGACGGTGTGGTTGTTGAGGATGACGGCGAAGCCGGCGTCGGTGAGGGCGGCGACCACGGCGTCGTAGACCTGGAGGGGCGTGCGGCCGCGCAGGGCCGGATTGGCGGCGACGGCGGAGTCCGGTACGGGAGTGGTGTCGCGCAGCATCTCGTTGGAGAAGGGCAGCCGGATGCTGTTGAGCCCCACGGCCCGGAAGTCGGCGAGCAGGGTGGGCAGGGGGACGCGGTCCAGGCCGATCGGGATGCCGTGGGCGTTCTGCCCGCTGTGGTGCGTGGCGGGGTCGTTGCGGTCGCCCGAGCCGTTCCAGGATCCCTGGGCTCCGTCCCAGTTCCCGGAGCGCAGGCGGAAGCGGTTGCCCTGCGCGTCGACGACGTACCGGCCCCGGGTGGACAGCGGAGGGGTCCAGGCCTCGGCGGCGCCCGTGGCGGCCTCGGGCCGCGCGGCGGCGTGGGCGGGCGGCGCGGACGGCGCCGCCAGAGCGCCGACCACGAGCAGGAGGGCGCACAGGACCGCGCGTAAGAGGTTCTTCATCTCGCTCCTGCCGGAATTCGGCCGTCCCGGCGGGCGGCTGCCGCGGGCAGGTTACCGGCGGGTCGCTTCCGGCGGAAGGCGAACGCGGGACGCTTTCCGGCGCGAATGGCCCACGAATGGGCCACGAATGACCCGCCCGGGCCCCGGCGGACCCCGGGCGGCACCCGACGGCACCCACCGGAATCAGCCGGTGGACTCCCGATCACGTACCGTCACCCTGCCGAAACGGCCCCGCGCGGGGCCGCACCGCTCTACCGTGCCCTGAGGTGATGTGGCACGGCACCGGAGGGCGGGGCGGATGGACGACGACGAAGACATGCGGCTGGCGGGAATGACGCCGGAGATCTCCCGCCGCACCCTCACCCTGCTGCGCGGCCTGGCGGGCCTCGAACCGCCCGAGCAGGTCCCCGAGGAGGCCATGGTCGTCGCCGACGCGGTCCTGGCCGAGCACGGCACCGACGGGCTCCGGGTGCTGGTGATGACCCTGGCGGCCTGGGCGACGGCCCAGATCGAGAACGTCGCCGAGCTGAGCGGGCGCAGCCACGAGGCCGTCCTCGACGCGATGGAGCTGGCCTGCCTGGAGGCCAACGCCGAGGACACCCCCTAAGCCCGGTGCCCCCGCAGGGCGGCGGCACCGGGCGGTCGGGGTCGCGTCAGGTGGCGAGGGTGGCCACCGGCTCCAGGCCGTAGGTGCGGGCGTAGCCGTTCTCGGTGCCTACGAGCAGGTCCACCACCTCGAAGTACCGGTCCCAGAAGGGGGTTTCGCGCAGCGCGTCGATCAGCAGCTGGTAGGCGTCGTGGTCGTCCGCTTCCCAGACCCAGACGTCGGTGACCCGCGCCGAGTAGAACTCCGTGTCGTAGAAGCGGGAACGGACGCCGCGGGTGCGGGCCTCGATCACCGGAACGACCTGGGCGGTGAAGGCGTGGACGCGTTCGGCCACCGTCAGCGCCAGCCACTCGGGCGTGGTCTTGACCAGCATGAACGCGGTGACTTGCGACTCGGTTCGGTCAGTGGGCATCGACTGCCTCCGATGTGGCGAGGACGGCGGGCTTGAGGGTCTGCGCGCACCACTGGGCGAAGCCGGTGGCCGGGCCCGGGCCCGCCTGCGGTGAGCGGGCGACGCCCGAGTCCAGGCCCTGGTCCTTGGCGCGCTTCATGTCGACCATGCCCTCGACGAACGCCGCGTTGAGACCGTGGGCGAGCAGGGCGGACCGCATCTCGTCGAGCGACTCGCGCTGGTAGCGGACCGGACGGCCCAGTTCTGCGCTCATGATGCGGGCCAGGTCGTTGGGCGACAGGTCCTGCGGGCCGAGCACCGGCACACTGTCTACGCCGGTCCAGGAACGGTCCAGCAGCAGCCCGGCCGCCGTCGCGGCGATGTCGGCGACGGCCACCATCGGGGCCGGCCGGTCCGCGGCGGCGGTGTCGGTGAAGACCCCGTTCTCGCGGATCGAATCGGCCTCCTCCAACAGGTTCTCGAAGAAGGACGGATTGGCCAGGGCGCGGTAGGCGACCCCGGAATCGGCGATCAGGTCGTCCACGGCCAGGGAGGCGGTGACCAGGCCGGCCCGGCCGGCCTGGGGGGTGCCGCGGCCGAGCGCCGAGACGCCGACGACACGGCCGACGCCGTGGGCGGCGAACGCCCGCGCGGCCGGGCGGGTGAAACCGCTGTACGCCTCCTCGGGCGTGAGCGAGGCGTCCGGCGGAACCAGCCAGAAGACGGCGTCGGCCCCGGCGAAGGCGCGCTCGACGGTCGCGGCGTCGCCGTGCGAGCCGGTGACCACCTGGACCCGTCCGCGTACGGCTTCGGGGAGCCGGGCGGGATCGCGGACGACGACGCGCAACTCCTCTCCGTGCGCGGGCGCGGCTTCGACCAGCAGCGACAGCAGCCGCCGGCCGATGTTTCCGGTGGGGGCGGTAATGACGATCATGAAAACCTCGGAGTCCGTAGCGAATCGGTAGGGCCCCCTCATCGTGCGAACGCCCACCGCATTGCCACAATGGGAACTTCAGCATCCAATCCTTGCCAGAAATGGAATGATGCCGGTGAGCAGCGCAGTTCCCAGCCTCGACGCCAATCTCGCCATCGCCCTCGACGCCCTCCTGACCGAGCAGAGCGTCACCCGCGCCGCCGCACGGCTGCGCACCTCGCCCGCGGCGATGAGCCGCACGTTGGCCCGGCTGCGCCGGGTGCTCCAGGATCCGCTGCTCGTACGGGCGGGCCAGGCGATGGTGCCGACGCCCCGCGCCGAGGCGCTGCGCGACGAGGCCGCCGCGGTGGTGCGCCGGCTGGAGGCACTGCTCACCCCGAGCGGCGGGATCGACCCCGCCGCCCTGCGGCGCACGTTCACCGTCCAGGCCTCGGACCTGGTCGGCGCGGCGCTGGCGCCGGGCCTGCTCGGGCTGGCCCGGCGTCGGGCGCCGGGGGTCTCGCTGCGGGTGCTGGCCGAGGAGTGGGAGGCGGGCCCCGCGCTGCGCGAAGGCCGGGTCGACCTGGAGATCGGGGCCATCGACCACGTCGACCCGGAGACCCGGGTCGAAGAGCTGGTCACGCTGCGCATGGCGGCCGGCGTCAGAGCCGGGCACCCGCTCGCCGAAGGGACCCTGACCCCCGCTCGGCTGGCCGCGGCCGAGCACGTGGCGGTCAGCCGCCGGGGCCGCTTCACCGGTCCGCTGGACGCGGCCCTGGCCGAGCGAGGACTCAGCCGGCAGGTCAGCGCCGTCCTGCCCGGGCATCTGGCGGCGATGGCCCTGGCTGCGGTCGGCGACGTGGTCTGCCTGGTGCCGACCGCGCTGCCCGGCGAGCCCCCTTCACCACTCGGCGACGCGGCACGCGCGATGGGGCTGCGCCTGCTGGACGTCCCGCTGCCGCTGCCGCCCCTGACGATCGGCATGGCCTGGCACCCGCGTCACAGCGCTGACGGAGCCCACCAGTGGTTGCGCGGGGCCGTACGCCACGTCCTGCGCCCCACCTCCTGAGGGCGCACAAGGCCGGTGGTGCCGCGTTCCCGGACCGGCCGCGGAAGAAACCGCGTCCGGTCCGGCCGCGATATGGCGGGTGTCGGCGACACTGGGAGAGCAGGAGCGTCGTGGGGGGTCGTGATCGGAGGCCGTCGTGAGCACACCTTCCCCCATCCGGATCGCCGCCGTCCTGTCCACCGAGCACCGTGGACGGCTGATGTCCCAGGCCCGCGAAGTCAATTTCCCGGAGAGCGCGCGCATCTTCGACGAGGGCACCCGGGCGGATTCCTTCTGGATCGTGCGTTCCGGCACCGTGACCTTGGAGATCCCCGTCGCCGGCCGCCGGCCCGCGCCCGTGGAGAGCCTCGGCCCCGGTGAGCTGGTGGGCTGGTCCTGGCTGTTCCCGCCGTACGTGTGGCAGCTCGGCGCGGAGGCGATGACACCGGTACGGGCGTACGAGTTCGACGCCGCGACCGTGCGGATGCTGATGGACGCCGATCCCACCTTCGGCTCCGCGATCGGGCACTGGGTCGGGCGCGTCCTCGCGATGCGCCTCCAGCAGACCCGCACCCGCCTGCTGGAGCTGTACGCACCCCGCCTCAGCAGCACCGCGTGACCCCTAGTCGCGCACGCCCGCCGTCTCGACCGCCCTGCGCCGCAGGCACAGCGCGGCGGGGACGACCGCGGAGACCACCGCCACGGCCGCGCACGCGCCGGACGTCGCTCCGAGGGCGCCCCACGGGATCACCAGGGCGCTCCTGACGTCCAGGAGGCCCAGCGCCGCCCGGACGCCGGCCAGGTTCAGGGCGGCGACCATGGTTCCGGTGACCGTGCCGACGAGGACGACCAGCAGGGACTCCCCCGCGACCGACCGCAGGACCTGCCACCGGGTGGCTCCGGCCAGGCGCAGCACCGCGAGGTCGCGGGCCCGGTCGGAGGTGGCCGTGACCAGGGTGCCCGCGAGCGCGATCCCCGTGTAGAGCAGGGCGATGCCGAGCACCAGCAGGAAGCCCGTCCGGGTGGTGCGGCGGGTTCCGGGACGGTTCTCGGACATCCACCGGTCCTTGGTGAGGACGCGGCCCCCGGCCTGCCGTGCGGCCTCGGTCAGTGCGGCGCCGACGGTCGCGCGGTCCGCGCCGGGGGCGAGGCGTACGTCGATCCGGTCCACCTTTGCGCCGGGGGCGTTGGCGGGGGTGACGTAGGCCCCGTTGCCGCCGGTGCCGATGCTCATCACGGCGGCGATCCGTAGGACCTTGCGGGTGCCGTCGCCGAGCCACACCTCGACGGTGGATCCGACGGTGTGCCGCTCCCATTCCGCGGTGACGATGACGGAGTCGTCGTCGAGGTCGGTGACCGCTCCGGCCGCGAGGGGCAGTCGGGCGGTCCGGGCGAGGGCCTCGGGGTCCGCGGCGCGGGCGTCGGAGCGGATCAGCGCCGTGCCCTCCTCCAACACGTGGACGGCGGTCGCGGCGGTGGCGGAGATCTCCGTTCCGGGTACGGCCCGGATCCGCTCGACCGCGGCCGGATCGAACCCTCCCGGGCCGGCCGTGACGACGTGGTCGGCGGCGGTCCGCTGCCGGATCTCGGCGGCCTTGGCCTCGTTCAGCGTGGCGGTGGTGCCCAGCAGGGATCCGGCGAGGGCCACGGTGACCAGGACGGGGGCGGCGACGGCCGCCGTACGGCGGGTGCCGGCCGCCGCGTTCTCCCGGATCAGCATCCCGCCGGCGCCCGGCAGCCGTGCGGGGAGCCAGGCGAGCAGCCGGACCAACGGCCGCACCAGCACCGGCGACAGCAGCGCGAAGGCGACGATGAACAGCATCGGGCGGCTGGTGTACGTCTTGCGGTGGAGCAGGTCCGACGGATCGGTGAGCAGGGAGTGGGCGAGGGTGGCGAGGCCCGCCAGCAGCAGTGCGGCGCCGAGGATCCAGCGGCCCGGGGTCATGGTCCGCGTCTCGTGGGCGGCTTCGCGCAGCGCCTCGGAGGGGGCGACCCGGCCCGCCCGCCAGGAGGCTGCGACGACTCCCGCAAGGGCGACGAGCAGGCCGGTCCAAAAGGCCGCGTGGAAGGGCCAGGTGGCGTCGCCGACGGCGAACCAGCGGGGTGCGAAGCCCTCGTCCACCAGGTACGAGACGAACACGGGCGCCCCGTACGCCCCGAGCAGGCAGCCCGCGGCGGATGCCACCACGCCGAGCAACAGCGCCTCGGCGACCACCGTGCGCCGGATCTGGCCCGGGGTGGCGCCGGCCGTGCGCAGCAGGGCGAACTCCTTGCGGCGTTGGGCGACCGCGAAGGCGAAGGTGGAGGCGACGACGAACACCGAGACGAAGCCGGTGATGCCGCCCGCGGTGCCGAGTGCGGCGTTCACGGCGACCAGGGCCTCGCGCTCGGGGTCGGGGTCGGCGTGGCGGCGGTCCGGGCCGGTCAGGACCCGTACGCCGGTGTCCCGGCCCGGGAGCGCCCGGACGGCATCGCGTACGGCGTCCCGTACGGCGGTCGGGTCGGCAGCGACGACGAGGTGGTCGACGGCGGGCGAGAGCCGGGCAGCGCGGGCGTCGGTCCAGAAGACGGCGTCCTCGAAGCCGCGGTCGGCGACGGTGCCGACCACGGTCACGGGGCCGTGGTCGGTGCCGATCCGGGCCCCGGGCCGGGCCCAGCCGGTGGTGACGACCTCGTCGTCGGTGCGCGGGGAGCGGCCCGCGTCGAGGGTGTACGGGGCGAAGGCGGCGACCGACCAGGGATGGCCGACCAGGCGCTCCGGCCCGCCCTCGGCACGGACGGGGAAGGACCGGTCCTCGGTGGTCGGGCCGAGGGCGGCCAGCCGCCGGGCGAGTTCGGGGGTGACGGGCCGGGGGTGGGCGAGCTTTCCGGTGCGCTCCCCGCCCGGGACGGGGACGCGCAGCACGTCGTCGCCCTTGACGACGACGGGGGCCTGGGCGAACCGCTCCGGGAGGCGCTGCGGGGCGTCCAGGGTGGCGGCGAGCCCGAGGCCCATGGTGGCGATGAGGCCGACGCCGAGGGCCAGGGCCACGAAGCTTCCGAGGAAGGTGACCCAGCGGCCCAGCGCGGTGCGCAGGGCGATGGTCAGCACGGCGCTCCCTCGAGCGCGGTCATGCGGGCGGCGATGTCCTGGGCGCGTGCGCCCCGGAGTTCACCGTTCACCCGGCCGTCGGCGAGGAAGACCACGCGGTCCGCGTAGGAAGCGGCCACGGGGTCGTGGGTGACCATGACGACGGTCTGGCGTTCGGTGTCGACCATGGCCCGGAGCAGGGTGAGCACCCCGCGGCCGGTCTGCGAGTCCAGGGCGCCGGTGGGTTCGTCGCCGAAGAGCACCTCGGGGCGGGTGATCAGGGCGCGGGCCAGGGCCACGCGCTGCTGCTGCCCGCCGGACAGCTGCGCGGGCCGGTGCCGGGCCCGGTCGCCGAGGCCCACCCGGGCGAGGGCCTCGCGGACCTCGGCCCTGGCGGGGCGGCGGCCGGCCAACCGCAGCGGCAGCGCGACGTTCTGTTCGGCCGTCAGGGCGGGCAGCAGGTTGAAGGCCTGGAAGACGAAGCCGATGCGGTCGCGACGCAGCAGGGTCAGTCGGGTCTCGCCGAGCCCGCCGAGTTCGGTGCCGCCCACGCTCACACCGCCGGACGTGGGCCGGTCGAGTCCTGCCGCGCATTGCAGCAGGGTGGACTTGCCGGAGCCGGAGGGGCCCATGACGGCGGTGAAGGTGCCCCGGGGGACGTCGAGGGAGACCCGGTCGAGGGCGGTGACCGCCCGGTCTCCGGCGCCGAAGACCCGCGTGACGTCCTTGAGTTGGATCGCGTCGTATTCCATGGCTCCAGCCAACCGTCGCGGGCGGCGCGGCACAGCGGGCCCAGGGCGTGTCCCCGGGGTGGGGCCGGCCCTACCCCCGGAGGGGGTCCAGACCCCCTCCGGGCAGATCACGGGCGTGGTGCGACAGGTTTCGCGGGGGTGTCCCGGTCGGTGTTCGGCCGATTCGGCGGCCCGCTCCCGCACAGGTCAGCCCGCTCGCACGGCTGCTGTCTGCAATCATTCGTACACGATCGGTGACGAGAAATGGGGGTCCGAACGGGCGTTCACGGCTCGGGTCGGCAAGACTGCGTCCGCTATCCGAAACACCAACCCAAGGGAGTGTTCGAAATGCGGTCCATCGCAAGGGGTCTCGGGCTCGGTTCCGCCGCCATGGCGCTCACCGCGCTCACCGCGCTGGCCTGGCCGGGTACGGCCGGAGCCGCACCGACCGGTACGGAGAGCCTGTACGCGCCGTCCGCGCTGGTGCTCAGCGTGACGGCCGGGCCCGATGCCAAGAAGGGCACGGTCCTGCGCGCGGTGACCCTCGTCTGCTCGCCGGCGCCCGGCGGGACGCACCCGAACCCGGCCGCGGCGTGCGCCGAGTTACGCGCGAACGGCTCACAGCTCGACCCGCTGGCCGCACCGGCCGCCGGCGCCGTCTGTACCAGGGAGTGGAACCCGATGACGGTGACGGCCGTCGGCGTGTGGCAGGGTCGTCGGCTCAGCTACACGTACACCTTCGCCAATCCGTGCGGTCTACGGAACACCTCCGGCGCACTGTTCGGCTTCTGACCCCTCGTGGAGCGGTGGGCCGGGCGGCGCCGTGCGACCGCCGTCCGGCCCGGCTCACCGGGGCCCCGCCACTGCCGCCAACAGGGCCGGATCCTCATCCCAGTTCGAGACTGGTCACCCCGAAGAGCTCCGTCAGGGCGAGGTCCGGCGCCGGCCCCGTGTACATCCGGGCGGTCTCGAAGGCCGGGGCGAGGCCGAGGCGTTCGAAGAGCGCGGCGGCCACCGGGTTGGCGTCCGGTACGTCCACGGACACCAGGCCGTCGGGGGCGCGGCGGGCCAACTCCCGCAGCAGGGACGCAGCCACCGCCGGAGTGGCCGCGTAGAGCGGGCCGATCCGATGGGCGGCGCTGGAGGGGCGGATCACGCCGAGGCCCTCGATGCGGCCGTCCCGGACGGCGGCCAGGGCGGTGCGGCCGGGCAGCCCGGTCCAGGCGGACAGGAAGGCGTCCCGCGGCGCGGGGAAGAACCGTCGGTCGTAGGCGGCGAGCCGACCGAAGGGAAGGGTGCCCGCGTCCACGACCTCGACCTCGACCGCGCCGTCGTCGTCCCCCTGTGGGGTGCCTTCGTAGCGGAAGTTGTTCCAGGCCGGGCGGAATCCCGATTTCCGGTAGTTGGCCTGCTGATCGACGACCCCGTCCAGGCCCACGAGCCGGCCGTCGAGCCGTTCCATCCCGGCGCGCCACAGCCGGATGCCGTACCCCTGGCCGCGGACGGCCGGCCGGGCGATGTAGAAGCCGATGAAGCCGAAGCCTCCGCCGTACCGCACGGCGGAGATGCAGGCCACCGGCTCGCCGTCCAGCCGCCCGATCAGGAACCCCTCCGGGTCGGCGACCGCGAAGGCGAACCGGTCCGAGTCCCCCGGGTTCCAGCCCTCCTCGTCGGCCCAGTCACGGATCAGCCTCATGTCGGCGGCGCTCGCACCGGCGATCTCGAATCCCGTCATGCCGGTGTTGTACCAGATGGGGCCGGTGCGCGCAGGGGTGCTTGATGATCCGTCAGAAGGCGGACGAACGCGGCCTGATCGGCCTCCGGGTGGAGGTCGCTGACCTGCCCGTCCCCCACTTCGACGACGCGCCAGACCCCGTCCGCGCGCAGCGCGAGGTCGGTGGTCACGAAGGGGCAGCCCAGCGCCTCGACTGCCGCCCGGACCGGTTCGAGGGCCGACTCGAGGGCCGGTTCCGGAACCGCGTCGACCGGACTGTCGGGGTGGGCGGTGACCAGCCGCGGTACCCCGTCCCGCCACCACACCCGTACCTCCGCGGCCGTCGCCTCCGGTGTGACGAAGCGCTCGAAGGCCCGCACCACCACCCCGCCCGCCAGGAACTCGCCCTGCAGTTCGACGAGGCGGGCGACGACGCGGTTCAGCGCGGCCCGGTCGGCGAGGTCGGGCACGTAACAGGCCTCGTCCCACTCGTGCTTGCGGGACTTCACGTAGTCCTTGACGATGGCGGCTCCCGGCGGCAGGCCCGCCACCAGGGCCGCGAGGCCCTCCGGGTCCGGGACCGCCCCCGCAGCCGCCGGCAACCAGCCGCTGACCGGGGTCAGGCCCGCGAAGGTCTCGTACCAGCCGGGGAGTTCGTGCGCCCTGCGGTACGCCTCCGGGGTGACGACCAGCTCGCCACCGCGCCGGCGCAGGGCCGCGTCCAGTGCGGCGTAGTGGCCCGAAGGGATCATCCAGCCGCGGTACCAGACGGCTCCGGCCCCCTCCGGCACGCGCGCGACGGCCCGTTCGGCGTCCCCGGCCAGCAGCGCGTCGTGGTCGATGAGCAGGGCGGTGCCCCCGGCGTCGCGCAACTGCCGGGCCTGCGCGGCGAAGTGGGCGTCGGCCCGGCGCTCGTTCAACGGGTCGCGGCAGTAGAGGACGGTGGTGGTCGTGGTCGTCGTAGACATGCACCCACCCTATGGACGTCCCCGCCGATCACCGTACGGCTTTCAGCCCGCGCAGATCACGTCGTCGAGCCGGATGGGGTTGGAGTCCAGACGTACGTACGCGGTGAAGGTGTCGGTGGTGCCGGAGGCCCAGTGGGTGGTCACGGTGGCCCAACCCACCGAGGCCGTCTTGGCGACGGTGACCGGGCCGACGCTGATGTCCTGCGGCTCCTCCTGGGAGCAGAGCAGGACGTCGATCTCTTCATTGACCTGCTGTCTCTCCTTGAGGATCTGCGAGACCTGGTTCTCCCGGTCCTGCTCGGAAGGACCGTGGTCACCGTAGAAGCCGATGAGGAACTCGCTGATCTGGGCAGCGGTGTGTCCCCTCCCCGCGACGGCGGCGGGCGCGGCGAGGGCGGGAACGGACGGCATGACCGGGAGCGCGAGCAGGGTCAGCAGCAGGGCACCGAGGCGGTACGGCTTGAGCATCATGTCCGGTCTTGTACCCGCCGGGCCGGCAGATCGGGAGGGCGGGGCCCGGATCTCACTCCTGTGGGGGGCGGGATTCACCGCAGAAACGACCCTCCGGCGGGTGCGCGGAAATGGGCTCGCGGGCTGCCCTTGCCCGTACGTAGGGTCGGTGCATGGGGAAGCCACTTGTCGCAGTGTTCAGCGGGGCCGGAATGTCGACCGACTCCGGAATTCCGGACTACCGGGGGCCCCAGGGCCTGTGGCGGCAGGATCCCGACGCCGAAAAGCTCGTGACCTACGCGTACTACATGGCCGATCCGGAGATCCGGCGCCGCTCCTGGCTGATGCGCGCCGAGATCGGCGCGCTCGGAGCACGGCCGAACGCCGCGCACCTGGCCGTGGCGGAGCTGGAGCGCGGTGGCACCCCGGTGCGGGTGATCACCCAGAACGTGGACGGGCTGCACCAGCTCGCCGGGATGCCCGACCGCAAGGTGTTCGAGCTGCACGGCAGCGCCCGGTCGGTGGTCTGCACGGCCTGCCACGCCCGGTCGGGCATGGACGAGGCGCTGGCCCGGGTGGCCGCCGGGGAGCCGGATCCCGCCTGCCTGGTGTGCGGCGGGATCCTCAAGTCGGCGACCGTGATGTTCGGCCAGCGACTCGACCCCGAGGTGCTGGGGCAGGCGATCGCCGTGGCCAAGGGGTGCCAGGTCTTCATCGCCGTCGGGTCGTCCCTGCAGGTGCAGCCCGCAGCATCGCTCGCCGGGATGGCCGCGGAGGCCGGGGCCCGGCTGATCATCGTGAACGCGGAGGAGACCCCGTACGACCCGCTGGCCGAAGAGATCGTCCGCGAGCCGATCGGCACCGCCCTGCCGGCCGTCCTGGCCAGGTTCGCCGCACCCTAGCCCGGCCTGGCCCCCGGCCCGGGCCCTAGCCCGCGTCCGCCGCCCGGCGCATCTCCGTCACGTCCAGCTTCTTCATCTGCATCATGGCGGCGGTGGCCCGGGCGGCCCGCCCGGGGTCCGGGTCGGCGATCAGGTCGATGGCGCCCGGCGGGATGACCTGCCAGGACACGCCGAACCTGTCCTTGACCCAGCCGCAGACGCCCTCCTCGCCACCGTCACCGGTCAGCGCGTCCCAGTAGTAGTCCGCCTCCGCCTCGTCGGCACAGCGGATCTGGAAGGAGATCGCCTCGGTGAAGGGGAACTGCGGGCCACCGTTGAGGCCGATGAACTGCTGGCCGTTGATCTCGAACTCCACGACCATCACGGAGTCGGCCTGGCCGGGGCCCGCCTCCGTGTACCGGCCGATCCGGCCGAGCTTGCCGTCCTTGAAGACGGACAGGTAGTAGTCGGCGGCCGCTTCCGCGTTGCCGTCGAACCACAGACACGTGGTGAATCCCTTGCCGCTCATCTCTGCCTCCGGGCCGGTGGGTGGACGGTGGACACCGTCCCTCACATACAGACCGGCCCCGGACCCGAAATTCATCGGTGGGTCCGGGGCCGGTCCGCATTCAGCCGGTAATTCGCCCGTTCGGCTTACTTGGCGGGCTCCGCGCCCATCGCGAGCATGCGCTCGACGACGCACTCGGTGGCGTTTCCGTTGTCCAGGTCGCAGAACTCGGCGCGGAACGCCGCCCGCGCTTCGGCGTACTCCGCCCCGACCGCGTCCGCGTTGCGCACGGCCTCGATCAGGCTCGCCGAGTCCGCGAGCAGCGGTCCCGGGGCCTTCGCCTCCAGGTCGAAGTTGAAGCCGCGCAGCGTGCCGCGGTAGTGCTCCAGGTCGTACGTGAAGAGCAGGATCGGCCGGTCGGTGTGCGCGAAGTCGAACATCGCGGAGGAGTAGTCCGAGATCAGCACGTCGGCGACCAGCAGCAGGTCGGTCGCGTCGGGCCAGCGGGACACGTCGACGACGAACCCGTCGCGGACGCCGTCGCGGACCTGCTCCGTCACGTGGTGGTGGCTACGGATCAGCAGGACGTGGTCCTCGCCCAGCTCACGGCGGGCCTGGTCCAGGTCGATCCGCAGATCGAGCTTGTAGCCGCCCGAGAAGCCCTCGTTGTTCTCGCGCCACGTGGGCATGTAGAGGACGACCTTCTTGCCCTCGGGCAGGCCGAGCCGGCGGCGGACCTCGGCGATCCGCTGCGCGTCGGGCCGCACCAGGGCGTCCGCACGCGGGGCGCCCGCCTCGATGACCTCGCCGTCGTAGCCGAGGGCGCGCTTGAGGAGGGGCGTGGCGTAGGAGCTCGGGGAGGCCAGCAGGGTCCACTGGGCGCTGTCGTGCTCCAGCCCCTCCAGGATCTCCGGGCTCGTGTAGTAGTCGTGCACGAAGTCGTGACCGATCTCCTTGATCGGCGTACCGTGCCACGTCTGCACGACGACCTGGCCGGCGCGGCGCTCGAAGCGCCCCGGCACGGTGTCGTTGGTCACGAAGTAACGGGCGCGGGCCAGCACCTCCCACGACTCCACGCTCTTGTACTGGACGGCGCGGGCGGTCTCCGGGACCTCGGTCTGGCCGTCGCGGACCAGCCAGACGTGCTCCAGCTTCTCGCCGCGGCGCACCAGTTCCTCGTGGATGGCGCGCGGCGAATCGCCGCAGCCCTGCCCGTGGTGGGTGTCGTAGACGACGATGTCCTTGACCGGCAGGGCGCGCTGCGCCGGGTAGGTCTCGAACCGGGCGACGCGCTGCGCGTAGTTGGAGCGGTCGTGCGGGCTGATCAGCGGGTCGGCGACCAGCACCATGCGGTCGTGGAAGCGGGTCTCGACCCGCATCCGGCGGCCCTGCACGGTGACCGGGTGCGGCCCGGCGAAGAGCAGGCCGGGGCCCATCTGTACGGGGGCGCCGCGGTCGACACCGAGGAGTCCGGCGGTGGTTCCGCCCTGGGCGACCGGGCGCATCGTCGGCCACCAGCGGCCCTCGGGGAGCGTGGTCAGGCCGGCGTACGCCTCGGGGAGCACGGGCCGGAAGACGGCCTCGAAGGCGTCCCCGTCGCGGGTGACGGGGTAGCTGAACTCCACGCCGTTCGCGTTGTGCAGGACCAACTCGTACGGCTCGTCGGTCGGCGCGACGAAGCGGCCCCGCAGGGTGAGGGTGCCGTCTTCGGCGGCGACCCCGTCGACCAGCGGCGGCGAGGGCTGTACGGACAGGGTCAGGTGTCCGGTGTTCCCGCGCTTGGCGAAGAGGGAGCGTCCGCCGTCCTCACCGGGCAGGGGCAGGACCAGGCCGTCGAATCCACCGCGCTCGTCGTGCACCATGCGGTGCTCGGTGCCGTCGGCGCCGACGACGGAGAGGCTCCAGGGCTCGGGGGCCCATTCGCCGGGCTCGCACGCGGCGTCCGGTACGGCGGCCAGGTCGGCCAGCGGTACGCGGGCGGTGAACGAGGCCCGCTCGGCGCCGGACGCCGCGCTCTCCAGGGGGAAGGAGAGGACCGTGCCCGTGGTGACGTGGACGGCCTGCAGCGTGGTGGATCCGACCGCCTCGGCGGAGAGTTCGCCGGTGATCTCGACGGCGTCGTCACCCGCGGCGCGGACGTCCAGGGCGCGGGCGCGAACGACCTCCACCTGGATGGTGAGGGCGCCGGAGACCGTCGGGACGATCCGGACGTCGGGGGCCACCCAGTGCGGGGGCGGGTTCTGGCCGGTGTCGTTCTCCCCGCCGCGCAGGCGGGCGCGGTGCAGCCCGCCGGCACCGGTGACGGCGATGGACGTGGTCCATATGCCCTGGTTCCACTTGCCGCCCGACTGGAAGATCGAGGGGTCGACGACGGCCGTGAAGCCGGCCCAGTCGGCGTGCCGCAGGGCGAGGTGCGGGGCCTTCACCGTGGCCATCGGGGAGGCGACGGTACGGGTGCTCACGACGGAGCGCTTGCGCTTGTTGCCCTCGCGGAAGACCAGCATCTTGCGGGAACCGAGGCGGCTCTCCGCACCGAGGTGGCCGGGCAGGGCGTAGCCGCGCAGCAGCAGCTTGCCGTCGGCCCAGGCGGCCTGCTCCAGGCGGCTGACGACGCGGCGCTCGCGCGGACCGAGGGTGAGGATCTTCGCCGGAACCGGCGGACGGCCCTGCAGGAAGGGGTAGTCCGCCTGCGGGCGGGCGAGGCCCTTGACCGGCACGCTGTAGCTGTAGTCGCGCTGGTGGTGCTGGAGCGCGATGAAGTCGTCGACGCGGCCTTCGCCGGCCAGGTACGCCTTGAGCCGGTCGGCAACGGTCAGGTCGGACCAGGGGCCGGTGCCGATCTCGCGGACGAGACCGCCGACCTCCTTGACGAACGCGGCGCGGAACTCGGGGCCGCCCTCGCCGACGTACTTGTAGATGAGCGGGAGCTCCTCGCTCAGCACGTTGTGGTCGTAGTCGCGCAGGTAACGGGCGTACTTGGCGCCCTGCTTGGCCTTGAGGGACTCGCGGACCAGGCGTACGGACTTCACGCGGTCGATGAGGGAGATCGGGTCGGTGGAGCGCTGGGTGATCGAGCGCTCGCCGGTCTCGCGGACGCGCCAGTGGTAGACGCAGTCGCTGATGATGTCGACGCTGGAGGCGAAGTAGTGCGCGGGGATGCTGACCGGGGCGTCCTCGTAGAGGATGCCCTCCGGGTACTGGAAGCCGTGCCGGTCCCAGAAGCTGCGCCGGTAGACCTTGTTCCACGCGGTGCGGTCGGTGACCAGCGCCGGGAACTTCGAGATGTGGGTCTTCAGCTGGGTGCGGGCGAAGGCGGCCCGGTGTCCCCAGGACTGCTGCATGCCGACGGAGCGGAAGCGCTTGACGTTTCCGCCCGCGAAGTCCGAACCCGTCTCGTCGAGCGCCTCGATGAGCCGCTGATAGGCGTAGTCGGGCATCGTGTCGTCACTGTCGACGAAGGCCAGGTACTCACTGTCCTTGTCGGCGTGACGGGCGCCCACGTTGCGGGCCGCACCGAGGCCTGCGTTGTCCTGCATCACGACGCGGAAGCGCTTGTCCTTGGCGGCGAACGCCTTGGCTATGACGGCGCTCGTGTCCGTGGACCCGTCGTCCACGAGAATGACTTCGAAGTCTTCGAAGGTCTGGGATGCAATGGATTCCAGGCACTCGTCGAGGTAGAGCTCGACGTTGTAGACGGGGACGACGATGCTCAGGCGCGGCGGCATGGGTGGCGGTTTCTCCAGCGTTTTATGCTTTGTCGATGATCAGCTGCTCACAGCATCCTACTCTGTAACAGAGTCATAAACTCCACCCATATGGGGCATACGAAGCCAACCGCCAGGGCGGACGGCAAAGAATTCAGCCGTCCGCCACTTCGGCGATGCGGTTGGAGGCGGCCTGACCCTGCCCGGTGGGGCCGGTCAGACCTCCAGGTCCGCTTCGATCTTCTTCAGTTGATGCCGGGCCATCGCGAGGTTGGCCCGTCCCTTGTCGAGGGCCAGGTAGAGGAAGAAGCCCGTGGAACCGCGGGCCTTCATCAGCCGGATCAGGTGGTACTGACTGCCGAGGGTGATGAGGATGTCCTCGATCTCGTCCTTGAGGCCGAGCATCTCCATCGTGCGGACCTTGGCGCGCACCACGTCCGTGTTGCCCGCCGCTGCGACCGCGAGGTCGAGGTCCTTGCCGCCCCCGATCGTACCGAGGGCCATGCCACTGCCGTAGTCGACGAGCGCGGCACCGATGGCACCTTCGATCGTGGTGGTGGCTTCCTTGAGTGCGGTCTCCACATTGACCATGAGAGGGTCCTCTTTCTCGTTTCTCTGTGACTGGGACGTGAGGGAGGTGTGACTGGCTGTGACTGGATGTAGCCGTGGCGGCACGCGCCGGACATGTCAGGCCCTGCCGCCGGCCGGAACGCGCATCACCCGGGCGGGGCTCCGGGACCCCGTCGCCCGAGGGTGTGGTCGATCAGTTCTGCTATCCGGAGACTCGAGCGCCGGGCTTCCAGATGGAGGCGTCCGACGTTGACCCGCGGCTCGGCGGTCAGGGTGAGGACCGCCGCCAGGCCCGCCGCGTAGGTGGCGACGTACCCGTCCTCACCGCGCACGAGCAGTTCGCGGAAGGCACCCTGGCCCGTGCAGTCGCTGAGGCGCTGGGCCACCCCGAGGGCGGCAGCGGTCAGCGCCGCGACGGACTCGGCCTCGGCGGCGGCGCTGTCCTGGGCGAGCACGAAACCGTCGGCGCTCGCGGCGAGGGCACCGGTGAGCTGGGGTACCCGGGCCCGCAGCCTGCGGAGCTCGGCGAGTATCTCGGCCTCCGCCTCGGGGGGCACCGTACTCATGTCGGCCTTTCTCCTTTCGGGCTGCCTACGCTCGGAGCGGTCGGCGCGCAGGGCCGGTCGCAGCGGGAGCCTCACAGACTTGCCTCCAGTGCGTCGCGTAACCGGCGGAGCAGCGCCACGTCCGGGGATTGGGCCTCGGTCATCCAGTCGGGCAGGGGCGCCACGGCCGGTGGCGGGGCCGGGGTGTGCGGGGTCTCGACCAGTCCGGCCGCCGCGAGGCGCCGTACGTCGAGCAGGGTGTGGAAGGCGGGCCGGCCCAGGACCCACGCGAGGTCGGCCGGGGTGCGCAGGCCGTCGGCCTGGCCCAGCAGGGTGCGCTGCCGGGAGGTGATCGTCTGGCCCGGCGCGGCGGCCCGGGGTACGACCGGGGAGGTGTCCAGCAGGGGGTACGGCCAGACGGCGTCGAGCAGGTCCCGGCGGCGCCGGGTCTCCCGTTCGACGGCGGCGGCGGGAACGGAACGGACGGAGCCGATCCAGTGGGTGGCCCCGCGGCGGAAGCGGGAGGGCCCGCTGCCCGGGGAGAGTGCGAAGAAGGCGGCGTCGAATATGGCGGCGAGGTGGCATATCTCCAGCTCTCCGCCGGCGAGCCCGCCGCTGTCCACGAGGAAGCGGGCGACCTCGCCCCGGGCACCGGCCCGGTCCACGGCTTCGCGCCAGCGCTCGGGAGCGAGGCCGCCGCCGGTGGTGAGCAGTACGTCGAGACCGGGGGTGGCCGGGCTCTCCGCGTGGACTATTCGTCCGTCTTCCAGGAAGAGGGTGCCGCGGTCGCGGAGCAGGGCGCCGGTGGCGCGCTCCGCGGCGAGCCGGGTGAGAAGGGGGGAGACTGCGGCGAAGGCGTTCGCGGCCGTGGCGGTGGCCGGGGTGGTCATCTGAGAACCAGCCCCTCCGCCAGGGCACGGAGCCTGTGGCGCGCGAGGGCGAGGTTGCCGTCGACGCGGTCGAGCCACAGGTGGAGGAATACGCTGCTGTCGAAGCTCGTCTCGACGAAGCGCAGTACGTGGTATCCAGTGCGGGTGGTGACGATCAGATCCTCGACAGGCGGGCCGGCCGGTAAGCCGGCGGACGAACCGGCGGAGGGAACGGCTCCGCCACCGTGTGCCGGGTCGGTTTCCGCCGGGGCGAAGGACTCGTACTCGGCTGCCGCCCGAGCCAGTTCGGCGGTCTCGGCGGCGGTGGTCTCGTGGTCACCCACGGGCGACTCTCCCGCGGTGCCGAGGGCCAGTCCGCTGCTCCAGTCGACCAGCGCGGCCCCACGCGCACCAGGCAGGGCCATGGCTTCGAGCAGGCATTCGTCGATCCCGGGCACGCGGGCTCCCCTCCCGGCCGGACGTGCTGAGTGCACGGTCGTACGGCGCGACAGGAGGGAACTTACTCAAGTTCCACTGTACGAAAGGGCGTTCTGGCATTTTCCGTTGGAACATGCCAGGAAGGGTGCGAGAGCTTGGCCGGAACGCGTCGATATTTGATCACGAAGCGAGCGGAAGATCGTCCGCGAGGCGGAACGACCCTCCCTCGCGCTGCACGTAGCCCTCGTGGGTGAGGGTGCGCAGCAGGTGGTAAACGGTGGGCAGGGGGATGCCGGTGAGCCGGGCGAGCCTCTTGGCCGTCACCCCTCCTTCCGCGGACATCGCTTCCAGGAGGCGCAGTGCGCGCTGCACGGAGCCGATCAGGGTGGGTGTGCTGTCCTTCTGACTGTGGTCGGTGCCCATGACTAGTCCCCCTGCTCCGGTACGAGGCCTGGCAAACCCATCAAAGTGGCTCACCGGGAGCAAAACCAGCGGACTCGCGTAAACCTGAGCATAAGATCACCGCATCCCGGCCCCGGCGCGGACCGCTAGGGGGTCGTCTTGCCCTAGTGGGTGCAGGTCACGTACGCCGGGAGCGGGGCGTCCGCGATCAGGTGGCGCGGCAGGGACAGCCCGAAGCGGCGTTCCACGACGGCGAGGGTGTGCCGGTCACGGTCCGCGTCCGCCTCGTCGACCGGACGGGCGCACGCGCCCTCCGGGGTGAGGATCCCGGCCGCGATCAGCTCCGGGAGCAGGAAGTCCGGCCGGTGGCCGCCGCGCCAGCATTCCTCGCCGAGGGCGAAGCAGCACACCAGCTCGCCGTCCCGGGCGTACGCGAACTGCTTGGGCGGGTGGTCGCGCTGCGGGTCGAGGTGGACGGCCTCCACGCCGCCCCGGGAGACCTCGGCCAGCCGTTCCGCTCCGGCCGGCTGACCGTGTTCGACGGCGAAGGCCCAGCCGCCCCACCTGCCGACCCGGGCCACGCCGTCGCCGTCCACGGTCTCGGTGACCATGCTCCAGGCGTCGAGCGCGCCCAGCGGCCCGGGGTGCAGGCCCGGCAGCGCCCCGAGCCGCGCGGCGAGTTCGTCGGGGGCTATTCCCCGGGCGAAGGTCAGACCGGCGAACCACTGGTCCCAGCCGGCCAGCCATCGGATCCCGTCCGTCACGCCCTCTGCTGTGTCCGCCATGTCCGCACTCCCCACGGTTTGCCCACCCCGCTGGTGCTTGTTCACCGGCACGATAGTCAGTCCGCGGGCTTCTCCGGGAGGAGGCGCTCGACCATCGTCCGAATGAGCCCGTGCGCCGGGTGCGCCTCCAGCATGGCGGGGGCGGTCAGGTCGTCCACGATGAGACCGAGCATCGCCAGGTACATCAGGACCACGCCCTGCCGGTCCCCGGGCAGGCCCGCGTCCAGGTGCCACCTGATGTTGGCCTCCAGCTCCAGGCCCTGGAAGGACGCGAGCTCCGCCTGGAGTTCGGGGCGCCGGGTGCCCTCGAGCCGCAGCTCCAGCATGGCGATGTGCACACTGCGTTCGCGCCGCATCCGGTCGAGGAGCCGGGTGAGCAGGACCTCGGTGTCCAGCGGGCCCGCGAGGTCCGCCGGGTCCGGGACCAGCCGCTCCCGGGTGCGGTGCAGGATCTGTACGAGTAGCTGGGAGCGGTTGGCGAAGTAGTTCGAGGCGGTGCCCGTGGGCACGCCCGCCTCTGCGTCAACCGCGCGCAGGGTCAGACCGCGCGAGCCCTCGCGCGCCAGGACTTCGATGGCGGCGTCGAGCAGTGCGGCGCGGCGCTGCGGGTTCTGGCGCATGGGCGGGTCCCTGGGTGTGGAGCGGGCGCGTCTGGTGATCACTGCAGGTGCAGTGATTCGCACACGGTAGCGGACGTCCCCGGTCCGGCCCCTCCCCACCACCCCCTCCCCCGTGTCAGGCTGCGCGTCATGGAGCGGATCATCGAGGAGATACGCGAGGACCTGTCCCGCCGGATCGCCGTGGCGGCGGACCGGCTCACCGACCGGACGCTGGCCGAGGACCCCGCCTACGCCGCCCTGCTGGGCCGGGCCGAACTGCGCGAGCGCATCCACGACGCCCTCCGCCAGGCCGTCGAGGGGTTGCTCCGCAGCTCCCGGGGCCTGCCGGTGGAGCTCGCCGACGCCCGGGCCGTCGGCGAGCTCCGCGCCGAACAGGGGCTGCCGCTCACCTCCCTGCTGCGCACCTACCGCCGCGGCGGTCGGCTGCTCTGGCAGAGCCTCACGGAGGCCGTGACCGCGCACGACCGGGCGGCGCTGCCCCGGCTGCTACCCGGCGCGACCGCATTGTGGGACGTACTGGACCAGATGACGGACGCCGTGACGGAGTCGTACCGCCGGGCGGAGGCCGCGCACGGCGACCGGGACCGGGAGCACCGGGCGGCCCTGCTCGACGTGCTGCTCGACGGCGGGGTCGGGCCGTCGGCCGCAGCCGGGGAAGTCTCCGCCGCGGAAGTCTCGGCCGCGGAAGCGGCCGCCGCACGGTTGGGGCTGCCGGAGCGGGGCCGTTTCACGGTGGTCGTGCTGGCCGCCGACGCGTCCGGCGCACCGGTCGTACCGGCCGGGACGGGTGCCCCGACCGGGGGCACCGGAGCCGCCTCCGCGCCGCGCGTGCTGTGGCGCATCCGCGCCGACGGGGAGATCGGCCTGGTGGAGCTGGGCCACCATCCGCTGGAGTCCGTACGGGAACTGCTCGCGCCCCTCGGGGTGCGCGCCGGGGTCGGTCCGGTCGTCGCCGCGCCGGCCGACGTGGCCCGGGCGCACCGGCTGGCCGCCCTCGCGCTGCGCACCGCTCCCGGGTCCGAGGGCCCGCGCACCGCGCTGCTGGACGAACGGCTGCCGGCGGCGCTGGTCGCGGCGGAGGCCGAGCTCGCCGGCCGGCTGCGCCAGGTGGTGCTCGGTCCGGTGCTCGCGCTGCCCGCGCAGGACCGGCGGACGCTCTTGACCACCCTGGGCACCTGGCTGGCCTGCCAGGGCTCGACCACGGACGCCGCACAGCGGTTGTACTGCCACCGCAACACCGTCTCCAACCGGCTGCGGCGCCTGGAGCAGCTCACCGGCCGCTCCCTGTCCGACCCCCGACAGGTGGTGGAGCTGGCGCTGGCGCACGCGGCGGTGCTGCAGCGCGTCGAGACGGAACCCGCTACCCGTCCCGCCGCGCCGGATCCGCGGACCTCGCGGACTCCAGGAGGTACGGCACGTCGATCACCGCGACGCCGGGTGTGAACAGCAGTCGTGCCTTCAGCCGCAGGGCGTTCTGGTTGTGCAGGGGCTGCTCCCACCAGCGGCCCACCACGTACTCGGGGATGACCACCGACAGCATGTCCGTCCGGGAGCCGGCGGCCAGTTCCTCGACGTGGGCCAGGATCGGGCCCACCACCTCCCGGTACGGCGAGTGCAGGATCTTCAGCGGCAGTCCGGTGTCGTGCGCGCTCCACGCCTCGCGCAGCCGGGTCGCCTCCTGCTCGTCCGCCGCGACCGTGACCGCCGTCAGGGTGTCCGGGCGCAGGCCCTGCGCGTAGCCGATGGCCTTGAGCGTCGGGGCCTGCACGGCGGCGACCAGGACCAGGACGTGGTGGCGGGCGGGCTTGCGGGGGGTGGCGTCGGGGGCGACGGCGACCTGTCGGGCGACCTGGTCGTAGTGGCGTCGGACGACCTTCATGCCGAGGAAGAGCAGCGGCATGGCGATGACGACCAGCCAGGCGCCGTGGGTGAACTTGGTGAGCAGGACGATGACGAGGACCAGGCCCGTCAAGCTCGCGCCGACGGCGTTGATGGCGCGCCTGCGGTGGATGTGGATCCGCTCCTCGCGCGGGGTGGCGGGCGAGGCGAGCACCTTGCGCCAGTGCCGGACCATGCCCGACTGGGAGAGGGTGAAGGAGACGAAGACGCCGATGATGTAGAGCTGGATCAGGCGGGTCAGTTCGGCGTCGAAGGCCACGATGAGGGCGATGGCGGCGAGTGCGAGGAGCACGACACCGTTGGAGTAGACGAGCCGGTCGCCTCGGTTGAAGAGCTGGCGGGGCGCGTACCGGTCCTTGGCCAGGATCGAGGCGAGCATCGGGAAGCCGTTGAAGGCGGTGTTCGCGGCGAGGATCAGGACGCCCGCGGTGACGGCCTGGAGCAGGTAGAAGAGGAAGTTCCAGCTGCCGAAGGTGGCGCGGCCGATCTGGGCGAGGGCGGTGGAGGTCGCGGTGCCCGGGGGCAGGCCCAGTTCGGTGGGGTCGGCCGCGACGTGCACCTGGTACGACATGGCCAGGGCGGTGATGCCGACGAACATCGTCACGGAGAGCACGCCCATCGCGGCGAGCGTGGTCGCCGCGTTGTCCGCCTTGGGCTTGCGGAAGGCGGGGACGCCGTTGCTGATGGCCTCGACGCCCGTGAGGGCGGTGCATCCAGAGGCGAAGGCGCGCATCGTGAGGAACACCAGGGCGAGTCCGGTGTAGGTGTCGACCGGGGTGATGGGGAGGGCGGCGGACTCGGCGCGGATGGTCTCGCCGGTCCCGAGCCGTACGGCGGCGACGGCGAACATGAGGTAGATGACGAGGACGAAGCCGTAGGTGGGGATGGCGAAGACGCGGCCCGACTCCCGTACGCCGCGCAGGTTCATGAGGGTCAGCAGCACCACGAAGGCGACGGACAGGACCACTTCGTGGTCGCTGAGCGAGGGAACGGCCGAGGTGATCGCGGAGACGCCGGAGACGACGGAGACCGCGACGGTCATCACGTAGTCGACGAGCAGGGCGCTGGCGGCGGTGAGCGCGGCGGTCTGCCCGAGGTTCTCCGAGCTGACGACGTAGGCGCCGCCCCCGCCCGGGTAGGCGTGGCAGGTCTGCCGGTACGAGGCGACGACGACGACGAGCAGGAAGACGATGGCGGCGGCCGCGTACCAGGTGAGGTGCAGCAGTGCGACGCCGCCGAGGGCGAGGATGAGCAGGATCTCCTCGGTGGCGTAGGCCACGGAGGAGAGCGGGTCGCTGCAGAAGATCGGCAGGGCGAGTCTTTTGGGCAGCAGGGTCTCGCCCAGGCGGGCGGTGTCGAGGGGCTCGCCGACCAGCACGCGTTTCACATTGATACGCCTCATTCAGGCATGATCGTGCATTTGATTCACCCTTCATCCCTTTTGGGGCTTGTGTCACCCTGGCCCTCGATCCGGGACTTGACCCTCACGTGGCGTCAGGCCGCACAGTCGACTCATGGAAGATCACTGGACCGTGGGGCGCGTGGCCGAGTTGGCCGGCGTGAGCGTCCGCACGCTGCACCACTACGACGAGATCGGGCTCGTGCGACCTTCGGCGCGGACCCCGTCCGGGTACCGGGCCTATGCGGCGGACGACGTGGAGCGGCTCCGCGAGGTGCTGGCCTATCGGCGGCTGGGCTTCGGGCTGCGGGAGGTTGCCGAACTGGTCGGCGACCCGTCCACCGACGCGGTCGCGCACCTGCGCCGACTGCGCGGCCTGCTGCTGGAGCGGCGCGATCGCGCCGATGCCATGGTGACGGCCATCGACAAGGAACTCGAAGCACGGGCGAAGGGACTGAAGGTGACACCCGAGAAGCAACTGGAAATGCTCGGTGCACGACTGTACGAGGCGATCGGCGGCGCGTACACCGCGACGCGAACTACGGAGCCGCGGATCGCCGCCCAGATCCGGGAGGCGCTCGGGGAGGCCCGGACGGTGCTGAACGTGGGGGCCGGCACCGGCTCGTACGAGCCGGCTGATCGCCAGGTGACCGCGGTGGAGCCGTCGGCGGTCATGCGGAGGCAGCGGCCCGCCGGCTCGGCGCCGTGCGTGGCCGCCGCCGCGGAGAGCCTGCCGTTCGAGGACCGGTCCTTCGACGTCGCGATGGCCGTCTCCACCGTTCACCACTGGGGGGACCCGATGGCGGGACTGCGCGAGATGCGGCGCGTGGCCCGCCGCGTGGTGGTGCTCACGTTCGACACCGACGAGCCCGGATGGCAGGACCGGTTCTGGCTCACCCGCGACTACCTGCCCGAGTTCGCCGGCGTCCTCGCCGGTTTCCCCTCGCTCGCCGGGATGGCCGATGCGATCGGCGGCCGCGCCGAGTCGGTTCCGGTCCCGTGGGACTGCGCCGACGGCCTGTTCGAGGCGTACTGGCGCCGGCCGGAGGCGTATCTCGAGGATCACGTGCGCCGTGCGATGTCGGTGTGGACCAGGGTCGGGCCGGAGGCGGAGCAGCGGGCGGTGCGAAGCCTCGGCGACGACCTCGACTCCGGTCGGTGGGCCGAGCGCAACGGCCACCTCGCCGACCTCGACTCGGCAGACCTCGGCCTGCGCCTGCTCATCGCATGACCGGCACTCCTCACATCTTGCGCGCCGCGCTGCGGATGGCCTCCCGGATGCGGAAGTAGGTGCCGCAGCGACAGATGTTGGCGATGGCGTCGATGTCCTCGTCCGTGGGCTCGCTGGTGCGCTTCAACAGGGCGACGGCGGCCATGATCTGGCCGGGCTGGCAGAAGCCGCACTGGGCGACGTCCTGTTCGAGCCAGGCCTCCTGCACGGGGTGCAGGTCGTCCCCGTTCGCCAGACCCTCGATGGTGGTCACCGTCCGGCCGGCGCACGCGGAGACGGGCACCACGCAGGGGCGGATGTCGGCGCCGTCCAGGTGGCTGGTGCAGGCCTTGCAGACGTCCACCCCGCAGCCGTACTTGGGGCCGCGGACGCCCAGCATGTCGCGGAGCACCCACAGCAGGGGCAGGTCGTCGGGCGCGTCCACGGTGACGCTGCGCCCGTTGACGGTGAAGGTGTGCGAGGGCACGGGGGTACTCCTGGCTCGGGCTAGCGGGGGTAGGGGGTGAAGTCGACGTCGAAGTCGAGGGGGAAGCTGCGCGGCTTGGAACCGGTGGCCCTGGCCCAGGCGTTGGCGATCGCACCGACGGCGGCGGGCACGCCGAGCTCGCCCGCGCCACCCGGCTCCTCGCCGGTGGCCGGCAGCACGAAGACCCGTACGTCGCGGGGGGTGTCGCGCTGCTTGGCCCAGTGGAACTGGCTGTAGCTGCCCTCCAGCGGAAGCCCCTTGTCGAGGTGCAGCCCGGCGCGCAGGGTGGTGGAGATCGCGTCGGTGAGGCCGCCGATCATCTGGGCCTCCAGTCCGCGCGGATTGACCGGCAGGCCCACGTCCACGGCGATGACGGCCTTGGTGACGCGGACGTGGTCGGGGTCCCGGGTGTCGATCTCGACGAGGCACGCGGTGCGGGACTTGTACTCCTCGTGGAAGGCGATGCCCTGCGCGCAACCGGCCTCCATCGGCCGTCCCCAGTTCCCCTCCGCGGCCACCTTGTCGAGTACGGCGCGCTGGGCGTCGGTCTTCAGGAAGGTGCGCCGGAACCGGTACGGGTCCCGGCCCGTCCGGGCGGCGAGTTCGTCGACCACGATCTCCTCGGCTCCGCGCGTGTTGGCGGAGTAGACCGAGCGCCAGGAGGCGGTGGGGATCCCGGTGGGCACCTCGGTGAGGGCCTGGGTGGTGAGTCCGAAGTGGTACGGGGACTTCACCGTGGTCAGGAAGAGGGTCTGGGCGAGGGTGGCGTTGCCGATGCCGAGCGGCAGGCTGGCCGCGGTGGCGGTGATGATCTCGCCCAGGCCGTGCCGGAAGTCGGTCTCGGCAGCGGCGACGCGGTGCTCGAAGCTGAGGACCTCGCCCAGCAGGTGGGTGGCGCGGATCTTGTGGTGGGTCGCGGGGCGCATCCGGCCGTGCCGGGTGTCGTCCACGCGGGTCCACATGAGCCGGACCGGGCGGCGGCAGGCCTTGGAGATGCGGGCGGCTTCCAGGGCCGCGTCGAAGAAGAGTCGCCGGCCGAAGGAGCCGCCGGCTTGGACCACGTGCACGGTGACCTTGGACAACGGCAGGCCGAGCTCGGCGGCGATGGTCTCGCGGGCCACGATCGGGGACTTGAGGCCGGACCAGATCTCGGCCCGGTCCTCGCGCACGTCGGCGATGGCGGAGTTGGTCTCCATCGGGGCGTGGCTGACGAAGGCGAAGTCGAACTCGGCGTCGACGTACGGGGTCAGCAGGGGCGGGACCAGCAACGGCGGGGTGGCGGCGCGCAGTTTGGCGCGGATCTGGTCGTCGGACAGCTGGTCGGCGGGTCCGGGCCCCCAGGTGACCTGGAGGGCCGTCTTGGCGTCGATGGCCTGCCCGAAGGTCTCGGCGACGACGGCGACCCCGGTCGGGACGGTCACCACGTGCAGGACGCCGGGCATGGCCCGGACGGCTGCGAGGTTGGTGACGGTACGGACCGTGCCGCCGAGGGTGGGCGGGCGGCGCACGACGCAGGGCTTGGCGCCGGGCACGTCGAGGTCGAGGGTGTACTGCAGGGCGCCGGTGACCATGGCGCGGGCGTCGACGCGGCCGGTCGGCTTGCCCACGAGGGTGTGCCCGGCCCGCTTCTTGGGGGTGGCGCCCAGGACGATCAGTGTCGGGTCGGCGGCGGCCGCGGCGAGGTCGCCGTAGTCGGCGGTGCGGCCGTCGGGGGCGCGGACGGTGCCGCCGGAGGTGGTCAGTGCGGCCGGGGACAGGTTCCAGCGGTGGGCGGCGGCCGCGACGAGACGGGCCCGGGCGGTAGCGGCGCACTGGCGGACCGGCCCGTAGAGGGAGCGGATGGAGTTGGAGGACCCGGTGAGCTGGTTGAAGAGCAGCTCGGGCCGGGCGTCGTCCAGTTCCACGCGTACGTCGGCCAGTGGCGCGTCGAGCTCCTCCGCGACCAGCATGGCCACGGCGGTGGTGAGGCCCTGGCCGACCTCCTCGCGCGGCAGCCGGAAGCGGATGGTGCCGTCCGCCTCGACGGCGAGCGCCAACAGGGCCGAGGTGGGCGCCCCGGCCAGGATGAACAGGTCGCCCAGGTCGATCAGGTCGGCGATGGCCGGGAGGGAGGGCACCACGGCGTGGGCGGGCTGCGGGGCCAGCGCGTCGGCGCCGGCCCGGGTGACCAGGGCCAGGGTCGGCGCGGCCACGAGGTAGGTGAGGAAGGAACGGCGGCTCTGCCCCGCGGCGTGGTCCTGCCCGGTCATGTCGTTGTGTGTCCCCACGCTGCGCGGGCCCGCCCGCGCAGACCTCCCCCGGCTTATTACCGGCACGTAGGGTAGCGACCCGACAGCGTGATGGGAAGTCCCGATCACGCCGCGTCATTTGCGGCGACATCACTCCTTCGGGGGTATCTCGGCGGCCCGCCTTGATCCGTTCCTTACGCGATTCCCCCGTCGGGCGGGTTCGTACATCTCGGCCGTACGATCGATCGACGGTCACCGGATGGCCTGATTCCGGCCGCTGTTCGCACGGCTTCACGACCCCGACCGGCTGGTCACCGCGTACCGCCCCGAAGTTCGCCTGACCGGATCCTTTCGCACGCCACGAGCGGGGCGGCAGGCCTGCGGCATATACCAGAAGCAAGAACGTAGCGGATGTTGCCAAACGTCTTACACGCCGTCGCGCCCTGTGCAACAGTCGTTACCGGTCCTTCCTTCAGACTTGGCCGTGCCGCGCCTGTATCGGAGTTCTCATGCCGTCCCACCTGTTCGCGGACCGTCCCGCGCAGCCGCCCGAGCCCGGGTCGGTGGACGCGCTGATCTCGCAGACCCGGCGGCTGCGCGGGGAAGTGGACGCGGTCCGCCGCGACACCGTCGTCGACGACGACGACGCTCAAGGCCGCTGGCAGCGCGCGCTGTGCGATCTCGCCGTCCACCACCTCGACGACCTCCGCGAGCACCTCGGCCAGCTCAAGGAGGGTCTGCCCGCGGCCCCCGACATCGTCGAGGTCGAGCAGCCGCAGGCGGCGCCCGAGACCGGGCCCGAGGCCCAGATCCGGGTCGGCAGCGCCGAGTGGAACCTGCTGACCGACGAGGTCAGTTGGTCCGACGAGCTGTTCCAGATCTTCGGCCGTTCGCCCGAGTCCGGCGCGCTCCCCCTCGACGAACTGGGCTCGACCCTCTTCTCCGAGGATCAGCCGCTGCTCACCGCGTGGGTCACCGCCTGCCTCGTGGACGGCAGACCGATCGACGGCGAGTTCCGCATCGTCCGGGCCGACGGCCGGGTCCGGACCTTACACATGAGGGCCGAGCCGGTACTCGACTCCGACGGCTGTACGGCCTCGATGTGGGCCGTCCTGCGGGACGTGAGTGAACTGCGCCGGAGCCAGCGCGCGGTACGCGAGTCGCGCGACTCGCTCCAGCGTCAGCGGGAGATCGCGCAGACCGAACGCCGGCTGGCGGTCGAGCTGCAGGAAGCCGTGCTCCCCCCGTGGCGCGGCTCCCTGCGGTTCCCGTACGGCAGCGCCGGCACGCTGGACGTGGCCGCGCACTACCTGCCCTCCGCGACCAGCGCACTGATCGGCGGCGACTGGTACGACGCGCTCGAACTCCCCGACGGGTGCTCGATGTTGACGGTCGGCGACCTGACCGGCCACGGGGTGACCGCCACCTCCGGGATGGCGATGATGCTCGGCGCCCTGCGTGGCATGGCCATGGCGGGCATCGAGCCCGGCCCGCTGATGGGCTGGCTCAACCAGCTCCTGGAGACCTCCGTGCAGCCGGCGCTCGGCTCGGCCGTTTGCTGCCGCTACGATCCCGCGCGCCGGGTCCTCTCCTGGGCGCAGGCGGGCCACCCCGCACCCCTGCTGTTCCGCCACGGGTCGGGACGCTCCCTGCTTCCGCCGGAGGGCGTCCTGCTGGGCGCGACCTCCGGAGCCTCGTACGGCCAGGCCGAGGAACACCTCGAAGTGGGCGACCTGCTGGTCCTGCACACGGACGGACTCACGCCGCGCAGCATCGAGTTCAGCCGGGCGGACGGGACCGAGCGGCTGCTGGCGCTCGCGCCACGGTTCTCGGCGGCGCGGTCGGCGCAGGAGTGCGTGCGGATCGTGATCGAGGAGTTCGGCGAGAGCGAGCGCGAGGACGACGCCTGCGTGCTGGTCGCCCGGGTCGGCGGGTAACGGGCTTCGAACCGCAGGGCCGTCAGGCTTCAGCCGTAGGGGCTTCAGGGCCGCGCCACAGGGCGCGGCCTTTCTCGTCTCCGTACGGGGCTTCGTGCACGGCGCGCGGCGAACCGTGCGGGGGGGGGCGGGCGTGGGACTACACCCCCGTACCGCGCGGGCCGCGCGGCGCCGGGGTGTCGGGGAGGGCCAGCTTGATCTCCTGGCGCAGGTCCTCGATGCGCGCGTACCCGGAGTACTGGGCGGTGAGCCGGTACATCTCCCGCAGCCTGTCCCAGGTCCGGTGCGAGGAGGTCTCGTTCATCGAGACCAGGGCGAGGCGCGCGTACCGGTCGGCCTGCTCCGGCTCGTCGGCGATGAAGCAGGCCGAGGCCATGGAGATGTAGTCGAAGATCTGCGAGCGCTGGTAGCCCTCGCCGCGCAGCCGCAGCGCCTCCTTGGCGTGGCGCGCGGCGATCGGCGCCGCGGCGGCGTCGTGGTCCGCGAGGGTCCGGTAGGCGAGGGCCTGCATGCCGTGCAGGTCGGCCTCGTCGAAGTGCTGCATCCAACTCGGCGGCGGTACGTCGCCCTTGTCGGAGACGAAGAGCTCCTCCGCCTCGCCCAGGGTGCGGCGCATGGCCTGGCCCTTGCCCATGGCGGCCTGTGCCCAGGCCTCGATGGTGTGCAGCATGGCGCGCGTGCGCGGGAGGGTCTGCTCGCCCGAGCCGGACTGGGCGAGCTTCATCAGGTCCAGGGCCTCGTTCGGCTTGCCCAGGTGGACCATCTGCCGGGCTGCACGGGACAGCGCCTCGCCCGCGCGCGGCCGGTCGCCGCCCTCGCGGGCCGCGTGCGCGGCGATGACGAAGTACTTCTGCGCCGTGGGTTCGAGGCCCACGTCGTGGGACATCCAGCCGGCGAGGACCGCCAGGTTGGCCGCCACCCCCCAGAGCCTGCGCTGGAGGTGGTCGGGGTGGTGGTAGGCGAGCATCCCGCCGACCTCGTTCAGCTGGCCGACGACGGCCTTGCGCTGGAGTCCGCCGCCTCTGGACGCGTCCCAGGCACGGAACACCTCCACGGAGCGCTCCAGGGCCTCGATCTCCTGGGAGCCGATCGGTGCGGCCTCGTAGCGGTCGTAGCCCGCTGGGTCGGCCTGGAAGGTGTCCCCGAAGTTCCGGGCCTCCTTGGCCAGGGCGGGGTCGGTGTGCAGCCAGTCGTACATGGCGTTGCTGAGGGCGGAGCCGGCGGTGAGCACCGCTCCCGCGCCCATCAGACCGCGACGGTTGAGCATGAGGTCCATTCCCGTGAATTCGGTGAGGACCGCGGCTGTGCGTTCGGGCGCCCAGGGCATCCCGTCGGGGTTCTCACGAGCCCCGTCCGGCTGCCGTCTGGAGGTGCGCCGCTGCCGTACGAACCCGAGGTCCTCGATGGTCACGACACGACCGAGCCGCTCGGTGAACAGTGCTGCCAGTACCGTGGGCACCGGTTCGCGGGGGGCCTCCCCCATGTCGATCCAGCGCCGCACCCGCGAGGTGTCGGTGGCCAGTTGGGGGTGGCCCATGGCCGCCGCCTGCCTGTTCACCATCCTCGCCAGTTCGCCCTTCGACCAGCCGGCCAGGCCGAACAGGTCGTTCAAGCGGGTGTTTGGACCTTTGCTCACGTCAAGCCCCCAGGTTCTCGGCTGAGTTGACAGTAGCCCGCTGGTAGGTGCCCAGCGACTATTCGCCAGGCTTCGCCAGGGCACGCCCGATGGTTCGCCACCTTGCCCCGGGTGTCAGGTAGGAATGCGCCTCCCCGACCCGGTTCACCGGCGGAACTCCCCAGGGTGAAGTACGGGATCCGGCGGGGTGGCGTACGCAACTCGTCGGCGCACGAAGGGATCCGTATCACCATGTACGCAGCAACGTCCTCCGTGTCCGCACCGGTCCGGCCGCACCGCACGCTCCCGGCTGGCGGCGGCCCCTACCTCGAACCCGGCCGCCCGGCGGCTCCGGCACAGGGCGTCGTCCGGGCGCGGCGAATGCCGGGTACCGGATCACTGCCCGTCAGCGGAAGAATCGACCTCTCGGGGCCGCAGGGGGCGCAGCTGCGCACCGCGCTCGCCTCCGTGCAGCGGATCTGTCCGGAGTTCGCCCCGGTGCAGGTACTGCGGCGCAGCGGCCGCTCGGTCCTCCTGGTCGGAACCACCGGACGGATGACCGCCGTGGCGAAGGTTTTACTGGACCACTCGCCCGAGTGGCGTGAGCGCTACCAGCACGAAATAGCGGCATACCGGACCTTCGTCCGGCACCGCCCACCAGTCCGGGTGCCGCGGCTGATCGCCGCCGACCCCGAGAACTGCACGCTCGTGGTGGAGCGGATGGCCGGTCGGGTCGCGGCGCTGCAGCGGCACCCGGTGGAGCCGCCGCCGCGGGTGGACCTCCGGGCGGCCCTGGGTGCGGTGTCCCGGGTCAACCAGTGGCGGCCGCCGGCGGAGTTGTTCGGCACCCCGATGAACTACGCGCGGCGGATCGCCCGCGACTACGAGTTGGGCCTGCTGACCGACCGGGACCTCGGCGACCTGCAGAAGCTGCTGCACGGCGTGAAGCTGTCGGGCACGGCGCTGCAGTTCAACCACGGTGACGCCCTGCTGTCGAACCTGCTGCTGTCGCCGGCCGGTCCGGTCCTGCTCGACTGGGAGCACGCGGGTTGGTACCTGCCGGGGTACGACCTGGCCACGCTGTGGACGGTACTGGGCGACGCCCCGGCCGCCCGCGCCCAGATCAGCCGGCTCGCCCAGTCGGCCGGTCCGGCCGCGCGGGACGCCTTCCTGGTCAATCTGATGCTGGTGCTGACCCGGGAGATCCGGATGTCCGAGACGGCGGTGCAGCGCTCGATGTCGGCGACCGCCCCGAGCCAGCCGCTGCCGGTGGGCGCCCTGTCCTCCGGCGAGGAGCAGCGGCTGCTGCTCCGCCGCCTGCACGACGATGCGGGGATGGCGCGCCGAGCGGTCCGCGCGGCGGTCGGCACGCGCTGACCGCTCCCCGAACGCGAAGCCCCGTGGCCCCCACCGCCACGGGGCTTCGCCCGTTCCGGAGGGCCCATGAGCACCGCGGCGGCACGGAGCCGTGGCGGGCGGAGCCCCTGGACCGGCCGCGGCGGGACTACGGTCAGGCCGACCTCGGGGTCCGGGGAGTCCAGGTCGCGGGTCTCCGGGACGACCCCCTCCTACACGGCCCGCACGAGGGCCCGGCGGATACTTGCCGGATGGACGGATCAAGGGATTCTTGGGTCAACACCACGCACGATTGGGCCGGTACGGTGGACGAGGACCATCTCGGTGGGATCCGCCGGAGGTCCGGGGAGTTCGTGCCCGGCGGGCCGGAGCACCTCGTTCTCGAGGTCGTTGCTTATGCCGCTGACGAGGCGGCGGGCCGGGGCGGCGGACGGTGCGTGGTGACGCTGCACACCGACGGCTCGGTGTCGGTGAAGGATGACGGGCGGGGCACCGACACGCGGGTCGACGAGCACGGCCGGACGGTGAAGAAACCGGTCATGGCCACGAAGGACCTCCGGTTCTTCGACCTCCCGGAGGCGGAGCGGCTTCCTGACGGACATCCGCGCCGTGGCATGTCCGTGGTCGCAGCGCTCAGCGAGTGGCTGATCCACACCAACCGCCGGCTCAACGGATCCTGGAGCCAGCGCTACGAGCGCGGCGTCCCGGTGACCGGTCTCCAGCCCGTCGAAGCCGACGGGACCACCGGGACCTGCGTCCGCTTCCTGCCGGACGAAACCCTGCGTTCGCGGTGGTCGTTGACCGCGGGTGATCTGGCGCTGTGGTCCGAGCACTGGCCCGACCTGACGGCCCGCCTCGAGGATCAGCGCCACGGCGAGGACCGGCCGGGTCCGTGACCACGGGGCGGCGCGACCGGAGTGCGCGGTGTGGATGCCCTCCCCCCTGCGCACGCACCCGGTGCCGGATGTCTTGACATCACATGATCCCCCGAACACCTTCTTCTGACTCAGCATCAGACATGCTGGAGGCACTTCCCCTCCTCCCCACACCGCTGGAGCCTGCTCATGTCCGCAAGCGCTTCACGCACCACCTCCGCCGCCCTCCCGTCCAGACGCGCGGTCCTCGCCGGTACGGGGGCGGGGGTGCTCGCCGCCACCGTGCTGCCGTCCGCCACCGCCCGGGCCGACGGCGCCCAGGACGGGCCCCCGCTCGGCGAGTACGACGTCGTCGTGGTCGGCTCCGGGGCCGCCGGGATGACCGCCGCGCTCACCGCCGCCAAACGGGGGCTGAGCGTGCTGGTGGTGGAGAAGGCCCCGACCTTCGGCGGATCGGCCGCCCGGTCCGGAGCCGGTATCTGGCTGCCCAACAATTCGGTGATCCTGGGCGCGGGGGTGCCGGACACCCCGCAGAAGGCGGCGACGTACCTCGCGGCCGTCGTCGGGCCCGAGGTGCCGGCCGACCGCCAAGCCGCGTTCCTCGCCAACGGGCCGCGGATGCTGGACTTCGTGATGGCCAACAGCCCACTGAGGTTCCGCTTCATGGAGGGGTACAGCGACTACTACCCCAACCTGCCGGGCGGGCTGCCGGGCGGCCGCTCCATCGAGCCGGACCAGATCGACGGGAACGTCCTGGGTGCCGAACTGGCCCGGCTGAACCCGGCGTACATGCCGGTCCCGGCCGGGATGGTGGTCTTCAGCCAGGACTACAAGTGGCTGAACCTGGCGGCGGTGAGCGCCAAGGGGCTCGCCGTGTCCACCGAGTGCCTGGCGCGCGGCACGAAGGCGGCGCTGCGCGGCGAGAAGCCGCTGACGATGGGCCAGGCCCTGGCGGCCGGGCTGCGCGCGGGGCTCCAGCGGGCCGGGGTACCGGTGTGGTTGAACAGCCCGCTGGTGGACCTGGTCCAGGAGGGCGGGGCCGGCGGTCCCGTGACGGGGATCGTGGTGGAGAAGGAGGGCGTACGGGGCACCGTACGGGCCCGGCGCGGGGTGGTCATCGGCTCGGGCGGGTTCGAGCACGACGCGGCGATGCGGGCGCAGTACCAACAGCAGCCCATCGGCACCCAGTGGTCGGTGGGCGCGAAGGAGAACACCGGCGACGGGATCCGGGCGGGGCAGCGGGCCGGGGCCTCGCTGGCGCTGATGGAGGACGCGTGGTGGGGGCCTTCGATCCCGCTGCCCGGGGAGCCGTACTTCTGCCTCGCCGAACGGACCCTGCCGGGCGGGCTGATCGTGAACGCGAACGGCGCGCGGTTCGTCAACGAGGCCGCGCCGTACAGCGATGTGGTGCACGTGATGTACGAGAAGGACCGGGGCGCGGTCGGCTCGCACATCCCGGCGTGGCTGATCGTGGATCAGAACTACCGCAACAGGTACCTGTTCAAGGACATCCTGCCGACGCTCCCCTTCCCGGACTCGTGGTACCAGGCCGGCGCGGCGAAGAAGGCGTGGACCTGGGACGCGCTGGCGGGTCAGATCGGGGTCCCGGCGGCGGCGCTGCGGGCGACGCTGGGCCGGTTCAACGCGCAGGCGTGGAGCGGCAACGACGCCGACTTCCACCGGGGCGACACGGCGTACGACCACTACTACACGGACCCGGGCGTGCACCCGAACTCGTGTCTGGCACCCGTCTGGGTCCCGCCGTTCTACGCGTTCAAGATCGTGCCCGGGGACCTCGGCACGAAGGGCGGCATCGTGACGGACGCCCGGGCACGGGCCCTGCGCCCGGACGGCTCGGTGATCCCGGGCCTGTACGCGGCCGGCAACGCGAGCGCGGCGGTGATGGGCCACAGCTACGCGGGGGCCGGATCGACGATCGGCCCCGCGATGACCTTCGGCTACGTGGCGGCGAACGCCATCGCGGACGCGTGACGCCCGCGATGGGGGATGCGGACGGTCAGCCCTGCTGGAAGAGCTCGGCGGGGAGCGGCTTCAGGAGGGCGTAGAGGTCATCGGTGATCGGGCGGTCCCAGCTGGCGATGGTGACCAGCACGTTGTCGCTGCGGTCGAACTGGACGCAGGAGATGCGGGACTCCGACAGCTTGATCTTCCGGACGATGAGGAGGTTGTCGCCCTGCATGACGGGGCAGTCCTCGACGCCGGTGACCTCGACGTCCTCGTCGTTCTCCAGTGCGTCGAGGAGCTGGGCCACCTCGAAGGGGATCTGGCCGTCGGTGAGGTCGCGGGCCGGGGATCCCTCCGGGAGGTTCCCGATGATCATCGCGGGGCCGCGTCCGCCGAAGAGGTCGTAGCGGAGGAAGACACCCTGGCAGCTGCCGTCGGGCGCGGGCAGCAGCCCGGCCCCGAGATTGCCCGGCCAGTCCCCCGGGTCCATGGCCAGGACGTCGAAGTCCGGGCCGGCGGGAGTGGCGGCGCGGTGGCGGCGGAGGAAGGACATGCCGCCATGGTACGTGGCCGCGCGGGTTTTCCGGCCCGGGGGCCCGCATCCGGGGACCTGTCCGGACCGGGCCCCCCGGCCCGGCCCGTCAGATCGGTGGGACGAGCGTGAACCAGTACGGGAGCAGGGCTGCGTCGCCGGTGACCTGCAGGGCGGAGGGCGGCAGGCGGCGCCAGAGGAACAGGGCGAGGTCGGAGGCGGTGCCGGAGGCCTCGACGTCCGCCGGGCCGGTGGAACCCGGCTCCAGCAGGACCTGGTCCCCCGAGAAGACGACCGTCCAGGATTCCGGGCCGTCGGTACGCCGGAAGCGGTACCTCTCCCCCGTGCCCGGCGGCGCCTGCTGCCAGCCGCGGCGGGCCGGGGCCATCACCTCGATCGTCTGGGTCACGGCGTCCGCGGCCACGTCCGGGGCGAGGCGGCCCGCGGTGCCGGTCGCGGATTCGGCGTCCCAGCGGTGCACGGCCAGCTCGATCAGCTGCATCCGGAGCCAGAACCCCGTGGTCTGCTCCACCGACCAGGTCCAGACCGACGTGTCCGGCCCCAGCTCGTCGAAGAGCTCGGCCAGCTCCCGGGCGCCCTGCGCGAACCAGTCGGTCAGCCCGTCCGGGGCGTCGGGGACCTCGGGGAGGGTGAGGCCGGCGGGGTCGGCCGGGGCCGTGAGTCGTTCGCGCAGGACGTGCGCGAGGTAGCGGTGCACTCCGCCCAGGTGGCGGACCAGGTCGGCGACCGTCCAACCGGGGCACGAGGGGACCGCGGGCACCGGCTCTCCGAGGTCGAACGCCCGGCGCACGGCCTTCTCGAACGCCGCCGCCTCGGTCCGGAAGGGGGCGAGTCTTTCGGCATGATCCATACGAGCATGCTTGCCCACCGGGCGGCGGACCCGATCACGTTGAGCTACGGGCGAACGCCTCCAGTGCGTCCCTGAGCCCGGGCCGGTCGGTGCCCAGCTTGCGGCAGGCCGCCGACAGTGCCCAGTCCGGCGCGGGCAGCACCACGGCTTCCGGCACGGTCTCCTTCTCGGTGCGCACCGCGAGGTCCGCCGCCTGCCGCTCCTCCTCCGTGAGCCCGTCTTCCCAGGCCAGCCCGCACGGCAGGGCACCGCCGAGTCCCAGCAGGGTGTCGGTGGTCTCCGCGGCCAGCCCGTCCGCACCGCATTCCCGCGCCGTCACCACGGCCTGCATCAGCACGTCCGCGTCCCGCAGCTCGGTGCCGAGGGCGGCCAGGGCGCAGGCCAGTTCGTAGCCCGCCGGTGAGGCCGAGAGCAGGGTGACCGCCTCCTGGAGGAGCCCGGCCCGTTCCTCGGGGGCGGCGACCTGCGCCGCCACGCGCAGCGCCTGGCCGATGCCCGAGGCGGCGCCGAAGGCGCGGGCACGTCGGACGGCGTCGTCGGCCAGGGCGCGGGCGCGCTGCGGATCGTCCGCGGCCACCGCCCGGGCGAGGTGCAGCTGCCACGGGCACCAGGCCGGATTCTGGATGCCGCGCGGGGTCAGCCGCCGGTCGACCGCCTCCAGTTCGACGGCCGCGGCCTGCACCTCGCCCCGGGACAGCAGCAGTTCGGCGTAGACGGTCTGCGAGTCGGGGAAGACCACGGCCGCGGGGAAGGGGCTCCCGTACTCGTGCTCCCGGGCCAGCTCCCAGGCCTCCTCGGGCCGGCCCCGGGCGAGCAGGGTGGTGAGGAGGATGGCTATGGCGTACCAGTGCACGGGGGTACGCCGGCCGACGCGTTCGGCGAGGTGCAGTCCGGCCCGGGCCAGTTCCTCGGCCTCCACGAGCCGCCCGCGCCGGTAGCGGACGTAGGCCCGCAGGCTGTAGGCGAAGGAGAGGTGCGCCCCGCGCCAGCCGTGCCGTTCGAACTCGGCGGTGCCCGCTTCGAACAGCTCCTCCGCACGTCCGGGCCGGTCGGTGTACATGTGGGCCATCGCGACCAGGACCGGGACCTCGAAGCCGCGGTCCTCGTGGGCCCAGCTGAAGGGCTGCTCCAGCACCCGTCCGGCGTGGTGCAGCACCACGTCGACCGGCTCGCCCCGCAGACAGGCGTCCCAGGCGCGCAGCCCGATGATGTACCGCTCGGTGAGGTCGCGCCCGGTCAGCCGGTCGGCGAGGCGGGCGAGCCGCCGGGAGCGGGCCGGGGAGTCGGTCTCGGCGGCGTTGAAGGCGTCCCACATGAACTGCTCGGACTGCAGGCGCAGCCGGGCGCGCACGTCCTGGGTGTACGGGATCTCCCGCGCGAGCGATTCCGAGGCCTCGGCGAGCCGGTCGCTGTGCGCGAGGACCTGGGCGAGCCGGATGACGATGCCCTGGCGCAGGGCCGGGTCGTCGGAGGGCTCGGCGAGTGCGGCCCGCAGGTGGTTGACCGTGTTGGCGGGCTCGGTGAGCAGGGAGGCGCAGCCCAGTTCGTAGAGGACGGCGGCGCGTTCGTCGAAGTCCGGGGGTTCGAGCAGGGCGCGGGCGAGCTGGCGGCGGGCGGCCTCGGGGGCGCCGGCCCGTAGGTTCTCGCCGGCGGCCTCGCGCAGGGTGCGCACCACCCAGGGGTCGTTCTCGGGGTGGGTCTCCAGCAGGTGGCGGGCGGCCGCGGAGGAGCCGAGCCCGGCGTCGACGACGGCCGCCGCGGCCTTGCCGTGGAGGGCGACGCGGAGCGCGTCGGGGATGGCGCGGTAGATGGCGGTGGCGATGAGGGGGTGGACGAACTCCAGCCCGGCCTCGGCGTCGGGTTCCTCGGCGGCGGCGGCCGAGAGGATGCGGGCGTCGCGCAGCCGCCGGGTGGCGTCCACGGCCTCCTCGGCGCCGAGTGCGGCGACCCGGGCGGCGATGTCCTGCGGGATGGCGGTGCCGAGGACGGCGCAGGCCCAGGCGAAGCGGACGGTGGAGGGACCGAGCCGTTCGAGGCGGGCGACGAGGCCGCTGCCGCGCTGGGCTGCGGCGAGGTCGCGCAGCTGCGGCGCGTTCGCCTCGACCGGGGTCAGGCCCTTGCCGCGGACCTTGGCGGTGAGTTCGACGGCCTCGAAGGGGTTGCCGGTGGTGACGGCCCAGGCCTCCTGGCAGAAGGCGTCGTCGGCGTGGGGGCCGACGGCCTCGCGGACCAGGGTGGCGACGGCGGCCGGGGTGAGCGGGGCCAGGGGCAGCGGGCGCTGTCCCGCCCGGCCGGGCAGCGTACGGAAGGCGTCGGCGTGCTCGGGCAGTTCGTCGGGGCGGTAGGCGACGACGAGGAGCAGCGGGAGGTGTTCGGCGCGCGGGGCGAAGGCGGCGAGCCAGCCGAGGGACTCGGGGTCGGCCCAGTGGGCGTCGTCCAGGACGAGGGCGACGGGGGCGCGCTTGACGACGAGGTGGGTGAGCACCCAGTCGAGCCCGTCGCGCAGGCCTTGGGGGTCGGGCGGGACGCCCTGTTCGGGGGCGCAGAGTCCGAGGGCCGGGCCGACGATGGGGTACCAGCCACCGAGGGCGGCGCGCAGCTCTTGCTCGGAGGTGCCGGCGAGCTGGGGCTGGATGAGCTGGCGGGCGACGTGGAAGGGCTGGGTCTGCTCCTGCTCGCCGCCGCGGGCGGCGAGGACGGTGCAGTTGCGGGCGAGGGCGCGGCGGCGCAGTTCGGCGAGCAGGGTGGTCTTGCCGAGGCCGGCGGGACCGGAGAAGGCGAGCAGCGCTCCGCCCGCGTCCGGCCCGGGACCGGTGAGTTGGTCCAGGGCTTCGTCGACGATCGCGAGTTCGGCATCGCGTTCGACCATGGTGCGCCGTGTGCGGGTCCGGCGGTCCGTCATGGCTGGTACCCCCCAGGCCTGTTCGGGGGTTCAGCGTACGCCCGCGCGCAGCGCGAGGGATCCCAGTGCGGAAAAGAATCCGATCTTCTTTTCCGGGGAGCGTCAGTCGTGTAGGGAACGGGCCGCGAGGTCCTCCAGGACGGCCACGGCCTCGGCGGCCCGGTCGGCGGCCACGAAGAGGTGGTCGTGGTGGTAGCCGGCGATGACGTTGCAGCTCAGACCATGTGCGCCGAGTTCGGTGGCGAAGGCGGCGGTGAGCCCGACGGCGTCGAGGGCGGAGTGGATCCGCAGGGTGATCCAGCCGGCGGTGTAGTCGTAGGCGAGGCCGGCCGCATCGGCGTCCTCCTGGCGCAGCACCAGGGTGAGGCCCTCGGGTTCGAGGACGGTGGCGACGGGGGTGGTTCCGGCGGGGACGGTGGTGCCGTCGACGGCGCAGAAGACGTACCGCCCCTCGTTCAGCTCGGGCCGCATGCCGCTCAGGAGTTTCCGCAGGTCGTGCTCTCCGCTCATGTGGCCACCCTACCCAGTGCGCGGGTCACGGCCGGTTCATCGGGGCCCGCCCGCGGTGCACCCGCCCCGCCGGGGCCGATGACCGCCTCGGCCGCCGGATCGCCGTTCGTCCGGGCCGGTGGGCCGGCGGGCCGCGTCGAGGGGTCGGCCGTGGTCCCCCGATCGGTGGTCCGGCCCCGCGCAGGTGGAGCGGGCCCGGTCGGGGTGAGTGCCGGGGGCCGGCTCATGCGTGGTCTTGGGCGTGGTGCCAGGTCCGGCCCCGCACCTCGGCCATGTGCTGCCGGTCGCCGCCCGCCAGGCGTGCCGCCGGGTGCAGCCCCTCGGCCGCCGGATCGCCGTCGCCGACGTCCGGCGACGCCGAACTGGAGCCGCGGCCGGTCCGCGTCCGCCCGATGCCGCTCCGCCAGCAGGCCCGTCACCGTCCGGGCGGGCCGCCCCCAGCCGCGGTCGAGAGCGGCACGGGAGTTCCGGTAGGTCGACGCTCCCGCCGGCCGGGTTCCGCCAGCCGTCCCAGACGGCCTCGACCCCCCTCCCGCCGCACCGTCGCGTACAGCGCGCCGCCGCATGCCTGCCTCCGCGCAGGAGGTTCGCGTCAGCCGTACCTCGTGGGAGGCTCGTAGACCGCCGCGGTACCACCCGGCCTACGCGAGCCGCTTGCGCATCACGGTGCACATCGCCTCGTGGCGGCGCAGCGATCCGTCCGGGGCCTGCTCCGTCCACGCATCGGGCCGGCGGCCCCGGGCGACGTAGCCCAGCCGCTCGTACAGGGCCCGCGCCCGGGTGTTGTCCTCCTCCACGCCCAGCTCGGCGTGGAGCAGCCCGCGGTTCCTGATCCGCAGCTCCGCCGCCCCGATCAAGAACGTGCCGATCCCGCACGACTGCAATGCGGGGTGGACGGCCAACTGCCACAGCGTTCCGACGCCCTCCTTGGCCCGGTAGTCGACGCCTCCCTTGGCCACGGGGACGTCCGTCCCGGTGCAGACCGCGAGGTAGTCGACCTCGCCGAGCCGGGCGCGCTCCAACTGCCGGGCGACGCCCGCCAGATGCGTTTCGGACCCCGCCCACCCGCACGACGCCAGGTCCGCGGGCCTCAAGTCGCGCACGGACAGCTTCAACACCACGTTGATCATCTCTACCGCCTCCGGCCGGTCAGCATCGGCGCCGCCCGCACCGGGCGCAACACCGTTTCCGCAGAAGGCCGCAGGCTCCGTAGGGGCGCCCTGCCGCAAGGCCCCCGGGCGGAGGATCGCAGCTCGTACGTGGCCGCAGGTGGCCGTACGCGCCCGACGCCCCGGCCCGGGGTCGGGCCCGCGGGACCGCCCGGTCGGGGTCAGGTCAGGTCGAACTCACCGCCCCGCGCGTTCAGTACGAACTTGTGCCACTCGTCCGGCGAGAAGATCAGTGAAGGGCTCTCGGGACGCTCGCTGTTGCGCATCGCGATGAAGCCCTCGACGAAGGCGATCTGGACGTCACCCACTCCCCGGCTGCTCGACTGCCAGTCCGCCCCGGTGAGATCGAGGTCCGGCTTCCCCCAACCAGCAAGGGGCTGTGAAGTCATGCTCTCGGCCACGTGCGTGCTCCTCCCGGTACGTCGTCCGGGGGCAAGGTTAACCACCGCAGCGGGTGCCGGACAGGCCACGGTGAGTCACCCGTGGCCGGTCCGGCTCATCCGGCTCCCCGGCCGACCCCTCCGTCGTCGGCCGGGCCCGTGTTCAGGAGGTCGGCTCCTGTGCCCCCACCAACCACATGGCGAAGAACTGCGCGCCACCGCCGTACGCGTGGCCCAGCGCCCGACGGGCTCCCGGAACTTGGTGTTCCCCGGCCCGGCCGCGGACCTGGAGGGCCGCCTCCGCGAAGCGGATCATGCCGGAGGCGCCGATCGGATTGGTGGACAGCACACCGCCCGACGGATTGACCGGAAGGTCCCCGTCGAGTTCGGTGACCCCCGCCTCCGTGAGCTTCCAGCCCTCGCCCTCCGCCGCGAAGCCGAGGTTCTCCAGCCACATCGGCTCGTACCAGGAGAACGGCACGTACATCTCGACCGCGTCGATCTCCCGGCGCGGGTCGGTGATGCCGGCCTGGCGGTAGACGTCGGCCGCGCAGTCCTTGCCGGCCTGCGGGGAGACGAAGTCCTTGCCCGCGAAGAGGGTGGGCTCGCTGCGCATCGCCCCGCCGTGCACCCAGGCCGCCGGCTTCGGCGAACGGGCCGCGCCCGCCCGGTCGGTAAGGACCATCGCGCACGCCCCGTCGGAGGAGGGGCAGGTCTCCGAGTAGCGGATCGGGTCCCACAGCATCGGTGACGCCTGGACCTTCTCCAGGGTGATGTCGTGCTCGTGCAGGTGCGCGTACGGGTTCTTGAGCGCGTTGCGCCGGTCCTTGTACGCGACCAGCGAGCCCACCGTGTCCGGCGCGCCGGTGCGCCGCATGTACGCGCGCACGTGCGGGGCGAAGAAGCCGCCCGCGCCGGCGAGCAGCGGCTGCTGGAAGGGGACGGGGAGCGACAGGCCCCACATGGCGTTGGATTCGGACTGTTTCTCGAAGGCGAGGGTGAGGACGGTGCGGTGGACGCGGGCGGCCACCAGGTTGGAGGCGACCAGGGCGGTGGACCCGCCGACCGAACCGGCCGTGTGCACGCGCAGCATGGGCTTGCCGACCGCGCCGAGGGCGTCCGCCAGGTACAGCTCGGGCATCATCACCCCCTCGAAGAAGTCGGGGGCCTTGCCGATCACGACCGCGTCGATGTCCGCCCAGGTCAGTTCGGCGTCGGCGAGGGCGCGCGCCGCCGCCTCGCGGACCAGTCCGGCGATGGACACGTCGTGGCGGGCCGCCACGTGCTTCGTCTGGCCGATCCCGACGATGGCCACGGGCTCTTTGCTCACCGTGCGTCCCCTTCCAGTTCCAGAACGGCGACCAGGTTCTGCTGGAGGCAGGGGCCGGAGGTGGCGTGGGCGACGGCCCGCCGCGATGCGCCGCGGTGGATCCGGGCGGCCGCCTCGCCGATGCGGATCAGGCCGGCGGCCATCATCGGATTGGCGGCGAGCGCTCCCCCGGAGGGATTGACGGTCACGTCGTCGGCGAGTCCGAGGGCCTTGCGGAGCACGACCTCCTGGGAGGAGAACGGTGCGTGCAGTTCGGCCGTGTCCACCGGGGCTTCGAAGACGCCCGCGTGTTCGGCGGCGAGCCGGGTGGACGGGGAGTCGGTGAGGTCGCGCAGGCCCAGGCCGTGGGCCTCGATGCGGTGGTCGATGCCGGTGATCCAGGCGGGGCGTTCGCACAGTCGGCGCGCGAGGTCGCCGGCGGCCAGGACCACGGCGGCCACGCCGTCGCCCACGGGCGGGCAGTCTCCGGTGCGCAGCGGCCTGACCTGGTAGTCGCCCTGTGGGGCGGGGCCGCGGAGCTGGGCGTGCGGGTTGGCGGTGGCCGCGTCCCGGCTGCGCGCTCCGACGGCGGCCAGGGCGCGCTCGTCGGTCTCGCCCGCGTCGATCAGGGCCTGGGCCTGGAGGGCGGCCAGGGCCACCGCGTCGGGCCAGAGCGGGGCGACGTAGTACGGGTCCAGCTGGCGGGTCAGCACGTCGCGCACCGACCCCGGTGAGGACTTCCCGTACGAGTAGACGAGCGCGGTGTCGGCCTCGCCGGTCTGGATCTTGACCCAGGCTTCGTAGAGGGCCCAGGCCCCGTCCATCTCGACGTGCGATTCGGAGATCGGCGGCCAGGCGCCGACCCCGTCGAGGGTCATGGTGAAGGAGAAGGCCCGGCCGGCCAGGTAGTCGCTGGAGCCGGAGCAGGTGAAGCCGATCTCGCCGGCCTTGAGGCCGGTGGCGGCCAGCACCTGGTGCAGGACCGGCATGACCATTTCGACTTCGCTGAGCTCGTCGGTGCGGCGCAGGTGGTCGCTCTGCGCGAAGGCGACCACCGCGACCTCGCGGGCGTATCGGGACATCAGATGAGCTCCTTGTACGCGTCGTAGTCCGCGTCCGGTTCGCCGGTGGGGCGGTAGTGGTCGGGGTAGCGGCCGCCTTCGGTCCATACGGGCTCGACGCGCAGGCCCATGCGGACCTGGTCGTAGGGGATGCCGCCGATCCGGCCGTGGAGGGCGAGGTCGGCGCCGTCGAGGGCGATGTGGGCGTAGACGTAGGGGACCTCGATGTCGAGATTCGCCGTATGCGCAGCCTTGATGTTGACGATGCAGTAGGTGGTGACGGTGCCGGCCGGGCCGACCTCGACGCGGTCGGTGGTGGCCACCCCGCAGGTGGGGCAGGCACCGCGCGGCGGGACGTACACCTTGTGGCAGGAGGGGCAGCGCTCGCCGACGGTCCGGCGCTCGGAGAGGGCCGCGATGTAGGCGGTCTGGGCGCGGCCGGGGCTGTAGACGTAGTCGAGGCGGGCCTCGGCGACGATGCCGGTGACGGCGTCGTCGAAGCCCCCGTCGTGCGGGACGGCCTCCCCGCCGGCGGGGCCGTCGTACGGTTCGAAGCAGGCGATGTCGGTGATGGCGCCGCTGCGCTCGGCGGCCCAGCGGACCCGTACGCGCATGCCGGTGCGGACGGCGTCGGGGCCGGGCGCGTCGAGGGCGTGCAGGAGGGCGGTGTCGGCGCCGTCGAGCTTGACCAGCACCCAGGCGAAGGGGGTGTCCAGGGGCTGTTGTGGGCGGGGCCGGTCGTTCCACGCCCAGGTGGTGACGGTGCCGGTGGCGGCGACCTCGACGAGCTCGCGGATCTCCTCGGCGGTGACGGGGTCGTACTCGACGGGCGGGACCATCACCTTGCCGTCCGAGGTCTTCACGCCGAGGACGGTGCCTTCCCGCAGCCCGGTGAGGAAGGCGCTCTGGACGGGCCCGAGGGACCGGGTGAAGGGGAACTCGACGATGAGGGGCGCGCGGAGGATCTCCGGTGGGGAGGCAGCTGTCATGACGGTTCTCCGATGCGATCGATTCGGTGGTCTTCACTTCGAGGCCCTCGTCCAAGCCCCGCCCTTCCAGCCCCGCCGGCGCCCTTCCCGTTCGGGACACCCTTCCCTCCCCGCCTGCACCCCTCCGGCCCCGCCGGCACCCTTCCAGCCCCGCCGGCGTTTGAGGCGACCCTCCAGCCCCGCCGGCGTTTGAGGCGCGGGGGTCCGGGGGCAGCGCCCCCGGCAACGGCGCCGCACCCGGGCACAGGCGCAGGCGGCAGGCGGCAGGCGGCAGCCACGGGCAAGGGCGGGCCGCAGCCCAGCCAGGCCCGGCCCCAACTACTCGCGCCGATACACCGCGGCCCGCTTCTCCGCAAACGCCCGCGCCCCCTCCCTCGCATCGGCGGTGTCGAAGATCGGCCACCCGCGCAGGAGCTCCGAGGCCAGCCCCTCCCGCTCCGTCAGCTCGGCGGTCTCGTAGACCGACGCCTTGACCGCCTCCACCGCCAGCGGCCCGCACGCATTGATCCGCTCCGCGATCTCCAGGGCCGCCGCCAGCGCCGTACCGTCCGGCACCACCCGCCCGACCAGCCCGATCCGCTCGGCCTCGGCGGCGGAGTACGGGCGGCCGGTCAGCAGCATCTCCAGGGCGTGCGTGCGCGGGATCTGGCGCGGCAGCCGCACCGTGGAGCCGCCGATCGGGAACAGCCCGCGTTTGACCTCGAACAGCCCGAAGGTCGCGCCCTCGGCCGCCACCCGGATGTCGGTGCCCTGCAGGATCTCGGTCCCGCCGGCCACGCAGTAGCCCTCCACCGCCGCGATCACCGGCTTGCGCGGCCGGTGGTGGCGCAGCATCGCCTTCCAGTGCAGGTCGGGGTCGGCCTTGAGGCGGTCCCGGTACTGGTCGCCCGCCATTCCCTTCCCGGCCAGGGCCTTGAGGTCCATTCCGGCGCAGAAGTCCCCGCCCGCGCCGGTGAGGACCACCGAGCGGATCCCGTCGTCGGCGTCCGCCTCCAGCCAGCCGTCGTACAGCCCCACCAGCAGCGGCAGCGAGAGCGCGTTCTTCGCCTCGGGCCTGTTCATGGTGAGCACCAGCGTGGCGCCGCGGCGATCCACGGTCAGGTGTTCCGTCCCACCCATTGCCGTCCTCCCGTCTCAAGACCTAGAACAGGTTGCAGTAGGGGAGGGTGCAGTTCAATAGTTTTCTGACACTCAGTCAGATTTCTTGAGCGGTGCCCTTCCCAGTTGCCGTCTCCGGCGCTCTAATGACCGCCGGAGCAGACCAGTCACGGGGTCAGGAGGAACGGTGGAGTACAACCTTGCCGACCTGTTCGAGTCGGTCGTGGACGTGGTCCCGGACCGCGAGGCCCTCGTGTACGTGGACCACCCCGGGACCGGCGCCGAGCGCCGCCTGACGTACGCGGAGCTCGACGCGGCGGCGAACCGGATCGCGCACCACCTGCTCGACAGCGGCCTGACGGCCGGCGAGCACCTGGGACTTCACCTCTACAACGGGATCGAGTACCTGCAGACGGTGCTCGCCTGCCTGAAGGCCCGACTCGTCCCGGTGAACGTGAACTACCGGTACGTGGAGGAGGAGCTGGTCTACCTCTACGACGACGCCGATCTCGCCGCCCTCGTCTTCGAGGGCGAGTTCACCGAGCGGGTCGCGGCCGCACTGCCGCAGACGACGAAGCTCCGGCACCTGATCCGGGTCGGCCGGGCCCCCGAGGGCGCCCCCGAGCCGTCGATCGCGCCGGTCCCGTACGCGGACGCCGAGGCGGCCGGATCTCCCGGGCGCGGGTTCCCGCCGCGCAGTCCCGACGACCTGTTCATCATCTACACCGGCGGCACGACGGGCATGCCCAAGGGCGTGATGTGGCGGGCCGAGGACCTCTTCTTCGCCGGGCTCTTCGGCGGCGAGCCCTCGGGCGAACCGGTGAAGCGGCCCGAGGAACTGGCCGAACGGGTCGCGGCGCGCGGCGCCGGACTCACCTTCTTCCCCGCGCCCCCACTGATGCACGGGACGTCGACGCTGACCTCGTTCATCGCCTTCAACTACGGCCAGCGGGTGGTCATCCACCGGAAGTACGCGCCCGAGGAAGTGCTCCGTACGATCGAGAAGGAGAAGGTCTCCAGCGTGTCGCTGGTCGGCGACGCCATGCTGCGGCCGCTGATCGACGCCCTGAACGGCCCGCTCAAGGGCACGGACCTGTCGTCGCTGTTCAGCGTCTCCTCGTCCGGGGCGATCATGTCGGAGACGGTGCGCGCCGAGTTCCAGCGGCTGGTGCCGAACGTGCTGCTCCTGAACAACTTCGGGTCGTCCGAGTCCGGGTCCAACGGTCGGGCGACGGACGACTCCGGCCCGGAGAAGGGCTTCCGCCTGGAGGTCAACGACCGTACGCAGGTGGTGGACCCGGTGACGCACGAGCCGGTGGCGGTGGGCGAGCCGGGCCGCCTGGCCCAGCGCGGACACGTCCCGCTCGGCTACTACAACGACCCGGGGAAGACCGCCGAAACCTTCTTCCAGAAGGGTGCGGAGCGCTGGGTGCTGCTCGGCGACATGGCGACCGTCGACGAGCAGGGCATCGTCACGGTGCTGGGTCGCGGCTCGCAGTGCATCAACACGGGCGGCGAGAAGGTGTATCCGGAGGAGGTCGAGCAGGCCCTGAAGTCCCACCCCGACGTGTACGACGCCCTGGTGGCCGGGGTCCCGGATCCGACCTGGGGCAACCACGTGGCCGCGGTGGTCCAGGTACGGGAGGGCGCCGAGGCGCCGTCCCTGGACCAGATCCAGAGCCATTGCCGCACCAGGCTGGCGGGCTACAAGATCCCGCGGCAGCTGGTCATCGCGCCCGCCATCCAGCGGTCCCCGAGCGGCAAGGCGGACTACCGCTGGGCAAAGGCGGTGGCAACGGAGGCGGACACGGAGTGACCGTCCGCACCCGCCGGCTCGCCGCCGGGGCCCGTCTAGCCACTGGTGCACGATCGGCGCAGTGGCTCTTCGTGGAGGGGGAGAGGGACCGACAGAGGTACCGTGCCGCTCGCGAACCAGCAGGTGGCGGGACGGGCGTTCCTGCTGCGGCTGTGCGAGCGGATCGAAGGCGAGCAGCCGTCGGACCTGGAGACCTTGTACGCGCTCACCCAGGCTGCGACGGAGGAGTTCAACCTGCTGGACAGGGAGTTCGTGGCGGCCGGGAGCGGGATCGAGACGGTTGCGCGTGAGTGGATCTGTGACGAGTTCCGTTTCGTCGCGTCGGCGTACGGGTTCACGGACGCGGATGCGGATGCGGATGCGGGGAAGCTGACCGCCGGCCGGGACTGGTGTACGAGGGCGGCAAGTCCACCCGCGATGATGCTGCCGCGCCGTTCGTGGGGGGCGAGGTGGTCGCGTAGGTCCCCGCTCTCCGCGGGTGGTCGAGCCTGTGCAGCCGGGGCCGCCGGCGCTATTGAGGACTCGTGCGCAGGACTTCCCCGTCGCGGGGCCGGGCGCTCCAGGAGATGCGACCAGCTTGAACGGCTGTGACCTTGAGATCGGCGCCCGGGATCACCTCACGCTAAGGGTGTCCCGCACCTACTGATCCCGGTGGACGCCGCGGACGCGTGCGATCACGTCTGGTTGGCCCAGGCCGGCACGGTTGATCCGCCCTCGGCCTCGGATCACGCCGTCCGCGGCCATCCTCTTCCGCAGTGCGTCGGGGGCCAGGGGGGTCTCGAAGCCCTCGCAGAGGCCTCTCCCGGTATCTGCGTACTCGTAGCGGACTGCGTACGTCCTTCCCTCGTGATGCCATTCCCAGCGAACCAGAGGTCGCGCGAGGACCGCTTCGAACCACTCCGCCACTCTGTTCCCCAGCTCCGTGGGGGTGCCCGCGGCTCCGAAGACGAACTCATTCGCGGACTGCTGGATAGTGAAGTCCTGGTTGTGGAGTTCGCCCCCACGGACGGTGGACCCGTCGAAGTGGGCGCCCACCGTCAGAACTCCCTGGTTGCGTTGCGAGTCACCGATGTCCAGATAGACGATCAGCTGGCCGTCGAAGGTGCACGCCGAGGGCAGCACGACCGTGTCGAGCGGATCCACCAGCCAGGATCCCGCTCGTTCGGCCAGAACGTCCACGAACGCGCGTTGGGCGACGTCCAGGTCGTCCTCGTCGTACTCGAACCAGGGGATCTCATCCATGACCGCACTCTACGGTCGACATGAGGCCGTCCAGGAGCTACCGGCCCCGGGTGAGATGACCTTGGTGTGGCTGGTGCGAGCACGGCGTCAGAAACCTCCTAGATAGCCCCGTTCACCGGGCTGAGCCCGCGCGCCTTCGGGAAACCGGTGACCGCGCTGCGACGCGAGGCTGCGGCCGCGGTCCGCCAGTGTGGCGTCCAGATCGACCCCGTTGCCGTCGCGCTTGGTGCGGAGCGGGACGACACTGCGGCTCAGGCCGAGGGTGCCGTTCGCAGTACGTACCCACGGCTCACCCTCCCGTGTGCTCGTTTCCGACAACTGGGCACGGACGCTATCGGCCCCGGACCGGACCATATTGATCAACTCGGCGACCGTGGGGGCGTGCCGTGTCGGCACCAGTTGGACTTCGCAGGACGGGACGATTCCGGAGGGCGAGGGGCCGGCCGCTTGGCACCCGCAGGACGCGTACTGGCCTCCTGCGCCGCAGACGGAGGTGAACCTGACGGCTGATCCGCCCGACGTTCGCGCGGTTCCCTCCTTGCCCCCGCACCCTCCCGTGGTCCCGCGGCGCCGGCCCCGGACCCGACGCCTGCGCCGGGCTTTGGAAGGCCCCGGCCGACGAGCCCCGTACGGGTCCACGCCCCGGCGCTCGCTCAGGACGACGAGGGCGCGGGCGTGAGGGCCGGGGCGGAAGGCGCCGTGGGGGCGGTGGAGGCGTCGTCGCCTCCCACACAGGTCAGCGACAGGAAGACCGGCGCCTGCCAACCCGGTGGCACCTCGCCCGAGAAGCCGGTCAGGACCGTCCAGTTGTTCTTCGTCAGGGTCAGCTTCTCCCCGCCCAGGTCGGGGCCCGGCTGCCAGCCGTACTCGGAACGGGCCCGCGCGAAGGCCGCCTTCAGGGCGGCGTCCACCGTCTCCGGCGCATGCCGTCCGGACAGCCGTTCGTGGCACTTGCCCAGCCCCCCGGAGGGGTCCCTCTCCACCGTGATGCCCTCCGCCGCGAGTATGGAGGTCATCTCCGACACCACCGTGTCGGCAGGCAGCGGCGGACCGGAGAATCGCGGGGGCAGTGGGCCGAGGTCCCGCAGCAAGAACGCGCCGACGGCCACCACGGCCGCCGCCAATGCCGTCAAGGCCAGTGACGCCACGGCTATGAGCACCAGTATCCGTCGCACGATGATGTCGATCCTCTCGGTTCGCGGTACGGCCGGCCAGTCTGCCACCCCGTCGATCTTGAAGGACCGCCGCCCACCGGCCGCCAGCCGCCAGCCGCCAGCCGCCCGCCGCCCGGACGGTCGAGGAGCGGGATCCTGGGCGCGGTAGCCGGGAAGGGAGCCCCGGGCCCGCCGCACCGCGTGGTCAGGCCCCCGCCGCCAGGAACCGCTCCACGCGGGCCGCGAACCAGGCCGCGTCGTCGAGCCACGGGAAGTGGCCGGCCCCGGGCTGGACGTCGACCGAGCCCCGCGGGAACAGCGTGGCGAGCCGGGCCGCCAGGGCGGGGCGGGGGTTGCCGTCCAGTTCCGCGGCCAGGACCAGGACCTCACCCGTGAGCCGGCGGAGCGCTTCACGGGTGGCGGGCGGGTCGAAGGCGCCGGGGCCGGCGTAGGCCTCGGCGGCCTTCTCGTTCTGCTGCCGCGCGTTCGCCGCCCAGTGCGCCCGGGCCGTCGCGTCCCAGTTCCCGTAGAAGACCGGCGCGGCCAGCTCCCAGTCCTCCTCGCCGTGCGCGGTGTCCGCGAGGATCCGCTCGTACGTCGCGATCGCCGTGTCGTACGGCTCGGCGCCCGCCCGCAACCGGGCCCCCTCCAGCCGGTCCTCCGCGGTGACCGGGAGGTCCACCGCCCACGCGGTCGGGGTGACCAGGACGGTCCGGCGCAGCCGCTCGGGGTGCGCGGCCGCGTAGAGCTGGGCGAGGTTGCCACCGGCGGAGTGGGCGAGGAGGTCCATGCGCTCCAGGCCCAGATGGGCCCGGAGCGCCTCGACGTCGGCCACCTGGTGGTCGACACGGTACGTCGACTCGTCCGCCGGTATCGCGGAGTCGCCCGTGCCGCGCAGATCGAGCAGGATGAGACGGCGCCCGGCGGCCAGTCCGCCGAGGTCGCCCAAGTACGCGGAGGCCCGCATGGCCCCGCCGGGGATGCAGATCAGGGGCTCGCCCTCCCCCTTGAGGTGGTAGACGAGTTCGGTCCTGTCGTACGTGGTGAAGGTGGGCATGCGGGCCATCAGAACAGACGATCACTCGTTCGAGTCATTGATTTAACCTGCGGATTCCTGGCAATCTACCGAATGATCGGTCGGTTCTCACGATGAGGTGACGGCATGGCGGTGTACACGGATCTCCAGGACACGGGCGAGCGGCTGGGCCGCGACGAGCTGGCCGCCCTCCAGCTCACCCGGCTGCGCGCGACCCTGCACCGCGCGTACGAGAAGGTGCCCTTCTACCGGCAGGCCTTCGACAAAGCCGGCGTGCATCCCGACGACTGCAGGTCCCTCGCCGACCTCTCCCTGTTCCCCTTGACCACCAAGGCCGATCTGCGCGACCAGTACCCCTTCGGGATGTTCGCCGTGCCGCGCTCGCAGGTGCGCCGCATCCACGCCTCCAGCGGCACCACCGGACGGCCGACCGTCGTCGGATACACCGACGGGGACCTCGCCACCTGGGCGGACGTCGTCGCCCGGTCCATACGCGCGGCGGGCGGACGGCCCGGCCAGATCATCCACATCGCCTACGGGTACGGGCTGTTCACCGGCGGCCTGGGCGCGCACTACGGCGCCGAGCGCCTCGGCTGTACGGTCGTGCCCGCATCGGGCGGGATGACGGACCGGCAGGTCCGGCTCATCGAGGACTTCCGGCCGGAGGTCATCATGGTGACCCCTTCCTACATGCTGACCCTGCTGGACGAGATGGAGCGCCAGGGGATCGACCCGCGCGCCACCTCGCTGCGGACGGGGATCTTCGGCGCGGAGCCGTGGACCGAGGAGATGCGCCGGGAGATCGAGGAACGGCTCGACATCGACGCGGTGGACATATACGGCTTGTCCGAGGTCATCGGGCCGGGCGTGGCGCAGGAGTTCGCGGAGACCAAGGACGGCCTGCACATCTGGGAAGACCATTTCTATCCCGAGGTGGTCGATCCGCTGACCGGCGCGGTGCTGCCGGAGGGCGAGCCCGGCGAGCTGGTGTTCACCTCCCTCACCAAGGAGGCCATGCCCGTCATCCGCTACCGCACCCGGGACCTGACGCGGCTACTGCCCGGAACGGCCCGGCCGGCCTTCCGCCGGATGGAGAAGATCACGGGGCGCAGCGACGACATGATCATCCTGCGCGGGGTGAACGTGTACCCGACCCAGATCGAGGAGGTCCTGCTGCGGACGCCGGGCCTGGCTCCCCACTTCCAGCTGCGGCTGACCCGGGAGGGCCGGATGGACGCCCTGACGGTGCGGGTGGAGGCGCGTCGGGAGACGGAGGCCGAGCGACGGCAGGACGCTGCCGCCGCCGTGGTCCGGGCCGTCAAGGAGGGCGTCGGGGTCTCCGTCCGGGTCGAGGTGGTCGACCCGGAGACGCTGGAGCGTTCGGTGGGGAAGATCAAGAGACTGGTCGACCTCCGCGGAGCCGGGGAGGTCAGGGACACGCGGCCGGGCGGCTGAAACCACCCCTTCGGACTCATTTGGGGGTGGCTCCCGGGAGCGGGTCGGCGCTCGGGGGTAGTGCATGAGGTGTGATCTCCACCCTCCGGCAGCTCTACGACCGGCTCCAGGGCTCCCAGATCGGGCTCGCCTGGAGCCGCGGCCGGGAGATGGAGCTGATGCACCGGGCGATGGGCTTCGCAGCCCTCGGCTTCCTCACCCTGGTGCCGCTGCTGGTGGTCGTGGCGGCCGCCGCACCCGGGAGCGGCTCGGGCTTCGGCCGCTGGCTCGGCCAGGCCCTCGGGGTGACGGAGGCCTCGCGGATCCGGGTCGAGATGCTGTTCGGCGCCGCGGACCTGGCACTGGAGCGGACCACCGCGTTCGGTCTGGCCGCCCTCGCGGTGTTCGGCCTGACCTTCGGGTCGGCCGTGCAGACCGGCTACGAGAAGGTCTGGGACCTACCGACCGCACGGTGGCACACCATGTGGCTGCACGTCGTCTGGCTCGCCCTGCTGGTCTGCTACCTCGCCCTGCTCGTGGGGATCCCTTCTCCGTCGAACAACGCCATCGGCACGGTGCTCGGCGCCCTGGGGGACCTCGTCGGCACCTGCCTGTTCTTCGTCGTCTCCCAGCGCCTGCTGCTCGGCGGCCGGGTCCGCTGGCGCGCCCTGGTGCCGGGCGCGGTCGCGACCAGCCTGGGGCTGCTGGGGTTGCGGATCTTCTCGCAGCTGGTGTTCTCGCCGCTCATCGCCTCCAACGCGGTGATCTACGGCCCCTTCGGCACCCTGCTCGTCGTCCAGTCCTGGCTGGTCGGCGTCGGCTTCGTGGTCTACGGCGGCGCACTCGTCGGCCGGCTGGTGCACGAGCACCTCACCCGGCGGCGGCTGCGGCGCGGCGGGCTCTACCTTCCCGAGGACCCCGCCGCACCCCCTCCACGCCCCGACTGACCGAGCCCCCGGCCGGCCGCCAGAAGCCGGACTCCCCCGGCCGGACTCCCCCGGCCGGACTCCCCCGGCCGGACTCCCCCGGCCGGGCTCCCCGACTGACCGGACTCCCCTGGCCTGCCGTCAGCGGCCCGGCGTCAGCGGCCCGGCGTCGGTGGCAGGGTGTCAGCGGCCGGGGTTTGCGAAGCGGTCGCGCAGTTCCCGCTTGAGGATCTTGCCGCTGGCGTTGCGCGGGAGGGCGTCCACGAAGAGCACCCGCTTCGGAGCCTTGAAGTGGGCGAGCCTCTCCCTCGCGTAGGCCATCAGCTCGGCCTCCGTCACCTCCCCCGCCTCCCCGCGCGGGACCACCACCGCGGTGACCGCCTCGATCCAGCGCTCGTCGGGCAGCCCCACCACCGCCGCCTCGGCCACGCCCGGATGGGTATAGAGCACGTCCTCCACCTGCCGCGAGGCGACCAGCACCCCGCCGGAGTTGATGACGTCCTTCACCCGGTCCACGACCGTGAAGTACCCCTGTGCGTCGCGCACCGCGAGGTCGCCCGAGCGGAACCAGCCTGCCCGGAAGGCCTTCTCCGTGGCCACCGGGTCGTTCCAGTACCCCAGGCAGAGCTGTGGCGAGCGGTAGACCACCTCGCCCGCCGTTCCGTCCGGCACGTCCTTGCCGTCCTCGTCGACGACCTTCGCCTCCACGTGGCGCACCGGCCGCCCGCAGGAGTCCATCCGCCCCTCGTGCTCCAGCGGTCCGAGCACGGTGGCCAGCGGGCCGATCTCGCTCTGGCCGAAGCAGTTGTAGAAGCCGAGCCCGGGCAGCCGCTCGCGCAGGCGTTCCAAGACCGGGACCGGCATGATCGAGGCCCCGTAGTACGCCTTCCGCAGCGCGCCCAGCTCACGCACCGCGAACTCCGGGTGCTGGGACAGGCCGATCCACACCGTCGGCGGGGCGAAGAGGCTGTCCGCCTCCCCTGCCTCGACCAGGTCGAAGACCTGCTCCGCGACCGGCGCGTCCACGATCGTGTTCCGTGCTCCCACCGCCAGGTACGGCAGCAGGAAGACGTGCATCTGCGCCGAGTGGTAGAGCGGCAGTGAGTGCACGGGCCGGTCGTCCTCGGCCAGGTCCAGTGCCTCGATCGCGCTCTCGTACTCGTGGGCGAGGGCCCGGTGGGTCATCATCGCGCCCTTGGGCAGGGCGGTGGTCCCCGAGGTGTAGAGGAGCTGTACCAGCGCGTCCGGATCCCGGTCGGCCTCGAAGGGCAGCGGATCGGCCAGCTCCGCCAGGAAGGAGTCGGGGGCGTCGCGCAGCGCCCGTACCCGGTACCCGTCGGGGATCCGCCCGGCCAGGTCGGGATCGGCGAGGACCAAAGCGCTGCCGGAGTCGTCCAGGATGTGCGCGAGGTCCTCGCCGGTGAGGTTCTGGTTGACCGGGACGTGGGTGAGTCCGGCCCGGGCGCAGGCGAGGTAGGCCAGGAGGTAGGCGTCGCTGTTGTGGGCGAAGGTGGCGACCCGGTCCCCGGTGGCCAGTCCGTACCGCTCCCGCAGCACGGCGGCGCCAGTGGTGACGGCCGCGTCGAGTTCCGCGTACGTCCAGCTCCGCTCGCCGTAGCGCACGGCCGGGCGGTCGGGGACCCGCCGCGCGCTGTCGTGCACCAACCCGTCGACCGTGTTGTCCCGCACTGCCCGCAGTGCCCGCGCTGCCGTCATGCCGCGATCCTCGTCCTCCCGCACACCCAAGGTCAATAACCGGATACCAAACGGGATGTTGACAGATCATCGGACCGGCTGAATGAGTGTGGGGGCACGGACGTACCGCCTGTCCAACGGGTAACCACGCCCATCCACAGGCTACTTGGGAGGACTGTTGCACCTCAGCACTCGTCCGATACTCCGCCGCGTCGCCCTCACCGGCGCCGCTCTGCTCGCCGCGACGGCCGCCGTGCCGCAGGCCTCTGCGGCCCCGGCGCCCGACGACCGGACGGCCGCCGGCGGCGGTCTGTCCGCCGTCATCCGGTACACCGAGAACGGCATCCCGCACATCCTCGCCCCCGACTACGCGCGGCTCGGCTTCGGCACCGGCTGGGCCCAGGCCGCCGACCAGGTCTGCGTCCTCGCCGACGGGTTCGTGACCGTCTCCGGTGAGCGTTCCCGCTGGTTCGGCGCCGACGCCGCGCCCGACTTCTCGCTCTCCTCGGCCACGAAGAACCTCTCCAGCGACCTGTACTTCAAGGGGGTGCGGGAGTCCGGGACGGTGGAGAAGCTGCTGGCGACACCGGCCCCCGCCGGTCCCACCAAGGACCTCAAGGAGCTGATGCGCGGCTGGGCCGCCGGGTACAACGCCTGGCTGACCCAGAACGAGGTCACCGACCCGGCGTGCAAGGGCGCAGGCTGGGTCCGTCCGGTCACCACGGCCGATGTGGCCGCCCGCGCCTTCGCGGTCTCGGTCCTCGGCGGCCAGGGCCGCGGCATCGACGGCATCACGGCCGCGCAGCCCCCGGGCACCGCGGGGACCCCGGCCGGCCCCTCGGCGCGCCCGCAAGCCGCCGATCCCCAAGCCGCCGATCCGCAGGACGCCGATCCGCAGGACGCCGATCCGGCGGCCGCTGCCGAGGCCGCGCGGGAGTTCTTCGACACCAGCCGCTACGACATGGGCTCCAACGCGGTGGCCTTCGCCGGCTCCACCACGGCGAACGGCCGCGGTCTGCTCCTCGGGAACCCGCACTACCCGTGGCACGGCGGGCGCCGCTTCTGGCAGTTCCAGCAGACCATCCCGGGTGAGCTGAACGTCTCGGGCGCCTCCCTGCTCGGCACCGCCGTGATCAACGTCGGTTTCAACGAGAAGGTGGCCTGGAGCCACACGGTCGCCACCGGCACCCCCGTGAACCTGCACCAGCTCGCCCTGGACCCGGCCGACCCGACCGCCTACCTCGTCGACGGCACGCCGGAGAGCATGACCCGACGGACCGTCACCGTCCCGGTGGCGGGCGGCGCCCCGGTCACCCGCACCCAGTGGTGGACCCGCTACGGACCGGTGGTCTCGGACCTCGGCCCGAGCCTGCCTCTGCCCTGGACCGCCCGGACGGCGTACGCGCTGAACGACCCGAACGCGGTGAACCTGCGCGGCTCCGACACCGCCCTGGCGATGGGCAGGGCCCGCTCGGTGGCCGGGATCCAGGACGCGCTGGGGCGCACCCAGGGCCTGCCCTGGGTCAACACCGTGGCCGCCGACTCCGCGGGCGGCACCCTCTTCACCCAGACCCAGGTGCTCCCCCGGATCACCGACGAACTGGCGGCCCGCTGCTCCACCCCGCTGGGCCGGGCCACGTACCCGGCCTCGGGGCTGGCGGTGCTGGACGGTTCGCGCGGTGACTGCGCGATCGGCTCCGATCCGGACGCGGTGCAACCGGGCGTCTTCGGCCCGGGGAAGGCACCGACGCTACAGGGCGCCCCGTACGCCGAGAACTCCAACGACAGCGCCTGGCTGGCCAACGCCGACCGGCCGCTGACGGGCTACGAGCGGATCTGGGGCAACGTCGCCACCCCGCGCTCGCTGCGCACGCGCGGCGCGGTCGAGGACGTCTCCGCGATGGCCGCGAGGGGCCGGCTGACCGTGGCCGACCTTCAGGAACAGCAGTTCGCGAACCGGGTGCCGGCCGGTGATCTGGCGGCGGCCGACGCGGCGAAGGCGTGTGCCGGTCTGCCGGGCGGGACGGCGACGGCGAGCGACGGCGCTGCGGTGGACGTCTCGGCGGCCTGCACGGTGCTGGCGGGCTGGGACCGCACGACCGACGGTGCCAGCCGCGGCGCGCTGCTCTTCGACCGGTTCTGGCGCAGGCTGACGGCCTCGACGCCGGCCAAGGACCTGTGGCTGGTGCCGTTCTCGGCGGCCGACCCCGTACGCACCCCCCGTACGCTCAACCGGGCGGCGCCCGGCATCGGGCGGGCGCTCGCGGACGCGGTGGCGGAGTTGAAGGCGGCCGGGATCGCGCTGGACGCCCCGCTGGGTGAGCACCAGTTCGTGGTGCGGGGCGGACGCAAGCTGCCGGTGGGCGGCGGTACGGAGGCGCTCGGCGTCTGGAACAAGATCGAGGCGCCGTGGAACGCGGCGGCCGGCGGCTACCCGGAGGTCACGCACGGGTCCAGCCACATCCAGGCGGTCGGCTGGAACGGCGGCCGCTGTCCGGTGGCGCGCACCCTGCTGACGTACAGCCAGTCCTCGAACCCGCTCTCGCCGTACTACGCCGACCAGACCCGGATGTACTCCGAGGAGCGCTGGGTCACGGCACGTTTCTGCGAGCGGGACATCCTCACGTCGCCGAAGCTGAAGGTGGTCCTGGCCCGCGAACGGCGGTGATGCGCGGCCCGCGTTCCTCTTCCCGGCCCCGGCCCTGGCCCCGGTCGCGCTTCCGGTCCCTCACGGGCTGACGGCCAGGAAGAGGTACGCGGCCAGCAGCACGATGTGCACGCCGCCCTGGAGCAGCGTGGCGCGCCCGGGGACGATGGTGAGGGCGCTGACCACGACGGTCAGCGCGAGCAGCACCATGTGGATCGGGCCGAGGCCGAGCAGGAGCGGGCCGGAGAGCCAGATCGAGGCCAGGGCGATGGCGGGGATGGTCAGGCCGATGCTGGCGATGGCGGATCCGTAGGCCAGGTTGAGACTGGTCTGCACGCGGTCGCGGCGGGCGGCGCGAACGGCGGCGAGGGTCTCGGGCAGCAGGACGAGCAGAGCGATGATCACGCCGACGACCGCCTGGGGCAGGCCGGCGGCCGCGACGGCCCGTTCGATGGTCGGGGAGACGGCCTTGGCGTCGCCGACGACCGCGACGAGCGCGATCAGCAGCAGGCCGAGGCTGAGGAGGGCGGCGCGGACGGTGGGCGGCTCGGCGTGACCGTCGGCGTCGCCGGAGCCCGTTCCGGTGTCCACGGGCAGGAAGTAGCTGCGGTGACGGACCGTCTGGACGGCGACGAAGAGTCCGTACAGGGCGAGCGAGGCGACGGCGGCGAAGATGAGCTGCGCGGCCGAGAACTCGGGGCCTGGCTTGCTGGTGGTGAAGGTCGGCAGGACCAGGCTCAGGGTGGCCAGCGTCGCGACGGTGGCGAGGGCGGCGCCGGACCCTTCGGGGTTGAAGACGGCGATCCGGTTGCGCAGGGCGCCGACGAGCAGCGACAGGCCGACGATCCCGTTGCACGTGATCATGACGGCGGCGAAGACCGTGTCCCGGGCGAGCGAGGCGGACTTGTCGCCGCCGTCGGCCATCAGGGTGACGATGAGCGCCACCTCGATGACGGTGACGGCCACGGCGAGGACGAGGGAGCCGAAGGGTTCGCCGACCCGGTGGGCGACGACCTCGGCGTGGTGCACGGCGGCGAGGACCGCACCGGCCAGGCAGAGGGCGACGAGCGCCACCGCGAAACCGGGCAGGTCCCGCCCCCAGCTGAGGACGAGCGCGACCAGCGCCACCACGGGGACCACGACGGTCCAGTCGGTCAGGAAGGATCTGCGCTTAGTCGTACCCATATCTGCCAAGTTGCCAGATGCGTCCCTCAAGTGCGCCGCAAGGCGCGCCTCAGGTGCCTTGACGTGGCTCTTCTCACGGATTCGCCCGGCGTGGCGGGTTCCGATCGCCCGGGCCGGACGCTCGGGGGCCCGAGGATGGGGGCATGACCTCAGCGGACGCGCGGTCGGACTGGACCGAGGGCGGACTGACCGACCTGCACCGCACCGTGCTCTGGGCGTTGCTGCGCCACGTCTCCCCCGCGCCGGGGGCCGAGCGGCCGGGCGCGGGACGGCCGGTGCGCGGTGTGCTGCAACCGCCCGGTCGACCGTGGCTCACCCGTGTGGTCCTGTGGGACGGCCACGATCTGAGTACGTCGGTCGCCTACGACCTGCCCCTGCTCGACGCGTACGACACCAACGTCCCGTGGTCGGCGATCGAGGGGACCCTGCGGCGGCTCGCCGCCGGGCCGCAGCCGGAGCCCGCTTTCCGGGACGGGCTGGACATCCCCGTCGTCGACGCCGGCGCCGAGGCCGTGCGCTTCGGCGAGGATCCCGTGTACGACCGCAGCGACGCGCTGCACGCCGCCGTCTGCGTGCTGAGCCCGTTCTCCGTAGCGAGCCCGTTCTCCGCGCCCCCGGAGTCCGGGGCGGGACCCGAGCTGCTGCTCGGCGGATTCCTGCTGACCGGCCCGGACACGGTGCGGCTGTACGTGGACCGGACCGATGGACCGGCAGGACCGGCAGGACCGACAGGACCGGCGGCGCGGATCGGCGTGGACCTGTCCCTGCTGGACCGCGGGGGACGCGTACGAGGGGGGTGCACCGCGCTGATGGCGGCGCTGCCCTCGCTCGTACGCGGCGAGCTCGATCAGAACGCCTCGGAGGTCGAGGACCCCTATTGCGCCCGGGTGTACGACTTCACGTACTGGTGACGTGGTCGGCCGGCGGGCTCACATCGCGCGTTCGTGGCCCTCCCAGTAAGGATCGCGCAGCCGCCGCTTGTAGAGCTTGCCGTTCGGGTCGCGCGGCATCGTCTCGATGAAGTCGACCGTCTTGGGGCGCTTGTAGCCGGCGAGCTGCCGCTCGCAGTGGTGCAGGATCTCCGCGGCCAGGGCGTCGCCCGCGACGAAGCCCTCGGCCGGTTCGACGACCGCCTTGACCTGCTCGCCCCAGTCGGCGTGCGGGATGCCGAAGGCGGCGGCGTCCGCCACGGCCGGGTGGGTGAGCAGGGCCGATTCGATCTCGGCCGGGTAGATGTTGACCCCGCCCGAGATGATCATGTCGATCTTGCGGTCGCGGAGGAAGAGGTAGCCCTCCTCGTCGATCAGCCCCAGGTCGCCGACCGTGAAGAAGTCGCCGATCCGGTTCTTCCGCGTCTTGCCCTCGTCCTTGTGGTAGCTGAAGCCGCCGGTGTTCATCTTGAGGTAGACGGTGCCCAGTTCCCCGGCGGGCAGCCGGTTGCCGTCGTCGTCGAAGACGGCGAGTTCGCTGATCGGCCAGGCCTTGCCGACGGTTCCCGGCTTCTTCAGCCAGTCCTCGGCGGTCGCGAAGGCTCCGCCGCCCTCGCTGGCCGCGTAGTACTCCTCCACGCAGTGGCCCCACCAGTCGATCATCGCCCGTTTGACGTGGTCGGGGCAGGGCGCGGCGCCGTGGATGGCGTGCCGCATCGAGGAGACGTCGTACGCGTCCTTCGTCTCCTGGGGGAGGGCGAGGAGGCGGTGGAACTGGGTCGGCACCATGTGGGTGTGCGTGCAGGCGTGGCCGTCGATCAGGCGGAGCATCTCCTGCGGCGTCCACTTGTCCATCAGGACCAGCGGGTGCCCGATGTGCAGGGCGGCGCCCGCGAATTGGAGGACGGCCGTGTGGTAGAGCGGCGAGCAGACCAGGTGGACGTTGCCGTCGAAGGGCCGGATGCCGAAGATGCCGAGGAAGCCGCCCAGGTACGTCTCCTCCGGGAGCTTGCCGGGCAGCGGGCGGCGGATGCCGCGCGGGCGGCCGGTGGTGCCGGAGGTGTAGTTCATGACCCAGCCCAGCGTGCGGCCCTCGGGGGTGGTCGCGGGCTGCCCGTCGAGCAGCTGCGCGTACGGCCGGAAGCCCGCGACCGCTCCGACGGCGTAGCGGTGGCTCGTGGGCAGGGCGGCCTCGTCTGCGGCGGCGGTGGCGGCGTCGGCGAAGCGCTCGTGGGCGATGAGGACCTTGGCTCCGGAGTCGGAGACGATCCAGGCGATCTCGGGGCCGACGAGGTGGTGGTTGACGGGGACGAGGTAGAAGCCCGCCTGGGAGGCGGCCAGGTAGGCGGTGAGGAACTCGACGCCGTTGGGGAGGACGACGGCGAAGACGTCGCCCTTCTCCAGGCCGGCGGCGCGCAGGCCGTGGACGAGGCGGTTGACGTCGGCGTGCAGCCGGCCGGCGCTCCATTCCTCGCCCTCGGGGGTCACCAGGACGGCGCGCCCGGGGTCGGCGGCGGCCTGGGCCCAGAAGCCGTTGGGGGGCTGCTGGTCGGCGGTGGGGGTCGTGGACGTCGTCGCGGTCATGTCGGTCACGCCTCTCGGACTCGGCCGGCGATGCGGTTGATGCGGTCGATCGCCCTCTCGAACCCGCTGGTGAGGTCGTCGAAGACGGCCTGGACGCTGCGTTCCTCGGTCATCCGGCCGACGATCTGCCCGACGGGAGTGCCGAGCAGCGGCTGGATCTCGTACTTCTGGATCCGGGAGACGGCTTCGGCGACGAGCAGGCCCTGGAGCGGCATGGGGAGCGCGCCCGGGCCCGCCGGGTCGTCCCAGGCGTCGGTCCACTCGGTGCGCAACTGGCGGGCGGGCTTGCCGGTGAGGGCGCGGGAGCGGACGGTGTCGCCGGAGCCGGCGGCGAGCAGTTTCTCGGTGAGGGCGCGCGAGTGGAGGTCGGCCTCGGTGGTGGTGAGCCAGAGCGAGCCGAGCCAGGCACCCTGGGCGCCGAGGGCGAGGCCGGCGGCGATCTGCTCGCCGCTGCCGATGCCGCCGGCGGCGAGGACCGGGAGGGGGGCGACGGCCTCGACGATCTCGGGGACCAGGACCATGGTGGCGATGTCGCCGGTGTGGCCGCCGGCCTCGTAGCCCTGGGCGACGACGATGTCGATGCCGGCTTCGACGTGGCGGCGGGCGTGCTTGGCGCTGCCGGCGAGGGCGGCGACGAGGACGCCGTGGTCGTGGGCGCGCGCGATGACGTCGGCGGGCGGGGAACCGAGGGCGTTCGCCAGGAGTTTGATGGGGTAGTCGAAGGCGACGTCGAGCTGGCTCCGGGCGACCTGTTCCATCCAGCCGGTGATCCGCCAGCCCGAGGCCTCGCCCTCGGCGAGCTCGGGCACGTGGTGCTTGGCGAGGGTCTCGCGGACGAAGGCGCGGTGCGGGTCCGGGATCATCGCCTCGATGTCGGCTTCGCCGATGCCGTCGACGGCCTTCTTGGCGGGCATGACGACGTCGAGGCCGTAGGGCTTGCCGTCGGTGTGCGCCTGCATCCAGTCGAGGTCGCGTTTCAGGTCGTCGGGGGCCGTGTAGCGGACCGCGCCGAGGACACCGAAACCGCCCGCGCGGGTGATCGCAGCGGCGACCGCCGGGAAGGGCGTGAAGCCGAAGATGGCGTGCTCGACTCCCAGTTTCTTGCTCAGCTCCGTCTCCATGGGCGGCAGGATGCCGCAGCCCGGCGGCCGAGGGAAGAGATTTTCTGATGCAGTGTCAGATTCTTTACGGGCCGGTCAGTGCGGAGGGTGCCCGGTGGGCGGGCAGATACCCACTAGCGTGCGGAAGCGCCTGCGGCGCGCACGGCGGATCCGGGAGGCCCGGGCCCGTTCGCCTGCGGCGCGCTCGACGGTTCCGGGGCCCGGACCCCTGGCGGTGCCCCGGGCGGTGACGCCGCAGGCGGTCGGTGGGGCAGTCCAGCCCCGTCGGCGCGTGAGGTGCGGGGCCCGGGGCGGAGCGCCGGGAGACGGCACCGCAGGCCGGGGCCGTCCCAGCCCTGCAGGCGTGTGAGGCGCGGGGCCCGGGGCGGAGTCCTGGGAGACGGCGCCGCCGGTGACAGCGGACAGGAGGGCGGACATGACAGTACGCACGGGGGCTTTCGGCGTGGCGGGCGGAGAAGCGCGAGCCGCACAGACCGCAACGGGCGGGCCCGAGAAGACGGGCGGCGGGCCCGAGAAGACGAGCGGCCGGTCCGGAGCAGCCGGTGGCGGGTTGACGCGGCGACGGCTCGGGGGGCGACTGCTCGCCCTCGGCGGGGTGCTCGTCCTACACGCCGCGCTCCCCGGCTCCGCGGGTGCCGCGGGGGCCGCGGGCGGCCCGGCCGAGCGGCGCGCGCTCCAGGGCCTACGGCTGCGGTACGGATCCGCCCGCCAGGCCGGGTTGCTGGAGAAGCACCTGGAGGGGGTGGCGGACGAGGCCCGGCGCTTCCTGGGCCCCTCCCCCGAACACCCCTACTACGCGGGAGCGGTGGTCCTCGCCGGCCGGGGCCGCACCATCGCCCTGCACCGCGCCATGGGGTACGCGGTCCGGTACGCGGACTACGACGGACGGACCGACCGCGTCAGGGAGTTCGCGGCGGCCGAACGGATCGCGATGGCCGAGGACACGGTCTTCGACCTGGCCTCGCTGACCAAGCTGTTCACCTCCATCCTGGCGGTCCAGCAGATGGAGCGCGGGCGCCTGGAACTGGAGGCTCCGGTGTGCCGGTACCTGCCGGAGTTCACCGGGGGCGGCAAGGAGATCATTACGGTCCGTCAGCTGCTCACGCACACCTCGGGGTTGCGCTCCTGGGCGCCCTTCTACCAAGAGTCCACGCGGGAGGGGCGGCTGAGGCTGCTGTGGTCGGTCAGGCCGCAGGAGACCCCCGGGACCGTCTACCGGTATTCCGACCTCAACCTCATCGCGCTGCAACTGCTCCTGGAACAGATCACCGGTCGCACTCTGGACGTCCTGCTCCGCGACGAGATCACCGCTCCGCTCGGGATGCACCGCACTCGTTACAACCCGCCGCGCTCCTGGCGCCGGGTCATCGCCGCCACCGAGGTGCAGCGCCCGCCCTGGTCCGGCCTGGACCGCGGGCTGGTGTGGGGCGAGGTCCACGACGAGAACGCGTACGCGCTCGGCGGCGTCGCGGGCCACGCCGGGGTCTTCGGCACCGCCTGGGACCTGGCGGTCCTCGCCCGCGCCCTCCTCGACGGCGGTGTCTACGCGGGCAAGCGCATCCTGCGCCCGGCCTCCGTCGAGCTGCTCTTCACCGACTACAACACGGCCTTCCCCGGCGACGACCACGGTCTCGGCTTCGAGCTCTACCAGCACTGGTACATGGGTGCCATGGCCACCCCGCACTCCGCCGGGCACACCGGCTTCACCGGCACCTCCCTGGTCCTCGACCCCTCCACCGACTCGTTCCTGATCCTGCTCGGCAACTCCGTCCACCCCGTGCGGACCTGGCGGGCCGGCAGCGCGCCCCGGGTCGCGGTCGGCAACCGCTTCGCCCGCGCCGTCCCGGTCCGCACCCGGCACGGCGGCGCGGCCTGGTTCTCCGGCGTCCAGACGGGCGCCTCGGGCACCCTCACACTGCCGCCCCTCGGCCCGGCCACGGCTGCCGCCCGGCTGCGCTGCGCCGTGTGGTGGGACACCGTGCCCGGCGAGGGCGCCCTGCACCTGGAGGCCTCTGCCGACGGGGAGCACTGGGAGGCGCTGCCCTTCAGCACGCTGCGGTCCACCGGCGGCACGCCCGAGCAGTGGCCGCGGGGCTCCGTGAGCGGCTGGTCGGGCCGTGTCTGGCACCGCCTCGAAGCCCCCCTCACGGCCGCCTGGGCGGGACGCGAGGTACGGCTGCGCTTCCGCCACACCGCGACCGGCCGCTACGTGGGGCGCGGGGCCTACGTGGACGTGGTCCGCGTGGCGGAACCGGGCCGCCTGCTCTTCGCGGAGGACCGCCCCGCCGACGCCGACCGCATCGAGGCCATCGGCTGGACCCGGTCGACGGACTGACCTAGCCGTATTGACCACGAGCGTCGTTGATAGTGGGCGGCGAGGCCGCTTCATCGCACGATCCCTCGCGAGGTTCAACCTGCACGAGGGCGCTTGACGCGCGATCAGGCACGCGGAGCGCCACCGTCCGCCGCCAGGCGCGTGAGCCATTCACGCAGGAGGCGCTGCTCGGCGTCGCTCAGGACATCGGCGTCGTCGGGGAGGGCGGCGCGCAGCGCGCGGGCCGCCGCGGCGGGACCGGACTCCGCGGCGGGAAGCGCCGGCTCGGCGCGGGTGACGGCCGCGACCATGGACTCGCGCAGGACGGTCAACAGCGCCGGATTGCGGCGGTCCGCGGGCGTGGAGTGCCAGGTGGTGACTGCGCCCTGGCCGGTTGCCTGGATGATCTGGGCGGCCAACTCCTCGTCGACCCGCAGCCATCCCCCGGCCGCCAGCCGGCGCACCCGCCCGTGGAGGATCTCCAAGCCCGCGCGGTGTGCTGCGTCCGATCCCCGGCCGGTGGCCCGGTTCATCACCGCGAACAGCTCGGGGCGGGAGACCCCGAACTCGACCACCACGTCCCAGCCATGACGCAGTTCCTCCACCGGGTCCTGCGGGGCGGGGTTGAGCTGCGCGCGCTTTCTCTCCAGGAACTGCGCGTAGCCGTGCTCGGCGACGGCCTCAAGGAGCCCCTCCTTGTCTCCGAAGAGACGGTAGATCGCTGGCGGCTGCATTCCGGCCGCGGCGGCGACCGCGCGGGTGCTCACCGCGTCCGGGCCGCCGTTCTCCAGTAGCTCGACGGCCGCCTCGACGATGCGGCGCCGAGGGTTATCGGTTGAGTCGCGTGTAGGCATGAACCGATGATACCGATAATCCGTTTCCATCGGAATTTCCAGTGTTACCGTTGGAGCGATTCCATCGGAAGCAACCTCGGGAGAACCCAATGATCATCGTGACCGGAGCCACCGGAAAGCTCGGCCGCCGTACCGTCGAGCGCCTCCTGGAACGCGTCCCCGCCGACCGCGTCGGCGTCAGCGTCCGCGACCCCGGCAAGGCCCGGGACCTCGCCGACCGCGGCGTCCGGGTCCGGCGGGGCAGTTTCGACGACCCCGACTCGCTCGTGCACGCCTTCGAAGGGGCCGAACAGCTGCTCCTCGTCTCCCTCGACCGCACGGGCGAGGAGTGCGTCAGCGGCCACCGTGCCGCCGTCGACGCCGCCGTGAAGGCCGGGGTCGGCCGCATCCTCTACACCAGCCAGATGGGCGCCGCCCACGACTCCCGCTTCCAGGCCTGCCGAGACCACGCCCAGACCGAGGACCTGCTGCGCGCCACCGGCCTGCCCTGGACCGCGCTGCGCAACGGCTTCTACGCCTCCAGCGCCCTGCAGTTCCTGGAGTCCGCCCGCCACACCGGCGACATCGCCCTCCCCGCCGACGGCCCCGTCGCCTGGACCGGCCACGACGACCTTGCCGAAGCCACCGCGGTGATCCTCGCCGAGGAGGCCCGCTTCGAGGGGCCCACCCCGCCGCTCACCGGCCCGGCGGCGCTCGACTTCGACGCCGTCGCCGAGGTCGCGTCTCGGACCACCGGACGGCCCTTCACCCGCACCGTCGTCCCCGACGGCGCCTTCCGCGAGCAGTTCCTGGCGCACGGCGCCCCGGCCCCGATCGCCGACCTGATGCTGAGCATCTTTGCCGCGGCGCGGAACGGCGAGTTCACCGCTGTCGACTCGACCCTGGCCGAGCTGATCGGGCGAGAGCCCGCCACCTTCCGCACCCAGCTGGAGCGTGCCTGGGCCGAATAGATCCAGTGGGGCGCGCAGGCGGCCCCGGCCTGGCACGCCACCCACAAAGGCTCGTTCTCCGTTGCCCGAGGACGTCGATCGCCAGATCGGCGGCCTCGGGCAACAGAGCCAGGCTCCGCATCAGATCTCGCACCATCCCAGAGGTTTCCCGTGCCCCGCCCCCATGCGCGGCTGACCATCCACGGCAGACGGCTCCTTGTCTACCGTGCCACCGGTGCCACACCGCACTCGACGGCCGGACACCACTCAGCCATGTCGACAACCCTGCGGGGCAATACACCTGGGCGACCGCCGCCGCGGCGAGAACCTAGTGCCGTACGAGGCAGAAGGGGTGCCCCGCCGGGTCCGCGTAGATCCGCCAGCCGCGCCCGTCCGAGCCGTCGAGCAGCGTCCCGCCGGCGGCCAGCACCTCCTCCTGGGCCCGGTCCAGGTCCGGGACGCCGAGGTCCAGGTGGAACTGCTGCGGCCGGGTGGGGTCGGGCCAGCGCGGCGGCACGTGGTCCAGGGCCTGCTGGAAGGCGAGGACCAGGCCCGAGGGGGTGTGGAGCGTCGCCCAGCTCTCGCCGAGCGACCAGCGGCGGTCCGGCTGGTTGACGTTCCCGCCCAGCAGGGACCGGTAGAACTCGGCGAGCGACTGCGGCTCGGGGCAGTCCAGGACCACGCATTGCAGTTCGGCGATCATGAACGGATCCTAGGTCATACGTGCCGGGCACCTCGTCGATCGGCCCGGATCAGGGGACGGCGAGCGGCGCCGGCCGGCCAGACGACCTCCACCGGTGTCCCCTGTGCGCGGGCCGTCGCCACGGCGTCGCCCGTCCCGCCCTGCCTGCCGCCCGGACCGCCGTCCCAGACCGCGACCAGGAGCTCGGCCCGGCCGAGCAGGAGTCGGTTGGCGGCGGCGTAGGCGGACGCACCCGCCCTTCGGTACGGCATGACCTCGACCTCGGCGGCTGCTCGCAGGAGGCGGTCGAAGGCGGCGGCGTGCGGTCCGTCCAGCATGCGTGCGCGGTAGTCGGCCGAGGGGAGCACCGCCACCAACCGCCCGCCCAACGCGAGGACGGCGTCCGCGAAGACCGTGTCCGCGCCGGCGGCCAGGCAGGACATTCCGGTGAGCTCCGCGGCCGGGTAGCGGGCGAGCACCGGGGCCAGCGCCCGTGCGACCAGGGGAAGGCTCGCCCCGGTGAGGTTCACGTGGCCCGTCACCGCAATGGTCGCCATGGCATCCCTGCTCCGCATCGAAGGACCGTCGTCGAGGCCGCCGGGCGGCGACGCCCCATCATGCGGGTCCGGGACGGCCCCGGCCACGGAATTGGCCTTCGGAGGGTCCGACGGGAACTGAGGGGCGGCCGCTGACCCGGATCGGGTTCCGCCCGTGGCCGGATCCTCCGATGCGCGGGCCCGGAGCGGATATCCGGTTGCTCGACGGAGAAGGTGGTGGATGCAATGTCCGGCATGGTGACCGAGATCCGCCCGCCGCGGCACGACGAGATGACCGCGTACTACCGGGCATTGCCGTTCACGAACGGATTGCCGAGTTGGGAGCCCGCGGACGCGGCGTGGCACGGCGGCCCGGAGCCCTGGCCCCCGCAGCAGGCGCCCGCGAGCGCGGACCAGCTCGAGAAGTTGGCCGCGGCCGACATCAAGGACGACTCCTTCCACCCGATCGCGACGTTCGTCGACGGCAGGTGCGTCGGCGCATCCGGCACCATCTCCTTCGAGGTGACGGTTCCCGGCGGAGGAACGGGACGAATGGCCGGCGTCACTTCCACCGGGGTCATCGCCACGCACCGCCGGCGCGGGCACCTGCGGCAGATGATGCAGGCCATGTTCGATGCGGCCCTGGAGCGGGGCGAGCCGTTGGCGATGCTCAGCGCGAGCGAGGGCAGCATCTACGGGCGGTTCGGATTCTCGCCCGCGACCTACCGCACCCGGTGGGAGCTGGCCCGTCACGAAGCCGCTCTCCTTCCGGCGGAACCCGATCCCGGGTCGCTGGAGCTGGTCGACGCTGCGCAGGCGAAGAAGGCCTGGCCCGGGGTGCACGCGCAGGTGCGTGCCCACCGCGTCGGGGAACTCAGCCCTCTCCCCGGACAGTGGGACGGGTTGTCCGACGAAGCCGACGGCACGAACGGGCCGCTGCGCTACCTCACCCACCGCGACCGGCACGGCCATGTGGACGGCATCGCCAACTTCCGACTGCCGTGGTCACCGACCACGGACCGTGCCGGAACCCTCGTGGTGGAAGCCCTGGAGGCGACGAACCCGGCGGCCTACCGTGCGCTGTGGGGACTACTGATCGACTTCGACCTCACCAAGACCGTCGTGGCGGCCGCCCGTCCGCGCGACGAACCCCTGCGGTGGATGCTCACGAACCCTCGGGCGATGCGCATCACCCGCCAGACGGACAACCTCTGGGCGCGCCTCCTCGACGTCCCCCGCGCCCTCACGCAGCGCTCGTACCTGGCGCCCGGCGAGCTCAGGTTCACGATCGGCGACGACCGGATGTGCCGGGCGAACAACAGGACGTGGCATCTGACAACCGACGGCCCCGTGGCGACGTGCGTTCCCACCGACGGGACGGCAGACCTGACCATCACCCTCGCAGCGCTCAGCTCGCTCTACTTCGGAGGCATGTCGGCGAGCCACCTGGCAGGTGCGGGCCACATCGCTCCGCACACCGACCGTGCGATCGGGCGGCTGGCACGGATGTTCTGGACCGACCCCGAACCGCACAACTCCTTCGGTTTCTGACGGGGCGGTGCGCATCGGGCCCCGAGGGCCGGTTCCCCGGCCGGCCCGGAGCGCGGGCCGGCCGTCAGCGGTTCAGGAGCGTCTTCTGGAGCCAGTCGAAGACGACCTCGCAGTGCAGCTGCGGGGCCATGGGGGAACAGTGCAGCTGCGCGCCCTGGGCCGCCGTCAGTTTCAGGTAGTCCTTGGGCGAGGTGAGGGCGTCGTACATTTGGCGCGGCTGGCCGGGATAGAACTGCTCGCCCTCGTAGTCCAGCACCAGGGTGGGTGCCTTGATGCGGCCGACGACATCGGTGATCGACAACGCCTGGATCCGGGTGGCGGGAGTGTAGAAGTCGGTGAACAGCTTTCCCCGACGGGCTTCGAGCATCGCGGGGATGGAGAACGGCTCGAAGCGCTTCTTCATCACGTCGGCCGCGTCCGGAGGCAGTTCGGGGACCACCTCCTTGTTCCAGATGTCGTTCGTCTCCTGCTTGTCCGGAGTGAGGATCTTTCGGATCTCCGGCGGGAAGCCCAACCACGGCTCCACGCAGCCCGGCATGGCCACCAGCGCGGCGATCCGGGTCTCGAACGCCGCCGCCCTCGGGGCGAGGTCCCCCGCCATGCTCAGACCCGTGAGGGCGATCTTGTCCGGGTCCACGTCGGAGCGGGCCGTCAGCCAGTCGACGAGGGGCGTGACGACCTTCTCCCAGGTGGGCGTGAAGACGACCTGGTCCACGAAGAGCAGCTGGCCCTGGCCCGGCCCGTCGTAGACGAGCGCGTTCCAGCCCCGGTCCAGTGCGGCGGGAACCCCGTAGGTCCACATGTCCACGTTCTGGCCGTCGCTGCCGTTGGTCAGGATCACCGTCGGGCGGGGGGTGCCGGAGGTGTCGGGGCGGAAGAACCACACCGGCAGCGGCGTGGCCCCGTAGGGCACGTCCGCCTTCACGGGGGCGGGCTCGCACAGGCCGCAGAAGGTGTCCCAGGCCCCGCGTCCCGCCTTGTACAGCGCTTCCTCGCTGCCGGGGTCGTCCGAGCCGAGGACGAAGAACGGCGCCTGCGCGTAGTACTGGGCGGCGCGCAGCGCCCGGAACCGCTTGGTCTGGCCGTCTGCCGGGGCACCCGGGGGTGCCTCCAGGAGCTGGTCGCCGAGTGATCGGAAGGTCTGCACGTACGTCTGCGCGGTCAGCCCGGCGCCGTTGATCGTGTTCACGGCCGTGAGGACCTCGCCGACCTCGGCGGCGCCGGCGCCCGAGCCACCGAGCGCGAGGAGTCCGTTGAAGTTGTACGCCGGGTCCTTGAACAGCGTCATCGCGCCCGGGGTGAGGTTGCCCGCGGCCGCGGTGGGCGGGGCGGAGCCGCTGGACGCTGCCGCCGGAGCGCCCGAGGCGCCGCCGCGGGCGCAGCCCGCCGCGAGGGCGGCGCCCGCCCCGGCGGTGAGCAGGGCACGACGGGTGGGGCCGGGGTGCCGATCACCGGATATGTGCTTCATGCCATCGGAACGTAGCCCCGACCCGGCACGGCGGCCTCCCGTCCCGTCCGGCGCGGACGGTACCGGGCACCCGGCCCGGTTGCCGGCCGACTGCCGAACCGGCAGGTCGTGGGCGTGCGTCCCGGCCCGTCGGCGCGGACTTCCGGACGCCGCCCGCCTTGCGCCGGTCGGGGGACGTGGGCCCCGACCGGCCGGGGGGAGGCCGATCGGGGCGGGCCCCGGCCGGCCAGGGGGGGAGAGGCCGGCCAGGGCGTATCGGGAGGGGCGGAGACATCAGCCCCTTGCCCGCACCACGTATGGATGAACGGTCAACCACCCCGGAAGGTTCCCGGCCTCCGGCCGGGGGCCCGGACCGCGCTCGCCATCCCCTGTCGGCCCGGAACGTCCTACGCTGAAAAGCGGCGGCCGAACCGGCGAGCGGCCCGCGGCCGCCCCCGTGGGCACCTGCCCCTCCCCCACTGCGCAGGTGCCCACGGCTTCGCGCAACGGCGCGACGACCCGCAGCACCCGCAGCACCCGGCGCCTTTCGGGTCAGGCCGCGTGGGCGAGGACCGCGTCGAGCATCCGCCGGGTGACGGAGGCCAGTTCGGCGAGGTCCGGGGCCGGGCGGGAGCGGGCGAGGGCACCGGCCAGCCGGTCGTAGAGGAGCCCGTCCGTCCAGGCGACCAGCAGTTCGGCGGCCTCCTCGGGCCGCTGCGCGCCGAGCGCGGCGAGGATGCCCGCGGCGCGGACCCGGGCCCCCTGCCCCGCCCGATGGAAGTCCGCCTCCAGTTCGGGATTGCGGGCCGCTTCCAGACTGAGTTCGAAGCGGGCCAGCTGGCGCGCGCGGCCCACCGTGAGCCAGCGGTGCAGCAGTCCGGCCAGCGCGGCCGCGGCCGCCTCCCGGTCCACCGCCGGGGCCGCGGGCGGACCCTCGGACGCGGGAGCGCCCCCGAGGTCACCGAGGCCCGCTGGATCACCGACATCGCCGAGATCGCCCAGGTCCAGCTCGGCCAGCCGCTGGTAGCAAGCTCCGATCAGCGCCGTCCTCGTACGGAAGTAGTACGAGGTGCTGCCGGCCGGCAGTCCCGCCGCGCCGTCGACCGCGCGATGGGTCAGCCCCCGGAGCCCGGCGGCGGCGACGAGGTCGATCGCCGTGTCGGCGATCAGCGTTCTGCGATCCGCCGCGGGCGGGCTCTTGCGAGGGGTGGACATCGACACACTCTACATGTGTAGAGTGATGGCATCGGACTCTACACATGTAGAGGATCCGGCCGGAGGAGTACCGAGGAAGAGGAAGCGGGGGACTCGTCATGGCGACGGTTCAGCGTCACGCGGTCGTGGCAGGAGCGGGGATCGGCGGGCTCACCGCGGCCGTGGCCCTGCACCGTCACGGCTGGCGGGTCATCGTGTGCGAGCGGGCGGCCGGGCCGACCGCGGTCGGCGCCGGGATCGTGCTCGCCCCCAACGCCCTGCGCGCCTTCGACACCATCGGCTTCGACATCACCCGCTCAGCGGGCCGCACCGTCCCCGCGGCGATGGGCCTGCGCCGCCCGGACGGCCGCTGGCTCAGCCGCGCCGACACCGCCGCGCTGGCCGCCCGCTTCGGTGGCCCGCCGCTCGCCCTGCACCGCTCGGCGCTGGCCGACGCCCTGGCCTCCGCCCTGCCCGCCACGGCGATCCGCTACGGCGTCGCCGTCACCTCGGTGGACGACGCCGACGGTGCCCCGGTGGTCCGCACCGACGCCGGCGATCTTCACGGCGCCGATCTCGTCATCGCCGCCGACGGCATCCACAGCCCCCTGCGCCGCCAGTACTTCCCGGACCACCCCGGCCTCCACCACAGCGGGGAGACCGCCTGGCGCACGGTCCTGCCCGCCGCCGCGAACAGCGCGGGGACGGCGACCGCCGAGACCTGGGGCCGCGGCGAGCGCTTCGGCGTGGTCCCGCTCGCCGACGGCCGGACCTACCTCTACGCCACCGCCGTCGTCCCCGCCGGCCGTCGTCCCGCCGACGTCCGCGCCGAACTCCTGCGCCGCTACGGCACTTGGCACGACCCGATCCCGGCCCTGCTGGAGCGGATCGACCCGGCGGCCGTGCTCCAGCACGACCTGTACGACCTGGCGGCCCCGCTCCCCCGCTTCCACCGCGGGCGCCTGGCCTGGCTCGGCGACGCCGCCCACGCCATGACCCCCAACCTGGGCCAGGGCGGCTGCCAGGCCGTCGAGGACGCCGCGGTCCTCGGCCACCTCCTGGCGGGCATCGACGCCGCGGACGTCCCGGCCGCCCTCGCCGCCTACAGCGCGGCCCGCTGCGCACGCACCGACGCCATCCGCGTCCGCGCCCGCCGGGCGGGCCGGGTCGCCGCCCTCACCCACCCCCTCGCGGTGGCCGTCCGCGACCTCGCGGTCCGCGCCACCCCGGCCCGGGCCGCGACCCGTGCGATGGCGGCGCTGTTCGAGGGATTCGCGCTCCCCGACGGAATGGGCACCGTGCCCGCGGGCGTTGCCACTCGTTGGTGAGGTTCGCTGACCGTTTCGACGCAGAGGCAGGCGGAGTCACATGACGACCGACATCGACTGGGACCACCCGACCGACCCCAAGGAGGGGACCTGGCAGCTGGACCACGTCAAGCTGTACGTGGGCTCGGGCGGCTCCGAGGGCCAGTACTGGAACGGCACCCAGACCCTTCTGCTCACCACCTTGGGCCGGGTGTCCGGCAAGCCCGTGCGGACCCCGCTCATCTACGGCGAGGCCGAAGGCGGCGCCTACCTGGTCGTCGCCTCCAAGGGGGGCGACCCCGCGCACCCGCTGTGGTACCGGAACCTCTCCGAGCACCCCGCGGTCCGCATCCAGGTCGGCCCGAAGACCATGCAGGGCACGGCCCGTACCGCCACCCCCGAGGAACGCGCCGCGTACTGGCCGGTGATGGTCGGGCACTGGCCCGCGTACGACGAGTACCAGGCCAAGACGGACCGCGAGATCCCGATCGTCGTCATCGAACCCGCTGGATGACCCCGGCGGCCGGGCCGGCGGGAGCCTTCCTCCCGCCGGCCCGGCCTGCGTGCGTCAGATCGAGCCGACGACCTTGCGCGGGCTGACGCGGACGACGACGCGCTCGGCGTCGTCCTTCGACGCCGGGTTGAAGTCCGCGTAGTCCTTGCCCGTGTACTTGCGCGACAGCTCGTTGATCAGCTCTTGGCCGCCCTCCGTGGTCAGGTGGGCGGTGCCGCGGACCTCGGCGTAGGTGTAGGGCGCGTTCGCCGGGTTGATCATGACCGTGATCCGCGGGTCCGCGCGCAGGTTCTTCTCCTTGCGGCGGCCGACCGTCGTGGAGACCAGCAGGTCGTCGCCGTCCCGGGTGAGCCAGGTGACCGACAGCTGCGGGCTGCCGTCCGGCTGGATCGTGGCCACGGTCGCGAAGACCGGGCCGTCGTCGATGAGTTTCTTCAGGTCGTCGGAGAGTGCGGCGGACACGGGGCGGTTCCTTCCCTCGGCTGACTGCCGTCCCCGGGCCGACTGGCCGCGGAGGGACCGGCAACGGACAGCCTGCAAAACCGCTGCCGTCCCGGGCAAGCTCCGCCGCCTGCGCGCCGCACCGCGCGCCGCGGCCCCGGACACCCCCGATTCCGGGGCGTGGCCGGGCCCGCGCACCCGGCCCGCCGACCAAACGGGGCACGCATGATCCACCCGTACGGCCTAGGTGTATTGACCCGCAGGGTTGTTCACGCGGCTGATGGGTGGCTTGCCGTCGAGTGCGGTGTGGCAGCGGTGATGGTTGTAGGTGTGGAGGAAGTCTGCCAGGGCCGCGGTCCGCTCGTCGTTCGAGGTGTAGGGCCGTAGGTAGGCCCACTCGTCGAGGAGGGTGCGGTTGAAACGTTCGACCTTGCCGTTGGTCTGAGGCCGGTAGGCACGGGTGAGCCTTCCGGCAGCGCCGAGGTCGGCCAGGACGGCCTTCCAGGCCAGGCCTTTGCGGTAGGCCCACGCGTTGTCGGTGAGAACGCGTTCGATGCGGGTGATGCCCTGGGTGTGGAAGAACGCGGCGGCGCGTGTGAGGAAGCCTGCGCACGTCGCGACTTTCTCGTCCGGGTGGATCTCGCTGTAGGCCAGGCGGGAGTGGTCGTCGACCGCGGAGTGGACGTAGTCGAAGCCCATGCCGCGGATGGGTCGGCCCGCGTCGCGGCCCAGGACACGGTGGCCGCCGCCGTCGGGGATCCGGCCGAGCTTCTTCACGTCGACGTGGATGAGCTCGCCGGGTCGCTCGCGTTCGTAGCGGCGGATCGGGGTGCCGGTCGGGCGGTCGATCCAGGCCAGGCGGTGCAGACCATGCCGGGTCAGAATGCGGTGGACGGTCGAGGCGGGCAGTCCCAGGACCGGGCCGATGCGGGCGGGCCCCAGTTTGCGGGTCCGGCGCAGGTCACAGACCCTCGCCTCGATGGCGGCCGAAGTCCGGTGCGGTGTCGTGCGTGGCCGGCTGGATCGGTCGTGCAGTCCGGCCTCGCCTTCCGTCCGCCACCGGCGCATCCATTTGTGGGCGGTGGCCCGCGAGATGCCCATCTCGGCGGCCACGTGGGCGACCGGGCGGCCCGATACGACTCGTTCGACCAGCAGGCGCCTACCGAAGACGGTCAGCCGGGCATTACGGTGGGACACGAAGACCTCCGTGCGGTGAGTTCCTAGACAGCTCCCACCACACCGGAGGTCTTCGCCATGTTCAAGACCTGCCGAGTGTCAACAACGCTCGTGATCAATACACCTAGGTCCTGTCGTCAAAGTGGCGTCGGCAAGGCGCGCGGCGTCCGGTGCCGTGCATCGCAAGGCGGAGGGGCGCCCGTGTACTGGACGTACTCGGGTGCCCCGACAACGCGGCGAGGTGCGGTGCCGGGCGTCGCGCGCCCGACGGGACTTTGACGACAGGGCCTAGTGTCCGAGTACCGCCATCGCCGCGTTGTGTCCGGGGACCCCGCTGACTCCGCCGCCGCGGACCGCGCCCGCCCCGCACAGCAGGACGTTGCGGTGGGCGGTCTCCACGCCCCACCGACCGCCATGGTCGGCGTAGGGCCAGGACAGGTCCCGGTGGAAGATGTGGCCGCCGGGCAGCCGCAGTTCGCGCTCCAGGTCCAGCGGGGTCTTCGCCTCGATGCACGGGCGGCCGTCCGCGTCGAAGGCGAGGCAGTCGGTGAGCGGTTCGGCCAGGTGCGCGTCGAGCTGCGCGAGGGTGGCCGTCAGCAGGACCTCGCGGGCCTGCTGGTTGTCGTGTCCGAACAGCCTGGCCGGCGCGTGCAGGCCGAAGAGGGTGAGGGTCTGGTAGCCCTGCTCCACCAGTTCCGGGCCGAGGATCGTCGGGTCGGTCAGGGAGTGGCAGTAGATCTCCGAGGGCGGTACGGAGGGCAGTTCGCCGGAGGCGGCCTCCGCGTAGGCGCGGGCGAGCTCGGCGTAGCCCTCGGCGATGTGGAAGGTGCCGCCGAAGGCCTCGCTCGGGTCCACCGAGGTGTCCCGGAGCCGGGGCAGTCGGCGCAGCAGCATGTTGACCTTGAGCTGGGCGCCCTCGGGGGCCGGGGCCGCGCCCTCCGGCGGGGCTTCGCCGAGGAGTTCGGCCAGGGCCTGCGGCGAGGCGTTCACCAGGACCGTGCGGCCGACGACCCGGCCCTCCCCGGTCGCCGTGCGGAACACCACCTCGGCCGGGGCGACCCCGTCCGTGTCGATCCGCAGCACCTCGTGGCCGGTCGCGATCTCGGCACCGGCCGCCCGGGCCGCCGCCGCGAGGGCGTCCGTCAACGCGCCCATGCCGCCCACGGGCACGTCCCAGTCGCCGGTCCCACCACCGATGACGTGGTAGAGGAAGCAGCGGTTCTGCGCGAGGGAGGGGTCGTGCGCGTCCGCGAAGGTGCCGATCAGCCCGTCCGTCAGGACCACCCCGCGGACCAGGTCGTCGGCGAAGTTCCGCTCCACGGCCTGCCCGAGGGGCTCCTCGAAGAGCATCCGCCAGGCGGCCTCGTCGTCGATCCGGGCCCGCAGCTCCGCCCGCGTGGGCAGGGGCTCGGTCAGGGTCGGGAACACCTTCTCGGCGACCCGCCCGGTGGTCCCGTAGAAGGCGCGCCAGCTCTCGTACTCCCGCTCCGAGCCGGTCAGCCGCGCGAAGGACTCCCGGGTGCGCTGCTCTCCGCCGCCGACGAGGAGTCCGCCGGGCCGCCCGCCCCGTTCGGTGGGCGTGTACGAGGAGATCGTGCGGCGGCGCACCGCGAACCGCAGGTCCAGGTCGCGCACGATCTTCGACGGGAGCAGGGAGACGAGGTACGAGTAGCGCGACAGTCTGGCGTCGACGCCCACGAAGGGGCGGCTGGAGATCGCCGCCCCGCCCGTGTTCCCGAGCCGCTCCAGGACCAGCACCGAGCGGCCCGCCCGCGCCAGGTACGCGGCGGCCACCAGGCCGTTGTGCCCGCCGCCCACGATCACGTCGTCGTACACGTCCCGCCCGAAGGTCGTCATGGCTCTTGGTAGCACACCTGGCCGAGCCGCTCCAGACAGTGGGCCTCGTCGGCGTGGGCCAGGGCCGTGTCGGGATGTTCGTCGCCGAGGGACCGCTCGCGGATGCCGGAGATGTCGCGGTAGATGGGCAGCGCCTCGTCCCAGCGGCCCAGCCGGCCCAGCCCTCCGGCCAACTCCCGGCGGCTGACCAGCGTGTCCGGGTGCTCGGGCCCGAGCACCTCGGCGCGCAGGGCGCTCACCTGGCGCGCCTCGGCCACCGCTTCCGCCCAGCGCTCCAGCCGGCCCAGGTTGACGCCGAGGACGTGCCGGGCGCGCAGCGTCTCGGGGTCGGTGACCCCGTAGGCGCGGGTGCGGTCGCGGACCAGACCCCGGAACAGGTCGAGGGCCTGTTGCGTGTTGCCGGTGCGGCCGAGCGCGATGCCGACCTCGTAGCGGGCGGCCAGGGTGTCGGGGTGGTCGCGGCCGAGCACCCGCTCCCGTACGACGCCGACCTCGTGGAAGGCGACCAGGGCCTCCTGCCAGCGCTCCAGGCGGCCGAGCGCGTACGCCGCCTCGTAGCGGGTCAGCAGGGTGTCCGCGTGCTCGGCGCCCAGGACGGCCGCCCGGTCGGCGGCGACCTCGGCGGCGACGGCGTGGGCGTCCGCGTACCGGCCCAGCGCACCGAGCGCGCAGGCCAGGTTGTGCCGGCAGCGCAGGGTGTCGGGGTGGAGCGTGCCCGTGGTCCGCTCGCGGGCGACGAGCACCGCCCGGTAGACGTCGTGCGCCTCCTGGTGGCGCCCGAGCCGGCCCAACTCGTACGCGGTCTCCTGGCGCGCCGCGAGGGTGTCGGCGTGGTCCGCGCCGAGTACCCGCGTGCGCCCCTCGGCCACGGCCGCGTACCCGGCGAGCGCCTCCTCGGGCCGGCCCGCGCGGCTGAGGGCGTACGCGCGCGCGTGGCCGGCGGCGAGCGCGTCGGGGCCGTTGCCCCGCGGGCCGGCGGGGCGCGGGAATCCGTACGCGGCGGTGAGCCGCGGGTCCTCCTCGGCCGCGGGACGGATGATGGTGGTGGTGCCGGGATGGACCGGGGGGTACGCGCCGCGCGGGCGCGGCACCGGCTGCGCGCCCGCGGGGCGCGCGGCCGTCCAGGCTCCGGTGAGCACCGCCCATTCGCCGCTCGCCGGCCGGGCGTCGATGCCGGCCTTGCGGCCGGCGGTCATGCCGCGGGCCCAGGGCGGGAGCGGGGCCTGGGCGCCGGGCAGTCCGCCCGGTCCCAGCCGTGCCTCGACGAGCCGGCGGTGCACGTGGCGGGCGTCGCCCGGCCGGTCCTCGGGGCGCTTGGCGAGCAGGTCCAGGACCACCTCGTCGAAGTAGCCGGGCAGCTCGGGGCGGTGCTCGCGCAGTGGCACGGGCGCGTTGTCTCGGTGGCCGACCAGCACCGACCAGGAGTCACCGAGGTCGAAGGGCGGGGCACCGGTGGCGATCTCGTACAGGACGCAGCCGAAGGAGTAGAGGTCGCTGCGGTGGTCGACCTCGCCGCCCGCGATCTGTTCGGGCGACATGTAGTGCGGGGTTCCCATGGCCATGCTGCCGCCGGTGAGCTTGGCGGTGAAGCCGATGTCGTGGGCGAGGCGGGCGATGCCGAAGTCGCAGATCTTCACGGTGCCGTCGGTGAGCCGCATGATGTTGGCGGGTTTCAGGTCCCGGTGGACGACGCCCTGGTCATGGGTGTAGCCGAGGGCGGCGGCCATCTGCTCGGCGATGTCGACGACCACGTCCACGGGGAGCGGGCGCGTCTCGTTGTCCTCCAGCAGCTGGCTGAGGTTGCGGCCTTCGAGGAGTTCCATGACGAGGTAGAGCGGGCCGCCCGCGGCGCTGTCGTCGCCGAAGTCGTGGACGACGGTGACCCCGCGGTGCTGGAGGGAGGCGGCCACGCGCGCCTCGCGCCGGAACCGCTCGCGGAGCACCTGGGTGAAGTGGGCGTCCTGCTCGGCGCCGATCGGCTTGAGGCATTTCACGGCGACCTGTCGGCCCAGCGATTCGTCCCGGGCGCGCCACACTTCGCCCATGCCGCCGCGCCCGATCAGATCGAGCGACCGGTAACGGCCCTGGATCAGTCTGGACTCCGCCATGTCTTAAAGCCGCCCCCGATTTCGTGCTACGCCCTCCCCGGCCGGTCCAGTATGGCCGCTGATGTACGCAGTGTGTACGGCGAGGGGCGGCTCCCGGGGCCCATGCGGCGCATCGCTTTCAAGATGTGACCTGGAGGGAGCTGCCAGCGTAGACCTGCGGGAATGCTGCGCAGTACGCGCCCGGTGAGGCGCATGCGCCGGGTGACGCTGCGCGGGGCCGGTGCGGACCGCCCGTACAGCTGGTGCGCCCAGCCCGGGAGGGAACCGTACGCCAGGCCGGCGACGGGTGGCCACAGCAGGTTTCGGCCACGTACGAGGAGGGGAGGGACGGGCGGGCCGCGCAGGAAGTCGTCCACGGCGAGGGCGTCGGGGCCGGCGGCGAGTTCGGGGCGGATCCGCTCGAAGTACGCGGCGAGCCCGGCGGTGTCGGCGGGCACCCCGGCCGGGTCGAGTCCGACGAGGCGGGCGCTCACCCGGTTCTCGTCGACGTAGCGGTCGGCCTGGGCGGGGGTGAGGGGGACGCCGGAGCGGCGCAGGACGTGCAGGAAGCTGTCGATCTGCGCGCAGTGGATCCACAGCAGCAGCTCGGGGTCGTCGACGGGGAAGCGTTCGCCGGTGTCCGGATCGGTGGCGGACAGTTTGCGGTGGATGGTGCGGACGCGGAGGCCGGCGCGTTCGGCGGCCTCGGTGGTGCCGTAGGTGAGGGTGCCGACGAAGTCGGCGGTGCGCAGCAGCCGTCCCCAGGCGTCCGACCGGAAGTCGGAGTTCTCCATGACCCCGCGGACGGCGCGCGGGTGGAGCGCCTGGAGGTAGAGCGCCCGGAGTCCGGCGATCCACATCATCGGGTCGCCGTGGCACTGCCAGGTAACGGACGACGGACCGTACAGCCCCGGGTCGGCGCCGGGGCGCGGTCCGGTCACGGTGGTCCCCATCCCGTACCTCCCCGTCTCAGGCGCCCGGCGGCTCCAGCCTACCGATCCGGGGCGGCGGGCGGCGGCCGTCAGCGATGCGTACGGACCGGGTCCGCGGCCGTCAGGGGCCCGTCGGGGGGGCGGGACGGGGCCGTGGAGGCCGGGCTGTCCGGGCCCCGCCGCCCGGCCCATCGAGCAGGGGCGGGCGGTTGTGGGCCCGGCCGGGCTGGTCCTGTACCGGGTGCTGGCCGTCGAGCACTCCGGGGAGCGGGTGTCCGTGGCCGTGGACGTCGGGACGGGCGTCAACCCGCGGCCCGCGCCGTACGGGGTCCGCTACGCGCCCCGGCTCATCGGCCGCCGCTCGGCGGCCGGTTCCCGTACGGCCACGGTCGTGGGCCGGCGCTGTGGGGCGGGCGGCATCCCGGCGGCGGACGTTTCCGCTGCCCGCCGACGGCGGGCCTGGCGATCTGCCCGGGGTTCCGGTGGCGGGCGCGGACCAGCTGGCCACGGCCGCGGCCGACAACCTCGTGGGCCGCCCGCCGGTGATCGCGGCTGCGGGACGTCGGGCACGAGGTCAAGTCCGGGGCGTCGGCGGCATAGAGTTGCGGGGTGCAGCTCTACACGATCGGCGAGGCCGCCCAACTCCTCCGCGTCAGCACCGACACCGCCCGCCGCTGGGCGGACGCGGGCCGCTTCCCGACCCTGCGGGACGGCAACAAGCGGATGGTCGAAGGCGTGCATCTGGCCGCCTTCTGCGTGGCGCTCGCCCAGGAGGCGACCGAGGGCGACGGCGAGTCCGCCACCTCGGCGCGCAACGCACTGCCCGGGATCGTGACGGCGGTGACGCTCGGCGAGGTGGCCGCCCAGGTCGAGATCCAGGCCGGCCCGCACCGCGTGGTCTCCTTGCTGACCCGCGAGGCGGTCGAGGAGCTCGGACTCGCGGTCGGCGTGCAGGCCGTCGCCCGCGTGAAGTCCACCAGCGTCCACATCGACCTCGACTGACTGCACGCGGGGGGGGCCGCCTCCCCCACGCTCCGCTGCACGGGGAACCGGGTGGGACGCATCGGCACGCCGCGGGCCGCGGCCCGGAGCCGGACCGTGACAGGGTGAAGGCATGACGACGCACCGCGAACCCCCGTCCCCTCCCCGCCCCCGGCCGTGGTCGGACACCGCCGCGGGCACGGCCCACCCGGACCTCCTCGCGGCGAAGGCCCTCGTCTACGACCCCTGCGGATTCACCTGCTCGCTGCCGGTCCCGGAGGCCGAGGGCGCCGCCTACGCCGCCCACTCCTTCACCCTGGACGGCCGCGCCGTCCGGTTCCGCGCGGCGAAGACCACCCCCACGAAGGTCGGCCAGTTCGTCACCGTCTGGAAGCGCTCCCCGGCCGGTCCCATCCAACCGTTCGACGCCGCGGACCCGGTGGACCTCTTCGTCGTCAGCACGCGCGACGGTGACCACTTCGGCCAGTTCGTCCTCCCCTTGGAGGCGCTCCGCCGGCGGGGCGTCGTATCGACGGACGGCTCCGGCGGCAAGCGCGCCTTCCGCGTCTACCCGCCCTGGGTGACCACCACCAACCGTCAGGCCGGCAGCGCCCAGGAGTGGCAGCTGGACCACTTCCTGGCCCTGCCCCAGGACGGGCCCGTCGACCTCGCCCGGGCCCGGGAGCTCTACGCGTGAGCCGGCCGACCCGCGGCACCTTGCACCACGTCGAACTGTGGGTGCCCGACCTCGACCGCGCGATCGCCTCGCTCGGCTGGCTCCTGGAGGCCCTGGGCCACACGCCCTACCAGCACTGGGCCGACGGCCGCAGCTGGCGGCTCGGGCCGACCTACCTGGTCGTCGAACGGTCCCCGGCCCTCACCTCGGACCGGCACGAGCGCTGCCGGCCGGGACTGAACCACCTGGCCTTCCACGTGGAGGACGCGGCTGCGGTCGAGCGCCTGGCCGAGGAGTCGACCGGCCACGGCTGGCACCTGATGTTCCCGGACCGCCATCCGCACGCCGGCGGCCCCCAGCACTACGCCGCCTACCTGGAGAACGACGACGGCTTCGAGGTCGAACTCGTCGCGACCCCCACCACCGGCTGATCCCCGTCAGGGAGCCGGATCGCGGCCCGTGGCGCGTTGCCAGTCCCGGTAGGCGGCGACGGCCGTGGGGAGCGTGGGGAAGATGCGCTCCGGGCCGACGGCGGACGTCAGACCGTAGGCGTCGAGGGGGCGACGCAGGTCCTGCTTGACGCGGGCGAGTGCGAACACGATGTCCCGTCGGGCGAGTTCCGAGCGCAGGGCCTCGACGGCGTCGAGGGCGGTGATGTCGACCTCGACGTTGGCCTCGGTGTTCAGGACGAACCAGTGGACGGGGTCGTCCTGGGCGGCGACCGAGGCCAGCGCCCGGCGGCGGAAGTCCTCGGCGTTGGCGAAGAACAACGGCGAGTCGTAGCGGTAGATGAGGAGACCGGGAACGGTGCGCGCGGTCGGATAGTCGTCGATGTCGTGCATGCCGGCCAGGCCGGGCACCATTCCCTCGACCGCGTCGTGGGGGCGGGCGACCCTGGTGAGCAGTTCGGCGACGGACAGCGCCACGGCGAGGAGCACTCCGTACAGGATGCCGAAGGCGAGGACGCCGAGACCGCAGCCGAGCGCGAGCAGGAACTCGCGGCGGCGGAAGGCGGCCAATCTGCGGAACTCGCCCACCTCGACCAGGCGTACGGCGGCGTAGACGACGATGGCCCCGAGGGCGGCGGCGGGGGTGTGGCTGAGCAGCGGGCCGAGGAAGAGGAGGACGGCGGCCACGCAGACGGCGCCGACGAGGGAGTACACCTGGGTACGGGCTCCCGAGGAGTCCGCGAGGGCGGTGCGGCTGGCACTGCTGCTGACCGGGAAGCCCTGGAGGAATCCGGCGCCGAGGTTCGCCGTGCCGAGGGCCAGCAGCTCCCTGTTGGGGTCCAGGGGCCGTGGGTCGTCGTGCCGGGCGAAGGCGCGTGCGGTCAGGACGACGTCGGTGTAGCCGACCAGGAGGACGCCGAGGGCCGGCAGCACCAGGTCGGCGAGGTCACCCGGCCGGGGCAGGGCGAATGCCGGCAGGCCGGTCGGGACCGTGCCGATGACGTCGATCCCCTGGTTCTCGTCCAGCGCGAAGACCGCCACCACCACCGTGGTGAGGGCGAGCACGACGAGCGGTCCGGGCAGGGGCCGCCGTAGCAGGGGCAGGGTGAACAGCAGGAGCAGGCAGCCCGCGGCCATCAGCGTCGTGGGCCCGTGCAGGTCGCCGATGTGGCGGAGGAACGAGAAGAGCTGCGGGAAGAACCCCGACCCGCCACCGCTGGTCCCGGTGAGGCGGGGCAGCTGGTCCACGATCATGATGAAGGCGACTCCGGCCAGGTAGCCGACGAGCACGGGCCTCGAGAGGAGGTCGGCCAGGAAGCCGAGCCGGACGGCCCATGCGACCAGGCAGAGCAGGCCGACGACGAGTGCCAGGGCTGCCGCGAGCGCCGCGTAACGTGCGGGGTCGCCGGCTGCCAGCGGCCCGACGGCCACGGCGGTCATGAGCGCGGTGGTCGACTCCGGTCCGACGGACAGCAGGCGTGAGGTGCCGCTCAGGGCGTAGAGGGCCATGGCGGGCAGCACGGCCCACAGGCCGACGACCGGGGGCAGACCTGCCACACCCGCGTACGCCATGACCTGGGGAACCAGGTAGGCGGCGACCGTGATCCCGGCCAGGACGTCGCCCCGTAGCCACTTCCGCCCGTAGCCACGGAAGGCGGGCGGGATGGCCGCGATCCGTCCGTGCTGGGGCATGGCACCTCCGGGACTCCGTGCGGGCCTGTGGCCCACCATCGTGCCGGGCGGAGGGCTGCGGGGAGGTGAAGCGCGCGAGCGGGCCGACCGCTACGTGTTGCTCTCCAGCAGACGGAAGCCGGTGACCAGGTCGGGCCTGATCCGGATGGTGCCCGATGCGGTGCCCTCGACCCAAGGCCGCAGGAGGTGCGCGTAGCGCTCGATTTCGCCGGGAGCGGTGACGGCGGTGGCGTAGCCGGTGGCCACCACGCTCCACCCCAGGTGCGCGCCCTGGTCAATGGCATCGGCTTCGTAGGCGACGACCACGCCCGCTCCTTCCTGGGCCGCGAGCAGGGCCGCCAGCGTCGATCCGTCCGACACGCGGATGATGATGTCGCCGGCATCGAGAAGGTGGTTGACCGGCCGTACGGCGGGCAGCGCGTGCCGGGTGAACACGAGCCGGCCCAGTGCGACCGTGCCCAGCAGGTGCAGGGCCTCGTCGGCGCGGAGCTCTTCCATCTGCCGTCCCGGCGTGCTGACGGCAGTCGGGCCGGTGGTCGTGCCGGCCGGGTCGCTCTTCATCGTGGGCGTCCTTGGTCGAGCGGGCGGGATGCCAGGGCCCTGGCCCGCTGTTGGCTTCTCGAAGGGGCGTGGGCCCGGGGGCCCGGCTGCGCAGCACCGCGGGCCGCCGGCCGTACTCCTCGTCGTCGGTCTCGCACCTGGCGAACCGTTCCGCGAGGATCCGCCGGACGACGGCCTCGAGCCGGCCGTCTGCTGCCAGGATCTCCGGCTGCACCGGGCCCCGGCATGGGCCGGTCGGCCCACAGCCGGGACCACAGGGCCCATGCCCCCGACCGGCGGAACCACCAAGACTGGAGACGGACTCGAACAGGAGGCCGCTCATGAGCACCCCGTCACCCACCCGCATCTCCGAGGCGCTGCCCGCCGACTGCCGTTCCCGTCTGATGGAACTGGCCCGAGAGGTCAACTTCGCCGAGGGGACGCGCATCTTCCGCGAGGGCGGCCGCGCCGATCGGTTCTGGATCGTCCGGTCGGGCACCGTGACCTTGGACGTCCACGTGCCCGGGCGGCGCGCCGCCGTCATAGAGAGCCTCGGCACCGGTCAGCTGGTCGGCTGCTCGTGGCTCTTCAAGCCGTACTCCTGGCGCCTGGGCGCCGAGGCGATGACGCCCGTCCGCACGTACGAGTTCGACGCGGCGCGCGTGCGGATGCTGATGGACGCCGACACCGCCTTCGGATCCGCCCTCGGCCACTGGGTCGGGCAGGTCCTCGCCCACCGGCTACAGGCCGCCCGCGTGCGCCTCCTCGACCTGTACGCGCCGTACGGCAGCGGCAGCTTCCTCTGATCGTCCGATCGTCCGCACGGCGAAGGAGCCGGTCATGCCCGCATCCCGCTACACCGTCAGTGACGTCATGACGCACACCGCCGTCGCCATCGGCCGCGAGGCCTTGTACAAGGAGATCGTCGAGCTGATGCACCAGTGGAAGGTCAGCGCGGTCCCCGTCCTGGAGGGCGAGGGCCGCGTCGTCGGCGTGGTCTCCGAGGCGGACCTGCTGCCGAAGGAGGAGTTCCGGCGTACGGAACCCGCGCTGCCCGAGCAGTTGGAGGAGGCTTCGAAGGCAGGCGCGGTGCTGGCCGAGGAGCTCATGACGAGTCCGGCGATCACCGTGCACCCCGACGCGCCCGTCGCCGAAGCCGCCCGGATCATGGCCCGCAAGCACGTCAAGCGCCTGCCCGTGGTGAACGCGCTCGGCATGCTGGAGGGTGTCGTCAGTCGCAGCGACCTCCTCAAGGTGTTCCTGCGGCCCGACGAGGAGCTGGAGGAGGAGGTCCGCCGGAGCGTGCTTGCCGACCTGGCGCCCGGGATGACCTTGGAATTCGCCGTACTGGACGGCGTGGTCACGTTGCGCGGCCCACTGCGGGACCGGGCCCTGGTCCCCCTACTCGCGCGGGCGATCCGCGCGGTCGAGGGCGTCGTGGACGTCCGGATGGAGCTGGACGGCAAGGAGAGCACCGTCGCCGCCTAGGGCGGCTAGCGTCGCTAGCCCGCCGTGCTGCCGGCCACGAGGTGCGTCGCGCGCCGTGCTGAGACAATTTCGATGGAACCGCACGGAACGGACCGAACCAGGGGCGATCATGTCCGATGATCCGAACGCCTCCGCAGGGGCGCCGGTCAAGGTGTTCCTCCTCGACGACCACGAGGTGGTCCGGCGCGGGCTGCGAGACCTCCTGGACGCGGAGCCGGACATCACCGTCGTGGGCGAAGCCGGCACCGCCGAGCAGGCACTGGCCCGCGGGCCGGCGCTCCGTCCGGACGTCGCCGTACTCGACGTCCGGCTGCCCGACGGCGACGGCATCACCGTCTGCCGCGAGCTCCGCTCGCGCATGCCGGGCCTGGCCTGTCTGATGCTGACCTCGTTCGACGACGAGGACGCCCTGCTGGACGCGATCATGGCGGGTGCCGCCGGCTACGTGCTGAAGCAGATCAAGGGCTCCGATCTGGTCTCGGCCGTACGCACGGTGGCCACGGGCCAGTCCATGCTGGATCCCGCGACCACCGCCCGTCTGATGCACTCCCTGCGCGACCCGGAAGCGGCGAAGCCACCGGAGGACGCCCGCTTGGCGGCCCTGTCCGAACGGGAGCGGGCCGTCCTCGAACTCATCGGCGACGGCCTCACCAACCGGCAGATCGCCAAGCAGCTCTACCTGTCCGAAAAGACGGTCAAGAACCACATCTCACGGCTGCTGGGCAAGCTCGGAGTCGAGCGGCGGGTCCAGGCCGCCGTCATCGCCGCCCAGGTGCACGAGCACAACGCCGGGACGGCGAAGCAGCAGGAGCATTGACGACGGTCACCTCCTCGGAGGGGCCAGTGGCACCTTCCACTCCAGGCAGGTGCCCCGCTCCCCGTCGTCCCTCCCTGCGACCTCCATCCGGCCGCCCAGCCTTTCGGCACGCTCTGCCAGGTTGCGCAGCCCGCTGTGCCGGCCGCCCGCGGACATCCCGACGCCGTTGTCGGTCACGGTGATCGTCAGGTTCCCCCCGGCCGCGGCGATCGAGACCTCTGCCCGTGTGGCCCGGGCATGGCGGGCGACGTTGGTGAGGGCTTCCCCCACCACGGCGAGGGCCTCCCCCGCAACGGCCGACGGTACGTCGGTGTCGATCAGCCCCTCCATCCGCAGGGCCGGGGCGAAGCCCAGGACCGCAGCGGCCTCGTCCAGGGCCCGGACGAGGCGGGTGCGCAGGGTGGACGCCTCGCCGGGGGCCCCGTGCTCGCGGAGCCCGAAGATGGTGGAGCGGATGATCTTGATGGTGGCGTCCAGGTCGTCCACGGCGCGCGCGAGGCGTTCGGACGCCTGGGGGTGGTCGACGAAGCGCTGTGCGCTCTGGAGGGTCATGCCGGTGGCGAAGAGGCGCTGGATGGCCAGGTCGTGCAGGTCGCGGGCGATGCGGTCGTGATCCTCCAGCAGGCTCATCTGCTCGGCGTCGCGGCGCCGGTCGGCGAGCTCCAGGGCGAGGGCGGCCTGACCCGCGAACCCCGGCAGCGCGGCGACTTCGGCAGCGGCGAACTGGGGGCGACCGTGCCGGCGGGCCAGGATCAGGACGCCGCTGAGCCGCTCCTTGGTGCCGACGGTGACGGCGACCGCCGGGCCGAAGCCCGTCCACCTCTCCGGTTGCACGGTCACGCGCTCGTCCGTTGCCACGTCGGGGACCGTGATGAGGCCGTCGCGGCCCAGCGCGGCCTCGGCGAGGGTGCCCCGGGTGCTGGGCAGGACGATCCCGCGGTGCGCCTCGGCCGCCTCCCCGAGGGCGAGTGAGCCCCTCAGCTCGCCGGCGGAGCCGAGCAGGTAGAAGACGCCCGAATCGGCGCTGGTGATGTCCTTGGCCCGCTCCAGCACGCCCTGGAGGACCTCGTCCTCGGGTGCTCCGGAGAGCAGGGCGCTGGTGATGTCGGAGCCGGCCTCCAGCCAGCGCTCGCGCAGCCGGACCTCCTCGAAGAGCCGGGCGTTCTCGATGGCGATGCCGGCTGCGACGGCGAGGGTCGACAGCACCGCCTCGTCCTCGGCGTCGAACTCGGCCCCGCCGCGCTTCTCGGTCAGGTAGAGGTTGCCGAAGACCTCCTCGCGGACCCGGATCGGGACTCCGAGGAAGGAGTGCATCGGCGGGTGGTGGGCCGGGAAGCCGTACGAGGCGGGGTGCTCGGACAGCTCCGACAGCCGGAGCGGCTCGGGGTGGCGGATCAGCTCGCCGAGGATGCCGTGGCCGGAGGGCAGGTCCCCGATCTGTGCGCGGAGGCCGTCGCTGACGCCGACGGGCAGGAACTCGGCCAGCTTCTTGTCGTCCCCGATGACGCCCAGGGCCCCGTACTCGGCGTCCACGAGCAGCACGGCTGCCTCGACGATGCCGCGCAGCACCTGGGGGAGGTCGAGTTCCCGGCCCACCGACATGACGGCTTCCAGCAGGCCGTTCAGCCGGTCGCGGGTGCCCCTGACCTCGTCGATCCGCACCTGGAGCTCGTCCAGCAGCTCGTCGAGGCGCAGGCGCGGCACACCGCTCCGGGCGGGCTGATCGCATGCGCTCATGCCCCACCTCCGGCCGGCAACGAGGGCGACGGGGTCGTCGCCTCCACCGTAGCTCCGGGCCGGAGGACCTTCCCACTCGTCGCGACCGTACCGGGCCGATCGGCGGTCGGCGGTCAGCGGTCAGCGGTCAGCAGTCAGCAGTCGGCCTCGGCCCGCGTCAGCCGGTGGGTACGGTGATCACCGGGCAGTGCGCCCGGTGCAGGAGGCCGTGGACGACGGAGCCGATCCGCATGCCGGTGTATCCGCCGCGACCGCGACGGCCCACGACGACGGCCAGGGCGTGCTCGGCGGCCCGGGCCAGTTCCTCGACCGGGTGGCCGGTGAGGACCTCGTGCGTCACGTGCACGTCCGGGTACTTCTCGGACAGGCCGGCGGTGGCCTCGGAGAGCAGGGTGTGCCGGGCCCGCAGTGCCTCCTCCTCGGCGTCCAGCATGATCAGCGGCGGCTGCCACGCGTGGACGACGCGCAGCGTCGCCCCCCGGAGGTCGGCCTCGTCGAAGGCGAAGGCCAGCGCGTCCGTGGCGGACGGGCTGCCGTCGATCCCCACGACGACGTAGGGCGGCTGCTGGCTGATGTGCTCGGCGTCGCCCACGACGACGACCGGGCAACGGGCCTGGGCGGTGACGGGCACCACGAGCGAGCCGGCGCTGAAGAACTCCGCGGTGCGGCTCAGGTGCCGGGAGCCCAGGACGATCATGCGGGCGTCCCGAGCCGCGCCGCCCAGGACCCGGGCGGGAGAACCTCCCAGCAGCTCGCCCGTGACGCTCACCTCGGGGTGGCGGGCGCGCACCCAGTCGCATGCCGCTTCGAGCAGGTCGGCCGCGGCCCGCCGCAGGGCGATCCGGTCGGGGGTGTCGTTCTGCCCGGGAGCGTCGCCGACGTGATGGGTTTCGTGCCGGGGCGGTACCGCGAGGACCAGGCGCAGCGGGAGCCTGCGCCGGTGGGCTTCGTCGGCGGCCCAGGCCAGCGGAAGGTGCCACTCCCGATCCGGGTCGATGCCCACGACGATGCCGTGCCTTCCCGGCTGGTGGCCGTTCACGCCCGGCTCCCGAAATCGCTGCCGGTCCGGGGGATGAGGAGGACGGGGCAGTGCGCGTGGTGCAGCAGGCTGTGCGTGGCCTTGCCCAGGTTGGGGGCGAGCCCGAGGGGCCCGGGCGCCCGGCGGCCGCCCATGACGAGCAGGTCGGCGTGGCGGGACGCCTCGACCAGGACTCCGGCGACGGAGATGCTCTTCTCCGCGTCGGCCTGCACGTCCAGGTCGGGGAATTCGCCGCGGATCACGTCCGTGGCGGCCCGCAGGGTCTCTTCGTGCCCGCTCGCGATCTCGTCGACGCCGTCGAGCATGCTGACCACCTCGCCGACGGACTGGAGGATGTTCCACACGTGCAGCAGCCGCAGGGAGGCCTTGCGCAGCTCGGCTTCCCGGGCGGCGTACCGGGCGATCTGGACGTCGTGCTCGTCGCGCACGGCGGCGAGGACCGTGCCGGTCTCCTCGGCCCCGTGGTTGCCCCGGACGACGATGACGGGGGTCATGGCGATGGCCGCGGTGCCCAGCCCCACCGATCCGAGCAGGAGGGAGTGGAATCCGCCCAGGCCCCGGTTGCCCACCACGACCGTGCCGTGGAGACCTGCGGCCCGGTGCAGGGCGGTGACGGCGTCCGCCCGGCTGAACTCGGTGGTCACGTTCAGGCCGGGGTACTCGACCGCCACGGCCTTCGCCGTGTCGTCCAGCAGCTCACGACCGTTGAAGCGGACCATTTCGACGGTTTCCGCCGTCAGGTACAGGGTCCTGCCGTCGGTGTCGGCCCCGTAGACGATGTGGAGGGGACGGTCACGGCGCACCGCCTCCTCGGCAGCCCACTGGGCGGCGCTGCGCGCCGACTCCGAGCCGTCCACGCCGACAATGACCGAGCTGGTGTCCGGGGTGCGGAATGTGTTTTCCACGATTCCTCCCAACAGAGGATCCGATGAAGGACACCACTCACGCTGCCACCGTCGGTGCGCCGGGAAGAGGGCCGCCCGGGACAGCCGAGGGGGCCAAAGGTCCCCATCGTCCTCCGGGTCGTCCGGGACCGTTGCGGCCCGGGACGGGACCGTTCGGCCCTCGATCCGTGGGCGGGGGTCGGTGGAGGGTGGGGGCACACCCGACATCGGACACCAGCCTCGCGCGGCGCGGCAGAGCAGGAGGGCCTCATGAAGCGCATCAAGGTGGCGGACCTGATGACCGACGAGGTCGTCTCCGTGGCCCCGGTCACGGCCTTCAAGGACGTCGCGAAGCTCCTCGCCCAGTACGACATCTCGGGAGTCCCCGTCCTGGACGACGAGGACCGCGTGGTGGGCGTCGTTTCCCAGACGGACCTGCTGGCCCACACGGCGAGCCCCCACTCAGAGGACCCCCACTCAGAGGACCTCCGCTCAGGGGACCTCCGCTCAGAGGGCCTGCACTCCTCCCGGTGGAACGGCTCGGAGACGGGACCGCCCACCGCGGGCGACGTCATGTCCTCGCCCGCGGTCACCGTCCACGCCGAAGACACGGTGGCCGACGCCGCGCGGCTGATGACCCGTCGGAGCATCGAACGCCTCCCCGTCGTGGACGTGGAGGACCGGCTCGTCGGCATCGTCACCCGCCGGGACCTGCTCCGCACGTTCCTGCGCCCGGACTCCGAGATACGCCGACGCGTCACCGACGAGGTCCTCGTGGAGGTACTGGGCGTGCCGGCCGATGACGTCGAGGTCCACGTGGTGGACGGCATCGTCACCCTGGACGGCCGTGTCGAGCTGCGGAGTCAGCTCGCTGCGCTGCTCAGCCTCGTCGAACGCCTCGACGGGGTCGTCGCGGTGGCATCACGGGTCACCGCGCGCACCGACGACACGGCAACCACTCACGCCGACCACGCCCGCCGCGCGATGCCGTGGTGATGCGGGGCCGGACCGCACGAAAGGAGTCGCAGCCATGAAGCACCTGCGCACCGTCGAGGACGTCATGACGCACGCCGCGATCTCCGTCGAGCGGGGAACCGCGTTCAAGGACGTCGTGGAAGCGCTGCGGATGTGGAACGTCAGTGCGCTCCCCGTCCTGGCCGAGGACGGAAAGGTGGCCGGCGTCGTCTCCGAAGCCGACCTGCTGATCACGGCCCAAGGCCCCGGCGCGGCCCACGACACCACCGCCGAGCAGCTGATGACCCGCCCGGCCGTGACCGTCACGAGAGGGGCCACCATCCCCACCGCGGCGCGTTTGATGGCCCGCAGACACCTCAAGCGCCTTCCCGTGGTCGACGGCGACGGTCGCCTCGCCGGCGTCGTCAGTCGCGGCGACCTGCTCAAGGTCTTCCTGCGCCCCGACCCTGACATCGGCGCCGAGGTCCGCGAGCTGATCGCGTACCAGCTGGTCCCGCACGGTTCCGTCGAGGTGTACGTCCATGTGGCCAACGGCGTCGCCTACCTGCACGGATCGCTGCCGGACCCGGCGATGGAGGACGTCGTCGTGCGCGCCGCCGGCAGCGTACCGGGCGTCGTGGACGTCAAGGCGGACTTCACCACCCCGGCACCCAGCACGAACGAGGCCGCACAGACAGGACCAGTCCCATGACCGCCACACCTCTCGACCCCGCCACCGTGGCCCGGCTCGTCGACGACGCCGTCACCGCCCCGTCCATGCACAACGCCCAGCCTTGGAAGTTCGTGTTCCGTGCGGGTAGCGGAACCCTGGCCCTGTACGGCGATCCGGACCGCGCCATGACGCGGACCGACCCGAACCACCGTGCCCTCCACCTCGGTTGCGCCGCGGCGCTGTTCAACCTGCGCGTGTCCGCGGCCCGGAACGGCCTCCCCGTCCGCGTACGGCTCTTGCCGGACGACTGCGAACCGTGGCTGCTCGCCACGGTGGCCGTCGACGAAACGGCGGGGGAGGACCATCCGTTGGCCTCCCTGCACGGCGCCGTCCGGCGCCGCCGCACCAGCCGGTACCCCTTCGGCGACGAGCCGGTACCCTCCGCACTGCTGGACGGCCTGGTGGCCGCGGCCCGCTTGGAGGGCTGCCGGCTGACCGTCCCGGACGCGTGGCACATGGACACCGTGCTCGGCCTGGTCCGGGACGCAGAACACCGCGAGGAGATCGATCCGCTCGTCCGGGCGGAGACCGCGGCCTGGGCCTCCCCCGTGCAGGGCGCTCCGGGAAGGCGTCGCGACGGCATTCCCGCCGCCGCGTTCGGACCGAAGAGTTCCGCAGGCCCCGCACCCGTACGCGACTTCGGTCGAGCCGGGCCGGTGCCGGATCGCGGCTGGGCCGTGTTCGAGAAGCGGCCGCAGCTGGCCCTGCTCAGCACCTCGGGGGACACGAGGATCGACTGGCTGCACGGCGGCCAGGCGATGGAGCGCGTCCTGCTCCAGGCCACGGCCGACGGCCTGGCCACCTCGATGACGTCCCAGCCCCTGGAATGGCCCGAGCTGCGGTGGACGGTCCGTGATCCGGTCGCGGCCATGGGACACGTACAGATGGTCATCCGCCTCGGCTACGGACCCGTAGGGCCCGCCACGCCCCGCCGCCCGGTGACCGAGGTACTGGAGATCCGGGAGTAGGGAGTCCGGGGGCGGGGAAGGCGGCGGATGCCCCCCTTGGCACGCGGTTCGTTGCGCTCCGCTTCGTTGCGGCTCCGTTCAGGGCGCGAGATCGCGGCGCCGGAGCAGCACATCGGCCAGCAGGACGCCCAGCGTCCCCACGCCGACCAGGATCCCGAGCTGGGGCCAGAGCACGCCGCCTCCTGCCAGGGCGTCGCCGGGGGCGTAGTAGTGGAACGGGCTGAGGAACCTGAGCGGGGCCGCCGGCCCCCACGCCAGCGCGATGAAGTTGACGGCGAATCCCACGGCTCCGATCGCGATGGTCGCGCCGATCACCTGGGCCCGTCGTCGTCCCCCGGCCGATACGGCCATCGCCGGCCCGATCAGGCACAGGGCGAAGCCGAGGCCCATGACCCCTGCGGCGAACACCCCGCCGATCGGCACCGCACGGCGGATGTCCGGTGACAGCGCCACCCCCACCGCCACCGTGAGGGTCGCAGCCGCGTTCAGGGCCAACGCCGCGAGCACCAGGGCGGCGGTCCGTTCGGTCAGCAGCCGGGTCCGGCTGACGGGCCGCACCATCACCAGCTCCACGGTCCCGGACTCCACGTCCGCCGCCACGGCGGCCGCGGCGAGCGAACCGATCGCGGTGAGCTGCATGGCGATCCAGAACGGGTGCGTGAGGCCGGCGCCCAGCAGCCCGGCGTAGCTGGCGATCGACACGTCACCGCTGGACCCGCTGAACGCCCGGTAGGCCGAGGGCGGTCCCTTCCCGCCCGCCGAGAAGAGCTGCCCCGGAGGAATCGCATGGGCGACCACCACGATAAGCGCCTCGAAGACGACCATGCCGACGAGCAGGGCGACCAGCATCCGGCGCCGCCGGTACAGGGCGAGCCACAACAGCGGCCACCGCCGTCTCACGGCTCCTCCCGCCCGTCACCGTCGCGGTACAGGTCCATGAAGGCCTCGTCCAGCCCGGCCTCCTCCACCGTGATGTCGACCACCGCCAGTGCGAGCAGGGTGCGCAGGGCCCCCACCACCTCGCTCGGCGGTACGAGCAGCTCCACCCGGTCCCCCTGCCAGTGCGGGGCCCAGCGCTCGGCGCCGCCCAGTGGCCGTGCCCCCCGCCCGTCCGCGAAGGACAGCCTGATCCGTCGGGCACGGGCCTCGCGCAGGCCGGCCACGCTCTGGACCGTGACCAGTCGTCCGTCCCGGATGATCGCCACGCGCCCGCACGTACGCTGCACCTCCGGCAGGACGTGGCTGGAGAGCAGGACGGTGCGTCCGGCTGCGGCCGCCTCGCCCAGCAGGGCGAAGAACGTCTCCTGGACCAACGGGTCGAGCCCCTCGGTCGGTTCGTCGAGCACCATCAGGTGCGGATCGTGCTGCATCGCCTGCACCAGCCCGAGCTTCTGCTTCATGCCCCGCGAGTAACCTCCGACGGGGCGGGTGAGGACCGCGGGCGTCAGCCCCAGCCGATCGCACAGCTCGCTGCGACGGGGCACCGGAGCTCCTTGCAGCGCCGCCAGCAGGTCGAGCGTTTCCGACCCGGAGAGTTCCGGGTACAGGCGCAGTTCACCCGGCAGGTAGCCCAGGTACGGGGTCACGCGGCGGTGGTCGGCGATCGGGTCCAGCCCGAGCACCCGCACCCGTCCCCCGCTGGGCCGGAGCAGGCCGGTGAGACATCGCAGCGTGGTCGTCTTCCCCGCGCCGTTCGGCCCGAGGAAGCCGAACACCTCGCCCGGTGCCACCGTGAGGCTGAGGCGGTCGATTCCCCTCACGGGTCCGTACCTCTTGGTCAGCCCCGTCAGCTCGATCACCGGCCCGTCGCGCATGGTTTCAGTCTGGGCCCGCGGCGGGAGACCCGCCCGAGGTCTCAGTCATCGCCGGCACCCTGGCCGGGCCGCAGGCGGCCGGACCACAGGGGCTCGATGCCCGCCCATTCGGTTTCCCAGGACCGTCCGCTGCGCGCGTCCACGATGCGCAGGCGCACGGCGACGAGGGCGCCGCCGACGAGCACGGTCCCGGCCATCGCACCGGCGCCGGCTGCCGCCGCGTTCAGAGCGATGTGGGCCCGGTCGGGCGGCGCGGTGGCCGCCCGGCCGTCGTCGTCGACCCACACGCGGACCGTTTCACCGCTGCGGGTCGCTGCCGGCACGGGGACGGCTTCCGTGTGCGTGCGGTGGGCGGGGTAGTACCAGGTGGCGGTGGCCACGGTGAGCGGCGGACTGCTCGGCCGGTCACCGGCTCGGAGGGTGGTCCCGCCGACCGTGGTCGCCGTCACGGTGCGCCGGTGGCGCGCGGTGTCCTCAGCGGCACGGTGGCCGTCCGTCCAAACGGCCCGCCCGAGGGCGAGGCCGGCGATGACCGCCAGCAGGCAGGTCAGTGCGAAGGCGGCGTGCATACGGGTCCGGGTGCGGTCGGCCGCACGCCTGAGGGGGTTGCCCCTCGTCCCCCTCTTCCGTCGGTGCATGGCGCGCCTCCGTGCCGGTCCGTGCCGAGCCGGGCCCGTCCCTTCAGGCGGTGACGAGCTCGGCGCTGATGTGGTGGGCCCACTTCCGGATCCGCTCGGGGTTGCGGAAGTCTCCGCCCTTGCCCTGGCGGGTCAGTGCCCCGGCGAGGAAGCCCGGGGTGCGGGCCGTGATGCTGCCGCCGAAGGTCACGTGCTCGCGCGCTCCGACCAACTGCATCTCCCGGGCGACCGCGGCGACCGGGGGAATGTCGTGTTCCTCGGCGGAGCGGTCGAGCGGGCCGCTGCTGAACATCCACACCGGCCGGTGCCGCAGGGAGTCGGCGTTGCGTTCGGCACAGTGCTTGGCCTTGCTGCTCCAGTGGCCGGCGTAGAGGGAGCCGCCGAGGACCACGGCGTCGTAGGCGCGAACGTCGTGGACCTCCTCGGCGGGCAGCACGACGGCGTCGAGACCGTCCTCGCGCAGGGTCTCGCCGATCCGTTCGGCGATGCCGGCGGTGGCGCCGTGCTTGGTGCCGTAGGCGACCAGGACTCGCTTGGTGCTCATGGCGGGTGCTCCTTGTTTCCGTAGTGGGGCCTGGTCCCACTGTCACGCGGCCGGCTGCCGGTCCGCTTGGGCCGGACGGATCCCTCCGGGGGCCGTTCGGTCCTCCGCGCGGCGGCTGCCGACCGACCGCGGCGGTTGCCGGTTCAACCCTTGGGTAGCCAGAACCACCGCTCCTGGCCCGCGGCAACACCTTCCTTCCGGTCGCCGGGCAGGACGACGGGCACCGGGCCCAGGAGCGACGGGGGGACGCTGATGCCGAGCCGGCCGGGCCGGAACCTGATGCGGACGTCCCGGTGCCCCAGGTAGGAGATCGAGAACGAGGACCCGGGCACTTCGGAGAGGGGCACCGGGTCGATGTGCAGGCCGTCGCCGTGGGGTTCGAGTCCGACGATGCCGCGCTCGACGAGGTCGAGGGTGCCGCCCATGGCGCCGAGGTGGATCCCTTCGCCGGTGGTGCCGCCCTGGACGTCGGTGATGTCGCCGAGCAGGGCTTCCTGGCAGTAGCGCCAGGCTTCCGGGCCCTGCTGCCGGGCGAGGACCCAGCCGTGTACGAGACTGCTGAGCGTGGAGCCGTGGCAGGTGCGCCGCAGGTAGTGGGCCACCGTCCTGCGCCAGAGGTCGTCGTCGAGGCGGTATCCGAGGCGGGTGAACAGGGATTCGAGTTCGGTGGGGCGGAAGAGGTAGCCGAGCATGAGGGTGTCGGCCTGCTTGGACGCCTGGTAGCGGTTGGGGGTGTCGCCCTCGGCTTCCAGGATGCGGTCCAGGCGGCGGATGTCGTGGTATCGGGCGCGGTAGCCGTCCCAGTCGAGCTCGGCGAGGTCTCCGTAGCCGTGGAACTGGCTGATCACGTCCTGGTGGAACGGCACGTACAAGCGGTACGAGACGTCCTCCCAGGAGCGGAGCTCGTCGGGGCCGATGCCGAGGTGCGCGAGGAGCTCGGCGCGCCGGGCCGCCGGGAGTTCCCCGTACAGTTCGAGGGCGCGGGCGAGCACCCACGCGGCGGTGACGTTGGTGTAGGCGTTGTCGTCTATGCCGGGAGCGGCGGCGTCCGGGTAGGCGTCGTGGTATTCGTCCGGGCCGACGACGCCACGGATCCGGTAGCGGCCGAGGCCGATGTCCCAGGTCGCCGCGTCGGCCCAGAAGTGCGCTACGTGCAGGAGGAGTTCGGCTCCGGGGCCGTGCATGAAGCCGATGTCACCGGTGGCTCGCCCGTACCGCCACGCGTTCCAGGCGATGGCCGATCCCACGTGGCGCTGGAGGCGGGAGTGGTCGGGCAGCCAGCGGCCGGAGCGCGGATTGAGGTGCAGCCGCTGCGTCTCCTCGGCTCCGGAACTGCCGCTCTGCCAAGGGAACATCGCTCCCTTGGCCCCGGCTCGGCGGGCGGCCTCCCGGCCCGCGGGGAGCCGTCGGTGCCGGTACATCAGCAGGGCTCGAGCGGTCTCGGGGAGGTGGAGGGCGAGGTAGGGCAGGACGAACAGCTCGTCCCAGAAGACGTGCCCCCGGTACGCCTCGCCGTGGAGGCCGCGGGCCGGAACGCCGACGTCGAGCTCCGCGGTGTGCGGCGAGAGGGTCTGCAGGACGTGGAAGGCGTGCAGTCGCAGCACTCGGCCGGTCTCGCCGGGCACCTCCAACTCCCCCTCCTTCCAAAGGCGTTGCCAGGAGGCCCGATGGGAGGCCAGCAGGCGGTCGAAGTCCGGTGCGTGTGAGGCGCGGTCGATGCTCCGGCCCACGGGATCGGCCGGGGGACGGTCGAGCGAGGTGCACAGGGCAGCGGTCTTCACGACGACGACCGGGGCGGCCCGCCTGATCGGCAGGACGAGCCTCTGGGTGGCGGTGGCTGCGGTGCACGCCCTACCCATCGGCGCCAGCGGACGCACTGTCGTCCGGACCGCGAGCCCGATCCGAACCCGTGAGGTGCTGGTGGTGCAGGACGACCAGGCGGTGCCCTCCGCCTCCACCCCGGCCCGGTGCTCGACGAGGTGCCGCCCGGCCAGTGCACGGTAGCGCTCGACGCCCGCGTTCGTGACGTCGCCGTCGAGTACGGACTCGATCTCGATCCTGCCGCTCCAGCCGTACGCCTTGAAGAGCGTGTGCTGCGCCGCCAGGTCCGGGTCGCCCATGTGGACGAGGCGGGTATGGGTGACGCCCAGGCGGCGGCCCTCGACGTCGTGGAAGAGCATCCGGCGGCTGAGCGTACCGGCGCGCAGGTCCAGCGATACGTGGCTGTGGCGCAGGGCCGGGTGGTCGGGCGTGAGCCAGTCGCCGGGCGGTGCCCCCTCGGGCAGGCAGCGGTACCGCAGGGCGGTCCAGTCCGGCAGCCGGACCATGTCCTCGTTGGAGACCGTCCGTCCGCCGATGGTGGAGGTGAGCCGGTCGTAGCAGCCGGCGAGGTAGGTGCCCGGGTAGTGGATGCCGTCGGCGACGCTTTCGGGGGCTGAACCGCGGGTGGCGAACCGGCCGTTGCCCAGGGCGCACAGGGACTCGACCAGCCGCTCGGTCTTGGGGTCGTAGCGGTGGTACTCCCAGCACCAGGGCGTGTTCACGGGCGGCGGCCCCCTTCGAGGGCGGCGGGCAGTCCGCCGAGGTCGGGGAGGACGAGCCGGGCGCCGTACGTGCGCAGGGCGTCCCTCGTGCGCAGGTCGCCCTCGCGGTCGAGCCCCACCACCAGGCCGAAGCGGCCCCGGCGCCCCGCATCGACGCCCGCGAGCGCGTCCTCCACGACGGCGGTGTGCGCGGGAGTGACGTCGAGCCGGCCGGCAGCTTCGAGGAAGAGCGCGGGGTCGGGTTTGCCCGGAAGGGCGAGCGCGGCCGCGTCCTGGCCGTCCACCAGGGCGTCGAAGTAGCCGATGAGTCCTACGGATTCCAGGAGGGAGCGGGCGTGCCGGGAAGCCGAGACGGCTGCGCACCGGATCGTCTTCTCCCGCAGTGCCCGGAGTGCGGGCCGCACGTCGTCGAAGGTACGGACTCCTTCGGTCCGCACCATCGCGGAGAAGACCTCCTCCTTCCGGGCGGCGACCGCGTGGACGGTGGCGCACCCGGGCGGGTCCTCGGGCGTTCCGGGCGGGAGGTCGACGTGGCGGGCGGTGAGGAAGGCGCGTACGCCGTCGAGGCGGGAGCGGCCGTCGACCAGGTCCCGGTACTCGCGGACGGCATCGAACGGGCGCGGTCGTGCACCGGCGTGCGGTGGCTGCCACTCGGGGAGGCAGCCGTCGAAGGTCTCCTTCCAGGCGGCCGCGTGGCGGTCCGCCGTGGCCAGGAGCACTCCGTCGGTGTCGAAGACGACCGCGCGCAGGTCGATCATGGGTCGTGCACCACGCGACGGCCGGTGATCCGAGCCGGGGTGAGCTTCATCCAGTGGTTGCGCGGGCCGCCGGCCCAGGGACGGGACCGGGCCGTGGTGTCGAGGAGGTGGAGTTCGTGCGGATCCGTGACGGCGTCCAGTTCGCCCACCGCCAGCACGCTCCAGCCGGTGGCGGTCACGTCGTCGATGTTGTCGATCTCGAAGGCGACCTCGGTACCTGCCGCGGTGGCCGTGACGGCTTCCGTGGAGGTGCGGAAGGCGATGTCGGGCCCTGCGGTGAGGTAGTTGACGGGGAGAACGGCCGGGCCTTCGGGGGTGAAGATGGCGATGCGGCCCACGCCGTGCGTGTTGAGCAGCCGTCGGCATTCGGTCTCGTCCAGCGCTACGAGCGCACTGCCGCGGCGGGCGCTCGCTCGACCGGCGACGCGCTCGGCGCCGGCGCCGGTCAGGTCGTCGACGGTGACGCCGAGTGCGTCGGCCATCCGCAGGAGCGTGCCGATGGCCGGACTGGCGGCGTGTTCTTCGAGGTAGGCGATGTAACGGCCGTCGGCTCCGCACCGACGCCCCAGTTCGTCGCGGCTCAGCCCGAGGGCTTCGCGGCGGGCCGCCAGCCGGCGGCCCAGGTCGGTGCGTCCCGCCGTCCTGCCGGCCTCCTGCGGTGTGGTGCTCGGCATGTTCGGCACGGGACTCGCGGCACTCACGGCACTCACTGCTCCTGCGGCGGTACGGCGACCGTGTCGTGCTGCGGTCCGCCGAGCACGACCTTGAGGGCGCCGGTTTCGCCGGCGCGGGAGAAGACGTCGTACGCCTCTTCCATCTGGTCCAGCTCGAAGCGGTGGGTGACCATCGCGGCCCCGGGCAGGCGGCCGGCGGCCATCATGCGGAGCAGCATGGGGGTGGAGTGGGTATCGACGAGGCCGGTGGTGATGGTGACGTCCTTGATCCACAGGTCTTCGAGGTGGAGGACGGCGGGCTTGCCGTGGACCCCGATGTTGGCGACCCGCCCGCCCGGGCGGACCATGCGGGTGCACATCTCGAACGCCTCGGGCACGCCGACGGCCTCGATGACCGCGTCCGCCCCGAGCCCGTCGGTGAGGTCCTCCACCAGCCGCTCGGGCTCCTCGTCCGCGCTCGCGGTCGCATCGGCGCCGAGGTCGCGCGCGGCGGCGAGCCGGGAGGCGGCGAGGTCGACGGCAATGATCCGCCCGGGGCTGTAGAGCCGTGCTGTGGCGATGGCGGCCAGGCCGATGGGTCCGGCACCGACCACGACGACGGTGTCGCCCGGGCGCACATTGCCGTTGAGCACGCCGACCTCGTAGGAGGTCGGAAAGATGTCGGCGAGCAGTACGGCGTCGTGGCCGGCCAGGGCGCTGGGCAGCGGGTGGACGGAGAGGTCGGCGAAGGGGACGCGCACGTATTCGGCCTGGGTGCCGTCGATGGTGTGGCCCAGGACCCAGCCGCCGCCTCCGCGGCACTGGCCGTAGTGCCCTTCGCGGCAGAAGCGGCAGCGGCCGCAGGCGGAGATGCAGGAGATCAGGACGCGGTCGCCGGGACGGACGCTGCGGACGTCGCCGCCGATCTCGACGACGGTTCCGACGGCCTCGTGGCCCAGGATCCGTCCGGGCGTCACGTCCGGGACGTCGCCCTTGATGATGTGCAGGTCGGTGCCGCAGATGGTGACGGCGTCGACCCGGACGATCGCGTCGGCGGCGTCCTTGACGGACGGGTCCGGTACGTCCTGCCAGGAAGTCTGCCCGGGCCCGTGGAAGACGAGAGCCTTCATGGCGCGGCCTCTCTGTGTGTGCTTCGGGGTGTGCTTCGGGAGGGATCACCGCCAGGCTGTGCCGCTGCGCCCGCGTTCCGCTTGGGCCGGTCGGCCCCTACCGGGGACCGGTCGGGCCCCTTCCGAGGGACCGGTCCGGTGCGACGGTGGAGACCGGCGTCCGTCCCGAAAGGAGGGCTGCTGCCATGACCCGATCAACCCCGCCCCCCGCTTCCGCCCGCCCCGCCCTGCTGAGGTTCCTCGGCGGCGTGCGGACGGTCACCGGCAGCAAGTTCTTGGTCGAGAGCGACCACGCCCGGATCCTCGTCGACTGCGGACTCTTCCAGGGTGTCGCGGACCTGCGGCGCCGCAACTGGGGCGGGCTTGTCTGCGATGCCTCGGACGTCCACGCCGTCGTCATCACCCACGCCCACCTGGACCACTGCGGCTACTTGCCGCGCCTGGTCCGGCACGGGTTCCGCGGACCGATCCTGACCAGTGCCACCACCGCCCGCCTCGCCGAGATCGTGCTCCGCGACAGCGCCCGCCTGCAGATGGAGGCCGCCGAGCACGCCAACCAGCACGGCTGGTCCAAGCACCGGCCCGCCAAGCCGCTCTACGACGATGCCGACGTCGACCACACGGTGAAGTTCTTCGACCCGGTACCGGTGGGCAGTGAGGTCGAGATCACGGCCGGCACGAAGCTGGTGCTGCACCACGGCGGTCACATCCTCGGCTCCGCCTGGGCCCACCTGACCCTGGAGGACGGCCACGCCCTCGCCGTGAGCGGCGACCTCGGCCGACCCGGACACCCGCTCCTGCTGCCGCCCGAGCCGTTCTCCGGCGCCGACGTCCTGCTGATGGAGTCGACGTACGGCAACCGGCGCCACGACCACGAGAGCGCCCACTGGGAATTCGCCTCGGTGATCACCCGCGCGCTGTCCCGGGGCGGGACCGTGGTCGTACCGGCCTTCGCGATCGACCGCACCGAGGTCGTCCTGCACGAGCTGGCCGCCCTGCGCAGCGACGGCACCCTGCCCCGCCACGTACCCGTCTACGTCGACAGCCCCATGGCCCTGGCCGCCCTGGACGTCTACCGCGACGCCGTACGGACCCGCTCCCCCGAGCTACGCCCCGAGATCCTCGTCCGGGGCGAGGCGGCGATCAGCCCGGAGCCCTTCCTGGCCGCCCGGACCGTCCAGGAGTCGATCGACATCAACGAATCCACCGGGCCGGCGGTCATCGTGTCGTCCGCCGGCATGGCCACCGGCGGCCGCGTGCTGCACCACCTCCACCGGATCCTGCCCGACCCCCGCAACGCCGTGGTCATCGTCGGCTTCGCCGCCGCGGGCACCCGCTCCCGCGACCTCGTCGACGGCGCCCGCACGCTCAAGATGTTCGGTGAGTACGTCCCCGTACGCGCCGAGGTCGCCGACGTTCCGCACTTCTCCGCCCACGCCGACGCCGACCAGATCATCGACTGGCTGCGCGCCGCCCCTCCCCCGCACACCACCTACCTCGTCCACGGCGAGGAGAGCGCCTCCGAGACCCTGCGCGACCGGATCGACCACGAGCTGGGCTGGACGGCCGTCGTACCGAGATCCGGGGAGGCCGTCCTGGTCCGCTGACCCGTTCGCCCTCCGCCCCGCTCCCGGACCCGCCGCCGCACGGCAGCGGCATCCCGCCCGCCCGCACCCGTACACACACTGAGGACCTGCCATGACCTCCACCCCGTACACCGTCGCCGACGTCATGACCGCCAAGGTCATCGCCGTCACCCCCTCGACCGGCTTCAAGGACATCGCCGCCGCCATGGAGCGGTGGAAGGTGACCGCCCTCCCCGTCGTCGAGGGCGAGGGCCGCGTCGTCGGCGTGGTCTCCGAGGCCGACCTCCTGCCCAAGGAGGAGTTCCACGAGCACCGCCCGGGCCTGATCGAGCAGATGCGCCGTCTCGGCGACACCGCCAAGGCCGGCTCCACCCGCGCGGAGAACCTGATGACCACCCCGGCCGTCACGATCCGCCCCGACGCCACCTTGCCCCGGGCCGCACGGCTCATGGCCGACCGGCACATCAAGCGCCTCCCGGTCGTCGACGCCGACGGCACCCTCAAGGGCATCGTCAGCCGGGCCGACCTCCTCAAGATCTTCCTCCGCACCGACGAGGAACTCGCCACCGAGATCCGCCGCACCGTCGTGGACCGCCTCTTCCCCCTCTCCCGTAGAGCCGTCGAGGTCACCGTGGCCCAAGGGATCGCCACCCTGACCGGCGAGGTGAAGGAGCCTGACCTGATCCCCCTGGCCGAACGCCTCACCGGCTCCGTCGAGGGCGTCGTGGACGTCCACTGCCGCCTCAACCACTGCGCCGGAGCCGGCAGTTCCTGACGACCCACGACGCGAGCGATCACTGACCCGGTGGAGCGCCGACGAACCCGGAAAGCAGGAAGTCGCCCCCGAAGTCCTCCTCGCCGCCCGACTGATCGTCGACGACGCCGCGCTCGTCGCAACGCACGGCGCCCCCGCCAACGCCGGGTTGCCCTCCTCCACGGCTGCCGCCTCGCTCGGAGAGGTCATCCGCGGTGAAGCCGTCGCCCGCTCCCACGGCCGGGAACTCACCGCCTACGCCCCGGTCGGCCTGCCCTGGCAAGACCTGGCCCTGAGCTGGCTGGCCTTCCGGCAAGCCGATGCAGCGGGCACCGGAGCTACCCTCGATCTCCTGTCACGACCCACTGGCGCCGCTGCGCGCGGGCGGCGAACCCACGGTCCGCCAGGCCCTGCCCAGCGCGCGTGGACCTCCCGGAGCACCCGGCCGGGCCTGTTCGATCTCCACGCACCAGCCGACTCGCGCAACCGTCTCGACATCCCGGTACTCACCCACCAAGATCGGTCGCAGGTCCGCCCCTTAGGGTCGGGGGGCATGACGCCATTCACTGTCAGCAGCGCCTTCGACTCGCTCCGCCTCGACGCCCTGCCCGACCAGGACGCGTTGCGCCGGGTCTACGAACTGCCCAAGGACACGGCCGTACGCAAGCAGATGACTGAACTCACCGAGCAGACGCGGCGGTTGATCGGATGCTCCTCACTGGTCCTGATCGCCAGCGCGGACGCCGAGGGCAACTGTGACGTGTCCCCGCGCGGCGGACCCGCCGGGTTCGTCGCCGTCTTGGACTCACGGACGGTGGCGATACCGGACGCGACCGGCAACAAGCGTCTGGACACCCTGCGGAACGTCGTCGCCACCGGGCGGGCCGGGCTGCTGTTCGTCATCCCGGGGCGCACCACGACGCTCAGGGTGAACGGCCGGGCCTTGGTCTCCACCCGCCCGGAGCTGTTGTCGCAGCTGACCGCCGTGGGCAAGCCGCCGGCCAGTGCGCTGGTGCTGGGGATCGACGAGGTCTACCCGCACTGCCCCAAGTCGCTCCTGCGCAGCGGGGCCTGGAAGCCGGAGCAGTGGCTGCCGGCGGACGCCCAGCCGACCTCGGCCGAGGTGACGTTGGCCCAGCTGCGGATGCCGGAACTGACGCTCGCCGACATCGAGCGGGCGGAGGCGGATTCGCTGAAGTACCGGTACGAGTAAACGGCCGACCAGCAGCTGGAGCGCCGCCGCCCCGGTGCCCTGACTGCGGTCGTCGGCGGAGCACCACCCAGCCGCGGGGTGGGGCCTGCGCGATCTGGTGATCAGTCGGCAGTGCTCAGGAGGTGTTCCTACTTGCTCGGCAGCAGTTTGTGCCCTGCGGTGCGGAGGGACGTGGTGCCGTCCTCGCCGATGCGGCGGAGTTTGCCGACGCCGTCGTACTTGCGGGCGTTGATGAGGTAGCCCAGGCCGAAGACGGGGAGCAGGACACCGGCTATGCCGGTGTATCCGTACCAGGAGGCGCTGTCCGGGTCCGCGCCGGTGTCCGGGCCGTCCGGCTGCATGCCGACGTCGAAGGTCAGCCAGAGCAGCAAGGCGGCGAGGGCCAGGCCGATGAGGCCGAGGACGAAGTAGCGGACTCGCCCGGAGGTGGTGCGGGCGCAACTGTGGACGGTCACCAGGAACTGATCGCCGCATGCCGCGCAGACGATCCTGCCCGTGCCGCTGCCTTCCACGGGCCGCAGGGGAAGCGGCTGGACCCGGTGATTGGTGACCACCACGGCGACTCCCCGCACACTCAGCACGTGGGCGAACATCGTTCTCGGCTGATCCATGACGATGCTGCTTCCGAACGCCATCTGGCGCTCCCCTCCCGGTAGTTGCCCCCGAACAGGTGGCAATCATGCCCGCAGGACGTACTGCCGAATCGCACGGCCGTGCGGCGCGAAGGACTCGATGCGCGCCGACCTACGACGAAGCCGAGCGCACCGCGCCGGCCCGGGCGGCCGTCGCGCACACCCGCCGGAGCAGGTAGTGCAGCTGGGTGCGCTCACCCTTCGTGAGGGACGCCAGCAGGACGTCCTGCACCGCGTTCATGTCGTCCTGCGTCGTCGTCATTGCCGCCGTACCGGTCGGGGTGAGCGCCACCACCTCGTGGCGCCCGCCGATGTTGACGACCATGCCCTGCACCAGGCCCTGCGCCAGGAGATCGCGGATCACCCGCGAGACGTCTGCCGGCGGCGCGTCCATGTGAGCGGCGAGATCGCGCCGGGCGTGCGGCCCCCCTTCGGCCAGCGTCCTGAGGACCGACTGGTGCAAGGCGCTCAGCCCGCCCGCGCTCAATCGCTCGGTCATCAGCGCGTCCGCGGCCCTGCCCGCCGCAGCCAGGAGGTGCACGGTCTGCTCGGAGGGACTCGACGACCCGCTCCCCCTGTCGTACACGTCGCGTCCAATCGCCGGGAAGGGGGATGTCACCTCCGACCCAGGACACGCGGAGCACGTCGGCTCCGGAACCACCCGGAGCGCCGGGCCCGGAGGGCCAGGTGAAGCAAACCTCGTCTCAGCTTACTTACACCCGGCCGATTGGTCTACATTGACGTCGTCACTCTGCGGCCCGGTCAGCCAGTAGGTCCCGAGCGGCAGACTCCACGTACTCGTGGAGCCCGTACGCCAGAACCAGACCCAGCAGGGCGGAGACCGCCACCGCCGTCACCAGTCCGGCCACGGCCGCCTGCGTCCGGCGCGCCCGAGGCCTGACCGGGACCGGCTGCAGCAGGGCTTCGACCCGCTGCGGGACCGGCCCCGTACTCACCGACAGCAGAGGACCACGACCCTTGCCCGCCTTCTCGGCGGACGCGGCGGCCAGCGCCGCGCGCGCGATCGCGGTCGCCGCCAGCCGCCGGTCGCCCACCGCCGAAGCCGCAGACTCATCAGCCCACCGCTCCAGGTGGAAGTCCAGCGCCGGGCGCAGGGGCCGCAGGGCGGGGTGCACCGCGGCGGCCAGGTAGGCGGTGACGGACCACAGATGATGGCGGCCCGTCAGGTGGGCCCGCTCGTGGCCGAGCAGCACCTCGCGCTCCGCCGGGCCCAGGGTCTTGAGCATGCCCGCCGTCACCACGACCCGGCCGCTGCGCCCCCGCCATCCCGGAAGCGCGAACGCCTGCGGCTCGGAATCCGGTACGACCAGAAGATCACCATCAGGCACGGCGTCGCCGGTGGACGCCCAGGCACGGGCGAGCAGCGCGCGGCGTTCGTACCAGCGGCGGACCATCAGCACCGCCTGAAAGGCCAGCACCGCACCGGCAACCGCCGCCACCGGCACCACGGCCGGCCATTCGGCAGCCGCCCGCGACAGCGGGATCTGCTCCAGGGAGGCGAGGAACGGCACGTGGAACAGGCCGATGAGCGCAGCGACGGTGCCTCCGGCCAGCAGAAGAGCAGCCCCGGTCAGTGCAGCGCACGCTTCTCTCGGCGGCAGGAGCACGGCCAGCCGACGGGTGGCCGGCACCGCAGCCCAGGGAAGCACCACGGTCAGCATGACCACGGCCAGGACCAGGGTCATTCGCCGTCCCCGGCTTCCAGGAGCAGACGCCGCAGCGCTTCCTCGTCGTCCCCGGACAGCGAGGAGACGAACCGCTTCAGCACCAGGTCGCGTTGCGGCTCCCGCTCCAGTTCGCGGCGCATCCGGCCTGCCGCCAGCCCGGCGGCGTCGTCCGCCGCGGCGTAGGCGAAGCCCCTGCCCTCGCGGGTCCGTACGACCGTCCCCTTGTCGTAGAGGCGGGTGAGGATCGTCGTCACCGTCGTCCTGGCCAGGTCCCGATCGAGCGCGGCGTTGATCTGCTGCGGCGTCAAGGGCTGCTCCGCCGCCCACAGAACCGCCAGCACGTCCGCGACGAGTTCGCCGTGCGGACGCCTCGCGTCCCCGCCGTCCTCCACCATCCCGCTACCGCCCTGCTGCCGCCCCGGACGGTACGCCCGGTCCGTCGAAAAATAGGTTTGCCTTATCTAACTCTACGGGGGCCCGAGTCGCGCCCCGCCTCCCTACGCCGACGGGCGCCGCCCCCACCGCCCGACCGGCCGGCCGGCCGGCCGTTGACGGGACTGGACCGCTTCACTCCTCGCCGGTCTCGCCCTGCGCTGTTTCGATGCCGGCGTGCAGGTTGTCGGCCGCCTGGAGGGACGCACCGGCCGACACGGCCAGACAGGCCAGCAGCGTCAGCGCTGCCATGCGGCACCGGGCTCCAGGAACACGCGTCCGTGCGGGCTGGGCGAGCAGGGCCGCGACCCGCAGGGGCACCGGGCCCGTCGCGGCGGCCAACGCGAAACCGGGCCGGTGCCGGGCAGGGGACGTACGGGCCGCCAGAGCGGCCCGGCCGATGGCCCGGGCCGTGAGGCGGCGGTCGCCCACCGCCTGCGCGGCGGCTTCGTCCGCGACGCGCTCCAGCGCGTAGCGGAGGGGCTCGCGCACGGCGCGCAGCCCCGGATGACAGTGAGCGGCCAGCTCGACGACCGCCACCAGAACGTGATGACGGCCTCTCAGATGGGCTCGTTCATGGGCGAGCAGGACCTCGCGTTCCGCCGCGGAGAGGGCGCGCAGCATCCCCGAGGTGATCACGATGCGGCCGGGACGGCCCGGCAGCGCGTAGGCGTCGGGGTGTTCCTGCTCCAGGACCACGAGCTCGCTCCGGCTGCCCGCGGCAAGCGCCCGCGCCTGCCGCAACTGGCGCCACCACCCGTGCCCATCGCGCAGCAGCAGGGCGCCGCCGGCAGCGAGCAGCGAAGCGGCCACGACAGTGGTCACGACGGCCGTGCCGGGCGAACCGGACGCCAGTGGCGTGAGCAGGTGGCCCAGCGCGGCCACCGGCCGCAGGTGCGTGGCGCCGGGAACGACCAGCAGGGCAAGAGCCGCGGTGCTGCCCGCAGCGAGGACGGCGGCCGAACAGACCAGCAGCCGGACGGCCCGCCTCGGCGCGAGGCTCGTGACCAGCACGCGGCACACCGGACCGGCGAGGAAGGGCAGCACCAGCGGCAGTAGGAGCATCAACGACCCCAGCCGGCTCATGCGACGCCCCCGGCGTCGTCGCCCTCCAGCAGGGCACGCAACAGCGCCTCGTCCTCGTCGCTGAGCTGCGAGACGAAGCGGCTCAGCACGGTCACGCGGTCCTCGGTCCTGGCCAGCTCCGCGTGCATGCGGCGCGCGGTCAGCCCCGACGCGTCCTCGGTCGGCAGGTAGGCGAACCCGCGGCCGGACCGGGTGCGGGTGACCACGCCCTTCTCGTACAGACGGGACAGGATCGTCGTCACCGTCGTACGGGCATGGGAGGAACCGAGCGCCTCCTGAACCTGCCCCGGCGTCAGCGGAGTACCGGCCGCCCACAGCGCCGCCAGGACGCTCGCCCCCAGCTCACCGGCGGGCCGCCGTTCCGCATGCGCATCCCCCATGAGAATCTCCTCACCACAACGATCGTCTACAGTGACGTAGACCGTCTACAGAACTGTAGTCGATGATGTCGTCACCACCCCGTCCACGCACCAGCAGGGGAGCCGCCCACCATGGCCCTATCCGCCCACCTGGCAGTGCCACAGGCCGTGAACCTGCTCGACGCCGGATCCCTGCTGTCCGCATTCGGCGCGCTCGGCATCGCCGTCGTCCTCTTCGCCGAGACCGGCCTCCTGGTCGGCTTCTTCCTGCCCGGCGACTCCCTCCTGTTCACCGCGGGCCTGCTCTGCGTGCCGGGCGGGAACCGCCCCGTCCACCTCTCGCTGCCCCAGGTACTGGCCTTCGCCGCCGTCGGCGCACTCCTCGGAGCGCAAGTGGGCTACCTGATCGGCCGACGCGGCGGCCGCGCCCTGCTCGCGCGTGGCCGCAGTCGAAAGCTCCACGACGGAGCCGAGCGCGCCGAGGAACTCCTCCACCGCTACGGGCACGCCAAGGCCGTCGTGCTGGCCCGCTTCGTCCCGGTGGTGCGCACCGTGCTCAACCCCTTGGCCGGAGCCCTCAACGTTCCTGCCCGCGTCTTCACCCTCTGGCAGGTCGTGGGCGGACTCCTCTGGACCGTGGGTCTCGTCCTCGCCGGATACGCCCTCGGCGCCTCCGTACCCGACGTGGACCGCTACCTCCTGCCGATCGTGGCCCTCGTCGCCCTCGTCTCCCTCACTCCGCTGGCCGTCGAAATGATCCGCCGCCGGGGGCCTCGCGCCCCGAACGGAGGTGCGCATTGAGCCTGGTCTCCTGGGAACGGGCCGGCCGCGAAGGCGCTGCAGCCCCTGCAGATGGCGGCGATCTCCCGAACCCGCCGCCTCCACTCTCCGGCCGCCCCACCCCGGCCCCCGACTCCTCTGGACGGGAGATGACCCAGCACCCCGGTCGCGCAAGGATCGTCGCCGCAGCCCTGCCCCTGGTCGTGCGGCACGGCACCTCGGTCACCACTTCGATGGTCGCCCGGGCCGCTGGGGTCCCGGCAGCCGCGGTCTTCACCGCGTTCCCCGACAAGACCGCCCTGCTCGAAGCCTGCGCAGCCGCGGCCCTCAGGGCGGACGAAGCCGTAGCGGCCCTCGCAGGGATCGATCTGGCCCAGCCACTGGAAGCCCGACTGACAGCAGCCGCCGTACATCTGCGCCGCTACGCAACCCGCCTGCTCCTGCTCGCCGATGCCATGCCCCCGGCCCGGCCCGGGCTCCCCGGGCCCACGGAGAACTCCGGCGGGCCCGCCCGACACGAAGAAGAGCTCGCGTCGCTCCGAGAAGCGCTGACGGCTCTGTTCGAACCGGAACGCGAGCTCCTCCGCATGTCCCCGGAACAGCTCGCCCGGGTGTTCCAGTCGATGGTCTTGTCCGACGCTCCGTCCGGTCCTACGGAATCCGTGCCGACCGAAGAGCTGGTGTCGCTGCTCCTGTGGGGCGCGCTCACCCCTCCCTGACCGAAGCAGCACCCCTCCCGTGCCCCATGACCTCCGACCGCGCCGTCCATGGCGGTCCGTCCGGACAGGACGCCCGATGACCTCCGTCCCCGCTGCCGTACCCGGCGCCGTCGGCAAGCCGTGGTGGTTGCCCGCGATACCGGTGCTGGTGTGCTCGATGCTGCTGGCGGCGCTGGTCGCGTGCGCGGCGCACGGCGCACCGTTCGGGGTGGACGAGGTCCTGCACCGCTGGGTGCTGGAACACCGCCCGCGCTGGGCGGTCGGTTTGGCTGTGGCGGTGACCGTGACGGGAAGCGGAGTGCCCGCCTACCTGCTCGCGATGCTCGCCGGGGCCATGACCGTCAGGCATCGGCGCTGGCGCGGGGCGCTGGCGGGCGCCCTGGCACTGCTGTCGGTGCAGCTGCCGCGCATAGCCCTGGCGTCATGGCTCGCGCGGGCCCGACCGCCGGCCGACGAGTGGACGTGGTCGGCCAGCGGATACGCCATGCCCTCGGGGCACACGACGACCTCCGCCGCCGTGGCGGTCCTCCTCACCGCCGGGGTGTACCGGGCGGTGCGGGGCCGGGCCCGGCGGCCGCTCCTGGTGATGCCGGCGCTGTGGGCGGCAGCCGTGGGCGTCAGCCGCGTATTCCTCGGCATGCACTGGCCCACCGATGTCCTGGCGGGATGGCTGCTGACCGCCCTGTGGGCCGGGCTGCTCGGGACGTTCCTCATTCTCCGTCGGCGCCGCCAGACCGGCGCCGTCCCATCGAACAAAGGTGAAGGCACGTGAGCGCGATCAGTGTGGGACAAGCCGTGGTCCTGGGGGTCGTGGAAGGGGTGACGGAGTTCCTGCCGGTCTCCTCCACCGGCCACCTCAAGATCACCGAAGGCCTGATGGGCATCCCCGTCGACGACAAGTCCGTCGTCGCCTTCACCGCCGTCATCCAGGTCGGCGCGATCGCGGCGGTCCTCGTCTACTTCTTCCACGACATCGTGCGCATCGTCTCCGCCTGGGGTCGCGGACTGGCCGACCGCGAGGAGCGGTACCACCACGACTACAAGTTCGCCTGGTGGGTCATCTACGCCACCCTCCCCATCGTGGTTGTGGGGCTCGCGGCGAAGCCGCTGATCGAAGGACCGCTCGCCTCCCTGTGGGTGGTGGCCGGATCGCTGATCGTCGGCAGCGGCCTGATGTGGGCGGCCGACCGGATGGGCCGTCACAAGCGGGGCGAGGACGACACCGACCTCAGGGACGCCATGCTGGTCGGCTCCTCCCAGATCCTCGCCCTGCTCTTCCCCGGCTTCTCCCGCTCCGGCGCCACCATGTCCACCGGCCTCATGCTCGACCTGGAGCGGGTCGCGGCCACCCGCCTGTCCTTCTTCCTCGGCATCCCCGCCCTGACCGGCGCCGGCCTCTACGAACTCAAGGACGCCCTCGGCGCCGGCGTCGACGCCCTCCCCCTGGTCATCGGCACCGCCGTGTCCTTCGCCGTCGCCTACGCCTCGATCGCCTGGCTCCTGAAGTACGTCGCCAAGCACTCGTTCAACGCCTTCGTCGTCTACCGGATCGTCATCGGCGTACTCCTCTTCGGGCTGCTGGGCACCGGCGTCCTGCACGCCTGATCACCGGGCGGGCCGGCCGGCGGCTTCCGCGTCGGTCAGCCGGTGCGGAAACTGCCGGTGTAGACGTCCGTACGGTTCTGCGGTGCGCCGGAGTGGGTCTCGGTGAGCACCGCCCGTACTCCCTCGTCGTCCGCCACCAGGCCTTGGTAGTCGCCGAGGAAGTAGCCCCCGGCGAACGGTGCCTGCAGCCAGTCGAAGATCCGCGAGATGCGTCGCTCGGTCCGGTGCTTGGGGTCACCGTGCGGCAGGGTGGCCAACTGGTAGGCGGTGGGCAGGGTGGTGGTGTCGCCGGGCTCGAGGAAGCGCAGGTCGTAGTAGGTGAGTGCGACCGTGCCCCGCTCGTCGACCGCGATCGCCGGGGAGAAGGCCGGCACGTCCTTGAGGCTGATCAGCTCCGGGGCTCCCCAGGTGCGTCCGCCGTCGGTGGAGCGCACCAGCTGGACGGAGTCGAACCTGCCGCCGGAGAAGTCCGAGCCCTCGTACGCCATGTAGAGCGTGCCCGTCTTCGGGTCGACGGCCGGGCTGGGCAGGGTGGACGCGGCGCGCAGCAGCTTGGTGGGGTCGTTCGGGTCGACCTCCGGTACGGAGGTGTCCTTGGCCACGGTGACCGGGGCGCTCCAGGTCTCTCCGGCATCGGTCGAGGTGACCACCTCGTAGCGGGCTTCGACGACGGTGCTCAGGTCCTCGGAGTAGGTGATCCGGTCGAAGAAGTCGTACAGGGTGCCGGTGTGCCGGTCGACGACGATCAGATGACCGATGGTCTGGGTGTTGGGCACGGCGCTGGTGTCGACGAAGGGCCGTGCCCCGCTCCATGTGCGGCCGCCGTCGCGGGTGACGGAGATGTAGCCCGGACCGTCGAGGGAGCTGGGGCCGGGCGGGTCGTTGTCGAGGCGGTTCCAGACCTGGTAGGCGGTGCCCTTGCGGATCGGGTCGGCGGTGAGCGAGGGCTTGTCGTTGAAGAAGGGCTGTTCGTCGACGTGCGTGGTGGTGAGGTTCTGCCAAGTGCGGCCGCCGTCGCGGGACGTGGCGGCCAGGAGGGCGGTGCGCGTGCTCTTGGTGAAGTCAACACCCTCGCCGCTCGCGTAGACGGTGCCGTCCGGTCCGGTGCTCACCCAGGGGTCGGTGGCCCGTTCGTAGTCCGCGCCGCCGGGGGCGCAGAGGCTGAACGGCAGCGTGCTCCGGTGGAAGGTGTGGCCGTCCGTGGTCCAGCTGGCCGCCAGGCCACGGGCTCCGCCGTCGTTCCAGCGGTCCTGCTGGAACACGGTGACCACGCGCTTGGGGTCGCGCGGATCGACGGACAGGTACGGCTCGACCTCGGTGGCCGGGTAGACGATGCTGTCGGGGGACCTTGCTCCGATGGTGCAGTTCGCGTACGGGTCGCCGTGGGACACCTTGACCAGGGGTGCGCCGTCGGGGTTGCGGTCCGCTGCGGCGGGAGTCGCGCCGGTGACCGTGACGAGCAGGAGCGCGGCGGCGGTGACGGCGGTGAGGGGCAGGGGGACGCGCATGCGGGATCTCCTCCGGGCCGGTCGGCTGGGGCACGGGACCGCCGTCATCGGGGCGGCCCGGGACGCGGAGGCGTACCGGAACGCGAGGGTGGTGCGACTCCGCTTGGTCCATTTCGGCGTTGCAGCCGGTGCCCTTGATGGGCCGAACGACGGAGTCGTCCCCAGGGTCGTCGAGGAGCACGGCGGAGCCGGACCTCTTCGGCGCCGACTGTCCCCCCCTTCTGCGCCGACGAGGAATCCTCGCCGCACATCGCTAGCGGCGCACGCGCGGCATGCCGAGGCCGATCCAGGAGATGATCTCGCGCTGGATCTCGTTGTTGCCCCCGCCGAAGGTGAAGATCACGGCGCTGCGGTAGCCGCGTTCGAGCTCGCCGTGCAGGACCGCGCCCGCCGAGCCGTCCTTGAGGGAGCCGGCCGCGCCGACGATCTCCATGAGCCAGGCGTACGCGTCCCGGCGGGCCTCCGATCCGTACACCTTGACCGCGGAGGCGTCCTGCGGGGTGAGGGTGCCGGCCTGGACCGCACCCACCATCTGCCAGTTGAGCAGCTTCATCGCGTCGAGGCGGGCGTGGGTGCGCGCGAGGCGGCCGCGGACCCAGGAGAGGTCGATGACCCGGCGGCCGTCGGCGAGTTTCGTCGCGGCGGCCCAGCGCTGGACGTCGTGGAGGGCCCGGATGGCCATCGTGCCGTGTGCGGCGAGGGTGACGCGTTCGTGGTTGAGCTGGTTGGTGATCAGGCGCCAGCCCTTGTTCTCCTGGCCGACTCGGCGGCTCGCCGGGACCCGGATGTTCTCGTAGTAGCTGGCGGTGGTGTCGTGCGAGGCGAGGGTGTTGATGAGCGTGCAGGAGTAGCCGGGGTCCGAGGTCGGGACCAAGAGCATGGTGATGCCCTTGTGGGCGGGGGCGTCCGGGTCGGTGCGCACGGCGAGCCAGACCCAGTCGGCGGTGTCTCCGTTGGTGGTCCAGATCTTCTGTCCGTCGACGACGTACGTTCCGCTCTCCTCGTCGCCCTCGCGCACGGCCCTGCACTTGAGCGCGGCGAGGTCGGTGCCGGCGTCGGGCTCGCTGTAGCCGATCGCGAAGTCGATCTCCCCGGCGAGGATCTTCGGCAGGAAGTACGCCTTCTGCTCGTCGGTGCCGAACTGCATGATGGTCGGCCCGACCGTGTTGAGCGCCATCAGGGGCAGCGGTACGACGGCCTGCGCGGCCTCGTCGAAGAAGATGAACTGGTCCATCGGGGTCATCCCGCGGCCGCCGTACTCCTTGGGCCAGCCCACCCCCAGCCATCCGTCGGCCCCGAGTCGGCGGATGGTGTCCCGGTAGAAGCGCTTCTGGGCGGCCGGGTCCTCGTAGCGGGCGTAGACGTCCTGCGGCACGAGCTCGGCGAAGTAGGCGCGCAGTTCGGTGCGCAACTGCTGCTGCTCAGGCGTGTATTCGAGGTGCACGGGCCCCTCCGGGGTCTCGCGGTCCAGCCGGTCGCTGTGGTGGCGGCGGTCAGAGTAGAACCTGTTACAAGAATTCGGAAGGACCCGGGTGCCGGCCGATCAGAACCGGCGTTCATAATCGCGACCATGACGAGCCCACGCAGCAGAGCGGAATTCTTCGTCGAACCCGAGCGGGACGGCCGCTTCAGCGGCCCCGCGACCGGTGACGAGCGGCAGATGCTGGTCGCCTTCCTGGCGGACCACCGCGCCACACTGGAACTCAAGTGCGCAGGTCTGGGCACGGAGTTGGCGCTGCGATCGGTGGAACCGTCCACGCTCTCCCTGCTCGGCCTGGTCCGGCACCTGGCCGATGTGGAGCGCCGCTGGTTCCGGCAGGTCCTGGCGGGGCAGGACGCACCGCCCCTGTTCTCCTCGGCGCAGGATCCCGACGGGGGCTTCGACGGAGCCCTGTCCGATCCCGCGGCGGTCGAAGCGGCCTGGACGGCGTGGCGCACCGAAGTGGCCTTCGCCGAACGCTTCGTGGCCGAGGCACCCGATCTGGACGTCGAGGCCGTCGACGCGTGGCGCGGGAAGGTGTCGCTGCGCTGGGTGCTGATCCACATGGTCGAGGAGTACGCACGGCACAACGGGCACGCCGACCTCCTGCGCGAGCGGATCGACGGGGCCATCGGCATCTGAGGGCGATCGGGCTCCAACTCGCCCGAAACGCGGGTGCGGTGAGGCCGCCCGCAGCACAATGGGCGGATATGGACATCGACGCATGGCGCCGCGAGGACCCCGAGTTCACGCGGGCGGTGACGCAGATCCACGAGCCGGGCGCCCTTCCCACCGACCCCGGGATCCCGGCCCGGCACGCGTACTGGGAGCTGCTTCCGGGGGACGTACGGGCCCGGCTGCTGGAGAAGGCCGGCCGGTGCCTCACCTGGTGGGCCGGGCCGGATTCCGACGGGCGCCCCGCCGCGCTGGTGGTCGGGGACCGCGGACTGTGCCGGGTCGGCCAGGTACTGCGGGACGGAGTGGCGCAGTACAGCGGGCAGCGCGCCCGGGTGGAGCCGGGCTCCCTGCACAGCCGCTCCTTCGACGGGAGGCCCGCGCCGGACGGGCGGGCCACCGCGCCGGGCCTGCCGGGGGCTCCGGTCCTACGGCTGGACCTGGGCCCGGAGGCCCAGGGGGTGCTCGGTCATTTCCCGCTCCCCGTACAGGACTTCCTGCAACGTCCCTTCCTCGCCGGGGAGGCCCCTGTCACCGCCGACTGGTACTACGACGAGACCGTCGAGCCCGAGCGGACCACCTGGTTCGTCGCCCTCGTCCTGTCCACCGAGCGCGCCCTGACGCTCGCCGAGGGCACCAGGACCCTGGACCGGGGCGCCCGCCCGGACCAGGCCCGGTGGCACGGGATCCAGTACCACCGGGCCCGCCTCACACCGCGCTGACGCCCGGCCCCGCCGGGCCCGGCCGGACCAGGGCGGCCGGGTCGATCCGCCCGTCGGCGAGCCGCGCCAGGGTGGCGCCGCACTCCAACGGGGCCGCGACGGCTCCCAGCGCGAGGAACAGTTCGGGCGAGGCGATGATCTCGTACCCGGCGCAGTGGTGCTCCCCGCCCGATGTCAGGTGAACAGGTACAGGACGTCGAAGTGGACGAGGTCGCGGGCCGTGTCGAAGAGGTACCGGCCCGAGGGGATCCCGTCCGAGGCCTGGCTACCGGCGCCCTGGCCGTTGGCGTACGCGTCGAACCCGGGGCTGTGTTGCCAGGCCGCGCCGGCGGGCAGGTACTGCTCCAGCGCGTCGGGCAGGTCGGACGGCGCGCCGGCGGCGGCGAAGGCGTGGTCGGGCTTGCCGGTGATCGCGGCCGCGCCGCCGGTGGGCAGATGGGCGACACCGACCACACGGACCCGGGAGTCGGGGCTCGGGATGCTCCGGTCGTCGTCCGGGCCGTCGATGTCGTAGCCCAGCCAGTGCGCGTCGCTCAGCTCGCCCAGGAACGGCCCGAGCCGCCGGTTCAGCGGTTCCAGGTCGGTACGGGCCTCGGCCCGACGCGGCGGCTGCGGCCACAGGAGGTACGTCACCCCCGCGCCCACCGTCAGCAGCGGGAGGCCGGCGATCAGCAGGAACGTGCGGCGATCGGTGCGTCCCCGCCGTGCGTCCATGATCGCCGCCCCCGTCGCCCGTCAGTTCAGGGCGCCGATCATAGCCGTCGCCGTCGCCGTCATCGCCGTACGGGCCGCCGTCAGGTACGGCCGGGGGTCCGCCGGGGTCAGGTGCGTGCGGATGGCTTCGGTCATCGCCACGTTCAGGGCGGTGCCGATGTTGACCTTGCGGATGCCGCCCGTGACGGCTGCCGCGAGCTCGGCGTCCGGCAGCCCGGAGGAGCCGTGCAGGACGAGCGGGACGTCCACGGTCTTGGCCAGCCGGGCCAGCAGCACGTGGTCCAGGGCCGCGGTCCGGCTGGTCATCGCGTGGCTGCTGCCGATGGCGACGGCGAGGGCGTCGACCCCCGAGTCGGCGACGAACCGCCGGGCCTCGTCGGGGTCGGTACGGGCGCCGGGCGCGTGCGGGTCGAGCGGCGCGGCGCCGTTCTTGCCGCCCACCTCGCCCAGCTCGGCCTCGATCCACAGCCCGTTGGCGTGGGCCCAGTCGGCCGCGGACCGGGTGGCTTCCAGGTTCTCGGCGTAAGGGAGTTGCGCGGCGTCGTACATCACCGAGCTGTATCCGGCGTCGCAGGCCTGCCGGAGCAGCTCGGGGCTCTTGACGTGGTCGAGGTGCAGGCCGACGGGGACACCGGCGGCCTCCGCGCACGCGCCGGCGGCCCGGGAGATGGGCAGCAGCTGCCCGCCGCGGAACTTCACGGCGTTCTCGCTCAGTTGGAGGATGACGGGCAGGCCGGCGGCCTCGGCCCCGGCCACGACGGCTTCGGCGTGCTCCAGGGTGATGACGTTGAAGGCGGCGACGGCCCGGCCGGCCGCGGCCGCCTCCAGGACCAGGTCACCGGCGCGGACCAGGCTCATCGGACCGCCTCCTCACCGGTGGTGAGGATCACCGAGCGCGTGAGGTTGCGCGGCGCGTCCGGATCGAGCTGCTGGTGGGCGGCGACGGCGAGGGCGAGGCGGTGTACGCGGACCAGTTCGGCGAGCGGGTCGAGGCGCCCGGGCACCCATTGGGAGCCGGTGGCGCGCACCTGCTCGGCGAGCCCGTCGGGGGCCTCGTCGAGCGACCAGGTCACGGTGCCGGGCCCGGAGACGCTGATGGGCCCGTGCCGGTACTCCATCGCCGGGTAGGACTCGGCCCAGGACAGCGAGGCCTCGCGCATCTTCAGCGCGGCCTCGTGGGCGAGTCCGACGCTCCAGCCGCGGCCGAGGAAGGTGAACTGGCCCCGGCCGGCGATGTCGGCGGGCAGCGGCTCGACGAGGGCGGTGCGGGCGTCGGCGACCACGGAGGGGGTGTGCAGTCCGACGTGGGCGCGCAGCAGGGTGAGGGCGGTGGTCGCGAACCGGGTCTGCACGACGGACTGTTCGTCGGCGAAGTCGAGGACGACCAACTCGTCCGCGGCGGTCATCACCGGGGTGGCCGGATCGCCGATGACCGCGGTCGTGGGCACGCCCGCGTCCCGCAGCCCGGCCAGCAGGTCCAGCACCTCGGTGGTGGTGCCGGACCGGGTCAGGGCGACGACCCGGTCGTAGCGGCGGTGGCGCGGGAACTCGGAGGCGGGGAAGGCGTCGGTCTCGCCGTGTCCGGCCTCCTCGCGCAGCACGGCGGCCGCCTGGGCCATGTAGTACGAGGTCCCGCACCCGACGATCGCGGTGCGCTCCCCCGGCTGCGGGAGCACCGCCCGCCGGGCCGGGGCCAGTTCGGCGGCCCGCTCCCAGCATGCGGGCTGCGTGCCCAACTCGTACGCGACGTGACTCATACGGGCTCCCTCGTGCGACAGGCGGGTCTGAATGTGTGGCGCGTGGAACGTCTTGCGTTTTCCTGCAAGGTATCCGGCGCTTTCGCGCAACTTCAAGCAACCACGGGGTGTTCTGCTGAGTTAGTGTCGCGGGGTAGCCCGACTGAGGCCACGGGACGAGCACGGGAGGGGGCGGCCGATGACCCGCAAGGAGCGCTGGCAGGCACTGCTGGACCTGCTGGTGGAACGGGGCGAGCTGGAGGTCGAACCGGCGGCCGAGACCCTCGGGGTGTCCGCCGCGACCATCCGCCGCGACCTCGATCAGCTCGCCGAGCAGCAGCTGCTGGTCCGTACGCGCGGCGGGGCGGTGCTGCACGGGGTCTCGTACGAACTCCCGCTGCGCTACCGCACCTCACGCCGCGCCGCCGAGAAGCACCGGATCAGCGAGGCGGTGGCGGCCCTGATCACCCCGGGCGAGGTGATCGGCCTGACGGGCGGCACCACGACCACGGAGGTGGCGCGGGCCCTGGCCGGGCGGCCGGACCTGGCCCAGGGCTCGCCGGCGCTCACCGTGGTGACCAACGCCCTCAACATCGCGGGCGAGTTGGTGATCCGGCCACAGTTCAAGATCGTACTGACGGGCGGGGTGGCCCGCCCCCAGTCGTACGAGCTGACGGGCCCGCTCGCCGAGCAGGTCCTCGGGCAGCTCGCGGTGGACACGGCGGTGCTCGGCGTGGACGGCTTCGACCCGCAGGACGGCGCGGCGACCCGCCACGAGGACGAGGCCTCGATCAACCGCCTGCTGTGCGAGCGCGCCCGCCGGGTGGTCGTCGCGGCGGACTCCAGCAAGCTGGGCGTCCGCGCGTTCGCCCGTATCTGCGCGACCTCGTCGGTGGACGTCCTGGTGACGGACACGGGCCTGGCGGCCTCGGTCGCCCGGGAGTTCGAGACGACGGGCGTGGAGGTGGTCCGGGTGTGAGCGGGGTGCGAGCCGGGTGTGAGCGGGTGCCTCCGTAGGCGGCGACCGGCGCGGCCACCGCCAACGGAGGCGCGGCGCGCTACCCCACGGCCTGCCGCGCATCGGCGAGCAAGGTCGCCAGGGTCATCCTGGTGACGTCGGCGAGGTAGCCGTAGTCGAGCGTGTCGGGCATGTCCGACGTCTCGTGGTAGTGCGGGTTCCCCTCTCCCTCGTAGGCACCGATCGTCACGTCGCCGTGTGCTTCGAACGGCATGTAGTCACTGGCGAAGATGGGGCCGAGCATGACCGGCAGTGCCGTGTGGTCCGCGGCGGCCTGTGCCATGACCGCGGCGAAGGCCTTGGACGCGGCGTCGTTGTCCGGTACGGCGTTCCCCAGGTCGCGCTCCACCGTCACGGAGCCGTCGGCCGGCGGCCTCCCGACCATGTCCAGGTTCACGACCCGATAGGCCTCGCCGTCAGTGGCGTGGAGCTCCGCGGCATACTCCGTGGCGCCCCACAGCCCCTGTTCTTCGCCGGAGAACGCCACGAACTGGAGGGTGGAGGACAGCGCGACAGGGGCGAGCAGGCGCGCGATCTCGAGCACCGCGGCCACACCGCTGCCGTTGTCGTCGGCTCCCGGAGCACGTGCCGTGGTGTTGTTCAGGTCCGCCATGCGGCTGTCGTAGTGGGCGCACACGATGATGACGGGCCGCCCGGCAGCCGTCCCGGGTTTGGTGCAGATCACGTTGTCGGCACTGTGACCGGCATTGGTCCAGGTGCGTCGGACCACATCCGTGTACCCGGCCGCTTCGAACCGGTTCACGATCTCCTCGGCGGCCTGCCCGATGAGGGGCGAGAAGGTGTGACGCGTGTGGAAGGCCGCGAGGGCCTCGACGGAGTTCCTCAGCTCGTCCGCCGAGACCGACTCGACCAGCGCGGTGATGAACTCGTTCTTCTGCGTGGCCGCCCGCTTGCGTTCGGCCGCTGCCAGGGGCTCGGCGGCGCTGGGCGGGTAGCGCTTCTCGGGGGGTGCCAGCGGCAGCGCCGCACGTGTGTCACGTTCCATCACGGGCCGCCTTCAGCCGGTGTTGAGGGCGGGTTGGCAGTAGGCGCAGCCGTTGTATCCGCGTGCGACCGCGTCTTCGGCACGGCGGAAGGGGACCTTGCTGCCGGCGCCGAGTTTCGACCAGTACGGGCAGGTGGAGACGTGGAGCTCGCCGCTGCGCGGATTGCCGAAGAAGAAGCCTTCGAGTTCCTTGACGGCGGTGATCTGGATGGTCATGCGGCCGGCGATCAGGCTGTCCTGGTACTGGGTGGCGATGAAGGGGTAGAGGCGGAGGTGGTCGGCGTGGTGGGAGAAGTCGATGGTGATGTCGGCTACCGCCCGGTCGTCGGCCTCGAGGTGGAAGCCGTCGACGACTGCGGTGCTGCCGCCCTTCATTTCGAGCGTCGTGCGGACGGAGCCCTTCTCGGTCACCTTGAGGTTGGTCAGCTCGGCGGACCCGACGATGCGGCTCAGCGTGCGGATCGAGATCCTGGTGTCGTCGGGCAGCGCCGTCGCGTCGAGGTGCCAGGAGCCGGAGGTGGAGGTCAGGCCGCCGCGGAGGGCGATCGTCGTGCTGGTTTTGCCGCCCGGCGCGGCCATCTGCGGAACCACGTTGCGCTGCCCCACGTTGTTGTCGAACCTGATGACCCGGTCGTGCGGCACCGGCCCGTTGAGCGTGGCGGTGATGGCGGGGTCCGCAGCGCCGTGCACCACGGCCACCAGGCCCTCCTGCTCCACGATCTGCGGGGTCCAGCTGAAGGGCCCGACCCGCACGGACCCACCGGGCGGGATCGGCTCGTCGATCACCAGCGTGCCCAGCGACTCGAAGTGCGTGGGCCAGATCATCCCCGTGCCCGGGTCGCAGCGGAAGGCCTCGACCTGGAACCCGCCGCTCGGCGCCGCCTGGATCCCCCGGTTGTGCACCCGCACGTAGAGGAAGTTCGGCTGGTCGTTGATGGGCGGCTCGTGACCGAGTGCGGGGTTGTCGCCGGTGCTGATGTCGTTGTTGCGGACCCAGATGTCGGGGGAGGTCCAGTGCAGCGGACCGCTCGGCTGCGCGCCGAGGTCGCCGGGGTTGTCCGCGATGTACACGTCCACCGGCCGCCGTGCCCACAGCCCCTGGTTCACGAAGGCCTCGTCCATCACCTTGCTGTAGAGGCCACCGGTGAGGGCCGAGTCCGCGGTGATGCAACCCTGGGCCATGCTGACCGCGTGCGCGAGGCCCGTGGAGGAGGAGTCCGGCACGATGAGCAACATCTCCATCATCGTCCTGATCATCTCGTCGGCGGCTGCGATCCGTACGGTGGGATCGGACGAGTCACCCCCCATGCCCAGGTAGCACCGCCAGAGCGCCGTGCCCAGCATCGAGTTGCGGAGGTTGAAGGGGTAACTGTTGAACGCCGCGTCGTCGAACCGCTCGGAGCGGTCGAGCGTGCGCTCCGTGCTCCACCGGTCGTTCACGTTGTTGTCGAAGGGGAACGTCTCGGTACGCCGGTGCTGACCGGGGTTGAACCGGTCCCGGTAGATGGCGGGAAGCACGTCGCAGATGCTGTGCTCGTACGACCCGGACCCGCCGTGGCTGGCACCGAGCCAGTCGAACACGCCGTGGGTGTACTCATGGGCGATGACGCCGAGGTCGGCGGCATCGGGTGCGCCGCCCTCGCCGAAGCGGATCCGCGGGGGTGTCGTCGTACCGATCCACTCGCTGTTGTCCTCGCCGTTGGCCCCCTGGGCATCGACGTCGACCTTGACCATGTTGGCGTTCAGCGTCGTGTTTCCCAGGGTCCGGAGGTAGCGCGCGGTGGAGTCGAGCCAGTAGTAGGCGTTGGCGCTCAGGAAGGCGCGGTTCTTGGGGTAGGTGTCGTACGAGAAGGAGGCTGACGTCTCCGCGGGTTGGGCGAAGCTCGGGGTGTCCCAGTCGTTGCACCGGAACCACTCCCCGTCGAGCCGGAACTTTCCACCGCTGGCGGGTGCGACCTCGGCCTGGACGTCGTGCCGGAAGCCGTTCAGCTTCGCCGCGCCGGACCCGGCGTGGAGCGTGCTGTCGTTCGACTCGGTCACGGGGTCGGGTGAGAAGACCTTGAGCGTGGCCGTCACGTACTTTCCCCCGAGCTCGACCCAGAGCAAGGTGCCGGCAATGGCGTCCACGACGACGCGGAAATGTTCGAAGGGGCCGGTGGTCTCGACCACCAGATCGTGCACGAGGTGCAGTGCGCCGTCCGGCTTCCTCCCCTTCTTCAGCAGCGCGACGGAAGCGGAGGGGTAGTCGCCCTCGGGCAGGGAGGGCCGGTCCGTGTCCCGCACGTAGACGAGTTCGTCCTTGACCACGTCGGCGGTTTCGAAGTCCTTCCTGAAGGGCGCGAGGGCGACCTTCAAGACATCGGCCACCGTGCGGGCGTCACCGGGGTCGGGAGCATCGGCGACGTCCATCTCCCCGGTGTGGTCGACCTGGATCACACTGGCCTGCTTGACATCGGCAACGGCCTGGACGGTGGCGCCCACCACCGGGAGATCGTTGTGGAACTGCTGGAAGCGCACGCGCAGCGTCGCCGCGCCTTCGGTCGATTCCACCTCGCGCAGGTCGATCGAGCCGGTCTTCAGGTCTCCCGAGCGCGCCGACATGAACGAGTCGATGGCCTTGCGCGCCGTCGACGCACGGGCCAGGGTCGCTCCCGGATCGACATACTTGCGCAGTACACCACCGGCGTCCGCGTGTTCACCCACGTCGGGGACCATTCTCAGCGGCCGGTCGGCCTCCGGGCCCGGCATGTTCCTCTGCTGTTCACCGTTGTCCCGAGCCATGATGTCCTCCTCAACGCACATGCGGAGGGTAAGGAAACGCATCATCAGAGCGGGTGGATGCCCCCGAGCGCCCGTCGCGTGACCGTTCCGCTTACGGGAACCGCCGTGGACTATTGGCACTCTCAGCAAAAGCGTATCGTCGTCCGCCGACTCCTGCGACGCGAGCACAGCCGCAAAGCCCCCCGCCCGCCCGGGAGATCGGGCTGCGGCACGGTCGGAACGCAGCTCGCACGCCATGGCGCCCGGGACCGTCCGCTCGCGGATCCGGCCGCCGGACCCGGGCGGTGCTCAGTGCGCCGGGAGCCGCTCCGACTCCCGGACCAGGGCGGCCAGGACGGGCGCGATCAGGGGGTGGGTCTCGCCGCCGCGGCGAGTGGCCGCGAAGACGCGGCGGGTGGCCGCCGGGCCCGTGACCGGGCGGACCTGGACCTCCTTGAGGTCCATGCCGCGCAGGGCCGAGCGCGGGACGAGCGCCACTCCGGCCCCTGCGCCCACCAGCGCCGTCACGGCGCGGAAGTCGTCCGAGGAGTGCACGAGCCGGGGCTGGAAGCCCGCCAGTTCGCAGGCGAGCAGCGTCACGTCGTGGCACGGGTTGCCGGGGTACTGGCCCACCCAGTCCGAGTCGGAGAGGTCGGCCAGCGACACCGCGGGCAGGTCGGCCAGCGGGTGCCCCGAGGGCAGGACGGCGTCGAAGGGTTCCGCGTACAGCGGGAGGACGGACAGCCGCGCGTCGTCGGCGCCCGGGCCGCCCCGGTACTCGACGGCCAGCGCGAGGTCCGCCTCGCCGTCCAGCAGCTGCGGCAGACTCTGGTCACCTTCCGCGTCGCGGACCCGCAGCCGGATGCCCGGCCGTTCCAGCGCGAGCCGGGCGATGGCCGGGGCCAGTACTTCCGCGATGCCCGTGGCGAAGGCGGCGACGGTGACCTCGCCCGCCGAACCGCCCGCGTACGCCGCGAGTTCCGCCTCCGCCCGCTCCAGCTGCGCGAGCACCTCGTGCGCGTGGCCGAGCAGGATCTCACCGGCCGCCGTGAGCCGTACGCCGCGACCGCTGCGGGTGAGCAGCGCGTGGCCCGTCTCCTGCTCCAGCGCAGCGAGCTGCTGGGAGACGGCGGAGGGGGTGAGGTACAGGGCTGCGGCCGCGGCGGTCACCGTACGGTGGTCCGCCACGGCCCGCAGGATGCGCAGCCGGCGGGGGTCGATCACCCCACCATTGTCTCAGGGTGCACAGACCTCTCGAGCCCCTCAGGCCCCGGCGGTGCCGAGGGCGGCGCGGGCGTCGATGAAGGCGGCCACCGCGCGCTCGACGTCGGCCGTCGAGTGGGCGGCGGAGAGCTGGACGCGGATGCGCGCCGCGCCCATCGGCACCACCGGGTAGGAGAAGCCGATCACGTACACGCCGCGCTCCAGGAGCAGCTCCGCCATCTTGGCCGCCTCGGCCGCGTCACCGATCATGACCGGGGCGATGGCGTGGTCGCCGGGCAGGATCTCGAAGCCGGCCTCGGTCATCTTCGTACGGAAGAGCGCGGTGTTGGCGGCGAGGTGTTCGCGCAGGTCACCGGCCGACTCCAGCAGGTCGAGGACCTTGAGGGAGGCGGCTGCGATGACCGGGGCGAGGGAGTTGGAGAAGAGGTACGGGCGCGAGCGCTGGCGCAGCAGCTCCACGATCTCGGCGCGGGCCGCGACGTAACCGCCGGAGGCGCCGCCGAGGGCCTTTCCGAGGGTGCCGGTGATGATGTCGACGCGGTCCATGACGCCGTGCAGTTCGGGGGTGCCGCGGCCGCCGGGGCCGACGAAGCCGACGGCGTGCGAGTCGTCGACCATGACCATGGCGTCGTAGCGGTCGGCCAGGTCGCAGATCTCGGCGAGCGGGGCGACGTAGCCGTCCATGGAGAAGACGCCGTCGGTGACGATCAGCTTGCGGCGGGCGCCGCCCTCGGTGGCTTCCTTCAGGCGGGCTTCGAGCTCGGCAAGGTCGCGGTTGGCGTAGCGGAAGCGGCGGGCCTTGGAGAGGCGGATGCCGTCGATGATCGAGGCGTGGTTGAGGGCGTCGGAGATGACCGCGTCCTCGGCGCCGAGCAGGGTCTCGAAGACGCCGCCGTTGGCGTCGAAGCAGGAGGAGTAGAGGATCGTGTCTTCCTGGCCGAGGAAGGACGAGAGCCGCGCTTCCAGCTCCTTGTGCACCTCCTGGGTGCCGCAGATGAAGCGGACGGAGGCCATTCCGTAGCCCCAGCGGTCCAGCGCGTCCTTCGCGGCGGCGACGACCTCGGGGTGGTCGGCCAGCCCCAGGTAGTTGTTGGCGCAGAAGTTGAGCACCTCGCCGGGGGCGCCGCCCGAGGTGACGGCGACGGCCGCGTTCTGCGGGGTGCCGATGACGCGCTCGGGCTTGTGCAGGCCGGCGGCGCGGATCTCGTCGAGGGTGGAGCGCAGGTCCTCGCGGACGGTCTCGAACATGGTGCGGTTCTCCTTGTGCGGCGGAGGGCGACGAGGGAGGGGGCCGGGCCCCGCGGAGGGGGAGGGTGTGCGGGGCCCGGCCCGGAGGGAGGTGGTTCGTTGGGCGTGGCGGGCGGGTGGTTACGCCGTCCAGTCCAGGATGATCTTGCCGCTGCGGGCGGTCGACGCCTCGTCGAAGGCGGCCTCGAAGTCGCGGTGCGAATAGCGGCCGGTGATGACCGGGCTCAGGTCGAGCCCGCCCTCCAGCAGCACGGTCATCGCGTACCAGGTCTCGAACATCTCACGGCCGTAGATGCCCTTGATCGTGATCATCGAGGTGACGACCTTCGCCCAGTCCACCGGGAACTCCTGCGCGGGCAGGCCCAGCATGGCGATCCGGCCGCCGTGCGTCATGTTGTCGATCATGTCGCGCATGGCCTCGGCGCGGCCGGACATCTCCAGGCCGATGTCGAAGCCCTCGCGCAGGCCGAGCTTGGCCTGCGCCTCGGCGATCGAGGACTCGGCGACGTTGACGGCGAGGGTGGCGCCCGCCTTGCGGGCGATCTCCAGGCGCTCGGGGCTGACGTCGGTGATGACCACGTTGCGGGCGCCGGCGTGCTTGGCCACGGCCGCCGCCATGATCCCGATCGGGCCGGCGCCGGTGATCAGCACGTCCTCGCCGACCAGCGGGAAGGACAGCGCCGTGTGCACGGCGTTGCCGAAGGGGTCGAAGATCGCGGCGACGTCCAGGTCCACGGGGGTGCGGTGCACCCACACGTTCTGGGCGGGCAGGACCACGTACTCGGCGAAGGCGCCGTCGCGGCCGACCCCGAGCCCGATCGTGCTGCGGCACAGGTGGCGGCGGCCGGCCAGGCAGTTGCGGCACTTGCCGCACACCAGGTGGCCCTCGCCGCTGACCAGCGCGCCGACCTCGATGTCCTGGACGTCCGCGCCGAGCGCCGCGACCTCGCCGACGAACTCGTGGCCGAGGACGAGGGGGGTCTTGACCGCGCCCTGCGCCCAGCCGTCCCAGGCGCGGATGTGCAGGTCGGTCCCGCAGATGCCGGTGCGCAGCACCTTGATCAGCACGTCGCCGGGGCCGTATTCGGGCTCGGGGACGTCCATGAGCCACAGGCCGGGTTCTGCCTTGTGCTTGACGAGTGCCTTCATGGGGTGGCTCCAGGCATGCGGAAGGGTACGCCGCGGGCGGATGGGCCCGAACGGCGGCGGTGACGTGCACCAATCTGCCGATCGGTGCGGTGATCAGTCCATCGAGACTTTCTTAAACGGGTCGACAGCGCAGCTTCACGCCTATGCTCCTCCCGTGACCGGGAAGGGGCTCGCGCTGGAGACGGCGCGAGGGAAAACGGGGAGGTGAGGGGCGTGCCGAGTCTGCGCAGCAGGGCGCTGTCGGCGGCGCTGGTCGCGGTGGGACGGCGAAGACGGTACGCGAGCGCGGAGGCCGTCCGGACCCGGGTGGCGGAGTCCGCCCGCCGGCCGGCTTCCCATCTGCCGCCGCGGTCGCTGGGGCGGGTCGCCGACATCTCGCGGACCTTCGTGGGGGCCTGGCCGGTGTACGACGTCTCCCCGCTCGGGGCGGAGCCGGCGGCCCACGTGCTGTACGTGCACGGCGGCGGCTACGTCCACGAGCTGGAGCGCCCGCACTGGGCGCTGATCCGGACCCTGGTGACGCGGGCGCGTGCGCGGGTGGTCGTACCCGCGTACATCCTCGCTCCGCGCGGTACCGCCGACCGGACCGTCCCGGTCGCCGCCGACCTGCTGAGCGGTCTGATCGCGAGCGGCGGCTCCGGCGGGACGGTGCTGATCGGCGACTCCGCCGGAGCCGGGCTGGCGCTGGCGGCCGCGCAGCGGCTGCGCGACCGCACCGGGGACCAGCCGTCCCGGATCGTGCTGATCTCGCCCTGGCTGGACGTGACCATGAGCCATCCGGACCAGGCGGCCATCGAGGCGGCCGATCCGCTGCTGGCCCGCCCGGGGCTGCTGGAGGCCGGGCGGCTGTACGCCGGAACCCTGGACGTCGAAGATCCCCGGGTGAGCCCGCTGCACGGCGGCTTCGCCGGGCTGGCGCCGATGACGGTGTTCACCGGGACCCGGGACGTGCTGACCACGGACAGCCGGGAGCTGCTGCGCCGGGCCCGAGCGGACGGGGCCGAGGTGGAGTTCCACGAGGCGGCGGGGCTGCCGCACGGGTACCCGCTGCTGCCCGTGCCGGAGGGGCGGGCGGCGCGCGAGCGGATCGTCGAGCTGATCCGGTCGACGGCGGAGCTCTGAGGGCACGGCGGTGACGGCGGATCGCCGACGGCCTACGCCGTGCAGGTCATCAGGGAGCTGATCGGCCAGGCCCGGTAGGCCGTCCAGTACGCCTCGTCCCGTTCGGCGTCGGCGGGCGGGGTCCGGTTCGGCTGCCAGCCGACGGTGACGAAGCCCGCCTCGACGGCGGCCTCGGCGAGGTCGGCGTGGGCCCACTCGCGGAATTCGAAGGGCACCGGCGGCTCGGTCAGGAAGTGCGCCTTGAGCAGCGGAGCGTCGCCGTCCGGGACCCGGTCGAGGATGCGCACTCCGTACGGCGACCAGTCCACGCGCGGGAACGCCCCCGCGTTGGGGACGATGGCGAGCAGCCGCCCGCCCGCCCGCAGATTGGCGCGGACGGACCGGAACATCGCGTGCAGGGACCTGCGGTCGGGCGCGTAGCTGAAGACGTACGCGGCGGTCGCCAGGTCGAAGGGACCCAGGTGCGGCAGGCCGGCGGCGTCGGCGACGTGGTACTCGACGTCCGCCCGGTCCTTGGTCGCCTCGTGCGCGCGGGCCAGCCGGATCATCTCCTCCGAGACGTCGACGCCGACGGTCCGCCGGGCTCCGCCGCGGGCCAGCAGGCGGGTGTTGTATCCGTATCCGCAGGCCAGGTCGAGGGCGTCGAGCCCGCGCACCCCGCCGAGGGCGTCGAGGGCTCCGTGCAGGGTGTAGGTGTCGGCCGCGGAGAACGCCGCCGTGCTCGTGGACTCCGCGTAGCGCTCGCCGATGGTGTCGTACTGGAACCGCATGCTCTGCCTTCCGGGGGCCTACCGGGGGTGGGACGCCTGCGTATCGTGCCCCGCGACGCCGTCCGGGCAGTGGTCCGCACACCCGTGCGTCCCCCGGACGAGGGAAGCGGTCGGCCTATCGCGCCGGCCCGGAGCGCTCCGGGCCGGCCGTGGAACGTTCCGGTCCGGCCGGGACCAGCTCGCGGGCGCAGGCGCGCAGCCAGGCGTGCGCCGGGTCCGCGTCGTGGCGCGGGTGCCAGGCCATGCCGAAGGGCAGGGGCGGCAGGTCGAGCGGGATCTCGAAGGCCGCCAGCCCCAGCGCGGCGGCGAGCGGCTCGACCTGGCTGGTCATCAGTCCGACCAGGTCGCTCTCGCGCAGGACGAACAGGGAGGTGGGGAAGGTCCCCACGCTGCCCACCACGCGCCGGGACAGCCCCTGCTCGGCGAGGGCGGCGTCCACCGGGCCTTCGAGGCGGCCGCGCCGGGATGCGGTCAGGTGCTCGGCCGCGGCGAAACGGCGCACCGTGATGCGGCCGCGGAGCAGCGGGTGCCCGTGGCGTACGACGCCCAGCATGCGCTCGTCGGCGAGGTGCTCGACGCGCACCTCGGGGGAACGGGTGTCGACGACGCCCAGTTCCAGGTCGGCGACGCCCTCGCGCAGGGCGGGGACGTCCACGTGGCTCTCCGAGAGGAAGCGCAGCCTCACCCCCGGCGCCTCGCGGGTCACCCGGTTGAAGAGCGTGGCCCCGTACACGGCGGTGAAGGCGTCGTTGGCCAGGACGGTGAAGGTGCGCGTGAGCGTGGGCAGGTCCACCTCGGTGCCCGTGAGGAAGAGGGCGCGGGCCCGGTCCACGACCGCACGGACCTCGCCCTGCACGGCGAGCGCGTGCGGGGTGGGCACCATGACGCGGCCGGCCCTGACCAGGACCGGGTCGCCGAGGGCCTTGCGGATCCGACCGAGGGTGCGGCTCATGGCGGGCTCGGACAGGTGCATGCGGGCCGCCGCCCGGGACACGCTCGCCTCCTCCAGGAGGACGTCCAGAGCGACGAGGAGATTCAGGTCCAACCCGGATTGCGTCACACGCATACATCCCTTGCACAACTTGCACTGGAAAGCAGATCGGTCCAACCCTACGGTGAACCACGGGTGATGGCCCCGGCCGGCCCGGACCGGCCCGCCGGCCCCACCACACCCCTTCCTTCCGCCGTACCGTCCCCGACTCCGAGGAGAAGCCGTGCTCCGCCATGCCCTCACGCAGGATCCCGCCGTCCCCGCCCCCTCCCTCACCCGGCCCGCCCTGCTCGTCCTGTGCGCCTGCGTACTCGTCGCCCAGGGGATGGTCGCCGCCGTCAACCTGCTGATCCCCCAGCTCGCCGCGTCCGACCTGCATCCGGATCCCGGCGAGCTGCTGTGGTCGGTGGACGCCTACGTCATCGTCTTCGCCGCGCTGCTGATCCCCGCCGGGGCGCTCGGCGACCGGTACGGCCGCAAGGGCGCCCTGCTCTGCGGGCTCGGCCTGTTCGCCGTGGGCGGCGCCGCCAGCGCGCTCGCCCAGACCCCGGCCGTGCTGATCGCGGGCCGCGGTGTCTGCGGGGCGGGCGCGGCCCTGATCATGCCCGCCACGATGTCCGTCCTGGTCCACCTGAGTCCGCCCGAGCGACGCGGCCGCGCCCTGGCCACCTGGACGCTGTCCGCGGGCCTCGGGGGCCTGGCGGGCAACGTCGGCGGCGGCCTGGTCGGGGAGTTCCTGACCTGGCGGGCCCTGTTCTGGGCGGTCGTCCCGCTCGCCGCCCTGCTCGCGCTCGCGGTCGCCCGCGCGGTCCCCCGTACCCCGTCGCAGCCCGGCGCCGCCGTCGACCCCCTCGGCGCGGCGCTGCTCGCGGGCGCGCTGCTCGCGGTGGTCTACGCCATCATCGAGGGCCCCTCCCACGGCTGGGCCTCGGTGCAGGTCCTGACCGCCTTCGGCGCGGGTGCCCTGCTGCTCGGCGCCTTCACCGTGCATGCCCTGCGCGCCGCCCGCCCGCTGCTGGATCCGCGGATCTTCCGCTCGCCCAAGCTGCGCGCCGGGGCGCTCGGCATCGGCACCGGCTTCTTCGGGCTCTTCGCCCTGTTCTTCGTCAATGCCCAGTACCTCCAGTACGCGAAGGGCTTCTCCCCCGCCCAGACCGGCTTCGCGATCGTCCCGCTCACCGTCGGCATGGCCCTGGTGCCCAGGTTCGGCGCCCGGCTCCAGGAGCGCACCGGACCGCGGCTGCCGGTCGGCGCCGGGCTCGGCCTGATCGGAGCGGGGCTGCTGCTGGTCTCCACCGCCGACGCGGGCACCCCGTACCCGCTGTACGCGCTCTACCTGCTGGTGCTGTCCGTCGGTACGGGCCTGTCCGCGCCGTCGCTGACGCTGACGGTGGTCACGGAGCTGCCCTCCCACCAGGCCGGGCTCGGCTCGGGGCTGAACACCGCGGCCCGGGAGATCGGCGCCGCCCTCGGGGTCGCGGTGGTCGGCACGGTGCTGGCCTCGCGCTTCCACGGGGACCCGCACGATCCGGCCCAGATCGTCGCCTTCACCGACGCGATGGGCACCGCGCTGCGCACGGTGGCCGTGGTGCTGTTGTGCGCCGCGGCCGGGGTGGTGACCGGGTACCGGACCTCCGGACGGCGCGGGAACGGCCGGGATGCACGAGCCACGGCCGAGGGCGCATCCTGACTGTGTGATGGCCAGAGCGGACGACGCCGGCGCCGCGCCTGACACCACGGATGCCCCTGATGCGACGGCCCAGGTGCTCGCACGGGCCGCCGTGAACGCGATGGAGGCCGTCGGTGGGTACGCGGCCGGCGTCTACCTGCGCTCGCCCACCACCGGCCTGCTCCTGATGGCCGTGTTCACCGGGCTGCCGCTCCAGCTGTTCCGGCCCTGGTGGCGGATGCAGGTGAACCGTCCGTACCCGGTCGCCGAGGCCTACCGGTCCGGGCAGGCCGTCCACCTGCCCGACGCGGAGTCGGCCATGCGCCGCTTCCCGCAGCTGACGGCCGGGCTGCCGTTCCCCTTCGGCTCGCTGTACGAGCCGGTGACCGCCGGGACGGAACGGTTCGGCGTGCTGGTGGTGCTGCGCGAGGCGACCCCGGGGATCCCGGTCGGGACCGCGGACCGCGAGCGGCTGCGCGGAGCCGCGGAGCAGCTGGCCGCCGACCTCACCGTGCTCGCGGCGGCCGGGGCGCGGACGCTGTGGGAGGGCGACCCGGTGGGCGTGCCGGCGCCACCGCCCGAGGCCGGGGCCGAGGGGGCCCGCAGGGCCGCGGACCGGCTCGCACAGGCGGTGCTCTCCCTGGACCGGGAGGGTCGGATCGGCTACGTGAACACCGCGGCGGAGGACCTGCTCGGCATCGACGGGCCCCAGCTGCGGGGAAGGCTGCTGTGGGAGGCGCTGCCGTGGCTCGGGCATCCCGCCTACGAGGACCACTTCCGGGCCGGTTTCATGTCCGGCGAGCCGGTGCACTTCCCCGCCCGGCGCGGCCGGCACGCGCCCGGGCAGTGGCTGTCGGTGGACCTGTACCCCGCGGCCGACGGCGTGACCCTGACACTGGGCACGTCCGCGAAACCGGCCTACGCGCCCGAGTCGCGGGCCGGGCCGGACATGGACGCCGACGCCGACGTGGACGTGGACGTGGACGCCGACATGGACGCGTACGAGGATCTCGACGCGTCCGCCGACGAGGCCTCGGTGCTGTACCGGCCGGTGGCCCTCGCCATCGCGCTGACGGAGGCGATCACGGCCCGGCAGGTGTCGGCGGTGGTCACCGAGGAGCTGCTGCCGGCCTTCGGCGGCCGCCAGCTGGCGATCTACCTGCTGGACGAGCGGCACCTGCACCTGGCCTGGGAAACCGGCTTCCCGCAGGGCTTCCTCGACCGGTTCGACGGGGTCTCCCTCGATGTCCGGCTGCCGGGCGTGGAGACGCTGACGACGGGCCGGCCGCTGTTCTTCGAGTCGATGCAGCACCTGGCCGCCGCCTATCCGGGCATTCCGCTGGACGCCGATGTCGGCGCCCGCGCCTTCCTGCCGCTGATCGCCTCCGGCCGGCCGGTCGGCTCGTGCATCCTCGGCTTCGACGCGCCGCGCGGCTTCAGCCCGGAGGACCGTACGGTGCTCACGGCGCTGGCCGGTCTGATCGCGCAGGCGCTCGCGCGGGCCCGGCGCTACGACAGCGAGGTGGAACTCGCCCGCGGTCTGCAGTCGGCCCTGCTCCCGCACCGGCTGCCGGTGCGCGAGCACGTGGACACCGTAGGCCGCTACCTCCCCGGCACCCAGGGCATGGACGTCGGCGGCGACTGGTACGACGTCGTCGAGACGGGCACCGGCCTGCTCGCCCTGGTCATCGGGGACGTCCAGGGCCACGGTGTGGCGGCCGCCGCGACCATGGGCCAACTGCGCAGCGCGGTACGGGCCTTCGCGCTCAGCGGCAGCACCCCGGCACAGGTGGTGAGCGGCACCAATCAGCTGCTCATCGACCTGGATCCGGGCCAGTTCGCGAGCTGCTGCTACATGTTGCTCGACCCGGCGTCGGGCTCCGTGACGGCCGCCCGGGCGGGGCACCCCCAACCGCTGCTGCGCCACCCGGACGGCCGGACCGAGGTGTTGGACCTGGCGGGCGGGGTGGTGCTCGGCATCGACCAGGAGGCCTCGTACCCGGTCACGGAGCTGCAGCTGACGACGGGCTCGGTCCTCGCCCTGTATACGGACGGGCTGGTGGAGAAGCCGGGCCTCGACATCGACGTCGGGGTGGAGCGGCTGCGGACGGCCCTGGCGGCGGCCCGGCCGTCCCCGCTGGCCGAGACCGCCGACCGGCTGATCAGCGAGGCGGGCAACACCGCCGACCGGCCGGACGACATCGCCCTGCTGCTGGCCTCCCGTACCGGCGGGGACCCGTAGGGCGTCGTGCGGTTCAGTCCGGGCTCGCCAGGGTGAGCGCGGTGTTCACCAGGCCGACGTGGCTGAACGCCTGCGGGAAGTTGCCGAGTTGGCGTCCGGCCAGGGGGTCGTACTCCTCCGCGAGCAGGCCCACGTCGTTGCGTACGGACAGCAGCCGCTCGAACAGGGCGCGGGCCTCTTCCCGCCGGCCCGTCATGTGCAGGGCGTCGGTCAACCAGAACGAGCAGGCCAGGAAGGCCCCTTCGTCCCCGGGCAGCCCGTCGACGGTGGTGTCGGCGGTGCTGTAGCGGCGGACCAGTCCGCTGCTGCCGAGTTCGGCGCGCACCGCGTCGACCGTGCCGATGACCCGCGGGTCGTCGGGCGGCAGGAATCCGACCCTGGGGATGAGCAGGGTCGCCGCGTCCAGCTCGGCGGAGCCGTAGTACTGGGTGAAGGTGCCCCGTTCGGGGTCGTAGCCCTTGGCGCACACGTCGCGGTGCACCTCGTCGCGCATGGCCCGCCAGCGTTCCACGTCCCCGTCCAGGGAGGGGTCGCTCTCCAGGGTGCGTACGGCGCGGTCGGCGGCGACCCACGCCATCACCTTGGAGTGCACGAAGTGGCGGCGGGGTCCGCGGACCTCCCACAGGCCCTCGTCGGGCCGGTGCCAGTTGCGTTCGAGGAAGTCGAGCAGCGCGAGCTGGATCCGCCAGGCGTGGCGTTCGGAGGGCAGTCCGGCGGACCGGGCCAGGTAGAGGGAGTCGATGACCTCCCCGTACACGTCCAGCTGGAGCTGGTCGACGGCGGCGTTCCCGACGCGGACCGGGGCGGAGGAGGCGTAGCCGCGCAGCCAGGGCAGTTCGCTCTCGGGGATCCGCCGCTCGCCGGCGATCCCGTACATGATCTGGAGGTCGGCGGGGTCGCCCGCGACCGCGCGCAGCAGCCACTCGCGCCAGGCGCGGGCTTCGTCGAGGAAGCCGGTGGACAGGAGCGAGCCGAGGGTGAGGGTGGAGTCCCGGAGCCAGCAGTAGCGGTAGTCCCAGTTGCGGACGCCGCCGAGTTCCTCGGGGAGGGAGGTGGTGGCCGCGGCGGCGATGCCGCCGGTCGGGGCGTAGGTGAGGGCCTTGAGGGTGATCAGGGAGCGGGTGACCGCCTCCTGGTAGGGGCCCTCGTAGCGGCATTGCGAGGCCCATTCCCGCCAGTCGGCGCGGCTTTGCTCCAGTGCCTCGAAGGGGTCGCAGGGCTCGGGGCGCGGCCGGTGCGAGGGGTGCCAGGTCAGTACGAAGGCGACGCGCCGGCCGGCGGTGACCGGGAACTGGGAGCAGGTGCTGTTCGCCTCGCCCCAGGTACGGACCGGGGGTTCGCTGCGGAACCAGGCGGAGTCGGGCCCGGCGATGGCGACCCGGTCGCCGTCGCTGCGGCGCACCCAGGGCACGACGTGGCCGTAGTCGAAGCGCAGGCGCAGGGTGCTGCGCATCCTGACCGTTCCGCTGATGCCCTCGACGATGCGGATGACGTCCGGGGCGACCTCGCGCTGGGGCATGAAGTCGGTGACCTTGACGGTCCCCGTTTCGGTCTCCCAGTACGATTCCAGGATCAGCGAGCCGTCGACGTAGGCGCGGCGGGTGCAGGGCTCGCCGATGGCGGCGTCGAGGGGCGCGATGCGCCAGTGGCCGTTCTCCTCCTCGCCGAGGAGCTTGGCGAAGCAGGCCGCCGAGTCGAAGCGCGGCAGGCACAGCCAGTCGATGGACCCGTCGCGGCCGACCAGTGCGCTGGTCATCAGGTCGCCGATGAGTGCGTAGTCTTCGATGGGTTGTGTCATTTGTGCGCTATTCCCCTGAATGTCCGGGGCCAATCAGCTCAGGCCCCGGACATCGCTCATGGGGTCGGGGTCGGTATCAGGAGATCGTGACGAACTGACCGATGCTCGGTACGCCCTGGGCGTCGAGGGCGAAGAGCATGTAGGTCCCCGGCAGGACCACACCGGTGTCGGCGGGTACGGACACGGTGTACGTACCGCCTCCCGCAGCGGTGGACACCACGGGAACCCGGCGCTGGTCGTTGTCGGTGGAGTGGGTCGCGGCGGCGGCCCGCATCAGGACGAAGGACGCCACCGAGCCCTGGGTGTTCACCGTGAGCGAGGCGCCGGGGGCCGCCCTGGGGGGCACGCCCCCGGTGATGACGGGACGCGGCTTCGGCGAGCCGTCCGCGTTGAGCAGGTACGGCGGGGTGAAGATCGCCCCGTCGGCGTGGTTGGTCGCGCAGTCGCCGCACAGGCCGCCGCCGCCGGAGAAGATCCGTCCGTCGGGCAGCAGGTTGGCCACGCTGTGGTAGTTGCGCGGAACGGCCATGGTGGCGAGCGGAGTGAAGGCGCCGGTCGCCGGGTCCCACAGTTCGGGGGTCAGGACGGAGGTGGCGTCGCTGAACGGCACCGGATAGGCCTGACCGCCGAAAACGGCCACCTTGCCGTCGGGCAGTACCACGCTGTTGCTGAAGGCGCGGGCGTGATCCATGTCGCCCGTGCGGGCGGCCTGGACCTGGCTGCCCGAGATGCCCACGGTGTAGGCGCGCTGGGTGGCCGGGGTGTCCTGGTAGGCGGGCGAACCGCCCAGGGTGAGCAGTTTGCCGATGTCGTAGGCGACGGCGTTGCCGGTCATGGCGTCCGCACTGTCGGCCCGGGTGCCGGCGGAGGTGATGCCGCCCTGCCCGCTGGTGGAGATCCAGTTCATCTGCTTGCTCGGGCCCAGTTGCAGCACCTTGCCGCCCGAAGTGGCGTGCAGCCACATGTGGTTGTCGGCGCGGTAGGGTCCGGCCGGGTCCGCCGTGAGCGCCGGGGCGGCGGGGACGCCGGGCAGGCTGCGCCAGGTGCGGGTGTCCGGGGACCAGACCTCACCGGCCTTGTCGGTGCCCGTGGGTCCGCTCCAGGACCCGCCGAGGACGAAGGCCTCGCCGGTGGAGAGCAGGGTCATGGCCTGGTAGCCGCGGGCTATGTTCATGCTCGTGGTGGCGGACCAACTGTCGGTGGCCGGGTCGTAGATGCTCGCCTTCTCCGCGTTGCTGCCGCCGGTGACCAGCACCCGGCCGTCGGCGAGCATGGCGATGCCGGGACAGAACATGTCGTGTCCGGTGTTGTCGATGCGGCGCTGGGTGACCTTGCCCGTCTTCAGGTCCAGGATCGCGGTCTGCGTGTAGCCGTTGCTGCCGCCGAAGCGGTCGACGGCGTACGCGGACCAGGCCAGCAGCTTGTCGCCGGGCAGGGCGGCGGTGGCCACCGGCACCAGCGGGAAGCCGGTGATCCGGCCCCAGGATCCGTGGACGCCCGGGCTGGCCGGACCGCTCAGGCGGATCTCACCGGCGGAGGTCCACGGTCCGCGACCGCCGGCCTCGCTGGTCACGGTCAGCCGGACGAAGCGGGCGGATGCGGTGCGGGTGAAGGTGGCGGTCTTGACGGTGTCGTCGTCCCGCCAGGTGCCCGCGGCCACCGGTGTGCCGAAGGTGACGCCGTCGGCGCTGGTGGCGATGGTGTACGCACCCGCGCGCCCGTTGGGCCCGGTGGAGCGGGGGTGGTAGACGAGGGCGGAGACGGCCTCGGTGCGGTGCATGTCGATGGTGATGCTGTGCGGCAGCGGCGTGGGGGTGGGGGCGTACTTGCTGTGCCAGATGGTGCCGTCCTTGCCGTCCAGCACGTTGGACGCGCGGCCGTTCTCGGCGCCGGTCTCCTCGTCGCTCGCCGTGGCCGTCCATCCGGTGCGGGACAGGTCGACGGTGGCCGCCGGGGTGCCGGGGTCGCCCAGCAGGTCGATCTCGGCGGCGGAGGACCACGCTCCGCGGGCGCCCGCCTCGCTGAGCGCGGTCAGCCGGACGAACCGGGCGCCCTGCGGGGCGAATCCGAGGGTCTTGGGGCTGACGTCGTCCGCGAGCGTGCCGGTGGCGACCGGGGTCGCCCAGCTCAGCCCGTCGGGGCTGAGGCTGATGCTGTACTCACCGATGCGCCCGTTGGGCCCGTCGGTGCGGGGACGGTAGATCAGGGCGGAGACGACCTGGGTGCGGTGCATGTCGACGGTGATGACGTGCGGCAGCGGGGTGGGGGTGGGGGCGTACTTGCTGTGCCAGATGGTGGCGGTGTTCCCGTCGAGGACGTTGGACGCGCGGCCGTTCTCGGCGGCGGTCTCCTCGTCGCTCGCGGTGGCCGTCCATCCGGCCCGGTCGAGGATAGGAGCCGTCGGCTCCATCGCGTTCGCGGGGACGATGCCATGGTGCGGCGATTGTTTCGCCGTCTGCTGGTCGAAGGGCACGGGCGCCGGACGGGGCGCCGGTGCGCGGCCTGCCGCCGCCGTGCTCGTGACCACGAACCACGGGGTCAGGCCGATCAGCAGGGAGCCGAGGCCGAGAGCGATGAGCAGGTGGGAACGGCGTATCGCGCGGTGAAAGGCGAGGAAGCGCCTGGACTGCAATCTGACCTCCTGGGGCGAACTGATGTGCCCCGTAGAACATAGGTGAGCACGGCAGCAAGTCGCCCGGAGTCAAAGAGAGTTGGCGCAAATCCGCATGGCCGGTCGCAATCGGTGGACGCCGGGTGGGCCGCAGCGGCCCACCCGGCGTCCACCGGTCAGCGGTTGCGCTAGTCGCGTACGAGGAGCAGTACCACGGCGAGGACCACGCCGAGGGCGACGGCGAGGGCACCGTGCGCGAGGCGGTGGCTGCGCAGGACGGGCAGGAAGCGGTCGACGGCGTACCGTCCGGGGCCGGTGAGGGCGAGGGTCGCGGCGCCCGCGGTCAGCAGCAGCTCGTACTCGATGCCCTCCGGGGCGAAGAAGGCGCCGGCGCCGTGGACGGCGATCGCGTTGATGAGGGTGCCGACGACGGCGGCCCCGGCGAGCGGCGTGAGCAGCCCGAGGACGAGACCGAGCCCGCCGAGGGTCTCGGTGAGGCCGGCGAGGACCGCCATGGCGTCACCCGCGGGGTAGCCGCTGGCGGTGAAGAACTGGCCGGTGCCGCTGATGCCGCCGCCCCCGAACCAGCCGAAGAGCTTCTGCGAGCCGTGCGCCGCCATGGTCAGGCCGAGGACCAGGCGCAGGAGGAGCAGGCCGGTGTCGTGGCCCGGGGTGGAGAGGGCGGCGGTCTGGGGGCGTACGGCCGGCGCGGCGGCCTGCGGCTTCGTCGCGGTGACGGAGGGGCTGGTCATCGGGGGGTCCTTCCGGTCGGGCGGCCCGGTGGGGAGGCAGGGAAGAGTTGTTCAAATTCGAACCGCTAGGCCCCGACCCTAACCATTGATTCAAATTGGAACAACCCGTGTAGTCTGGGGCCATGGCTGAACCGAGATGGCTGGACGACCGCGAGATGCGCGCCTGGAGCGGCTTCCTCGCCGCATCGGCCCTGGTGAACCGCCGTCTCGACCAACAGCTCAAGGACGAAGCCGGGCTCTCGCACCCCCAGTACGAGATCCTCGTACGGCTCGCCGCGGCGCCCGGGCGCGAACTGCGGATGACCGAGCTCGCCAACGGCTTGATCAACTCCAAGAGCGGGCTGACCTACCAGGTCACCCAGATGGAGAAGGCCGGCCTGGTCCGCCGCCGCAGCTGCCCCTCCGACGTGCGCGGCGTCTTCGCCGTCCTCACCGACGCCGGCAGCGCCAAGCTGGAGGAGGCCGCCCCCGGGCACGTGGCGACCGTCCGGGAGGTCCTCGTCGACGTCCTCACCCCCGAGCAGCTCGACGCGCTCGCCGACGGGCTGGGCGAGGTCGGCCGCCGGCTGCGCGGCCGGGACGCCTGAACGGACCCGGACGCCGCCGAGGCATTGCCGGCCCGATATCGGGGTATAGGGCCGCCATGGACGGAACGGTCTGGCTCGCCCTGGGCACGGTCGTCGCGGTGGGACTCGCGATCGCCGCTGCCGTGCTGCTCGTACGGGTCTTCGCGGCCCGGCGGCTGCTGGTCGACGCGGGGATCCCGCTGCGCGACAAGGCCCTGTTCTGGGCCGCGGTGATCTACACAGTCTCGCCCCTGGACCTGATCCCGGACCCCGTGTACCTGGACGACATCGGGATCCTGCTGCTGGCGCTGCGCTCGCTGCACGCGGCGGCCGGGGCCGTGCGCAGCACGAAGGAACCCGGCGCCGCCGCCTGAGCCGTCCGGTCAGACGTGCTGGTCGAAGAGGACCGGATTGCCGTCCGGGTCGACCACGAGGAAGCTGCCGGGGCCCGAGCCCGACTCGTCGACCTCGGTCAGGAACTCCACGCCCTGCGCCTTCAGCCGCCGCTGCACCTCCCGGACGTCGGTGAACGACTCGAGCGCACGTGCGCTGCCGTCCCAGCCCGGGTTGAAGGTCAGCATGTTCTTCTCGAACATGCCCACGAACAGCCCGATCACGACGTCGCCGTTCTTGAGGATCAGCCAGCCCTGCCCGGGATCCCCGCCGAAGGCGGCGAATCCGAGGTTCTCGTAGAACGCCCTGGAGGCGTCGAGGTCGCGGACGGTGAGACTCACGGAGAATGCGCCCAGGTCCATGCGCTCCAGCCTGGCCGCCCCCCGATCGGGCCGCAACCGCTCCCCCGCCCGGCGGCGGGCGGGAAGCGGCAGGTCAGCCTGGGTTCAGCGGACGCCGTGGGGACGGAACTGGATGCTGATGCGGGGACCGACGGCCCGCGCCGACTTGGGTACGGCGTGCTCCATGGTCCGCTGACAGGAGCCGCCCATGACCACGAGGTCGCCGTGCCCCAGGGGCAGCCTCAGCAGGGTGGCACCGCCGTCGCGGGGGCGGAAGGCGAGATCGCGCGGGTCACCGACGGAGACGATGGCCACCATCGTGTCCTCGACCCGGGAGCGGCCGGTCCGGTCGCCGTGCCAGGCGACGCTGTCACGGCCGTCGCGGTACAGGCACAGGCCCGCGGTGGTGAAGGGCTCGCCGAGTTCGGCGGCGTAGTGGCCGGTCAGCACCTCGCGGGCCTCCGTGAGCGAGGGGTGGGGCAGGGGCTCGTCCGCGGCATAGAAGGCGAGCAGCCGGGGCACCTCCACCTCCCGCTCGTACATCTGGCGCCGTTCGGCGCACCAGGGCACGTCGGCGGCCAGCCGCTCGAAGAGCGCGTCGGCGCCGCTCAGCCAGCCGGGCAGGTGGTCGACCCAGGCCCCGGCCCCGAGGTCGGTCCGCCGCATGCCGTCGAGGGGACCGAGCCGGATCTCGTCGCCCTGGTCGAAGAGGGACCCCTGGAGGCCCTGGACTGCGTGCATGGACCCAGCCTAACCCCGATAACCGAACACACGCTCGATTAACGCGCCGCGACTCGACCCTGCGGCACCCCCGACCCCGCGCCGCCCGACGTTCGGCACAGCAGGGTGACGGCCACGGAGACCCCGGCGACGACGGCGATCGCGGTGCCCGGGGCGACGCACTGGGCCAGGCCCCCGGCGACCGCGGCGCCGATGCCCTGCCAGGTCATCCGGCCGGCCGACTCGACCCCCTGGACCTGACCGCGGATGGCGTCGGGGGTCTGTTCGAGGAGCTGCTCCTGGAGGGGCAGGGTGGCCGCGTACCCGACACCGGCGAGGAAGACGGCGACGACCGCTACCGGGGCGGGCGGGTGGACGGCGAACAGCAGGAAGGGGGCGGCGAGCAGCAGCCGCAGGGCGAAGGCGAGGCGGCGTCGCCGGTCGACGGTGAGCAGTCGACCGACGGCCAGGTCCCCGAGGAGCATGCCCGCGGAAGCGGCGGCGAGGAAGGTGCCCGCCCGGCCGGGGTCGTAGGACAGGAACAGGGCCTCGCAGCCGACGACCAGGCCGTTGGGGACCCACAGGTTCAACAGCAGCCTGCGGCGGCCGGGGTGGGCGAACAGTTCGGCGTTCGTCGTCCAGGTCCGGCGCAGCCCGGGTCGGCGGGTGAACCGGATCGAATGTTCCCGGACGGTGGTGACCACGACGGCCGTCCCGAGGGCGGTCAGGGCCGCGGCGAGGACGAAGACCCCGTACGGGCCCAGGTACCGCAGCAGCGCGGCGCCGACGGCGTAGCCGGTGATCACCGTGGCGCCCGAGGTGACGTTCATCAGCGAACGGGCGGGCGCGTAGGCGGAACTGGGCACCACCTCGGCGAGCAGCCCCAGCCGGGTGCCGGTGCCGAGGGACTGGAAGAAGCCCAGCGTCAGCAGGAGGGCGAACCGGGCCGCGAGCGGCAGCCCCGGGACCGCCTGGGCGGCGACGCCCACCAACGAGACGAGTTGGAGCAGGAGCAGGGTCCGGCGGGGCCGCTCGCCGTCCGCGACGGACATGAGCGTCAGCGCGCCGAGCACCGTCGCGAACGTGGCGCCGTACATGCTCACGGCCGTCAGGAACGGTGAACCGGTCCGGTGGTTGACCAGCGTGCCGAGCGCGAAGCCGGACAAAGTGCTCGCGGTGACGGTGAGGGTGAAGCTGATGTAGAGGCCGCTGAACTCCTTGTTGCGGAGCAGGGCGCGGTATCCGGTGGTGGCGGTGGCCGGAGTTGCGGCGGGACTGGTGGTCCGGTGTGGAGGCATGAAAAAAGCCTCCGGACGCGTACACGGGCACGCACACCGAAGGCCAGCAGGGTCATTCTAGCAGTCCTGCCTGTCCAGTTGACGGACGCTTCGGGTCCCGCAGACCCCGCCGGAACCGCGTTACCGCAGCGTAGGCGTGTGATCAGGGACTCACGGTCTTGGCCGCAGGCGCTGCGCGCGGTACGGTCACGGCGACATTTCCACATAGCGACGACGGCGAGACGGAAGCCCGGTGTGAATCCGGCATGGTCGCGCCACTGTGTGCTGCGACGGCATCTCCACGATGGCGTCGCGGCGAGTCAGACCCGAGGACCGTCGTCCTGCACCACCGTATGGGACGCGTTGTTCCCCGAGGAGGTTCCATCATGGCCGAGGCTCTCGCTTCCGCTGCCGTATCCACCCCCGCCGGCTCCCTGTCGGCTCCGCTGCCCGTGCGCGCGGTGCTGCCCTGGGCGCTCTTCGTCGGTCTCCTGATGCTCGTCGCGCTGTACTTCGTCGGTGCCGAACAGGGCGCCACGGCCGTGTTCGCCGGCGAGGGCGTGCACGAGTGGGTGCACGACGGTCGTCACCTGCTCGGCTTCCCCTGCCACTGAGAGGCCACGCACATGTACGCCTCTACTGTCAGAGGACTGCTGGTCCGCGGCATGCTCGCGGGCCTGATCGCGGGGCTGTTCGCCTTCGCGGTCGCCTACGTGGTCGGTGAGCCGCCGGTCCGGGGTTCCATCGCCGTGGAAGAGGCCCAGGCCGCCCAGGACGCCGCGAGCGCCCCGAGCGCGCACGCCGGGCACGGCGGTGACGCCGCGTCGGGCGAGGCCGCCGAGGAGGAGGAAGAGCTGGTCAGCCGACCGGTTCAGTCGACCTTCGGCCTGGCCACCGGTGTCCTGGTCTACGGGGTCGCGCTGGGCGGCATAGCCTCGCTCGCGTTCTCGTTCGCCCTCGGTCGCGTCGGCGGGTTCAGCCCGCGGGCCACGGCGGCGCTCACCGCGGCGGGTGCCTTCGCCACGGTCTACCTGGTGCCGTTCCTGAAGTACCCGGCCACCCCGCCGGCGGTCGGCAATCCGGACACGATCGGTCAGCGCACCACGCTGTTCTTCCTGATGATCCTGCTCAGCGTGCTGCTCGGCATCGGCGCGATCATCCTCGGGCGGCGGCTGGCACCGCGCCTGGGCAACTGGAACGCGACGCTGACCGCGGGCGCCGGCTTCATCGTCGCCGCCGCCCTGGCGTTCGTGGTCCTGCCGGACAACAGCGACGCCGTCCAGCCCGGTTTCCCCGCGGCCCTGCTGTGGGAGTTCCGGGTCGCTTCGCTGGCCGTCCAGCTCGTCCTGTGGGCCGTGTTCGCCGTCGTCTTCGGCGTCCTCGCCCAGCGGCTCCTGGCCGCGCGCGCCGACGGCGCGGAAGTGGCGGCTCCGGCTCAGCAGGAGGCGCCCGCGCTCGGCTGACACCGGCCGCGACGCCTGTGCCCGGGCCCCGCCGACCCCCTGTGGGGGTGGCGGGGCCCGGGCATGTGCGCGCAGCGGCGCCCTACGATGTGCGCATGAGTGCGGGCAGGCATCTGGCAGGTGCACACGGTGCGCAGATCGCGCCGAGCGCACCGGACGCATCGGGCACGCCGGGCACGCCGGGCGGACCGGAGCGGGGCGACCGACTGGAAGCCGCCGCGTCCGTGCTCGCCCTGCTCGCCGACCGCACCCGCCTGGCCCTCATGGAGCGCCTCGGCCGGGGCGAGGCCGATGTCACCACTCTCACGGAGGCGTGCGGAGCCGCCCGACCCTCCGTGAGCCAGCACCTCGCCAAGCTCCGGCTGGCCGGGCTGGTCACCACGCGCAAGGACGGCCGTCGGGTCGTCTACGCCCTGGGTCACGGGCATTTGCGGCGGCTGGTGGACGAGGCCCTGAACGTCGCCGACCACCAGCTCGGCTCCCTCCCGCCGCACGACTGACCGCCGCGCGCCGGAAGCTGTCCCGCCACGATCGCGGCGAGCGCGAGCCCGAAGCCCACGAGCTGCACCGGGCCCAGTGTCTGCCCGAGCACCACGGCCCCGAGCAGTGCGGCGACCAGTGGCGAGAGCAGGCCGAGCACCGCGGCGGAGGTGACGGGGAGGCTACCGATGCCCTGGAACCACAGGACGAAGGTGGCCAGGCCGCAGACCAGGCAGAGCCAGAGGTAGCCGAGGAGCGCGGTCGGGCCGATGGCGGGCGGCGGCCCTTCGACCAGGAAGGTGACGGGGAGCAGGAACAGGCCGCCGGCCGTGAGCTGCCAGCCGGCGAAAGCGGTGGGTCCCATGCCGGCGGGCCGCCCCCAGCGCTTGGTGAGCGTCACCCCGAGGGCCAGCGTGGCCGCGGCGGCCAGGCCCGCCGCGATGCCCAAGGTGTCGAACGCCGCGTCCGGGCCGATCACCACCAGGGAGATGCCCCCGACGCCGATCACACCCCAGGCCAGGCGCCGGGCGGAGAGGCTCTCGTGGAGGACGGTCACGGCCAGCACGGCGACCATGAGGGGCATGGCCGCCGTCAGTGTGGCGGCCACACCTCCGGGCAGGCGTTCGGCCGCGACGAACAGCAGCGGGAACAGCAGTCCGATGTTCAGCGTGCCGAGCACCGCGACGCGCCCCCACCAGGCCCCCCGGGGCGCTGTCCGGGTGAGCGCCAGGGCGATCAGGCCGGCGGGCAACGCCCGTAACAGGCCCGCGAACAGGGGACGTCCCGGCGGCAGCAGCTCGGTGGTGACGATGTAGACCGTTCCCCACGCCAGGGGGGCGAGCGCGGTCAAGAGGGTGCGGGGCAGGTTCCCACGGGCCGTACGTGCGGCTGGACTTGTCATGTCTCGGAGTCTCGTGGGGCCCGATCGATGAGTCCAACACATGTTTGTCAGCCCATCGATCGTGATCCACGATGGATCGATGGAGCTCCAGCAGATGCGCTACGTCCTCGCCGTAGCCGAGACGAACAGCTTCACCCGGGCCGCCGAACGGTGCCTGGTCGTCCAGTCCGCCCTCAGCCACCAGATCGCGCGCCTGGAGCGGGAACTGGGCGCGCGGCTCTTCGAGCGCACCAGCCGTCGGGTGCGGCTGACCCCGGCCGGTGAGGCGTTCCTCCCGGCCGCCCGTCAGTGTCTGGACGCCGCCGAGCGGGCGGCCGCCGAGGTCGCGGCGGCCGTCGGGGAGGTACGCGGGCGGCTCGCCGTCGGGCTGATCCCGACCGTCGCCGCGGTCGACGTCCCGGGGGCGCTGCGCGACTTCCGCCGGCAGTACCCGCAGGTGCGCGTCAGCCTGCGGGTGGGCGCGAGCGAGGACCTGGTCGAGCGGGTCCGGGAAGGGGTCCTCGACGTGGCCTTCCTGGGGCTGCCGACGACCGCCCGGCCCCGGGGCGTCGCGGCCCGCGAACTCGCCCGGGACCGGCTCGTCGCCGTGGTGGCGCCGGACCATCCGCTCGCCGCCGAGCCGGCGGTCGACCTGCGCAGGCTCTCCCGCGAGGTGTTCGTGGACCTGCCGGCCGGAACGGCCGGACGGGTCCAGTCCGACCTGGCCTTCTCGGCCGCCGGTCTCGCCCGTGACGTCGCCTTCGAGGTCACCAGCGCCGACTACATCGCCCGACTCGTGGGACCGGGCCTCGCCGTGGCCATGCTCCCGTCCGCCTACGCGCCCCGGCTCGCCGGCGTGGCGACCGTCGAGGTGACCGACGCCCCGGCCCGCGTCGAGTACGCCGTCTGGAGCCGGACCGGCCGCACCCCGGCGGCGGCCGCCTTCCTCACCGCCCTCGACGACCACGTCCTCGCGTAGACCGCGACCGCGCCGGTGGACCGCGGCGCCCGCCCGGAACGGCGCACAACAGGTGCACAGGTGCGCACATGTTGACTACGCTGGATCCGACGGGTTCCAACGTGCTGTCATCGATCCGCCGACCGGGACGGGGACCGTGCTGTCCGTACTGCGCAACGGCACCTACCGCCGTCTGTTCACCGCCCAGGTCATCGCCCTGGTCGGGACCGGCCTGGCCACCGTCGCGCTGAGCCTGCTCGCCTACGAACTCGCGGGCGAGCGCGCCTCGGCCGTCCTCGGTACCGCCCTCGCGATCAAGATGACCGCCTATGTCACCATCGCCCCGGTGATCGGCGCGGTCGCCGACCGGATCCCCCGCCGGGTCCTGATGACGGCCATGGACCTGACCCGCGCCGGTGCGGCGGTGGCCCTTCCGTTCGTCACCGAGATCTGGCAGGTCCACGTCCTGATCTTCCTGCTCCAGGCGGCGTCGGCGGCCTTCACCCCGACCTTCCAGGCCACCGTCCCGGAGATCCTGCCGGCCGAACGCGACTACACCCGGGCCCTGTCGATGACCCGGCTCGCCTACGACCTGGAGAGCCTCTTCAGCCCGGCCTTGGCCGCGGCGCTGCTGAGCCTGGTCACCTACGACTGGTTGTTCGCCGGTACGGCCGTCGGCTTCCTCGCCTCCGCCGCGCTGATCGTCGCCACGGCGCTGCCCGGACCCGCCCCGGTCGATCCCACCGGCGGCTTCCGGACCAGGGCCGCCTTCGGCACCCGCCTCTTCCGGGCCACGCCCCGGTTGCGGGCCCTGCTCGCACTCGACCTGGCGGTCGCCGCCGCCGGAGCCGTCGTCCTCGTCGACACCGTCTCCCTGGTCCGCGGCCACCTGGGCCGCCCGGCCGGCGCCGTCCCGCTCGCCCTCGGGGCGTACGGCGCCGGCTCCATGGTGACCGCGCTGCTCCTGCCCCGCCTCCTGCGGTCCTCCACCGACCGGGCGGTGATGCTCCGGGCCGCCTTCGCCCTACCGGTGGCCCTGGCGGCCGGGGCCGCGCTCGCCGCAACCGGCCCGCGCGCGTGGTCCTGGCCCGCGCTCCTGGCCGTCTGGACCGCGATCGGCGCCGCCAGCTCCGCCGTCCAAACTCCGGGCGGCCGGGTGGTCCGCCGCTCCACCGCCGACGCGGACCTGCCCGCCGCGTTCGCCGCCCGCTTCTCCCTCTCCCACGGCTGCTGGCTGCTCACCTACCCGCTCGCCGGGTGGCTCGCCGCGGGGGCGGGGCTGCCGCTGACCGTCCTGCTCCTGGGCGCCGTGGCCCTGAGCGCCGCCACGGCCGCGGCGGTGGTCTGGCCGGCCCGGGACCCGTACCGGCTGGACCACGTGCACCCCGACCTCCCGCCCGGTCACCCGCACCTCGCCGACGCCCGCCCGGCCACGGGCGGTTGGCGGCACGGGCACCACTACGTCATCGACCGGCACCACCACCGCTGGCCCGGAAAAACACCTGGCCCCTCGTGCTGAGCGGCGTTACGATCACCGCGATGACCACTCACTCCCTTCACAGATCGGGGGTCCCGTCCACGCAAGGTGAGCGCTGATGCCCACCGAGAACGTGCACGGGAATTCCCGCCTCTCCCTCTGGCTCCGCGTACGCGAGTACGCCGTGCCGGCCTCCATGATCGAAACCGCGACCGCCCGCCGCTCCGCCGGGGACTGGGCCGGGGCCTGCGCCGCCGCGGGCGTCGACGTCGATCTCGATCTCCGTTTCCTCGCGCGCTCGCGCGGCCGTGAACTCGCGGCCCGGATCCGGACCGACCTTCGCCACCTGGCGCCCGACCTGTTGCGCTGGCACCTGCCGCGCATCGCTCCCGACGGACTGCTGCGCCCCGGGCTCACCCTCACGCTGGCCCGGTACGACACGGCCGCCGGCGACGACCCGCATGCCGTGCACCCCGTACCCCCCGTGCACCTCGTGGCCAGGACCGCGCCCGCGTGGGCGGACGGCGGTCAACGGATCAGCCTCGCCCTGTGGGACGGATCCCGTTCCGAGCGAGGCCGCCTGGGGGACCCGCGCCACGGGCCCCGTCCCGACCGCCGGTTCCGCCTCGACCTGCACCGCCACCTGTGGGACGCCCGCAGGACCGACGAGCTGCGGGTCCGGTCCGGGGCCGACCGGCCGCCCGCCGAAGGCCTTCCCCCACTGGACCCCGAGCTCCTGGCGGCGCTTCCGCGAGGGCACCGGTGCGCCGTCGACCGGTGGGCCGCCGAGGCCGGGATCCTGCTCCGCGCCGAGGGCCGGACCTCCGGCAGCGTCGCCGTACGGTTGGGGGCCCGCCAGCGGCTGGTACTGGACCTGGCCGCGGACGGCCCGGGGCCGCCCGCGGCGCGGATCGGGGCGATACCCGCCGACGGCAGCGCCTCCGCGCTGCCGGTGCTGCCCGACGCGGCGGTCTGGACCCTGCCCGACCTGGACCTGATCCGCACCGGAGCCGTCGAGGCCGGGCGACTGCACCCGCTGGTCGTCTCGGCACTGGTACCGGACCGCGCGCCGACCGGGCCGGCCGGGACCGCGGACCGCGCGGGGCAGCCCCGCCTCGTCGAGTGCCGGGGCGCCCGGCACCGCATCGGCCTGGTCGACGGGGTACTGGCCGCACTCGACCACGACCCGGCCGAGATCCGCCGGGAGGAACTGCTGGCCTCGCTGACCGGCACTCCGCTGCCCTGCCTGCAGGCCATCGACGCGGCGCACCGTCGGCCGGACTGCCTCACCGGGGTCCGCGAACGCCTGGACCACGGCGACGTCGCCGGGGCGCTGGCCGTGGTGGAAGGGCTGCTCGGCCCCGACGCCCTGCTGCGCGCCGGAGCCCTGCGGGACGAGCTGGAAGCGGCCGCGCTACGGCGGATCACCTACGGGCTGTTCCGGGCGGGCCTGGCCGGACCCGGTCCCGGCCGGATCCGCCCGGGGGCACATCGCCCACGGGACCACCGGCTCCACCCGCGCCAGGCACACGCCCGCTGACCCCGGGCCTTCTCGCCCCTCGTCCTCTCCCGGATCTCCCTCCTCCTCTCCCCCGGTCCCCCGGACCGCCCCCGTTCCTCACGAACCCACACAGGTGATCACCCATGCCCTCGCACACCCCGTTCACGACCACCGACACCCCCTCCCCGCTCGACGCCCCCTCCGCGCTCGACGTCGCCGAGCAACTGCTGGCCCTGCTGCGCGACACCACCACCGAACCGCGCCCCGACGACCAACTGGAGGCCCTGACCCTGGCCGTGGCCGCCGACCTGCCGGTGCTCCTGTGGGGTGAGCCCGGCATCGGCAAGACGGCGGCCCTGACGCAGCTCGCCGAGAGCCTCGACCTACCCCTGACCACCGTGATCGCCAGCGTGCACGAGCCGTCCGACTTCTCCGGCCTGCCCGTCGTCGGAGACGATCCCGCCGAACAGGGCGTTCCGATGGCCCCGCCGGACTGGGCCGTGCGACTCGTACGGGCCGGACGCGGGCTGCTGTTCCTGGACGAACTGTCCACGGCGCCGCCGGCCGTCCAGGCCGCCCTGCTCCGCCTCGTCCTCGAACGCCGGATCGGCTCGCTTCAACTGCCGCCCGGCGTAAGGATCGTGGCCGCCGCCAACCCGCGGGGCTCGGCGGCCGACGGCTGGGAGCTGAGCCCGCCCCTCGCCAACCGGTTCGTCCACCTCCAGTGGACCCACGACCACGACGTCGTGCTGCGCGGGCTCGGCGGGACCTGGCCCCGGGCGACCCTGCCGCGCCTGGACTCCGGGAAGCTTCCGGCGGCCGTGGACCGCGCCCGCCGGGCGGTGTGCAGGCTCCTCACCACCCGCCCCGCGCTCGTGCACCGGCTGCCCAGCACCGAGACCCGCCGGGGAGGCGCCTGGCCGTCACCCCGCAGCTGGGACATGACGATACGTCTGCTCGCCTTCGCCCACGCGGCCGGCTCCTCCAGGGAGGTGCTCTCCCTACTGGTCAGGGGCACGGTGGGGGACGGTCCGGGGCTGGAGCTGCTGGCCTCCTTGGACCGGATGGACCTGCCGGACCCCGAGGAGCTGCTCGCCGACCCGGCCGGCGCCGACCTGCCCGAACGGGGAGACCGGCGCCAGGCCACGCTCGACGCAGTGGTGGCGGCGGTCCGCAAGCGCCCGGACAAGTCCCGCTGGGACGCCGCGTGGGCGCTGCTGGTCCGGGCGCTGGAGACCGGAGCCCCCGACCTGGTGGTCGTCCCCGCGACCACCCTCGCCGCGCTGCGCCAGGAGGACTGGGACGTACCGGAGTCGATCGAGCGGCTCGCCGGAGTAGTGGCCCTGTCCCGGCGGGCGGACCTGTCGCAGGAGCGGGCGGCGGCCCGGACCGGGGACCCGGTGGGGGCCGGCCGATGAGCGCACCGACGACGGGCACGCGGCGGGCGGGGGCACGGCCGGCGGGGGCGCTGGACCTCGACAAGCTCTTCGCGGCCCGGCTGCAGGCCGCCCGGGTCCGGCCCTACCTGGCGACGGCGCTGTTCGCCCTGCACGCCGTGGAGTCGCGGCAGGTGCCGACGATGGCCGTCGACCGCCACTGGCGGTGCTACGTCTCGCCGGGGTTCGTGGACCGGACACCGGTGGAGGAGCTCGCCGGGGTCTGGGTCCACGAGGTGTCCCACCTGCTGCGCGACCACCACGGACGCGGTGACCGGGTCGCCCGGGAACGCGGGCTGACCGGCCCGGGCGAACGGCTGCGGATGAACATCGCCGCGGACTGCGAGATCAACGACGACGCGTACGGCGAGGGGCTGGTACGTCCCCAAGGGGCGCTGACGCCGCAGGACCTGGGGCTGCCCCCGGGCGAGCTCATGGAGGACTACCTGCGGCAGTTCAGGCTCGGACCGCGGACGCAGGAGCTGGTCTGGCTGGACTGCGGCAGCGGCGCCGACGGTCTGGAACGCGAGTGGGACCTGGGGCCGGACGGCGCGCACGGCCTCGGCGCGCAGGAGCAGGAAGCGGTCCGGTTCCGGGTGGCGCAGGGGATCAACGGCCGTCCGGGGAGCGCACCCGCGGGGTGGCGGCGGTGGGCCGAGGAGGCCTTCCACCCGCCGCAGCCCTGGCGGGAGCTGCTGGGCGCTGCGGTCCGGTCGGCGGCCTCCGGTGCGGGCGCGGGCGAGGACTACAGCTACGCCCGGCCCTCCCGGCGCTCGACCGCGCTGCGCGGCGCCGTGCTCCCGAGCCTGCGGCGCAGACCGCCCCGGGTCTGCGTGGTCATCGACACCTCCGGTTCGGTCAGCGACGACGAGCTGGGCAGTGCGCTGCTGGAGGTCGCCGCGATCGCCCGCGCCGTGGGCGGCCGTAGCGACCTGGTCAGCGTGGTGCCGTGCGATGCGGCGGCCCGGATCGTGCACCCGCTGTGCAGCGGCGAGGGCATCCCGCTGCTGGGTGGCGGAGGAACGGATCTGCGCACGGGATTCGCCAAGGCCCTCGGTACGGGACCCCGGCCCGACGTGATCGTGGTCCTGACGGACGGGCAGACGGCCTGGCCGGACACGCGACCGCCGTGCCGCACGGTGGTGGGCATCTTCCACCGGGACCGGGGGAGCCGTTGGCGCGAGGACGACCCCGACTACGTGCCGAACTCCCCGCCCGCCTGGGCCCGCGTGGTGACCATCGGGTCCCCGGGCGCCCGCTGACCGGCATCCACCGGGCCGGACCGGAGATGACGGAACGTGCCCGGACAGGATACGAAGACCTCGTGAACGAAAAGACCCAGGCAGCGACCGTCCGCGTGTTCATAGCGCTGGCTCCGCCCGACGACGCGAAGGAAGAGCTGGAGCAGCGGCTGCAGCCGACCTACGCCGCGTACCCGCGCATGCGATGGAACCGCATCGAGGACTGGCACATCACCCTGGCCTTCCTCGGCGAGCTCCCGGTCACCGCCCTCGAACTCCTGCGGCCGCCGCTCGCGGAGCTCGCCCGGGCCCGGCGGCCCCTGCGGCTCGCGCTGCGCGGCGGCGGGCACTTCGACGAGCGGGTCCTGTGGACCGGGATCGACGGAGACCTCGAAGGGCTGCACCTCCTCGCCTCCGAGGTGCGCGCCGCGGTCACCGACTGCGGCATCCCCTTCCACGGCCGGCCCCTGCGCCCCCACCTGACACTGGCGCGCTCCCGCCGCCACGACACCACGAGCGCGGTGGAGGCCGCCACCGGACTCGACGCGTTCACCGGCCGCCCGTGGAAGACCCGGCGCCTCCACCTCGTCGGGAGCAACACCGGCCGCGGCCCCGGCCCCATCCACTACCGCGACATCCAGGCCTGGCCCTTCGAAGGCGGCGGCGCCTGACACCGGCGTCGCCGCCGCGCGCGGGACCGCCACGGGTTCGCGCCACGGCTTCCTCCCGGTGGGCCGCCCGGCCTCGTATCGTGGCGACGGACGGACCGCCCGCGAGGGTCCGCCGGTGGTCCAGCCCGAGCCGAACACCCGCCGGAAGACCGGATGGAGCGGCATGAGGATGCTGATCAACATGCCCTGGTTTGGCGCGGCCGCAGGTCAGAAGGCCCGCGTTGGCCGCGTCCTGGCCGATGAGGATCGTCAGGACGGCGCCGGCGAGTGAGCGTGGCGACTGCCGGGCTCACCGGATTGTGGCGCGGGCCTCGTGGTGTGCTTGTTCTACTGGGGAGCTGCCCGCGCTCTCTTCGGCGGACCGCTCAGCACGGGCGGCCGCAGCGGCCATCTGGTTACGGAAGGGAAATCTCGGCATTCAGGTTGAGAGTGACCTACGGGCCGGATAGTTGTTCTTCCTATGACTCTCGCTTCCAGCGTCTTGAACGCTGCTGATCCGAACGGCTACGCCTTTCCTTGGGCACTGGTGGACGTGGAGACGTCGGGCCTGATACCGAGGCGGGACCGGGTGCTGTCGATCGCCGTGGTGACTCTCGGGCCGGACGGTCAACAGACGGGCGAGTTCACGACCCTGCTGAACCCCGGCTGCGACCCGGGCCCCGTACACGTGCACGGCCTGACCACCGAACTGCTCATGAAGCGCAGACAGGCGGCGCCAAACACCCGTGACCGGGGGAACGGGCTGTGGCGGGGCCGGCCGTGTTCCCAGGCGGGCGGAGGACTGCTTTCGCCCGGGACCGGAAGGAAGGGCGGACAGCCGCCGACCCGGCCGGGCCTCCGCGCCGCACACTGCGGCATCGCAGCCGGGCCATTGTCACCTCGGCCGAGGTCGGCTGGGCGTCCGCCGGGAGCCACTGCTCCGGCCTCCGAGCCCAGCTGCACAGAAGCGACGCGGCCGCCGCCGCAATCCGCCGCACGGTGCCTGCGCCTGCCCTCCGCCATCCGACCCGGCCCTGTGAACGAGGGTGGCGCGTCGTGTGATCGAGGCCGCCGCAAAGCCGCTCCAACAGCTGCGCCGGGCCGCATCCGACGGCCGTACGCAGCTCGGGTTCGCCTCGGTTGCCCCGTGCGACAGCTCGCCCCTCCCGATCACTCTCAGAACGTCCCACCCCACCCCATCACCTCCGCATCGCCTCCGCCCGAAGGCCGCCGGGACCAGGATCCGGACCATGTCCGGACCAGCCCCCTCCAAGGAGCCGTACGTACTGCCGTTTGCGCTGGTCACCGTGGGTTCAACTGCTGTGCCACCAGCAGACGACCACGCACGCACTCCACCGACGGATCGCACGCCTCGGCTGCTTGCTCCAGTTCCCGAACGTCTTGAGCGCTTGAGCCGCTGCGACGGCAGGGACCGCCCCGAGATGGCCTTGGCTGCTCGGCGCAGCCTCGAGTTCGCGACGCCGAGCGCGATCGCCATGGCCACCGTGCGCGGCACCGCCAGCTCGACCTGAGCCGGGTGCCACGCCCGGGACCACCGTCTGCCTGTCGCTGCGGGGTGGGCTGCCCTACCGTCGGAGCGAGCGGTATGCAGTCGTCATGGCGCCTGACGGGTCATCACAGAAGTCAGCAGTTGGTCAGCATCAATACCGCCAGAACCCGCTTTCAGACGCACTCGACCACCGAGATCAACATCAGGACTCAACCACTCTGACCTGCAAAGACACTGCTCAGAGGGTCACCTTGTAGCCTCACCGGGAGATGCCCATGAGAATGCTGATCAACAGCCCGCAGACCGTGGTCACCGACGCCCTGCGCGGGATGGCGGCCGCCCATCCCGAACTGGACGTCGACGTGGAGCGGCGGGTGGTCGTACGGCGGGACGCGCGGTCGGGCGGGCGGGTCGGGGTGGTGTCCGGGGGCGGGTCCGGGCACGAACCGCTGCACGCCGGGTTCGTGGGGTACGGGATGCTGTCGGCCGCGTGTCCCGGGGAGGTGTTCACCTCGCCGGTGCCCGACCAGATGGTGCGGGCGGCCGCGGCGGTGGACTCCGGCCAGGGGGTGCTGTTCGTGGTCAAGAACTACACCGGGGACGTGCTGAACTTCGAGATGGCCGCAGAGCTCGCCGAGGAGGACGGCCTGCGGATCGAGCGCGTCCTGGTCGACGACGACGTCGCGGTGACCGACAGCCTGTTCACCGCAGGGCGCCGCGGCACCGGGGCCACCCTGTTCGTCGAGAAGATCGCCGGGGCGGCCGCCGAGGAGGGGGCGCCGCTGGAGCGGGTCGCCGCGCTCGCCCGGCAGGTCGATGCGTGCTCGCGGAGTTTCGGGGTGGCGCTGAGCGCGTGCACCACTCCCGCGAAGGGCAGCCCGACCTTCGACCTGCCGGACGGGGAGCTGGAGTTGGGCATCGGCATCCACGGCGAACCGGGCCGGGAGCGGCGCCCGATGATGTCGGCGCGGGAGATCGCCGAGGTGGCGGTGGGCGCCGTACTGGAGGAGCTGGCCCGGATCGGTCCGGCGGACGGGCCGGTGCTGGCACTGGTCAACGGGATGGGGGCGACACCGCTGCTGGAGCTGTACGGGTTCCACGCGGAGGTGGCCCGGGTGCTGGCCGAGCGGGGTGTGCCGGTGGCACGGGCGCTCGTCGGCAACTACGTCACGTCGCTGGACATGGCGGGGTGTTCGGTGACGCTGTGCCGGGCGGACGAGGAGGTGCTGCGGCTGTGGGACGCGCCCGTCCGGACCGCGGCGCTGCGCTGGGGGCTGTGAACGTATGGTGTCGGTGGGACTGGCCAGACGGGTGCGAGGCGAGGAGATCCGGTGCGTGACGCAGAGTTCTTCCGGCGCTGGATGGCGGCCGCCGCGGCCGCGGTGGCACGGGAGGCGGACCGGCTGACCGAGCTCGACTCCCCCATCGGCGACGCCGACCACGGGAGCAATCTGCTGCGGGGGTTCACGGCCGTGCTCGCCGCCCTGGAGGCGGAGCCGCCGGCGGCGGCGCCGGGCGCGGTGCTCCAGCTGGCCGGGAGGACGTTGATCGGGACGGTCGGCGGGGCGTCGGGACCGCTGTACGGGACGCTGCTGCGGCGCACGGGCAAGGCGCTCGGGGAGTCGGCCGAGGTGTCCGACGCCCAGCTGCGCGAGGCACTGTCCGAGGGGGTCGGGGCGGTGGCGCAGCTGGGCGGTGCGGCGCCGGGGGACAAGACGATGCTGGACGCGCTGGTGCCGGGGGTGGCCGCGTTGGGTACGTCGTACCGGGCGGCCGGGAGTGCGGCGGAGGACGGGGCGCTGGCGACGGTTCCGATGCAGGCGCGCAAGGGGCGGGCCAGCTACCTGGGCGAGCGGAGCATCGGCCACCAGGATCCTGGGGCGACCTCGTCGGCGCTGCTGCTGGGGGCGCTGGCGGACGTGGCGGAATCGGCGGGCGCGCGGTGACCGGCGAGCACGCGGCGCCCGACTCCCCTTCCGACTCCGGCCCCGGATCCGCCCCCGGATCCGCCCCCGGCCCGGCCCTGGTCGGCATCGTGCTGGTTTCGCACAGCGCACTGGTCGCGGAGGCGGTGGCGGAGCTGGCGCGCGAGCTGGCGGCCGGCGGACCCGTGGCCCTGGTGGCCGCGGCGGGCGGCACGGCAGTCGGCGGCCTCGGCACGAGCACGGAGCGGATCCTCACGGCCGCCCGCGAGGTGGACCGGGGCGCCGGGGTGGCTCTGCTGGCCGACCTGGGCAGCTCGGTGCTGACGGTGAAGGCCCTCCTGATGGAGGACGAACTCCCGCCCGACTCGCTGCTGTTGGACGCACCGTTCGTCGAGGGCGCGGTGGCGGCGGTCGTGACCGCGTCCACCGGAGCCCCGCTGGCGGCGGTCGCGGCGGCCGCCGCCGACGCGTACACGTACCGCAAGGTCTGACCGGAGGGCCCGACCGACCGGAAGGGCCGACCGACCGCAAGGCCTGACCGCGGGAGCCGCGGGCAGGCCGACCTGGCCCAGCGGCCCTACGGGCGCCCGCGGAGGGTTTCGATCTCGCGGCGCTCGCGCTTCGTCGGGCGGCCCGCCCCCCGGTCGCGGATGCCGACCACGGCGGCCTCCACGGGCGTGGGCGGCGGCGGGCTGTTGTCGATCAGGCATTCGGCGGCGATCGGGGCGCCGACCCGCTTGGACACGGGCCGCTTGACGACGACGATCCGCTCGCGCCCCGCGTGGAAGAGCCGTACCTCGTCCCCCGCGCGCACGGGCTGCGCCGGCTTGGCGCGCTCCCCGTTGACCTTCACGTGGCCCGCCCGGCAGGCGGTCGCCGCGATCGAGCGGGTCTTGGTCAGGCGCACGGACCAGATCCACGCGTCGACCCGTACCGTGCCCGTTCCCGTTCCCTCATCAGCCATGTCCCGACTCTAGCGAGCCGGGCACGGCAGAACGGAACGAGTTTTTGGCAGATGCGCCAAGAAGTATTGCATCTGCCATGGAGATCAGGCCAAGAGAATTGCAAATGCGCCACACGTACCCATACGTTGTCGCCCATGCAGTCCTACACCATCGGACAGGCGGCGCGTCTGCTGGGCGTCAGCCCGGACACCGCGCGCCGCTGGGCCGACGCCGGCCGGGTCGTGACCCATCGCGACGAAGGCGGCCGACGCCTGATCGACGGACGCGACCTGGCCGCCTTCTCCGTCGAGGTGGGCCAGGGCGCCCACCTCGAGGACGGGGAACCGTACACCTCGGCGCGCAATGCCTTTCCCGGCATCGTCACGGCCGTCAAACTCGGCGACGTGGCCGCCCAGGTCGAGATCCAGGCCGGTCCCCACCGCCTGGTCTCCCTGCTCACCCGTGAGGCCGTCGAGGAGCTCGGGCTGGAGGTCGGCATGCAGGCCACCGCCCGCGTGAAGTCCACCAGCGTGCACATCGACCGCACCTGATCCGGACGGCGCCGCCCGCCGACCACCCGCGGTCCCCCGCACCACCCGCTCAACATCACCGAACGTCCCCACCCGCTCCGCCCGTCACCGGCGCGGGTCACCACCGCGCGGTTCCGGCAGCAGGCCGGCCGCCGACCCGACCGAGGAGCACCTGCTCATGTCCCCGATCACGACCCGCCGTCGTACCGCCGCCGCCGCGCTGACCGCCGCCCTGCTCGTGCCGCTGGCCGCCTGTGGCGGCAAGAGCGACGACAAGGCCGCCCCCGAGACCACCCCCGAGCCGAAGGCCGTGAACCTCACGGTGCTGGCGGCCTCCTCCCTCACCGACGTCTTCAAGACCGCGGGTGAGGAGTACCAGAAGACCCACCCCGGCACGAAGATCACCTTCTCCTTCGCCGGTTCGCAGGAGCTCGCGGCCCAGGTCAAGCAGGGCGCCCCGGCCGACGCGCTGGTCACCGCCGACACCAAGACCATGGACGGGCTGAAGGCCGAGACCGGCGACGCCACGATCATCGCCAAGAACCGCCTGGTCATCGCGGCCACCAAGGCCAACCCGTTCAAGATCGACGAGCTCAAGGACCTCGCCGACACCAAGATCAAGGTCGTGCTCGCCGCGCCCGAGGTCCCGGTCGGCCGCTACAGCAAGCAGATCCTCGACGCCCAGAAGATCGAGGTGAAGCCGGTCTCCCAGGAGCCCAACGTCCGTGCCGTGCTGAGCAAGGTCGAGCTCGGTGAGGCCGACGCCGGTCTCGTCTACAAGACCGACTCCGCCAAGTCCGGCGACAAGGTCGTCACCGTCGAGATCCCGGACGACCAGAACGCCGTGGCCTCCTACCCGGCCGCCACGCTGAAGCAGTCCAAGAACGCCACGGAAGCGGCCGCCTTCGTGGCCTGGCTGAGCACCCCCGAGGCGCAGAAGATCCTCCAGGAGGCGGGCTTCCAGAAGGCGTGACCGCCGGTCGGACCCGCACTCCCTGAGGGGCTGCCTGAACCGGGGGGACAGGCAGCCCCTCTCGGCGTTCTCGCGGCCGGGCCCCCGGACCCAGCGCCGGCCGCCCGGCCGCTCACGCTCCCCCACAGCCGACACCCCAGCCAGGAACCCTCATGAGCAGACTCCGCAGCCGAGCCGGCGCGCCCAGCGGCATACGCGTCCGTACCCGTGCCCGCACCCGGCCCCCACTGGCCCTGGCGCTCCCCGCGCTGCTCGCCGTCGCGTTCCTGCTGCTGCCGCTCATCGGCATCCTCGTCCGCACCCAGTGGGGCGAACTCGGCACCCACCTCACCAGCCCCGGCGTGGTCGAGGCCCTGAAGCTCTCGCTCCTGGTGTCCCTGTGGGCCCTGGCCCTCTCGCTGCTCCTCGGCGTACCGCTCGCCTGGCTGTTGGCCCGCGTGGAGTTCAAGGGCAAGGCCCTGGTCCGCTCCCTCGTCCTGCTCCCGATGGTGCTGCCGCCGACCGTCGGCGGTGTCGCCCTGCTGCTCGGCTTCGGCCGGCGCGGGCTGCTCGGCCCCTGGCTGGAGGGCACCTTCGGGATCACCCTGCCCTTCCACACGTCGGGCGCCGTCGTCGCGGCCACGTTCGTCGCCATGCCGTTCCTGGTGATCAGCCTCGAAGGCGCCCTCGGCGGTCTCAAGCAGAGCTACGAGGAGACCGCCGCCTCGCTCGGCGCCTCGCCGGTCCGGGTGTTCTTCACGGTGACCCTGCCCATGGTCGCCCCCGGCCTGATCGCCGGTGCGGCGCTGACCTGGGCCCGCGCACTGGGCGAGTTCGGGGCGACCATCACCTTCGCCGGCAACCTGCCCGGCACCACCCAGACCCTGCCGCTCCAGGTGTACCTGCTGCTGCAGGACAAGCCCGAGGCCGCCACCTCCGTCTCGTTGCTGCTCCTCACGATCGCCATGGGCGTACTGATCGCCCTGCGCGGCCGCTGGACGGGCACCCCGGTGGCCCGCGAGGCCGCTTCGACGCCGATCCCCGAAGAGGCCCACACCTCCGACGCCCGCGCCTCCGACGCCCGCGCCACCGTCACCCACGGCGGCGACGCCGCGCTGCCCCACGACAGCGGCCGCTGGCCCCTGCACGCCACCGTCACCGGCTTCAACGAGCTCACCCTCGATGCAGAACCCGGCACCACCATCGCCGTGGTCGGCGAGAACGGCGCCGGCAAGACCACCCTGCTGCGCGCCCTGCTCGGCCTCACCCCGCGCGCCCACGCCGAACTGCGGCTCGGCGACGACGACGTGACGGCCCTGCCCCCGCACCGGCGCCAGGTGGCCTGGGTACCGCAGGACGGGGCGCTGTTCCCGCACCTGACCGCCGTGGCCAACACCGCGTACGGGCTGCGCGCCCGCGGGGTGCCGCGCGCGCGGGCCCGCCGCGAGGCCCGGGCCTGGCTGGAACGGCTGGGCGTCCTGCACCTCGCCGACCGCAAGCCGGCGCAGCTCTCCGGCGGCCAGGCCCAACGGGTGGCCCTGGCCCGGGCGCTGGCCGCCCGCCCCCGGCTCCTGCTCCTGGACGAACCGCTGGCCGCGCTCGACCAGACCACCCGGGCCCGGGTCCGGCACACCCTGCGCACCCACCTGGCCGGCTTCGGCGGGGTCTGCCTCATCGTCACCCACGATCCCGTCGAGGCCGTCTCCCTGGCGGACCGGGTCCTCGTACTGGCCCACGGCCGGGCCCTCCAGGACGCGCCGCCCGCCGAGGTGACCCGGCACCCGCGTTCCCCGTGGGTGGCCCGCATGCTGGGGCGCAACGCCTGGCCGGGCACCGCGTCGGCCGACGGGCTCGCCCTCGCGGCCGGCGGTCGGCTGGTGGTCGCCGAGACGCTGCCCGAGGGGGCGAAGGCGCTGGCGATCATCGCTCCGGAGGCGGTCTCGGTGCACCGGGACCGCCCGGGCGGCAGCCCCCGCAACGTCTGGCCGGGCACCGTACGGGAGATCACCGCGGTCGGCAGCCGGTTGCGCGTGCTGATCGCCTCGGCGAAGGTGCCCGACCTGGTCGCCGAGATCACCCCCGACGCCGCGGCCGAACTGGGCATCGTGGACGGCGCCGCGGTGTGGACGAGCGTGAAGGCCACCGAGGTCACGCTGGTGCGCCTCTGACAGCACGGGGCGGCCGTGGGCCGGGCTCCGGGCGCCCGGCCCACGGCCCACGGCCCACGGCCCACGGCCCACGGCCCACGGTCCTCCGGGCGCTCCCGCAGTCCCCGGCGGGCGAACGGCGCCGGCTACGGCACCTCGCCACGTCGTCGGAGCACCCGAACGCGCCCGGTACGGGGGCGCCCCCTCCGCCGGGGCCCCTCCCCGCAGTAGCCGGGGGCGTTGCACCGCACCTGACGCCGCGGGCTGATCCGCCGTGGATTCCCGGACACCACCTAGCCGGCGTCCTCCGGGGCCGCCAGGGCGAACTCGCACCAGACGCACTTCCCACCGCCCCGGGGCTCCACGCCCCACTCGTCGGCGAGCCGGTCCACCAGCATCAGCCCGCGCCCGGAGACCGCCCAGTCACCCGCCTCGCGCCGCCTCGGCAAGGCGCTGCTGCCGTCCTCGACCTCGATCCGGATCCGGCCCTGCGCCGTGAGCCGCATGCTGACGTGGCCGCCGCCGTCCGTGTGGACCAGGGCATTGGTCATCAGCTCGTCCGCGGCCAGTTCGATCTCGTCGGCCCGGTGCCGCGCTCCCCAGGCGGCCACCGCCGCCCGGATCAGGTGCCGGGCCAGCGCCGGGGCCTTCGTGTCACCCGGTTCCAGGCGCTGCTGCAGCGGACCCCCGCCGCGCGCGGTGGGGGTGCCGCGGCGGCGCAGTACGAGCATGGCCATGTCGTCCCCGCCGCCCGCGTCGCCGACCAGGTCGCACAGCACGTCGGCGAGTTCCTCCACGTCGATCGGGCCGCTGTGGACCGCCGCCATGAGCTCCCGCATGCCGGCGTCCTGCTCGGCGCCGGGGCGTTCGATGAGGCCGTCGGTGCACAGCAGCAGGGTGTCCCCGGGGTGCAGTTCGAGGCTGGTGACGGGGTAGCCCGAGCCGGTGCCCGGCTGTTCGCGGGGCGGCAGGCCGAGCGGCAGCCCGCCGGCCACCTGGACCCGGTGGACGCTGCCGTCGCCGCGCCGCACGACGGGGTCGAGGTGCCCGGCACGGACCATCCGGGCCATCCCGGTGGTCAGGTCCACCTCGGCGTAGGTGCAGGTGGCGAACCGTTCCGTCTCCAACTCGCGCAGGAAGGCCGAGGCCCGGGCCATCGCCGCGCCCGGCGTGTGCCCCTCGACGATGTAGGCGCGCATCACGATGCGCAGCTGCCCCATGACGGCGGCCGCGTCCGTGTCGTGCCCCTCGACGTCGCCGATCATCACCCCAACCCGGCCCTCGCCGAGCGGGACCACGTCGTACCAGTCGCCGCCGATGTCCCGGCCCATCCGCGCGGACCGGTACCGTACGGCGATCCGCGCGCCCGGCACGTCCGGGATCCGGCGGGGCAGCATGGCCCGCTGGAGCCCCTCGGCCAGGTCGTGCTCCTGTTCGAAGAGGATGGCCCGTTGGAGGCTCTGCGCGACGCCGCTGCCGAGGGCCATCAGCAGGTTCCGCTCCTCGGTGGTGAAATCGCCGTCCCGCGTGTAGAGCAGCCCGAGCGCCCCGATGGGCCGCCCCTGGGCGATCAGCGGGAGGTAGACGCCGCTACGGACGGACAGCGGCTCGATGTACGGCCACAGATCCGGGTAGCTCTGCTGGAACTCCTCCCGGGAGACGAGGAAGACCGACTGCATGGTGCGCACGGCCTCGCTCATCGGGAGCTGCGCGTCGATCCGTGTGTACTCGATCTCGGGCACGTACGTGCCGAGCTGCCCCTCCGCGACCAGGTGGATGCGGCCGCCGTCGACGACGCCCAGCATCACGCTGACGGCTCCGAGGTGGCCGAGGGCCTGTGGGTCCTTGAGGATGTCGGTCACGTCGTTGACGGTGCGGGCGTGGGCGAGGATGGCGGTGGTCCGCTCCACGACGCCGGTCATCCGGCGCCGCCCCTCGATCTCCTCACCCTCGGCACCGGGCTCGCCGGGGTCGTGGGCTGCGTCGCGGAGGATCCCGATGACGCGGTACGCGCGACCGGACGGGTCCCGCAGGATGTGCCCCTGGATGTGGGTCCAGGCCGACGAACCGTCGCGCCGTCGGCTGCGGACGTAGGCCCCGTAGTGGCTTCGGCCGTCCTTGATCGCCTGCGCGACCCGGGTGTCGAGCCGGGCCTCCTCACCGGGGGCGAGGCGGATCCGGAGCCCGCCGGGGGTCCCGTCGTATTCGTCCGGGCGCAGGTCCATGACCTCGAGGGCGGTGGGATCGAGATGCATCCGACCGTTGTCGAGGTCCCAGTCGAAGGTGCCCATGCGATTGAGCGCCAGGCTCGTGTCCGGCCGCGCGGGCCAGCCGACGTCGGAGTTCTCTGACCTACGGGCCATGCAGCCAGGGTCTCACTCCCGCCCGCCGGTGTCCCTGCGGGAATCCCGGACACCCTCCGTGCCCGGCCCGACACGCCGGCGGGAGCGCCACCGGCGGTGCGGTCGGCGGGGGAACGGCCGCGGCACCAAAGGAGCCTACGGCCGCGGGGTTCAGCGCCGTCCGCCGCCCGAAAGGTTCGCGTCATGGACCAACAGGGCGATCTGAACGCGGTTGTTGAGGTCCAGCCGGGTCAGGATCCGGGACACGTGGGTCTTCACCGTGGGCAGCGCCAGGTGGAGCTCCCGTCCGATCTCCGCGTTGGACAGGCCCCGCCCGACCGCCAGGGCCACCTCCCGCTCGCGCCCGGCCAGCAGCTCCAGCCGGGCGCGGGCGGCGGTCGCCCGGGTGTCCTCGCCGAAGTCGCCCGCCACCTGGTCGATGAGCCGGCGGGTGACGGCCGGGGAGAGCACCGGGTCCCCGGCGGCCACCGTCCGGATGGCCGTCACGATCTCCTGCGGCGGGGTGTCCTTGAGGAGGAACCCGGCCGCTCCGGCCCGCAGTGCGCGCAGGACGTGCGCGTCGGTGTGGAAGGTGGTCAGGACCAGCACCTCCGGCGCTCCCGGTTGCGCCCGGAGCCGCTCGGTGGCGGCCAGCCCGTCGACGCCGGGCATCCGGATGTCCATCAGCACCAGGTGCGGTCCGTGCGCGGCGACCAGATCGGGCACCTCCGCCCCGTCCGCGGCCTCCGCGACCAGCTCGATGTCCGGGGCGCCGCCCAGCATCAGGCGCAACCCCGCGCGGACGATCGCGTCGTCATCGACCAGCAGTACGCGGATCACCGGCGCCCCGTCTTTCCTGTCTTGTGTCTTGCTGTCTTGTGTCTTGCTGTCTTGCTGTCTTGAGGTCTTGTGTTCCGTGGTCTCGTGCTTGTCCCTCGGTCAGCCCTGCCAGGGTAGCCAGGCCCGCACCCGGAACCCGCCGCCGGCGGGGACCGCCGTCAGTTCCCCACCGGCCAGCCGGGCGCGTTCGGCCAGCCCGATCAATCCCTGCCCGCCGCCTTCGACCGGCCCGGGAACCGTGCCCCGGGCCGGATCCGGTCCGGGCGGCGGAGCGTTGCTGACCTCCACCATCAGCCCGTCGCCCGGGCTCCCGGTGACCCGCACGTCGGCTGCCGCGCCAGGCGCGTGCTTGCGCACGTTGGTCAGCGCCTCCTGCACGATCCGGTACGCCGTACGCCCCACCAGGGGCGGCGGCGCGGCCCCCTCGGGCGGCCCGGCCAGCTCGATCCGTCCGCCCGCCGCCCTCGCCTCCGCCACCAGCCGGGGGAGGTCCGCCAGTTCCGGCTGCGGGCGCTCGCCGCCCTCCGCGGGCCCCGTACCCGGCCCCGCCCTGAGTACGCCGATCACCTCGCGCAGGTCGTGCAGCGCCAGGTGGGCGCTCTCGCGCATCACCCCGGCTGCCCGCTCGATCTCCGCCCGCGGGGCGCCGGGATTGAACTCCAGGGCGCCCGCGTGCACGCTGAGCAGCGACAGCCGGTGGCCGAGTACGTCGTGCATCTCGCGGGCGATCTCCTCCCTGGCCTCCATCCGGGCCCGCTCGGCCCGCGACTCCGCGTCCGCCTCGGCCAGTTCGGCGCGCTCGCGCAGCGAGGCGATGAGCTGCTGCCGGGACCGCCGGAACAACCCCCACCCGATGGCTCCGGCGATCAGGGCGAAGTACGTCACGGCCGAACCGGCCCGCTCCTCGGACATGTCCGGCAGTTGCCACAGGAAGAGGGGCAGCGGTCCGAAGACCAGCGCCGCCACCCATGCCGTGGCCTTCCACGACCGGGTCGCCGCCACCGTGAACACCGCCACCATCGCCGGCCCGGTCAGGTAGTGCGCCACGCTGCCGGCCAGGAGCAGCACCACGGCCAACTGGACCGGCGCGCGCCGCCGCAGCAGGACCGCTGCGCACCCGAGCCCGCCGGCCACCTGGTCGGCGGCCCGCCAGCCCGGGCCGAGGCCCTCCGCGACCGGGATGGACTGCGAGCTGACAGCGGCGAAACAGGCGGCGAAGAGGAACAGGGCCAGGTCGGCGGCCCAGTCCCGACGAGTGCGGTGGATACGGCGCATGTCCCGGAAACCTACGCGTCCGGGCGCGGGAGCGGGCGTCCGCGCCCCGCAACGCATACTTAAGTACGAGCGCGGGAGCCCTAAGGCCGATGTCCGGCCCGGCGCGCGGCTCCTAACGTCGGAGCATGACCTCCACCTCGCCGAAGTCCCCGAAGTCCCCACTGGCCACCGTCACGGGTGCGCTGTGCTTCATCCTCACTGTCGGTGGCGCGAGCGGCCTGCTGTACGAGTGGTTCGGCTGGATCCGCTTCATGGGCTTCCTCCGTTTCCTCGCCCCCGACGGCTACGAGGTCTACAGCTACATCGTCATGATCGCCCTCGGCCTCGCGGTGGGCGTCGCGGGCGACACGCTCACCCGCCGCGACCGCGCCTGATCACCGGTCCGCTGCGGCGGTGCCCCGTGACCGCGCCTCCCTCCCCGCTCGGGGAGGGGGCGCGGTCACGTACGGGAGCGGTCAGCTTTCCTGGGCCGGGCCCTCAGGCTCGGGCTCGGGCTGCTGGGGGGCCGTCCGGGGCGGTTCCTGCTGCGGAGCGGACGGCTGCTGAGCCGACGGCGGCGGGGGCTCGGACTGCTTCTGCGCGGTGGGCGGCGGCGGAGCGGTCGGGCGCTGGGGGGCGGCCGACGTCGGCGGGCGCGGCGCGGAAGACCTCGAAGTCGCCGGAGCCGTGGGAGGCGCCAGAGCCGTGGGGGATGCGGGAGTCGCGGGCGCGGACTTCGGCGTCGGTGACTGCGCGGACGGCTCGGAGGTCGGCTTCGAGGGCGTCTCCGAAGCCGGCTTCGACGGTGACTTCGATTCCTCGGACGGCTTCAACGGCGCCGTCGAAGGTGACTCGGCCGGGGTCTTCTTCGGAGTCTCCGACGATGACTCCGACGGTGACTCGGCCGGAGTCTTCTTCGGTGATTCGGACGGAGAGTTCTTCGGTGACTCCGACGGAGACTCCGAAGGGGTCTTCTTCGGCGACTCCGAAGGCGACTTCGACGGCGACTCGGACGGGGACTTCGACGGCGACTTCGACGGCGACTTCGACGGCGACTCGGACGGGGACTTCGACGGCGACTTCGACGGTGTCGGCGTCGTCACGGACGTGCTCGGGTTCGGGGACGTCCCCGACGGGGTCGGCCTCGGCGAGGTCACGGACGGGTTCGGGGTCGTCGCTGACGGAGGCGGCGTGAGCGGCGGCGTCGGGACCGGCGGCGGCGGGATCGGCCGGTCGGGCTTGGGCTTGCCGCCCTGGTGGTCGCCGCCCTTGGGGCGCTCGTACCACTGGTTGTCGCGGTGGTCGTAGATCACGATCTTGTTGATGACGGTCGGCGCCGGTGCGATGGCCACCACCTTCGCCGGCTGGTACGAGGGCCACGTCTGCCCGAAGCGCTTCGGGGCGGCCTTGAGCGGCACCGGCGGACCGAGCGGGTTGCCGCACGCGCAGCGCACCCGCGGCACTCCCCGGTCGTCCACCAGCACGGCCGTCCCGGCCTGGAGCACGGCCTGGTAGGGGACGAGCTTGCCGTCCCGGTAGCTGTGGTTCGTCACCCGGGTGTCCATCCGCAGCTGCACCGAGGTGAGGGAGCGGAGGTAACCGGGAACCGCGGCCGGCTGGATGCCCTGCGCCTGGGCGAAGGCCGCGTTCTTGGCGGGGTCCGCGCCCAGCGATCCGATCAGCTTCTCGACGTCGCAGCTGGCGACGTTCCTGGTGCCGCCGTACACGCCCGGCGCGGAACCGCTGACGCTCCTGGTACCCACCGGCCCGGTCGGGCTGGCGCTCGGACTGACCGTGCCCTGGGGAGACGGCGGCGGGCTCTCCGGCGGGGGCGGCGCGCCCTTCACCACCGTGGACTCCGTGAAGGGGTCGGGGCCGGAAGCGGCGACCGGCTGGAGGAACACCTCGCCGCCGGCGTTGTCGGCCTTCCCGCCGGGCCGGGTGAGGACCACGGCCAGGGCCACGACCGCCGCCACCGCGACCAGCGCGGTGACGAGCCGTGGCACGGAGCGCCACCAGGGCCCTCCGACCGGTCCCTGACCCGGGCCTCCGGGCCCGGCCGGCCCGGCCGGCCCGGCCGGCCCACCAGGGCCACCCGGCGGCGCCGACGGAGGCGGTGGCGGAGGCCCCTGCTGCCCGCCCGAGAGCGGGCCCGATGGCGGCCCGGTGGGGCGTCCTGAAGACGGCGGTCGGCCGGAGGGTTGTGTGGTCACGGGCTCTTCTTCCCAGGAGGAGTGAGTTCCCCGGGGACCATTGTGTGCGCCGTCCGGGTGGTGCCCGCAAGCCGGGGATGTCACGGTGGCAGGGTGAGTCGGACGCCGGAATCGTCATCGTCGGGGGGCTCCGCAAGGGCATGGCGGGACGCCCTCGTCGCCGTCGTCGCGGGATTCGTGGTGATGACCGCGGTCGCCGCCGCCGGGCTGTTGTGCGCGGGCGCGGGCGACCTTCCGGGCGGCGCGTTCCCGCATGTGGTCGCCGCGGTCGTGGTGATGGCAGCAGGCGGTTCGCTGGACGTGTCGGCCGGTGCCGGTTCGCTGGCGGGGGCGGACGTGAACCTCTCGGCGGTCCCCCTATCGGTGAGTCTGGCGGGCGCCCTCGTGACCGGCTACCTCTTCCTGCGCCCCCTGCACAACCGGGCCGTGGCCCGGCCCCGCGAACTCATCGGCCGTGCGGTCCCGTTGGTCGTACTGTGGCTGCTCGCCCTGACCGGCGCCGCCTTCCTCGCCAGCGAGACGTTCGGCATCTCCACCGGCGACTCCCCCATCGGGACCATCACCGAACTGTTGGACTCCGCGCCCACGGTGGGCTTCCAGGCCGACCTGCCGGCCACCCTCCTGTACGGACTGCTTTGGATCCTCGGCCTGTTGGTGATCGCCCTGCTGGTCTCGCGGCGCGCCCCGCTCCCGGCCCGGCTGGTCCGCTTCCACACGGCACTGCGCCCGGCCGCCTTCGCCACGATGCTGCTGCTCCTCGCCTACGTCGTCCTCGGCATCGGGGTCGGCGCGGTCGTGGCCGTCACCCAGGGCCATGCCGACCGGACCCTGGCCGTGATCCTGCTCGGGCTGCCGAACCTCGTCTGGCTCGCGCTCACCCTGGGCTTCGGCGGCGCCTGGGAGGGCAATGTCGAGGGACCCTTCGGACTGCCGATGCCGCAGCTGCTGGACCAGGTCCTGCGCGGCTCCGACCCGTCCCGGATCGACGTGTCCGCGCTCGCGGAGCAGGACTCCCGGGCCTGGTGGCTGGTGGTGGTGGCCGCCGTCCTGCTGCTCGGCACGGGCGTACTGGCGGCCGTACGCTCCCCCGCCCACGTCCGCCCCTGGCAGCACGCCCTCCACCTGGGCGTGGCCCTGGCCCTGGCGACCCTGACGGTCTGCCTGCTGGGCCGGATCCAGGCCCAGTTCGGACTCTCCCTGCTGGGCATCGGCGAGGTGGACGGCCTCGGCGGCCAGGTCCACCTGCAGCCCGTGCTGTGGCGCAATGTCGGTCTCGGGCTCCTGTGGGGCGCGGTGGCGGGATTCCTGGGCGCCCTGTTGGCCCGTCCACTGCACCGTGGCGGCCGGGTCGACGAACCGGCCGCCACGACCCGCGCGACACCCGAGTAGGCCGGGCAGGACGAGTAGGCGGAACGGCCCGAGCAGCCCGAGCGGGCCAAGCGGGCCAAGCGGGCCAAGCGGGCCGAGCAAGCCGGGAGCGGCTCAGGCCGTCCCCCCGGGCGCCGGTCGGTCGAACACCGGCAGCGCCCACGCCGGCACCGGGGGCGGGGCCGGCAGGTCGGGGTGTGCGGCCCGTCCCGCCCCGCCCTCCGCCTCACCCGCCTGCCCCGGCGGTCGGCCGCCCTCCCCCGCCCGCCGCAGGGCCCCGGTGAACTCCAGACAGCTGTTCCACCGGTCGTCCGGAGACTTGGCCAGCGCCTTCGCCAGGACCGCGTCCACCTCCTCCGGCAGTCCGGGCCGCCGCGAGCTCAGCGCGGGCGGGGCGTCGTACTGGTGGGCCCACAGCAGGGCGATGTCGTCGTCCCGTTGGAAGGGCGGTTCCCCGGCGAGGGCCTCGTAGACGACGCACCCCAGGCTGTAGACGTCGCAGCGGCCGTCCACCGGCTTCCCCGAGATCTGTTCCGGCGCCACGTAGGTCATTGTGCCGACGAACTGCCCGTCGGTCGTGAACCCGGTCAGCGACAGCGATTTCTTCGTCAGCCCGAAGTCCGTGAGGTAGGCGTGTTCCGGATGGTCGCGGTCCGTGCCCGGGGCGATCAGGATGTTGCCCGGCTTCACGTCCCGGTGGACCAGGTCGTGGGCGTGGGCGGCGTCCAGCGCGGAGGCCACCTGGCCGGCGATCCGCGCGGCCGTCTCCACCGGCAGCGGGCCCGTCCGGTCCAGCATCACCCGCAGGTCGGGTCCCTCGACGAGGCGCATGGCGATGTAGAGCAGTCCGTCCGCCTCCCCCGCCTCGAACACGGGCACGATGTGCGGGTGCTCGATGGTCGCGGCCACCTTCGACTCGTGGGCGAACCGCTGTCTGAAGGTGTCGTTCCGGGCCAGCTCGGGAGCCAGCAGCTTCAGTGCCACGCGCCGGTCGAGGCGCAGGTCCCGCGCCTCGTAGACGACGGCCATGCCGCCGCGCCCGATCTCCCTCTCCACCAGGTAGCCGGCGATCTGCTTGCCGCGCAGGTCGGTGGGGGACCCGTCGGCGGGCTCCGCCCGTTCCTCGTCCACCGTCAGCCGCCCCCGGGGTCGCGGGTCTCCACGATCCGCGTCGGATCATGGGCCACCGCCCGTTCGGACCGGTCCCCGGGCTCTTCGCGCGGGATTGCGACCGCGTCGGTGGGGGGCGGTTCCCGCCGTACGGGGGCCCCGCCGGCCGGAGTCGTGTCCGGGGGCGGTTGCCGCGGCCCGGGTTCGGGCGCGGACGGACCCCCCGGGCCGGCGACGACCGCGTAGGTCGTCATGCGGTCCCCGTCGTCGTACAGCCACCGGCCCGACTTCTCGTCGTAGAGCCACACCGACTCCCCGTCGATGACCACGCCGGCCCGCAGCCCGCGCAGCGAGCGGCGGAAGGCGTCGGCGTCGATCCGTCCCGAGGCGAGCTCGTCCACGGCCCGCCGGTAGCGTTCCAGGGCCTCGGAGCCGCGCGTGAGCAGCGGCCGCGGGTCCTCGGAGCGGACCGGGGGCCGTCCTCCGGCCGTCGGCGGCGGCTGCGGTACGGCGACCAGCAGCCGCCCGTCAACCCAGGCGGACCACCCGTTGGCGCACAGGACCTCCCCCCACTCCCCGCGCCGGGACAGCAGCTGCACGGGCAGGAACGGGTCCAGGGGCACGGTCGGCCGGCTGACGTCGGGGCCCTCCCAGGCGGGCAGTCCCTCCTGCGGCACCACATGGGTGGGCCGGAAGCCCTCCACCTCGCCTCCGGGTTGACCCAGCGGGCTGCTCATGGGGCCTACTTCCGCATGACGGTCGGCTCGTGGCGGCGCAGCAGCCGGGCGACCAGCACGCCGAAGAGCACGGACAGGACGACGAGCATGCCCATTTCGAGGAGCCAGAGGTGGGCCTCGTGGTCGAACAGCGGGTCTTGGGTGATCTTGCCGGGCACGATCGCGCCGAGGTCGATGGTGCCCGCCATGGCTCCCATGGCCCACCGGGCCGGTACGAACCAGGCCAGCTGTTCGATGACGGGGACGCCGGTGAGTTTCAGCAGGGAGCCGCAGAAGACGACCTGGACGATCGTGAGGAGGACCAGCAGCGGCATGGTGACCTCCTCCTTGGTCACCAGGGCGGAGATCAGCAGGCCGAGCAGCATCGCGGTGACGGACAGCAGGGCGACGGCGAGGGTGATCTCCATGAGCGGTGGCATGAAGAGGCCGCGGCCACCGGGAGCGTTGATGGTGACGCCCGCCAGGCCCACCAGGGTGAGGACCACGGCCTGGGCGACGGTGATCGCGCCGAGGACCACCACTTTGGACATCAGGTAGGCCGACCGGGACAGGCCGACGGACCGTTCTCGCTGGTAGATGACGCGTTCCTTGACGAGTTCGCGCACCGCGTTGGCGGCGCCGATCAGGACTCCGCCCACGCACAGGATGAACAGGGCGTTCAGGGCCGTTTCGGCGTTGAGGGTGTTGCCGGCCAGTGCGCGGGTCATGGCGCCCATGACGAAGGGCAGCGCGACCATGATGACCAGGAAGGTCCGGTCGGACCTGAGCACGGCGGCGTACCGGCGGATCAGGGTGGAGAGCTGGGAGCCCCAGCTCTGGGCCTTGGGCGGTGGCTGCGGCGGGACCCCGGCGGCCCGTTCGGCCTGCGCCGTGAGCGGGAGCCGGCCGGCGGTGACGTCGATGTGGCGGCGGTACAGCGGCGAGGCCCGGTACTCCCCGGCCCAGTCGCGGTCGCGCTGGTTCTCGAAGGCTTCGAAGGCCTCGGGCCATTGCTCGAAGCCGAAGAAGTCGAGGGCCTCCCCGGGGGCGCCGTAGTACGCGATGCGCCCGCCCGGGGCGAGGACGAGGAGGCGGTCGCAGCCTTCGAGGTTGAGCACGCTGTGGGTGACGACGATGACCGTGCGGCCGTCGTCCGCGAGGTCGCGCAGCATGTTCATCACCGAGCGGTCCATGCCGGGGTCGAGTCCGGAGGTGGGCTCGTCCAGGAAGAGCAGGGAGGGCTTGGTGAGCAGTTCCAGGGCGACGGAGACGCGTTTGCGCTGGCCGCCGGAGAGGCTGTGGATGGGCTGGTCGGCACGCTGTTCGAGGCCGAGCTCACCGATCACCTCGTCGACCCGGGCCTGGCGTTCGGCCTTGGCGGTGTCCTGCGGGAAGCGCAGTTCGGCGGCGTAGGTGAGGGCGCGCCGGACGGTGAGCTGGGAGTGCAGGATGTCGTCCTGCGGGACGAGGCCGATGCGGCTGCGCAGTTCGGCGTAGTCGCGGTAGAGGTCGCGGCCGTCGTACAGGACGGTGCCCTGGTCGGCGGGGCGCAGGCCGGTCAGCGCGCCGAGCAGGGTGGACTTGCCCGCTCCGCTGGGGCCCACGACGGCGAGCAGGCATTTGGCGCCGACCGGGAAGGAGATCTGGTCGAGGAGGGTCTTGCGGCCGCGGTCGACGGCGACGGTGAGGCCCTGGACGTCGAGGGAGACCTCGCCGGTGTCCACGAACTCCTGGAGCTGGTCGCCGACGAGGCAGAAGACCGAGTGGCCGATGCCGACGATGTCGCCCTCGGTGACGGGGGTGGCCCGGGTCACGGCGGCGCCGTTGAGGTAGGTGCCGTTGTGGCTGCCGAGGTCGACGATCTCGTAGCTGCCGTCGGCGAGGGCGTGCAGCTCGGCGTGGCGACGGGACACGGTGAGGTCGTCGACGACGAGGTCGCTCTCGGGGGCGCGGCCGATGCGGACGGCGGTGCGGACGGGAAGCGGACGCACGGTCGTCGGCTGCCGGAAGGTGCCGGTCATGGCCGGGTTCGTGACGTGGGAGGGGCGGCCGGTGCCGGGCGCGGGGGGTGGTGCGGGCGGGGGCGGCGGCGCGGGACCGATGACGGCGGCGCGCGGCCCGTCGTCGATGCTGCCGAAGCGCAGTTCCGTGCCGACGCCGACGCTCCACTCGTGGACGCGGTGACCGTCGGCGAAGGTGCCGTTGGTGCTGCCCTCGTCCTCCAGCGTCCAGTGGTCGCCGTCCGGGCGCAGGATCGCGTGGTGCCAGGAGACGCGGGCGTCGTCGAGGCAGATCTCGCAAAGCGGGTCCCGACCGACGTGGTAGATCCGGTCGGGATCCATCTCGGTGGCGCCCCAGTCGGTCACCAGGACGAGCTGGGGCGCGGTCGGCACACTTGGGCGCTGGACCATGACCAGATTTTCCCACGATCGGGAAGGTCCGGCACCGGTCAGACATCACCGCAGGTCAGAGGCCTCTTATGGGTAATGACAACGGTCCCCGTTGCAGCCTTTGCCGATCCCGCCGGGGTGCGCTTCACTTCACGCGACGGGACCGAACACACGGGTGCCGCGACGAGACGGGGGACGCCATGAGTGGGCACGACCACGCGCACGACGGCCACGGACACGGGAACGGGAACGGACGCGCGAACGGGCCCGCGGGCCACGGCCACGGCCACGGGCCCGGCGGGCACAGCCACGGCGTGGCGGCCGATGCCGACCGGCGCTGGCTGGCGATCGCACTCGCCCTGATCGGCGGGTTCATGGCCGTCGAGGTGGTCATCGGCTTCATGGCCAACTCGCTGGCCCTGATCTCCGACGCGGCCCACATGCTGACCGACGCGGTCTCGATCGTCCTGGCGCTGATCGCCATGCGGCTGGCCGCGCGCCCCGCCCGCGGCGGCTTCACGTACGGCCTCAAGCGGGCGGAGATACTCTCCGCCCAGGCGAACGGGCTGACGCTGATCCTGCTGGCGGTCTGGCTGGCGTACGAGGCGGTGCGGCGGCTGCTGGACCCGCCGCCGGTGGAGGGCGGGCTGGTCGTGGTGACGGCGCTCGCGGGCATCGTCGTCAACGTGGCCGCGGCCTGGTGCATCTCCCGGGCGAACCGTTCCGCGCTCGTCGTCGAGGGCGCCTACCAGCACATCCTGAACGACCTCTTCGCCTTCATCGGCACCGCGATCGCCGGTCTGATCGTTCTGACCACCGGTTTCCGACAGGCGGACGCGATCGCCACGCTGGTCGTGGTGGTGCTGATGGTCAAGGCGGGTTACGGGCTGGTCCGCGAGTCCGGCCGGATCCTCCTGGAGGCCGCCCCGGCCCACGTGGACCCGGACGCGGTCGGCGACCGGCTGGTCGGGCACCCGCCCGTCACCGAGGTGCACGACCTGCACATCTGGACGATCACCTCGGGCCAGGCGGCACTGTCCGCACACGTGCTGGTGGAGCCGGCGGGTGACTGCCACGCCGTGCGCCGGGACCTGGAGGGGCTGCTCGACAAGGAGTACGGGATCACGCACACCACCCTCCAGGTGGACCACGCGCAGGAGTCCCTGCTCACGGTCGGCCGCGCGGGCGGGGGCGCGTCCGACGCGCACTGCGCGGACGCGCACGGTCCGGTCCACCGGCAGGGCCCGCACGACCACTGACGGCAGAACGCGTACCCGCGTCACTGGCCGGGGTCCGTACGGGGCATGGATGTACCCATGACACACAAACGCAGTGCCGGACTGCTCCTCTTCCGGCGGACCGGTCCGGAGCCGGAGTCCGGTGTCGAGGTGCTCCTCGGACACATGGGCGGCCCGCTCTGGGCCGGACGGCAGTCCGGGGACTGGGCCATCCCCAAGGGTGAATACGGTCCGGAGGAGACTCCTCGGGACGCGGCCCGCCGCGAGTTCACCGAGGAGATCGGGCTGCCCCCGCCGGAGGGCGACTACCTGCCGCTGGGCGAGGTACGCCTGACCAGCGGGAAGCTGGTGACCATCTGGGCGGTGGAGGCGGATCTCGACCCCGCGCTGATGGTGCCCGGGACCTTCACGATGGAGTGGCCCCCACACTCCGGGAACGTCCAGGAGTTCCCGGAGCTGGACCGAGTGGCCTGGTTTGCTCCGCCCCTGGCGCAAAACATGCTGATTCCATCCCAACTCCCTTTCTTGGAACGACTGTTGGGGCTCCTGAAGGTTTGACCCACACTTGCACTTGCCAACACCCTTACCTGCATGGACATTGCACACATGACCAACGTCGTGCTGGTGGGGACCTTGGACACCAAGGGTGTGGAGTACGGCTGGCTGCGCGAGAGGCTGTTGCGCGCCGGCGTCGAAGTGGTACTGGTCGACACGGGAATCATGGGCGAACCCCGGGTCGCCGCCGACGTACCGCGTGATGCGGTGGCGCGGGCGGCCGGAACGGAACTGTCGGAACTGCTCACGGCCGCCGACCGGGGTGCGGCCGTGACCACCATGGCGAGGGGCGCGGAGGCGACCCTCTTACGCCTGCACGCCGAGGGCAGGCTGCACGGGGTGCTCGCCATCGGCGGGAGCGGCGGCACTTCCATCGCCACCCGGGCGATGCGCGCCCTGCCGCTGGGCGTACCGAAACTGATGGTCTCGTCCATGGCGTCCGGGGACGTACGCCCCTACGTGGGCTCCTCGGACATCACCATGATGTACAGCGTGGTGGACATCGCGGGGATCAACAGCGTCTCCGCACCGGTCCTGGCGAACGCCGTGGCGGCGATCACCGGGATGGCCCGGGCCTACGACCGTTCCTCCGCGGAGGGGCGGCCGCCCCGGCTGGGCGCGGGCGGCCGCCCCCTGGTCGCGGCGAGCATGGCGGGCGTGACCACGGCCGGGGTGGACGCGGCGCGCGAGCGGCTGACGGAACTCGGCTACGAGGTGTTGGTCTTCCACGTCAGCGGCACCGGCGGCCGCACCCTGGAGACCCTGGCCGGCCAGGGGGTCTTCGCGGGCGTCCTCGACCTCACCCTCAGCGAGCTCGCCGACGACCTGTGCGGGGGCATCCTCACCGCGGGACCGGACCGGCTCAGCGCGGCCGGGCGGGCCGGGATCCCGCAGGTGGTGAGCCTGGGGGCGCTGGACATGGTGAAGTTCGGCCCGCTGGAGAGCCTGCCCCGGCAGGTCCGCGACCGGGGCGTCCACGTCCACAACCCGTCCATCACGGTGACCCGTACGACCGCGGCCGAGTGCGCGGAGCTCGGCCGCCGGGTCGCCGCGAAACTGTGCGCGGCGAGCGGCCCCACGGCGGTCTGCGTCCCGCTCCGTGGACTGTCCACGCTCGGCGCGCCGGGCGGGCCGTACCATGACCCCGGCGCGGACCGGGCCTTGTTCTCCGCGCTGCGCGAGGGCCTGCGGGGCAGTGCCACGAGGCTCTACGACTACGACACGCACATCAACGATCCGGCCTTCGGGCGGGCTGCGGCCGACCGGCTGCACGCCATGATCGGCGCCATGTCGGCCGCGGCCTGAGGCGTCCGCCGTGGTTGGGAACCGGCCACGGCGGAAACCACGTCCCATGGGGCGTCCGGCCCCGGGAGGGCCGGTGGACGCCGGTCCGGGACCGGTCGTCCGAGCGATGCAGCGGCGCCACACGGCAGGTAGGGGGCAGGAACGATGGACGACACGCGGGCGGCATGGTCGGTCCCCGGTTACACCGAGGTCCGCGAGCTCGGTTCGGGCGGCAGCGGCCGCGTGGTGCTCGCCGTCCACGACGGCACGGGCACCCCGGTCGCCGTGAAGTACCTCAGCGACCGGCTGCGCCAGGATCCGGCGTTCGTCGGGGAGTTCCGGGCCGAGGCCCGCCTCCTGGGCGGGCTGCAGACCCCGTACGTGGTCAGGCTCTACGAGTACGTGGAGGCGACGGGCGGCGCGGCCATCGTCATGGAGCTGGTGGACGGCATCTCCCTGCGCGCACTGCTGAAGCAGTCCGGGCGGGCCGACGCCGAGGCCGCGCTGGTGGTCCTCAAGGGGTCCCTGCTGGGGCTCGCGGCGGCGCACCGCGCGGGCGTCGTCCACCGCGACTACAAGCCCGAGAACGTGCTGGTCGCGCCGGACGGCTCGTCGAAGCTGGTGGACTTCGGGATCGCGGCGAACCGGGGCAGCACGCCCGGCGTGGCCGGAACCCCCGCCTACATGGCTCCCGAGCAGTGGCAGGGCCGGCCGGCCTCGCCCGCGGCCGACGTGTACGCGGCGACGGCGACCTTCTTCGAGTGCCTCACCGGCCGCAAGCCCTACGACGGGGAGAACTTCGCCGAGCTGGCCGTCCAGCACATCGAGGCGCCGGTACCGGAGACGGAGGCGCCCGAGCCCGTACGTCCGCTGATCCGGCGCGGCCTCGCGAAGGCGCCCGAGCAGCGGCCGGAGAACGCCGAGGCGTTCGTGGCCGAGCTGGAGGGGGTGGCGCTGGCGGCGTACGGGCCCGAGTGGGAGGAGCGCGGGCAGCGCAAGCTGGCGGCGCTGGCCGCCCTGCTGCCGCTGTTGTTCCCCTCGGCGGGCGGCCCGGCGGCCGGTACCACGGCGTTCGCCACGACCGAGGTGCCCGGCGGTTCCGGCTGGGCGCCGGGGCGCCGCGGCTGGCTCGCGGCGGGCGTGGCGCTGGTACTGGGAACCGTGCTGGTCCTGACGACGGACGCGATCGGCGCGGCCCCGGACGCGGCTTCGGCGGTGAGCGCCTTCGCCACGACGAGCGCGGCCCCGCCCGGATCGGCCTCGCCGAGCGCGAACCCGAGCCCGACGGACTCCGCCTCCCCGTCGCCGAGTCCGAGCCCTTCGGCGTCCCCGAGCCCCTCGCCGTCCGCGTCCACGTCTCCCTCGGCTTCTCCGTCGTGGTCCACGAGCCCCACCCCGAAGCCGACGGTGAGCTGGTCCCCCACGCCGACCACGCCGACCCCGACACCCACTCCAACGCTGAAGGTCACGGACGTCTCCGTCACGCTCAAGCCCGGCGTCTACCGTGGCGACGCGGCCATCTCGGTCACCTCCCAGGGCACCGGATCGGTCACCGTGACGGTGGAATGGTTCCTGGACCGTACGCAAGGCTCCTACTCCGTCCGCGACGGAGCGGCGGAGTCGTTCGTGGTCCCGGCCGGCTCGACGGTCACCGAGAACAGGTCCCACACCTTCCCCCGCTTCCGTGGCTGCTACGGCGGCATCCGGGTCACCACCAAGCCCACCGCCGGGAACAAGTCCGCCTCGGCCTCGCAGTACCTGCTGCGCTGCACGGAGCAGGAGGTGCCCCGATGAGCGGTTCCGGCGCCCCCGAGGGCGACGACTACAGCGCCACCGTCCTCGGCAGCCACTGGTTCAGCGGCCCCCCGGACACGACGAAGAGGATGGCTCCCGAGGAGGTGGCGCCCGACCGCGTCGAGGGCTCCGTGCTCCGGTTCGGGCCCGGGGTGACCGCGGCCATGCCCGCGCCGTTCCCCCTCGACCTCGCGCGGGCCGTCGCGCCGCCGCCCGGGCGGCGCCTGGCCGGGCTGCGTCGGTACGCCCTCGCGGCGCTCGTCCTGGCCGCGGTCCTCGCGTACCTCGGATGGCAGCGGCTGGGGCCCGGCATCGAGGTCCGGGACGTGGCCGTGAGCACCGATCCCAAGGGCCCGGCCTGTGACGCGGCCGCCGATGTGGTGGCCGTCGTGGCGACCAACGGGCGCCCGGGCGTCCTCACCTACCGGTGGGTGCGCAGCGACGGCACCCGGTCCGAGCAGCTGACCGAGCGGGTACCGCGCGGGCAGCGGGAGGCCCGGCTGCACCTGCTGTGGACCTTCCGCGGCACGGGGAGCTACCCGGCGAAGGCGGAGCTGCAACTGGTGTCGCCCGGACAGCGCACGGCCGCGGTGGACTTCACGTACCGCTGTTCCCCGTAACGGGCGCGGGCGCGCTGCCGGGCAGCCGGATGACGGCGAGTCCGCCGTCGAGGTCGACCCGGGTGCGCGGCGGGGCGCCGTCCTCTTCGTCGTCGCGCATGACGAGGGCGCTCTGCCGTTCCTTAAGCTCGTTCTGCTTGCCCGGCGAGAAGCTGGCGTGGAGCTGCTCGAAGCCGGTGGCGGACACCTGCCCCTGGCGGCCGCTCCACCGCCAGGGCAGCAGCCCGGCGCGGCCCGCGCGGAGCAGTGCCAGGTCGAGGAAGGCCACGGCGGTGAGCACCAGAGCCAGACCGGGAAGGGTCATGAAGATGACGAAGCCCATGCGGTGACGGTAACCGAAGCCGGGTTCGCGGGAGGCCCGCGGCCCCTTGGGGGAGCGGCCGCGGGCCGTTTCGCGTTCCGTCCCCGCCGCAACCGGGGGACGGACGTCAGGGGGTTCCGACCGGGGTCGGGCCGAGGTCGGAACGGGGCTCAGAACCGGGCGTGCGCGGTGATGTCCGCCTCGAACTCGCCCGTCATGGCCGGGGTCACCGTCGGCCGGCACTGCCGGACCGCCGCCAGGTAGTCCTGCGTGGTCGCGCCCAACTGCGCGGCCGCCGCGCCCCGCGCGCCCACCGCCTCGAGGTCCCGCTCGAAGGACACTTGCGCCGCGATCCGCGCCGCGTGCTCGATGTCGGCCGGTGTGAACAGCTCGGTGGCCGCCACCAGGGCGTTCACGTCGACGTCCGCGCGGCCCGCCGTGTAGCGGGACCAGATGGCGGCGCGCGCTCCGGCGTCCGGGGTGCCGATCGGGATGAGGTAGTCGAAGCGCCCGGGCCGCAGGAAGGCCGGGTCCAGGGAGCGGATGGAGTTGGTGGCGCAGACCAGCAGCCGCTCGTCGCCCTCCCGGAAGCCCGGTATCAGCTTCAGCAGCTCGTTCGTCACCCCGTGGATCCCGCCGGGCTGCGCGGGCTCGGTGCGCACCGGTGCGATCTCCTCGACCTCGTCGATGAAGACGAGTACGCGCTCCAGCTCGGCGATCCGGGCGAACGCGTCGCGCAGTGCCGCCGCCAGGTTGCCCTCGTCGGCGAGGCGGGAGGGCAGCAGTTCCACGAAGGGCCAGCCGAGCCGGGAGGCGATGGCCCGGGCGAAGGTGGTCTTGCCGGTGCCGGGCGGGCCGAAGAGGGTGATGGCGCGCGGCGGCCGCACCCCGTGCGAAGCGGCCCGCTCGGGCTCGGCGAGCGGCAGCACCACGCGCCGCTCGATGAGGTCCTTCTCCTTCTCCATGCCGGCGACCTTGGCCCACAGGTCGTTCGGCAGGAAGCGACCGCCGAGGTCGTCGAGGAGGCCCGCGGCCGGTCCGTGCAGCGGCTCGGTCTTCTCGAAGTAGGCGACGGCCGGCTGCCGGGTGTAGCCGGCGTTCAGGAGGCCTTCGCCGAGCATGTCCTCCTCGGGCAGGACGTACGCGATGCGGCCGACGCGCGCGGCGATGAGCCGTCGCTCCAGTTCGACGAGCAGGGCGCTGGCCAGGCCCCGGCCGCGCCAGCCGGCGGCGATCGCGATGCGCATGACCCAGGCCCGTTCGCCGGTGACGCAGGCGAGCGCCGCGCCGATGGGGACGCCCTGGTGGACGGCGACCACACAGGGCTGGCGGTCGGTCAGCGCGCCGATGCACTCGGCGAGCGAGAAGACGGACTCCTGGCCGAGTTCGGCCGTGGTGTCGATCAGATGGACCACCGCTGCGAGATCGCTCTCGCGGTAGTCGTGGATGAGCCAGTTCACCGGGTACCGCCCCTCGTTCGTGCTCCTGCGGCGAGGCTAGGGGCGGGTGGGCCGGACGATCACGCTCCGTGGTGCACAACACCCGGCCCGGAAACCGTCCGTGGCGTCCATAGACTGGTGCTTTCCGCCGACGCCCCGCACCGAGGATCCGCGCACCTTCATGCCTTCCGACATATCCGCCATAGCTGAATCCCGGTGTCGGCGCGTTCTGGTGTGGCTGGTCCCCCTGCTGTGGACCCTGGGGCTCGGTCTGTGGGGGCTCTCCCGGCAGGACAGCGTGTGGCGGGACGAGGCGGCGACCTGGCAGGTGGCCGGGCGGTCGGCGGGTGAGATATGGGCGATGCTCGGACACGTGGATGCCGTGCACGGGCTCTACTACCTGCTGATGCACGGCCTCTTCGAGGTGTTCGGGGCGAGCACGGCGACCCTGCGGTTGCCGTCGGTGCTGGCCGTCTCGGTCACCGCGGCCTGTGTGGCGCTGATCGGGCGGCGCCTGGCCGGGTTCTGGGCGGGGCTCGGCGGCGGGCTGGCCCTCGGGCTGCTGCCGGCGGTCCAGTTCTACCTCCAGGAGGGTCGCCCGTACGCGCTGGTCGCGGCGGGGGCCGGGCTCTCCACGCTGCTGCTGGTCTCGCTCCTGGAGCGCGGGGCCGGACGGCGGGCCTGGCCGCGCTGGGCGGCGTACGGAACCACCGTGCTGGTGTGCGCCCTGCTGAACTGGCTGTCCCTGCTGGTGCTGCCGGCGCACGCGGCGACCCTGGGGTGGGCGCGGGCCGGGCGGCGGGTGTGGCTGTGCTGGGCGGCGTACGGCGCGGGCGCTGTGGCGGGGGCGCTGCCGCTGATCCTGTTCAGCCGCGGCCAGTCCGACCAGGTGTCCTGGATACCGCCGCTGGCCTGGCACATGCTGATCGGGCCGGGGATCCTGCTGGCGATCGGCGGGCTGGGCGCATGGGCGGACGGGTCGAACCGGGCGGAGCGGGCGGACCGGTCCGACCGCGAGGCGCTCTCGGTGGCTGCGGTCGGCCTGCCGCTGCTGGCGGTGCCGCAGCTCGGGTTGCTCGGGCTGTCCCTGGTGCAGCCGCTCTTCCAGGACCGGTACGTGCTGTTCAGCATGGTGGGGCTGGCGCTGCTGATCGGCGCCGCCCTGGGAGCGGCCGTACGGGCCTGCGCGCCCCGCCTCCCGAGGGCGGCGGGCCTGCTGGTGCCGGGCGCGGCCGGGCTCTCGGTGCTGGCCCTGCTGCCGGTGGAACTGGACAAGCGGGCCCCGGCCAGCCGGATCGACGACGTGCTCGCGGTGGCCGGCGAGGTGGCCGGGCTGAAGCGGGACGGGGACGCGGTGCTGTTCGTCCCGGCCGCGCGCCGGGACACGGCGCTGGTCTCGCCCAGCGCCTTCGGGGGCCTGGCCGATGTGGCGCTGGCCGCGTCGCCGGCCGCCTCGGCCACCCTGAAGGGCGAGGAGACGGACCCCGCGCGGATCCGGACGGCGCTGCTCGGCCAGCGGCGGGTGCTGCTGGTGACGGACGCGGAGAAGGTGGCGAAGCCGCCGTCGGCGGAGCGGGACAAGGCCAAGGAGGCGGTCCTGCGGGAGCACTTCGCGGTGGTGGCGGACCGGCAGGTGCGGGGGCGCCGGGTGACGGTGTACGAGCGGCGTGGATAGCCGCCGATCGACTGCCGACATCCGACATAGCGGGTCCTGTCAGGGCATGCCCCGGGTTTCACACGAGCTTCACAGGATTCACAGGGGATTCATACGGAACTCCATCCTCCGGACATAGGTTCGGCGGGCAGGGTGGAAAAATGATCCACTCCACGCTCCCTCGACCGGCCCGGCGCACCCGTGCGCGGCGGGCGTCCCGGATCCTGCTCGCGCTGTCGGCGACGGCCGTCCTGATCGGCGTGGACCTGCCCGACGACGCCACCGGACCGCCGCTCGGCGTGACCGCGTGGGCGCGACCCGGCGCCACCGCCGACCGGGTGGGCGCGCTCTTCGGGGGCGGGCAGAGCAGCGGGCACCACTGCACCGCCGCCGTGGTGCACAGCGAGGAGGGCGATGTGATCGCCACTGCCGCGCACTGCCTGGAGAGCCCGAACACCACCGTCTTCGCGCCGGGCTACCGCGACGGCAAGGCCCCGTACGGATTCTGGAAGGTCACCGGCACCTACATCGCTCCGGGCTGGACGGACGGACAGGACCCGGACGACGACGTCGCGTTCGCGACGGTAGCCCCGGTGGACGGCGGGCGGACCGGGAGCGTGGAGGACCTCGTGGGCGGTTTCCCGGTCGCCGCCGAGCAGCCGGACGACGCCAAGGTGACGATCATCGGCTACCCGCGGACCCTGGAGGCCCCGGTGCGCTGCGCGAACACCACCGCCCTGTTGTCCCCGACCCAGCGCCGGATCGGCTGCCCGGACCTCACCGGCGGCACCAGCGGCAGTCCCTGGCTGGTGAACGGGGCGCTGGCCGGGGTGCTCGGCGGATACGAGGGCGGCGGGAGCGTCCCGGAGATCTCGTACAGCGCGGTCCTGGGCGACCGGGCGGTGCAGCTGTACCGGCAGGCCCGGTCCTGAGGCCCCGCGGTCCTCGAGGCCCGCGGGCGTCCCGCCGCCGCCCCTAGCGGCCGGCCGGGATGCGTTCCGCGTCGGGTGCCGAGGGCTGAGCGGGAAGCCGGTCGACCGACGGGCCGCGCGGGGTGCCCGACCGGATGTCCTGCACCCCGCGGCGCAGGCGGTCGCGCAGCAGCCGGCCGAGCGGGCGTTCCACGAGCCGGTGGACGAGCCAGGCGAGCAGCAGCATCGCGGTGATCACGCCGATGACCAGCGGTACGGGCGCCACGTCGTGGCGGAAGAGATGGATGAAGGTCAGCCCGGCCATCATGTGGATCAGGTAGAGCGGGTACGTCAGCGCTCCGGCGTGCGGGAGCCAGCGCCACCGGACGCCGTCGAGGGCGCCGAGGGCTATGGCCGCCATGAGGGCGAAGCCCAGGGCGATGATCAGGTGCACGGGCCAGGCGGGCGTCCGCTCGGTCGCGGCCCGGCCCAGGTTGGTGATCATGCGGGCGTGCACGTAGTGCTGCGCGAGGAGGAACTGGACGCCGACGACGGCCCACAGGACGGCGTTCGGCCGGAAGCGGCGCATCAGGTAGAAGCCGATGCCGGCGATGAAGTACGGGGACGAGGACGAGGCCGCGAAGAAGGACAGCACGCCGTTGTCGGCGGTGGGCGCCACGACGCCGGCCAGGGTCCAGGCCGCACAGAACAGGACGCAGTTGCGGTAGGTCACGCCGCGCATGACCACGATCGCGAACAGTACGTAGAACTTGAGCTCGACGAAGAGGGTCCAGTAGGCGTCGTCGATGTTCGGGACGCCGAGGCCGCCCTGGAGCATCGACAGGTTCACCAGGACATGGCTGAACGCCTTGACCTGCCTGACCTCGGGCCAGGCGTACAGCACGAGGGTGGTGAAGGCCACGGCCGCCCAGTAGGCGGGAAAGAGCCGGGAAACCCGGGACACCGCGAAGTCGCCCACCGTGCGGCCCCAGGCGCTCATGCAGATCACGAACCCGCTGACCAGGAAGAAGATCTCGACGCCGAGCCAGCCGTAGACGGCGAGCCGGTGGGCGGTCGGGAAGATGGCCGCGGGCTCTTTCCCCCAGGCGCTTTCGAGGGCGAAGTAGTGGTAGAAGAGCACGCTGAGCGCGGCGAGGACCCGCACCCCGTCGAGGACCGCCAACCGCCCGCCGGGGGCCGCTCCGGCCGACACGTGGCCCTGGCCGCCCGCCCGCAACTCTCCGGCTGAACTGCGCGAGCTCATCCGCCGACCGCCCCCTTGAATGTATGACTGTCCGATAACCGCCTTAGGTCAGCGGAACCATACAGCGCACGTCCGCGCAGCTCACATCGCCGGTCCGGGAACTACGAAAGAGCGGTGGGAGCCTCGAACCAGGTCGGCTCGTCGCGCAGGGCCCGGTGGATCCGCTCCAGGCCGAAGGGGTCCAGTGGCGGCAGCGCGTCCACCTCGAACCAGGCCACTTCGAGGGACTCGTGGTCATTGGCCCGTGCCTCGCCGCCCGTCGCACGGCAGCGGAAGGTGATGTCCTGGAACTGGCAGACGTCGCCGTTGGGGTAGGTCATCGGCTCCGTCATCTGGACGAGGACCACGCGCTCGACGACGCAGCGGACCGCCGTCTCCTCGTACACCTCGCGCACGGCGGTCTCGGCGGGCTGCTCCCCCGGCTCGGCGATGCCGCCGACCACCGCCCACTGCCCGGTGTCGGAGCGCCGGCCGAGCAGCACCCGGCCGAGGTCGTCGAAGACGATGGCCGTGACTCCGGGGAGCAGGAGCAGCTGGTGCCCGGCGGTGGCGCGGATCCGGCGGATGAAATCGGGAGTGGTCATGCCCCGACCCTACGAGGCCGCCGGACCGAATCCGGCCTCAGGCGGCGCGGCGCGAGCGGATCCGACGGTTCAAGATCCACCCGAAGCCCCCGGCGGCCAGCAGGAGCAGCGCGTATTCCGGCAGCGGACCGACGACCGTGGCCGGGGTGCGGCCGGAGCGCAGCGGGATCTCGGCGACCAGTGCGTCCGCGGTGAACATCTTGGTCTGCGAGACGATCTTCCCGTCGGGGCGGATGACGGCACTGACCCCGCTGGTGACGGGGACGAGGACGGTGCGGCTGTGCTCGACGGCGCGGATCCGGTCCATGGCGAGCTGCTGGTAGGTCATCTGGGTCCGGCCGAAGGTGGCGTTGTTGCTCGGTACGGCGATCACCTGGGCGCCGGCCCGGACGGTGGAGCGGACGGCGTCGTCGAAGGCGGCCTCGAAGCAGGTGACCATGCCGACGCCGCTGCCGGCCATGTCGAAGACGCCGGGCTCCTTGCCGGGACCGAAGTCGCGGCGCACCCGGTCCACGTCGGAGCTGAAGAGACGGACGACGGAGCGCATCGGGATGCGCTCGCCGAAGGGCTGGATCTTGCGCTTGTCGTAGGTCGCGGTGGGGCCCTTGACCGGGTCCCACAGGATCATCGTGTTGCGCAGCGGACCCGTCTCCGGGGCCACCACGGCTCCGATGGCGACGGGTACGCCGATGGCCTTGACGGCCTGGTCGATGACGGCGTGGGCGTCGGGCTCGGCGTACGGGTCGAGGTCGGAGGAGTTCTCCGGCCAGACGACGAAGTCGGGCTTCGGGGCGCGACCGGCCCTGACGTCCTCGGCGAGCTGCACGGTGCGCTTGGCGTGGTTGTCGAGGACGGCCCGGCGCTGGGAGTTGAAGTCGAGGCCGAGGCGGGGCACGTTGCCCTGGATGACGGCGACCACGGCGGTGCCGTCCTCGGCCGCGTCGGAGACCAGCGGGCGGGCGGCGAGGCCCGCGCCGATCGGGGCGGCGACGGCGAGCGCGGCCAGCGCGGCGGTGGTGCGGCCCGGGTGGCGGCGGGTGGTGCGCAGGACCTCGTAGAGGCCGAATCCGCAGAGGGCGACCCCGAAGGAGAGCAGGGGCGTGCCGCCGAGGGCGGCGAGCGGGGTGAAGACGCCGTCGGCCTGTCCGAAGGCGAGCTTGCCCCAGGGGAAGCCGCCGAAGGGGGCCCGGGCCCGCAGGGCCTCGCCCGCGACCCAGACTGCGGCGGCGAACAGCGGCCAGGCCGGGAGCCGGCTGACCAGGGCGATGCCGAGGCCGGTGAGGCCGATGAGGAGTGCTTCGAGGGTGCTCAGCGCCAGCCAGGGCACCGGGCCGACCTCCTCGCCGGTCCACACGAGGAGCGGCAGCAGGTAGCCGAGCCCGGCGAGGAGTCCGAGGCCGAAGCCGGCCCGGGCACGGCGGCCGTGGAGGCAGCCGGCGAGCAGGGCCAGGGCGAAGGGGGCCAGCCACCACAGCGGGCGGGGCGGGAAGCTGAGGTAGAGCAGCACGCCCGAGAGCGCGGCGAGCAGGGCGCGCAGCAGCCACAGCCCCTTGCGGTGCGCGGCGGACCGGGCGGTCGCGGGGGGCGTGGCCGCGGCGGACCGGGGCCCGTCGGCGGACTGCGAAGGCTCGTTCCCGGTCGTGCGGGTGACACTGCTGCTCATCTGGCGGAGTGTACGTCCCCGCACGTCGCGGACGGGTGAGCGCCCGGCCGCGCTCCGCCGGACCACCCCTACCGGGCGAGGGCGCGCAGGTGCGTGCGGATGACGCGGACGGCGTTCTCGGCGTCGTCGACGGTGACGGTGAAGCGCTTGCCGTCGCCGAGGACGAGGGCCAGGCCCTCGCCGCGCCGGACGATGATCGCGGTCCCCTTCTCGGGGCGCCAGCGGTGGCCCCAGCCTCCCCACTGCTGCGGGGTGATGCTGGGAACGAACTCGGCGGAGGCGACCTCGGTGAGCCGGATCCTGCGGCGGGGCACGCCTATGTGCCCGCAGCGCACTTCCATGGCCTCGGCGTCGACGGTGACGGCGACGTGTACGAACGCCAGGGTGCCGTAGAGGATGAGCAGCCCGACGGCGAGGCAGCCGATCACGGACATGAGCAGCGGGATGACGCCGGCGGTCCAGGCGTAGTCGACGGCGAGCTCGACACCGAGCGCCAAACAGGCCGCACCGACGGCGGCGAGCAGCCATTGCACGCGGTTGGAGGCGCGGCCCGCCCAGAGCGGACCCGGAGGGTGACCCGTCATGAGTAGCAGCGTACTCACGTTCCGCTTGCCCGCCACCGTCTCTCGCCCACTCGGTGCAGCGCGGCTCCCGCACCGCGGACGAGCGCGTCGCGCAGGGCCGGGTGGCGGCCGGTCATGAAGCGGTGCAGGTTGCGGGAGGCGAAGGCCACGCGTTGGGCGCTGCGGCGGCGCTCGGTGTCGTACGCGCGCAGGGCGCCGGGCAGCCCGGCGGGTCCGGCCGCGGCGACGGCGCGGGTCAGGGCCTCGGCGTCGAGGAGGGCGGTGCAGGCGCCCTGGCCGAGGTGGGACGTCATGGCGTGGGCGGCGTCGCCGACGAGGGCGATCCGGCCGTCGGCGACGAAGCTCGGGAGCGCGGGGTACAGGTGTCGCACCTCGTACCGGATCCAGGTCGCGGGATCGGTCCCGGCCAGCACGCGCGGGATGGGGTCGTGCCAGTCGGCGAAGGCCTCCCGTACCTCCTGGGCGCTGGTGGCCCCGGGAACGGCGGCGTACCAGTTGGTGCGTCCGGCCTCGACGGGGGTCATGCCGAAGAAGCGGCCCGCGCCCCAGGTCTCGCCGTAGCGGCCGGTCTCGAATCCGGCGATGCCGATCCAGGCGTCCGTGCCGACCGGGCGCGGTGCGACGACTCGGCCGAAGTACGTCGTGCGCACCACGCTGTTGATGCCGTCGGCGCCCACGACCAGGTCGGCGGCGAGTGCGGTCGGGTCGGTGAGGTGCCGGCCGTACGCGATCCGCTCGCCGCCGAGCCGGTCGAGCGCGGCGAGCAGCGCGTCGATGAGGTGGGGCCGGGAGATGAGCAGTTCGGGGCGGCCCGCCCGGCGCTCGATCCGTTCGAGCGGCAGGGCGGCCAGCACCTGCCCGTCGGGGCGCCGGATCCGGGCTCCCCGGTACGGGACGGCCCGTGCCCGCAGCGCGTCGCCGAGGCCGAGCCGGTCGAGCGCGGCCTGGGCGGTGGGGTGGATCCCGAAGGCGGTTCCGTAGCGGTCGAGCGCGGTGCGCCGTTCGAGGACGGTCACCTTCCAGCCCGCGCGGCGCAGGCCGACGGCGGCGGCGAGTCCGCCGACTCCCGCACCGACGACCACGGCCGTGCCCGCGCCGCGCCCCGGTGCCCGCCCTTGCCCTTGCCCGCTCCAGGTTTCGCCCATGGCCCGCCCCTTCGCCACACGATCCATCACCACCACAGATGTGGTACCACATTTGTGGTACCACGACTGTGGTTATGGTGGCAACGTGAATCAGGACCGGAGGGACCGGCTGCGGGACGCGGCCATCGCCGTACTGGCGCAAGAGGGCGGGCGCGGGCTGACGCACCGGGCCGTCGACGCGGCCGCCACCGTGCCGACGGGCACCGCCAAGAACTACTTCCCGACCCGCGACGCCCTGCTGCGGGCGGCGGCCGAACGCTGCGCCGAGCAGTACCGGGCGCTGGCGCAGACCCCGTCGGGGTCCGGACCGGGGCCCGCCGGTGCGGTGCAGCTCGCGGCCCTGCTCGCGGGGCTGCTGCGCAACGTGGCCGGACCCGGCCGCACCCGGGTGCTGGCGTACCTGGAGCTCCAGGCCGAGGCGGCGCGCCGGCCCTGGCTGGCCGCGCTGCTGGACCCGGTCGCGGCGGCGGACTTCACGGCGCACGCGTACCTGCTGCGCGCGGCCGGACTGCCGGCCGGGCCGGCGCGGGCCCGCGCGCTGACCCTCGCCCTGCACGGCGCCGTCCCCCACCTGCTGACCGGCGCCCCGGCCACCCTGGCGGCGGCCGGCCTGGACGACCTGGACCGCTTCACGCGCGAACTGCTGGCGGCCGTGTGCGAGGAGGAGGACCGGTGATCACCCGACTGGACCGGGCCGTGGGAGCCGTCATCGGCTCGGCGGCGGGCGATGCACTGGGCGCGCCCTACGAGTTCGGGGCGGCGGGAGAACTGACCGCGCGCGGCGCCGAGATGGCCGGGGGCGGCGGTTGGGACCCCGGTGAGGCCACGGACGACACGCAGATGGCCGTCCTCGTCGCGGAATCCCTGCTGGAGCGCGGCGGTCTCGAACTCCCCGACGTCTTCGACCGGTTCCAGCGCTGGGCCGCCGGGCAGCCCAAGGACATCGGACTGCAGACCGAGGACGTGCTGACCAACGGCGAGTCCTGGGAGCTCGCCGCGGCCCTGCACTTCCAGATCAACGCACGGGCAGCGGGCAACGGTTCCCTGATGCGGGCCGCCACCTCGGCGGTCTACTTCGCCCCCGCCGGGCGGGAGGGGACCATGGACGCCGCCCGGCGGATCGCGGCCCTGACGCACGGCGACCGGGCCGCCTGGGAGGGGACCGCGATCCTGCACGAGCTCGTCCGCGTCGCCCTGGAGGGGGCCGACCCGCTGGCCGCCCTCCCCGCGACGCTCGCCGCGGTGCATCCGGCCCACCGCGAGCGGTACGGCCGCGTGCTCGCCCCCGACTGGCGTCCGGAGCTGGCCACCGAGTTCAACGGGGCGGTGTGGCCCTGCCTGGGCTCGGCCGTGTGGGCGCTGCGGACCACCAGCGGATTCGCCGAGGCGGTACGGGCCGCCGTGGACCTGGGCGGGGACACCGACACGGTGGCCGCGGTGACGGGAGCCCTGGCCGGCGCCCGGTACGGCCAGGGGGCGGTCCCGGAACACTGGACGGCAGCGCTGCACGTGCCGCTGCCCGGGTTCGGGGACCGGGTCCTGGACGCGGACGACCTGCGCACGCTGGCTCAGCGGCTCGCGGCGGCCGGCTCCCGCTGAAGCTCCAGGCGCCGCCCCCTGAAGGCCGCGCGCAGCCGCCGGTCGTGCGTGACCAGGACCAGGGTGCCGCCGAAGTGGGCCAGGGCCGCCTCCAGTTCCTCCACCACGGCCGGGGCCAGGTGGTTCGTGGGCTCGTCCAACAGCAAGAGGTCGAGGGGGCGCGCCACCAACCGGGCCAACTCCAGCTTGCGGCGCTGACCGGCGGAGAGGGCGCGCACGGGGCGGGCGAGGTCGTCCGGGGCGAGTAGTCCGTGCCCCGCCACCTGGTCGGCCCACTCCTGGCCGAACAGCTGCACGACGGAGCGCGGTTCGCGCTGCCACGGGTCGTCCTGCCGGAGCAGCCCGACCCGCGAAGGCGCCCGTACGCTGCCCCGTACGGGCTCCAGTTCCCCCGCGAGCAGGTGCAACAGGGTCGACTTCCCGGCGCCGTTGGGCCCGGTCACCAGGAGCCGCTCCCCCGGCGGCAGCGTGAGCGAGACGGGTGCGAGGCGTCCCGGCAGGGTCGCGCCGGCGACCTCGACCGCTCCCGCCGAACCCTCGGTGAACCGGCCGGTGAAGGAGAGCGGTCGCGGGGGCGGCGCGACCGGGTGCTCGGTCAGCCGGTGCAGCCGCTCGCGGGCGGCGCGGATGCGGCTCGCGGCGCCGTGGGTCCGGGACCGGGCACGGAAGGCGCCGGCTCCGCTGAAGCCGCGCGGCAGCTTCCGCGGGATCGCGGCGAACCGCCCGATGTTGGTGTCGGCGAGCCGCTCGGCGTCCCGCACCTCCTCGCGCCACTGCTCGTACTCCCGCTCCCGGCGGGCCCGTTCGGCGGCGCGGGCCGTGCGGTAGCCCGCGTAGCCGTTGCCGTAGCGGCGTACCGTCCGGCTGTCCTGGTCCACTTCGAAGACGGCGGTCGTGACGCGGTCGAGGAAGAGCCGGTCGTGGGTGACGGCGACGACGGTGCCGCGGTGGGCGAGCAGATGCTCCTCCAACCAGGCGACCGCCTCGTCGTCGAGGTCGTTGGTGGGTTCGTCGAGCAGCAACAGTTCCGGCTCGGCGGCCAGGGTCGCCGCGAGCGCGAGCCGGGAGCGCTGACCGCCGGAGAGGGTGCCGAGCGGGCGGTCCGGGTCGAGCTCGGCGCGTTCGCCGAGGCGGCGCAGGGTGGCCGCGACGCGCCGTCCGGCATCGCGGCCGCCGCGCGCCTCGTAGGCGGCCAGGAGATCTCCGTACGCGACGAGTTCCTCGGGGCCGGCCCGGTGGAGCAGGGATTCCGCGGCGCGGATCCGGCGCTCCAGGGCGCGCACGTCCGCGAGGGCGAGGTCGACGGCCTCGCCGACCCGGGCGGTCGGCGGGAGATCGAGGGTCTGGGCGAGGTGCCCGAGGCCGCCGGGGGCGGTGACGGCGACCTCTCCGTGGTCGGGGCGCTCCCGTCCGGCGAGGAGCCGGAGCAGGGTGGACTTGCCGGAGCCGTTGTCACCGACGACGCCGACCCGCTCGCCGGGCCGGACCGTGCAGCTGACGCGGTCCAGGACGACGCGGGTGTCGTAGCTCTTGGTGACCTCGGACAGGACGATCTGGGTGGTGGCGAGTGGTGCACGCAAGGGCGGTCCCTTCGGGAGTCGCACGAGACGAACCGTTCCGTCTCGCTACATCCGCAACCGTAGATCAGGTCCGGATCGGATGCAAGACGATTCGTCTCGCCAGGGGGTGAGGCAGTCGGCCGGTCAGCCGACGGGCGCGCCCTGGCCCGCGAGCAGCCTGCCTTCGGCGTACGCGAGCGCGGCGGCGGGCAGGGTCCCCTCGCGCCCGCTGCGCAGCACGGTCAGTCCGCCCGTGCGCGGCAGGTCGGGCTCGGGCCGCAGCCCGAGGCGGCGCAGCGCCTGGACCGCGACCGGCTCGGCGGAACCGTGGAAGGCCAGTTCCGCGCCCCGGGTCCGCTCGGCGAGGGCGGCCCGGATGGCGCCCTCGACCAGCTCGTAGTGCGTGCAGCCGAGCACCACGTCGGTGACGTCTGCCGGAGTCAGCGCGGCGGCCGCGGAGACGGCGGCCGCGACGGCGGCGTCGTCGGCCGCCTCCACCGCATCGGCGAGTCCGGGGCAGGGCACTTCGGTGACCCGGGCCCCGGTGGCGAAGTCGCGGATCAGCCCGCGCTGATAGGCGCTGCCGGTGGTGGCGGGGGTGGCCCAGATCGCCACCCGGCCGCCGGCCGCTGCGGCGGGCTTGATCGCCGGTACGGTCCCGATGACCGGGATGGCCGGCTCCAGCTCCGCCCGCACGGTGTCCAGGGCGTGCACGGTCGCCGTGTTGCAGGCGACGATCAGCGCGTCCGGGCGGTGCGCGGCGGCAGCCCGGGCGACGCCGAGTGCACGCTCGGTGAGGTCGGCGGTGGTCCGCGGACCCCACGGCATGCCGTCGGGGTCGGAGGACACGACGAGATCCGCGTCCGGCCGCAGCCGCCGCACCGCCGCGGCCGCCGCGAGGAGGCCGATTCCGGAGTCCATGAGCGCGATCTTCACTCGGCCACCTTAGTCGACCCCCGCCCCGCCGGGGCCCTGCACCCGCACACGACCGGGCCCCACCGAAGGGGACCACCACCCCGACCGGAGCCCCGCACACCAGCCCGCACCCCGGGCCGGGAGACCGCCGAACCGGGACCGCAAGGCCACCGTCCCCGAGGCCGAACGGCCGCCGCACCCGGGGCGCGGGGATGCGCCCGGCCGGAGCCCGGCGCGCGGCCACAGCCGCAGCCGCAGCGAAGCCGCCGCACCCCCGGCGGGAGGCCGTCGATCCCGGAGGGCGGGGTACGCACCGCCCCGACCGGGACCCCGCCGCACACACGGCCGCAAGGCCACCGCACCCCACCCTCAGCGGAGGGCCGCGGCACCCGGGTCACCGGAATGCGCACCACCCCGGCCGGGGAACACCCCGCCCCCGCCGGGAGGCCGCCGCACCCGGGGGGGCCGGGGTGCGGGACAGGCTCGGCGGGGCCCGGCACACTGCCGACATGGGCCTCCTCACCGCCGCCTGCGCGGCCTACGCCTCCCTCGCCGCCTGGCTCTGGCTCACCCTCGCCCAGGGCATGTTCTGGCGGACCGACGTCCGCCTCCCGCCGCGTACGGCCCCCGCCCGCTGGCCGTCCGTCGCCATCGTCGTTCCGGCCCGGGACGAGGCCGAGGTGCTGCCGCGGAGCCTGCCCTCGCTGATCGCCCAGGACTACCCCGGCGAGGCCGAGGTGATCCTCGTCGACGACGGCAGCACCGACGGCACGGGCGAACTCGCGCGCCGACTCGCCCGCGAGGACCCGGGGCTCCCGCTCACCGTCGCCACCCCCGGCGACCCCGCCCCCGGCTGGACCGGCAAGCTCTGGGCGCTCCGGCACGGCATCGGGATCGCCCGCACCGCGCACGCCACCGAGCCCGATTTCCTCCTGCTCACCGACGCCGACATCGCGCACGAACCCGACAGTCTGCGCGAATTGGTCGCCGCCGCCACCTCCGCGGACCTCGACCTCGTCTCCCAGATGGCCCGCCTGCGGGTGGTCGGCCCGTGGGAACGCCTCGTCGTACCGGCCTTCGTGTACTTCTTCGCCCAGCTCTACCCCTTCCGCCGGATCAACCGACCCTCCGCCCGGACGGCGGCGGCCGCCGGCGGCTGCGTACTGCTGCGCACCACGACCGCCGTGCGGGCCGGGATCCCCGACTCCATCCGCCAGGCGGTCATCGACGACGTGTCCCTCGCCCGCGCGGTCCACCGCTCCGGCGGTCGGATCTGGCTGGGACTCGCGGAGCGGGTGGACAGCGTGCGCCCGTACCCCGCACTCGCGGACCTGTGGCGGATGGTCTCGCGCAGCGCCTACGCCCAACTGCGCCACCAGCCCCTCCTGCTGGCCGGGACGGTGGCCGGGCTGGTGCTCGTCTACCTCGTGCCCCCGGCCTCCCTACTGACGGGGCTCGCGGCCGGACGTCCGGCCATCGCCTGGGCGGGCGGCCTGGCGTGGCTGCTGATGGCCGGCACCTACCTGCCGATGCTCCGGTACTACCGCCAGCCGGCCGCGCTCGCTCCGCTGCTTCCGTTCACCGCGCTGCTGTACCTCCTGATGACCGTCGACTCGGCCGTCCAGCACTACCGGGGCCGCGGGGCGTCCTGGAAGGGTCGAACCTATGCCCGTCCGAGTGACGCCTGAAACGGCGAACTGCGCCCCGAGGCAGCGTCATCCGAGGTCACCGCCTTGTGACGCTACGTCAGCACGAAGTCGGTGCAACACCCAACCGGTGAGTACGAGTGCGAACAAGGTGGGGCGGAAGTGGCGAATCGTGCACGTGAACGTCAAGTGAAAGGTGAGGCCCTGACCTGCGAATATGCAGGTCAGGGCGGGGTTGACGCCACCTCGCTATGGACCCGGTGAAGTCGTGGGCTTAACTTAGGTCCCATGACCTCCCCCCGCTCCACTTATGGCGGCGGTTACTACTCCGCGCCCTCCTTCCCGGACACCCCCATCTACGACTCCCTCGTCGCCGAACGCGGCACTCCGCAGATCGCCCCGATCCGCGTCCCGGCCGCCTACGAGTCCCCGAGTGCCGGTTACTCGAGCGGCGGGTACCTGCCGGCTCTCGCTTCGTCGATGCCCGCGCTGCCGCCGGCCCAGCCCCAGCAGCAACAGACCTCGGGGTACGGGTACCCGTACCAGCAGCAGTCGGCCCCGCAGCCGATGCCGCTGCAGCAGGCGCCGGCCCCGTACATCCCGCAGCAGCAGCCGATGGCGGCCCGCGGCGGATTCGTGCAGCAGCCCCAGCCGCAGCAGCCCCAGCAGCAGCAGCCCCGCCCGGTCGCCATGGCCACCGGGTACGAGGCGATGCGGCCGGCCGCGCCGCGTCTGATGCAGGTGCCCGCACCGGTGCCGGCCGCCTCGTACGAGGACCCGTACGGCCGCCCCTACCAGGGGCGCGGCTACTGACGGGGCTCTGAGCGCGGGCGGCGGAGGGGCTGGCAGGATGCCCCCATGTCGAACTTGCACGTGCAGGCGCTCCACATCCATCCCGTCAAATCGGTAGCGGGGACCGCTCCCGACGAGGTGGTCGTGGAGCCCTGGGGTCTGTCCGGGGACCGACGTTGGGCGCTGATCGATCCCGAGGGCACGGTCATCACCCAACGCCGCCACCCCCGCCTCGCCCTGGCCGCGGCCCGTCCCGCGGGCGGCGGCCGGATCGCCGTGACGGCGCCGGGCATGGCGGAGCTGTTCGTGGAGGTGCCCGAGCCGGGTCCGCTGGAGCCGGCGGTTCTGTTCGGGAAGAAGGTCGAGACCGTGGCCGCGGCGACCACCGCGGCCGACTGGTTCAGCACGTACCTCGGGGAGCCGGTACGGCTGGTGCACATGGATGATCCGGCGGTACGCCGTCCCGTGGACCCGGACTACGCCCTGCCGGGCGAGACGGTGAGCCTCGCCGACGGCTATCCGCTGCTGATCACCACGCTCGCCTCGCTGGACGCGCTCAACTCGCTGATCGCTCAGGGGGACCATCCCGGGGAAGGCCCCCTGCCCATGAACCGTTTCCGCCCCAATGTGGTGGTTTCCGGGGCCGAGGCGTGGGCGGAGGACGGCTGGCTCCGCATCGCGATCGGCGACGCCGTCTTCCGCGGTGTGCGCGAATGCGGTCGGTGCGTCGTCACCACCACCGACCAGGAGACGGCGGAACGGGGCAAGGAGCCGCTGAAGACCCTGGGCAAGCACCGGCGGATCGGCCGGTCGCTCGCGTTCGGGAGGCTCCTGGTGCCGGTGCGGCTGGGCACGGTGCGCGTCGGCGACGAGGTCCGTGTCCTCGCATGACGCGTCCGGGGCTCTCCTGGGGCGGGTGGGACGGGAGGGGCGGGTGGGGCGGGTGGGTGGTCGCGGACCGGCGACCGGCCGCCCGGATTGACACCTTCGAGGGGCTCGGCGCCCGGGCAGGAACCAACTGGCACGACCAAGCCGTTGGATCAGTCAGGACAGAGGCGCAGACAGGCGGAGACTGGCACAAGTTGGGGGAGCCGGACCGTGCGGACAGCAATGGGTGTGTGGCGTTGGCGGCGCAATCCGCTGCGGCGGCCGACCGACCTCTTCGAGGCGTGGGTGGCGTTCGCCGCGCTGGTGTGCGTCCTGGTGGTGGCTCCGGCCATCGGCTGGGTCGCGGGCCTACGGGTGGACGGTACCCTTCAGCAGGCCGCGCACCAGCAGCGGCAGGAGCGTCATCTCGTCCCGGCGGTGGTCCTGCGGCCCGCCCCGGAGTCGGCGGTGGCCGCGGGCGCTTCCGCGAGCGCCTCGGCGGACACGTCGGCGCAGCGGACGGCCCCGCACCGTACGCAGATCGTGGCCGCGTGGACCGCACCGGACGGCAGCAGCCATCAGGGCACGGTGCCGGCCGCGGAGGAACCGCCGCGGCCGGGCGAGCGGTTCCGGATCTGGACGGACGCGCGCGGCCGGCTGGTGGGGCAGCCGCTCGACCCGTCCGCGGCCGTGTTCCACGCGGGGATGGCGGGGCTGGCCGCCGCGATCTGCGTGGCCACCCTGGTGGAGACGGTCCGGCGGCTGGTCGTACGGCGGCTCATGCATCGGCGGTACATACGTCTGGACCGGGCCTGGGCGGCGGCAGGACCGGACTGGGGCCGAGCGGGCGCGGGCAGTTGACCTGGCCGCTCATCGGCCCCGCGCGCGCTACGGTGGAGCGGCCGGATCGGTCGCTCCAGTGACTTCGGTGGCTGCGGTGACTTCAGACTTCCGTGGCATCGGTCGTATCGGCAGCGCGAGCACGAGGGTGGGGGCACGACAGCACCATGGTTCAGGGCACGGTCCAGGTAACGCACGGTGGGACTTCGCGGTGGCGGCGCCGCTCCGGTGAGTATCCGACGCTGGCCGCTGCGCTCGCCGTAGCGGGCGACGGGGACGTGCTGACGATCGCCCCCGGCACCTACCGCGAGAACCTGGTGCTGGACCATGCCGTCACCCTGCGCGGGCCCGAGGGCGCGGCGGGGTCGGTGCGGATCGCCCCGCTCGACGGGGTGGCGCTGACCCTGCGCGCCTCGGCCGTGGTCCAAGACCTGTATCTGGAGGGACAGGACCGGGCGGCGCCCGCCCTGCTGGTGGAGGACGGCTGCCCCGAGCTCACCGACCTGCGGGTGAGCACCCACTCCGCCGCCGGCATCGAGGTACGCGGCTCGGGAGCCCGGCCCCTGGTGCGGCGGTGCACCGTGGAGAATCCGGCCGGCGTCGGCATCGCCGTACTGGACGGTGGCGGCGGGGTGTTCGAGGAGTGCGAGGTCGTGGCCGCCGGGCAGAACGGCGTCTCGGTGCGCGGCGGCGGCCGGCCCCGGCTGGAGCGCTGCCGGATCCACCACGCCACGGGCGCGGGCATCGCCATCACGGGCGAGGGTTCGGGGTTGGAGGCGCTGGGCTGCGAGGTGTACGAGGTCAAGGGCGCCGGGGTGCAGATCGCCGCGCGCGCCACGGCGCGGCTCACCGACTGCTCGGTGCACCGCACCTCGGCCGACGGGGTCACGCTCGACACCGACGCGGTGCTCACCCTGACCGGCTGCGACATCCACGACATCCCGGAGAACGCTGTCGATCTTCGGTCCCGTTCGGTGCTCGCCCTCAGCCGCACCACCGTGCGCCGGTTCGGCCGCAACGGCCTGTCCGTATGGGACCCGGGCACCCGGGTGGACGCCGAGTCCTGCGAGATCCACGACAGTACGGGCGACTATCCGGCGGTGTGGATCAGTGACGGGGCCACGGTCTCCCTCGACTCCTGCCGGGTGCACGACGTACCGGACGCGCTGTTCGTACTGGACCGCGGGTCGCGGGTCGACGTGGTCGACAGCGATCTGTCCCAGGTGCGCAACACCGCCGTCTCCGTGAGCGACGGTGCCACCGCGCAGCTCGACGACTGCCGGATCCGCGAGGCGGCGACCGGGGCCTGGTTCCGCGACCACGGCAGCGGCGGCACGCTCGCCGGCTGCACCATCGACGCCGTGCAGACCGGTGTGATCGTCACCAAGGGCGCCGACCCCTCCCTGGAACGGTGCACGGTCACCTCCCCCGCCGAGGCCGGCTTCTACGTGTCGGCGGGCGGCCGGGGCACCTTCACGGCCTGCAGGGTGACGGGCAGTTCCGGCTTCGGCTTCCACGTCATGGACGGCTGCCGCACCACGCTGGCGCGCTGCCACACCGAACGCTGCGCCCGCGGGGGCTACGAGTTCGCCGAGGACGGGCCGACCGCCGAGGAGTGCACCGGCGACGAGTCCGGTGCTCGTAGCGCCGACCGGTCCGCCCCCGGCGGCGCGCCCGCCGGGGCGCGGGCGGGCGTCCGTACTGCCACCGGGACGCAGAGCCCCGCGGCACGGCCGGCGCAGGCGCCCCCGCCTTCCGTACCGCGGCCCGCGGACGGGGCGGAGGGCGGTCCGGCCGCCGCCGCGCCGGAGTCCGGCGAGATGCTGGGCCGGCTCGACGCGCTGGTGGGCCTGGACAGCGTCAAACGCGAGGTGCGGGCGCTCACCGACATGATCGAGGTCGGTCGCCGGCGGCAGCAGGCGGGCCTGAAGGCCGCCTCGGTCCGCCGGCACCTGGTCTTCACCGGCTCCCCCGGCACCGGCAAGACCACGGTCGCCCGGCTGTACGGGGAGATCTTGGCCTCGCTCGGGGTGCTGGAGCGCGGGCATCTGGTCGAGGTGTCCCGGGTGGACCTGGTCGGCGAGCACATCGGCTCCACGGCGATCCGGACGCAAGAGGCCTTCGACCGGGCGCGCGGCGGGGTGCTCTTCATCGACGAGGCGTACGCGCTCGCGCCGGAGGACTCGGGCCGGGACTTCGGGCGCGAGGCGATCGACACGCTGGTGAAGCTAATGGAGGACCACCGGGACGCGGTGGTCGTGATCGTCGCCGGGTACACGGCGGAGATGGAACGGTTCCTGACGGTGAATCCCGGGGTGGCCTCGCGGTTCTCCCGGACGATCACCTTCGGCGACTACGGGCCCGGGGAACTGCTGCGCATCGTGGAGCAGCAGGCGGACGAGCACGAGTACCGGCTCGGTGAGGGTACGTCGCAGGCGTTGCTGACGTACTTCACGGAGCTGCCCAAGGGCCCGGCCTTCGGCAACGGCCGCACGGCCCGCCAGACCTTCGAGTCGATGGTGGAGCGGCACGCGGGCCGGGTGGCCCAGCTCTCGGAGCCCAGTACGGACGAGCTCACCCTGCTGTTCCCGGCGGATCTGCCGGCGCTGCCGGTCCAGCCCGCTCCTTGCTGACCGCGTCCGCGACCCGCTGACCCGGCACCTCGGCCCTCGCGGCGGCGTCCAACCGGGCGAGCAGGGCATCGCGTTCGGCGGCGAAGGCCGGATCGGCCTGGTAGTCGGTGTGGCCCAGGATCGGGGCGGGCAGCGGGTGGCGGGCGCTGCGCCCGTAGGCGAGCGGGTCGGCGAGCGGGCCGCGGTCCACGTCCGGTTCCGCGCCGGGCAGCGCCGGCCCGCCGATGGGGTCGGTGGCCCGCCAGAGGTTGCGCCAGCAGTCGACCTCGCGGTGCAGGGCGGTGAGCGGCCCCGGGCCGAAGTAGGCGGGGAACCAGCGGCCGTAGAGGCGGCCGAGCGGGGATCCGTAGGTGAGCAGGGCGACCCGGCGGCGGGCGGGCGGCGGCAGTTGCCAGACGGCCGCGGCGGCGAGCACGCTGCCCTGGGAGTGGCCGGAGATGACCAGGTGGCCGCCGGTGCGGCCGGTCCAGCCGGCCATCCGCCAGGTCAGGTCGGGTACGGCCCGCTCGGCGTAGCAGGGCGGCGCGAAGGGGTGGGCGGCGCGCGGCCAGAAGGTGCCGACGTCCCACAGGATCCCTATGGTCCGGCGGGCGGCCGGATCCCGGTAGGCGCGGCGGCCCCAGGCGATGAAGGCGGCGATGCCGAGGCCGATGAGCCAGGACCCGGCGTCCTGGGCGGCGCGGGCGGCGGTTTCCAGCAGCGGCACGGTCCCCCGGGCCGCCTCCCCCGGGACCTTTCCGCTGGACCAGGCCCCGGCCAGCGCGCCCGCGCCGAGCACCAGGGTGATTCCGGAGACGGCCGCCACGAACCAGGGCGCGGAGTCGGTGAGCGCGGCCGCGGTCCGCGCCCCGGCGATCCGGCGGCTGCGGGCGAGGTCCGGTGTCTCCCCCGGGTACTCGGCGGCCACGGCGGCTGCGAGCCGGCCCCGCGCCCGGGCTCCGAGCACCGCGAACCAGCCCGCGAGCAGCGCCAGTACGAGGAGCAGCGGGGGCAGTACGGCGGCCTGCCAGGACAGCAGTACGGGCGGCCCGGGCAGCGGGGCGCCGGGCGTCCCGGGTGTGGCTCCCCCGTCCAGCCAGTCGGCGACCCGCTGGGCGACCCCGCCGGACATCACCCCGCCGAGCGCGCAGCCGAGCATGGCGACGGCGGGCCCGCCGAGGCCGTACAGGGCGGTCGCCGGGTCGGGGGCCTTGCGGTAGAGGTGGCGGGCGACGGCGGCGAGGGCCAGTACGCAGAGGCCCTGCCCCAGCATGAGCACGCCGAAGGTCAGGTCCCCGGGGAGCCGTCCGGTGGCCGTCCAGTCGGGGCGCGACCAGCAGGCGTGCACGAGTACGGCGGCGAGCAGGGCCAGGGCGGCGCCGGGCAACAGGGTGACCGCGGCCCGGTCGAGCCGGTGGTCGGGCCGGGCCTCGGTGCGGCCGCGCCGGCACACGACGGACGCCACGGCGACGGCACCGACGGCGAGCAGGACCTGCGTGAGCGTGCCGAGGGCCGCGAGGAGGGGGGCGCCGGCCCGGCGGTCGTGGCGGGCGGTCGGCACGGAGACGGCCACGGCCACGGTGAGCAGCCCGGCAGCGGTGTGCGCGGCGCGCAGCCGGGCCACGAGGCGGCGGCCGTACCAGAATCCGGGGCGCCCGAGCGCGGGCTCGGGGTCCGAGGCGGTGTCCGGGTCGGCGGCGCCGGCGGGCGGGGGCTGGGACTCGTAGGCGCTCCAGGTGCGGTTCGACAGGTACCAGAGCAGCCCGGTCAACGCGGCGGGGACCAGCGCCCCGAGGGCGAGGCGCCGCCCGGGCTGGGCCCACCAGCCTCCTCCCGGTGCGAGGAAGCCGAGCCAGGAGCGGAACCGGGCGCCGGCGCAGCTCCCGGAGCCCGCGCACTGCCAGGCGAGGAGGTCGAGCGCGACCTCGCAGGCGGCGGCGATGAGCAGCACGGTCAGGCTGAGGGCGAGGATCCGGACGAGGACCCCGTACGTGCGCACGGCGCGCGGCGCGGGGTCGGCGGCGGGTGTGGCCGGCCGGGCCCAGTGGGCGAGGTTGGCCACCATGAAGGGCAGGAGCAGCAGCCACAGGGCGCGGGCGCCGTTGCCGGAGGTGAGCCGGGACCAGCAGTAGGCCTCGGGGACGGGTCGCCCGGCGTACCGCTCGGGGTGGGCCTCGGCGTCGGCGTCCTCGGTGCGGCGGAAGACGGCGGCGGTGGAGTCGCCGGTGACACGGACGGTGCGCGGGTCGCCGAGCAGCTCGCCGGGGGCGGCGCCGGCGACTCCGTGGACCAGGAGTTCGAGGGCGAGGGGGGTGTCGGGCGGGATGTGGGGCGGGGAGGTGTCGGGCTGGGGGCGGTCGGGCACAGCGGCCTCCGCTCGCGGGGCGGGATCGGCGCGGCTCCAGCATCCCGCGCGACACAGCCGCTGCCCAGGTCCCGCGCGGGGATCGGCAGAGATCGGACGGGGT